>NZ_BAAASD010000001.1:0-649065 GCF_039532705.1 Streptomyces sparsogenes subsp. cuspidosporus | reverse complement strand
GGCCTCCGGGTCCGGGAAGACGATCGGCGAAACCCGCACAGGATGTACTCCTTCTCAGCCAGCAAAGACACAGGCGAACCAGTTACGCCAGGAACATTACTCTGGTTCGACTGGTATGGGCAATGGTCAGGGTGGTGGCATCTGCCAGTGAATGACAAGCAGGCCGTCGCGTTCGCACAGGGCACCCGTGGCGCACTCAGTGACAGGGGCCGCCGCTCTTGTCCGCACCTGATCGGCCAACGCGGCCCTGGTGGTCGTCGGCCGCTTCACCCACGGCCCAGGCCGCGCGTCGGTCCGTTCACCCGCTCCGTACCGCACCACTCCCCCGCGCCGGTGGCGGTGATCGCGCACGGCCGAGAAGAGGTCATTCGACAACTGACGAACGACTACTGGCCCAGGACGCTAGCCCCGCTGCCAGATGGCGAGAAGGCCGTCCAGCGCGCGGTGGAAGCCGGGAAAGGTCTTCTTCACACATCCGGGATCGTCGAGGGTGAGACCGGGAGTGCGCAGGCCGGTGATGCTGAAGGCCATGGCGATGCGGTGGTCGCCGTGGCAGGCGATACGTGCGGGGTGGGGCTGGGAGGGGCGGATCTCGATCCAGTCCCGTCCGACCTGGACCGGGACCCCGAGGGCGCGCAGGTTCTCGGCGCAGGCTTCGAGCCGGTCACATTCCTTGATCCGGGTGTTGTAGACGTCCTCGATACGGACCGGGGTGTCGGCGAACGGCGCGATGGCGGCCAGCGTGGGCATGGTGTCGGAGATGTCGCGCATGTTCACGGTGATGCCGGTCAGCCGTCCGCCGTGGGCACCGGTGACGGTTATGTGTTCCTGGGCCAGTGTGGTGTGTGCTCCCATCCGGGCGAGCACCTGCGCGAAGCCCAGATCGCCCTGGAGGCTGCCCGCGCCCAGTCCGCGGATGGTGACGCGGCGGCCGGTGAGCGCGGCCGCGGCCAGGAAGTAGCTGGCGGTGGAGGCGTCCGGCTCGATCATGTAGTCGGTGGCCAGGTACGGCTGAGCGGGCACTGTGAAGGTGTTCCCGTCGCGGTGCACGTGCGCCCCGAAGCGTTCCATCATCGCCACGGTGATGTCCACGTACGGCACGGAGACCAGGTCGCTCACGGTGATGGTGAGCCCTTGCTCGGTGAGCGGACCGACCAGCAGCAGTGCGGTGAGGAACTGGGAGGACAGCCCGGCGTCAAGGGTGAGGTGTCCTCCCTTGATCCCGTCGGCATGGATCGTCAACGGGTGGTGGCCCTCCCGCTCCCGGTGGACAACGGTGACGCCGAGGTCGCGCAGTGCCCGGGTAAGCGGGCCGAGAGGGCGGCGGCGCATCTGGGCGGAGGCGTCGAAGTGGAAGACGCCGTGGCCGGTGGCGGCCAGGACGGGAAGGAACCGCGCGGTGGTGGCGCCGTCGCGACAGAAGACCGAGGCCCGTTCGGCTGCCGGTCCCCGCACGCGGCCCTCGACCGCCCACCGGTCCGGCTCGTGCTCCAGCCGGTAGCCGAGCGAGGCGAGCCCCTCGGCGAACCCCGACGAGTCATCCGAGACCAGGGGTCTGTGCAGCACCGTCGTGCCTCGTGCGGCGGCCGCCAGGAACAGCGCGCGGGCGGTGACGGACTTCGAGCCCGGGATGTCCTGGAACGGATAGCCTCCCCCGGCGAGGCGCTCGGTACTCGCCTGTGGTCGATCCTCGTTCAGCGGCGGGGAGGGTTCCTCGTTCCTGCCCTTGGACCGGTTCTCCACACGGTCGGGATCTCGTCGGCCGGCATCGGTCTCAGGCAAGGTGCGCGGCCAATTCTTCCAGGTCGGCCGCGATGGCTGTGTGTGGTGCGGCCTGGAGTTGTTCCCGTGCGTGTGCTCCGCCCAGGACGCCGATGACGTGTCCGGCTCCGGAGCGTGTACCGGCGAGCAGGTCGTTGGCCGTGTCGCCGGCGACGAGGACGTTCTGGACCGCCTCGATGCCGAGCTTGATGACCGCGGTGAGGATCAGGTCGGGGTAGGGGCGGCCACGGAGCGTTCCGGACGGCGCGACCGTGAGGTCGATCAAGTCGCGCCAGCCGAGGGCGTCGAGGAGGGCGTCCTGGACCGCGGGGTCGAAGCCGGTCATGAGGCACGTCTTGACTCCGCGCTCCCGCAGGCTGACGAGGACGCTCTCGGCTCCGTCCCTGGCGGGTAGCTCACCTGCCGGCACCGCGTTGAGCATGAGGTCGACGAAGTGGCGGTGTGCTTCGGCGGCCTTGCGGGGGTCAGGCGCCAGACGGCTGAACATGTCGGTTTTCGCCATGCCGCGCAGGGGCCGGAGGGTTTCCGGGGTGATGGGGCCGAGACCGGCGAGCGACAGGGCCTCGTCCACGGACCGTTCGACGATGCCGTTGTCCGCGATGGTGGTGCCGGCCATGTCGAGGACAGCCAGGTCGATCCTCGGGGTGTTGTCGTGGTGGGGCACAGGTGTGTTCCTTCTACAGAGAGTGTTCAACCGTGATGTCGGCCATCACGTCGAGTGCTTTCGTGGATGCGCTGGGGCTGCGAACGGCGATGCCGACGAACAGTGCGTCGACGATTCCCAGGTGAGCGAGGCGGCTGGCCATTGCTTCGAGGCGGAAACCGTACTCGGGTCCTCCCGCGATCAGTGCGGCGTCCACGACGCGGGTCAGGGGGGAGTTGGCGAAGCTTGTGATGGCGACGGTGAACGCGCCTGCCGCTCGCGCGGCCTCGGCGGCCCTCAGCGATTCGCGGCTGGCACCGGTGTGGCTGATGACAAGGCAGACACAGGACTCGTCGAGGTGTCGTGCGGCCAGGTGCTGGGCCATGACGTCGGTGGGAAACATCGTCACGAGGCCGAGCGCGGACAGCCGGTAGGCGGCATCGTGGGCCGGCGCCGCGGACGTGCCGTTGCCGACGACGAGGACGCGGGTGGCCACCGCCATGCGGTCGATGGTGAGTGACAGCAGCGCGGGGTCGACGGTCTGTGCGGCGTCGACCAGGGCCCTGCCGCTGCGGCGGAGTATGCGATCGAGGATGTCGCCGGCTGGTGTCCGGCCGTCTATTCCCTCTTCGTGGGCGAGTTCTTGCTCCTGCTCGTCCTGCTGGGCGAGATCGCGGGTGATCGTGAGTTTGACGTCTTGGTAGCCCCGATACCCGAGGCGCTGGCAGGCACGGACCGCTGAGGACTGCGCGACGCCGGCCTTCTGGGCGAGTTCGGTCACCGAGCCGCGCACAACCGCGTCGGGATCGCTGAGGATCATCTCGATGACCCGTTTGTCCGTGGCACCCAGGTTGTGCAAAGCGGCTTGGGCACGGGTGACGAATTCGCCGCTCAGCAGGGACGACTTGGCTGCAACCACGGGGCCTCATTTCGCTGTGGCACGGGCGGATCGACTGTCGGTGCGGGCAGGACACTAGCACGGCCTGGATATCTCATCCCGACACCCTTGCCATCTCTGGATAGTTCATCCCTCGGTAACCCGCGATTGCTTCCCGCGTCACTCCCGACTCCGAACCTGGCAGCCGACCAACTCCGGAAACGAGGAATACTCCCGTGATCACCATGTCGCCGACCGCCGCCTTGCGCCAGCGCGCCGCAGGGCTGCGCCGTGAGGGCGTCGAAGTCTTCGACTTCTCGGCAGGCGAACTCGACCTGCCGACCCCCGCCACCATCGTCTCCGCGGCCATCGATGCCGTGCGCAGGCCGGAGAACCACCACTACGGGCCGACCGGCGGCGAGACCCATCTGCGTCAGGCGATCGCCGACCGGCTCAGCGCAAGGACCACGACGCCCCTCGACGACTCCAACGTACTGGTCACCCATGGCGCGAAACAGGCGTTGTTCAACGCGTTCATGGCGCTGCTCAGCCCTGGGGACGAGGTCCTGATACCGGCGCCGTACTGGGTGACCTTCCCGTCCTCGGTCCGGCTGGCAGGCGGCAGCCCGGTGATCGTCCAGCCGTCCGCCGGCGAGCTGAAGGTCACCCCGGAAAACCTGGAGGCAGCCCGGACCCCGTCCACCCGGGCGATGGTGTTGTGCTCACCGAACAACCCGACGGGACTGGTCTACGACACGTCGGAGCTGCGTGCGCTCCTGGCGTGGGCGGCGAAGCACCGCGTCTGGATTGTCTCGGACGAGACCTATGTCGATCTTGGCTTCCGGCCCGTCCCGGCACCGGGCCGGGTCGAGCCCGGGGTGAGCGACCGACTCGTCACGGTCGGCAGTGTGTCCAAGTCCTACGCCATGACAGGCTGGCGGGTGGGCTGGGTGGCGGGCCCGAAGAAGGTGATCGACGCGGCTGCCGCCGTCCAGTCCCACACCACCTCGAACGTCAGCCGCATCGCGCAGGCGGCCGCCTTCGCCGCCCTCACCGGACCGGATGTGACGGCCGAGTTCCGGGCGATCCTCCGCAGTCGGCTGAAGGTGTGTCAGGCCGCGCTGGAACCCCTCGGGCTGTTCCGGACGCCTCCTGACGGCGCGTTCTACGTCTTCCCCGACGTGCGACGCTTCGCCCCCGACGACGTCACGGTGGCGGACCGCCTCCTGGACTCCGGCGTCATCACGGTCCCCGGTGCTTCCTTCGGGGCTCCCGGGCATCTGCGGCTGAGTTTCGCCATCGCGGAGGAACATCTTCGCCGCGGACTGTCGGCCATGGCCGGGCTCCTCGACCGCTGGGCCGGCTGATGTGCTCTCCCGGCCACCCACCGGGCCGGCTTGTGGCCGGCGGCGGGCGACGGTCTCCCGCAGTGTGATCCACCGTTTGCTCCGCCTGCCCGGGATTCCCGAACTCACCGCTGAATCGGAGACGTCATCATGACCACTGCCACTGACGGCAAAGCCGCGCTCGCACCACCGGGCAGCCCCGCCGAGCAGCCCGGACACCCCAAGATCGTTCCAGTCCGGCACCCCGGCCGTTGGGTGGCCGTGGCCGTCGCCCTCGTCCTGGTGGCCCAGTTGGCGCACGCCCTCGCCACCAACCCCGGCCTGGAGTGGGCGACTTTCCGGCAGTACTTCTTCGACCCCAGTGTTCTGCACGGCGTATGGCTGACCATCCAGCTCACCTGCTACGCCGCGTTGGCGGGCTTCGCCGGCGGCATCGTGCTGGCCTTCATGCGGCTCTCCCCCAACCCCCTGCTGCGGGTGACCGCCTACAGCTATGTCTGGGTCGTGCGCTCCGTGCCGCTGCTGGTGCAGGTGCTCTTCTGGTTCAACATCTCCTACCTGTACTCGCGGCTGAGCATCGGGGTGCCGTTCGGGCCGGAGTTCTTCTCCTTCAGCACCACCCATCTGGTCAGCTCGACGAGTGCGGCCATCCTCGCGCTCTCGGTCAACGAGGCCGCCTTCGCCTCGGAGATCGTCCGTGCGGGGGTGCTGTCCGTCAGCCACGGTCAGCTGGAAGCCGCCGCCGCGCTGGGGATTCCCAAGCGCCGTCAGCTCCTGCGCATCGTGCTGCCGCAAGCCATGCGGACCATCGCGCCCAACGCCGCCAACCTGCTGATCTCGCTGTTCAAGAACACCTCGATCGTCTCCGTGATGGCGATCATGGAACTCTTCTACACCGTCCAGGTCATCTACGGGCGCACCTCCCGCGTCGTGCCCATGCTGCTTGTCGCGACCGCCTGGTACATCCTGCTGACCACCGTCCTCACGATCTTCCAGTACTACGTCGAGCGGCGCTTCGCCAAGGGCGCGACGCGGGCGCTGCCGCCGACGCCTGTCGAGCGGGTGCGCCTCGCCATCCGCAACCTGCGCGCGGCCGCCGCGGAAGAAGGGACCCTACGGTGACCACGAAATCACCTTCCGCCGACCGCCGTCCCCACGAGGCCGCGGCCGATCCTGCCCGGGTGGTCGTCGACATCCGCGACGTTCATAAGACCTACGGCCTGGTCGAGGTGCTCAAGGGCGTCGATCTGCAGGTCCGCGCCGGCGAGGTGACCGTCGTGCTGGGCCCGTCCGGATCCGGCAAGTCCACCCTGCTGCGCTGCATCAACCACCTGGAGAAGGTCAAGCGCGGCACCGTCACCATCGACGGCGAACTCATCGGCTACCGGCGGGTCGGCGACAGGCTGCACGAGCTGCGCGAGCGCGAGGTGCTGCGTCAGCGCACCCACATCGGCTTCGTCTTCCAGAGCTTCAACCTCTTCCCGCATCTCACAGTGCTGGACAACCTGACCGAGGCGCCCGTCTCCGCCCTGGGGGTGCCACGTGCCCAGGCTCAGGAACGCGCCGAGCGGCTGCTGGAGCGCGTCGGCCTGCGCGACAAGGCGGCCGCCTACCCCGGGCAGCTGTCCGGCGGCCAGCAGCAGCGCATCGCCATCGCCCGCGCGCTCGCCCTGGAACCCAAGGTGCTGCTCTTCGACGAGCCCACCTCCGCCCTCGACCCGGAGCTGGTCGGCGAGGTGCTGGATGTGATCAAGGATCTGGCCCGTGTGGGCACCACCATGATCGTCGTCACTCATGAGATCGGCTTCGCCCGTGAGGTCGCCGACACCGTGGTGTTCATGGACAACGGCCGGATCGTCGAGCAGGGGACACCGGGCGACGTGCTCGACTCCCCCCGACACGAGCGCACCCGCGCCTTCCTCTCAAAAGTCCTCTGACCCCGCTTCTCCTGACTCTCCTGATTCTCCTGAAAGGCAGCACCATCATGTCCGTGCTCACCCGCCCCAAGCTCGCCCCGTTCACCCTGGCCATCGCTGCCGCGCTCACCCTGAGCGCCTGCGGCGGCCCCGCCAAGGACGCATCCGGATCGGCGTCCAAGGGGCCCTTCAACACCAGCCCCGACCAGAAGCGCTACGAGGCCTCCAAGGTCCCCTCCATCGCCGCTGAGGTGCCCGCGGCCATCCGGTCCCGGGGCACCCTCGAAATCGGCAACTCCAAGGGGGGCACCGCACCGCTCACCTTCTTCGCCACGGACAACAAGACCCTCATCGGCGTGGAAGCGGACATGGCGTACGCGATCGCCTCGGTGTTCGGCCTCAAGGTGCACTACAACCCGGTCTCCTTCGAACAGATCTTCGTCGGTCTGGACAGCGGCAAGTACGACGTCGGCGTCTCCAACATCACCGTCACCGAACTGCGCAAGCAGAAGTACGACATGGCCACCTACCGCAAGGACGCTCAGGCGTTCGAGGCCAAGAAGGGCACGACGTGGCGCGTCACCGGCCCCCAGGACGTGGCGGGCAGGACCATCGCCGTACCCACCGGGACCAGTGAGGAAAAGGTCCTGCTGGACTGGAGCGCCCAGAACGTCAAGGCGGGCCGCAAGCCCATCAACGTGAAGTACTACCAGGACGAATCGGCCTGCTACCTGGCCCTTCAGTCCGGCCACATCGACGCCTACCTCCATCCCAACCCCGAAGCCCTGTACCACGCCAAGACCTCCGGCCAGACCCAGGTCGTCGGCGCCATCATCGGAGCCGGGCAGCACCTGCAAGGCCTGATCGCCGCGACCACCAAGAAGAACAACGGCCTCGGCAAGCCGCTCAACGACGCGATCAACCACCTGATCAAGACCGGCGTCTACGGGAAGATCCTGGCCCGCTGGGGCCTCACCAGCGACGGGGTGAGCACCTCCCAGCTCAACCCGCCCGGCCTGCCGATCGAGAAGAAGTGAGCGCCCGAACACGAAACGTCGGACCCGGACCCCGTCCTGCCCCGGGTCGGCCCTCAGGGGCAGAGCCTCGATCGGAGATAGCGGAATGGTGAGCACGCTCCTCGTGGTCGTCGACGGACTACGGGCGACCGATGTGCGGAAGATGCCGTTCCTCACGGAACTCGCACGCGGCGGCGTGTCGTACCGGCAAGCGCGCTCGGTCACACCGTCGCTGACCCGCCCCGCCGCGGCGTCCCTCGCCAGCGGAGCGCCCCCCGGCGTCACCGGAATCCCGGGCAACCGCCTCTGGGCCGACGGACACCTCATCGACACCGGCCGCCCCGACCACCTGGAGCTGCTCCGCTCCCTCCGGGGTGGCCGGCTGCTTCCTCCACCGACCCTCGGTGAACACCTCGCCGACCACGGCCGCGAGCTCGTCGTCGTCGGAACAGGGTCGAACGGCTGCACCCTGCTGCTCAACCCGGGAGCGGCCGACGGGCACGGGGCCGTGATAGGCACGCATCCGTACGATCACGATGCCTTCTACGCGCAGCCCGAGAGCGTCCGGCGCCGTCTCGCGGGAAGCCTTCCCCAGGCCGCGGACGGCCCATTCCCCGAATTGGGCTGGGCAACCGACCTGATCGTGGACTACGTCATTCCGGAGCTGGCGCCGGACGTCCTCGTCCTGTGGTCGGGCGAGCTGGACGACGTACAACACGACAACGGCGTCGACGGCCCAGTGGGGGATGACGCCCTCTCCGAGATCGACCGCCGACTGCGTCGACTGATCGACCGGGTCCGTGAGCAGGCACCGCACACCGACGTCATCGTGACGGCCGACCACGGCTTCTCGAACGCGACGCACACGGTCGACATGGCCGAAATGGCGTCACTGATTCCGCCTTCGCTCGCCGATGTCGTGCAGCTTGTCGACAACAACGGTGGGGTGCTGGTGTACGCGCGGCAGCGCCTCCGAACTCAGCAGGTCGACGCGATCCTCGATGCCATCATGTCGGCGGAATGGTCCGGGCCGGTCTTCGCCGGGGGCGACGTCCCCGGGCTCCTTCCGCCGGCTGAGCTGTGTTCCGCCCGAAGCGCCGCCGACGGCCTGCTCGCGTATGTGTCGCTCACTTACCACGACCGGCTCGGCAACCCGCGCATCGGTCACAGCGTCCGAGACGGCGCGCGGTACACGGGCGGCCACGGCTCGACGTCAGCCGCCGACATGCGCATACCACTGGTGCTGAACGGGCCGAGCTTCCGAACCGCCCATGAAACCCCACTCCCGGCCGACCACCTCGACATTCCCCCGACGATCTGCCGGCTCACGCGGCTACCGGTCCCGCCATCCATGTCCGGACGGATACTGAGCGAAGCCCTCCTTCCTGGTCACCGAGACGCATCAGCGCTTCCGAAGGCCCGACGGGTCGTCGCGGAGCGCGACGCCGCGGATGTCACCACGGCACACTTTCAACATCTCGCCGGCCGGCAGTACTTTCTCTCGGCCGACAGGCACCGAAGCTGAGCCGGACAGGTCGGACACGGTGAGACGCGGCAGCTTGCGCGACAGGTGGGCCTCGAAGGCGTGCACATCGCGCAGTTCCCGCAGCCAGACGTCGATCACCAGATTGTGCGGGCCTGACGTGATCGCGCACGAGCGGACCTCCCGCACCCCGGACAGCGCCCGGCTCGTCCCCTCCACATGCCGGCCCGGAACCGATGCGAAGCAGACGGCGGACAGCGGCCATCCCGACAGCGGCCGGGCCAGGTCGCAGCGCAGGCTCAGCCGTGACGCGAGCAGCGACTGCAGCCTGCGGCGCACTGTGGTCAGACTCGTGTCGGTCGCCGCCGACAGGTCGCGCAGCGACGTACGCCCATCCGCACTCAGCAGTTCCAGCAGACGCGCGTCCAGGTCGTCCGGTGCGGCCTCGCGGCCATGGGCAGGCGGTACATCGAGCTGGTCCCCGCCCTGCCACTCACCGAGGCGGGCAAGGTACGCGAGGCGGAGCTACGGGAGCGCGGCGTCGCCCCGGGCACATGGGACCGCAGCGCCGAGCGGCTGTGAGCGCTTCGTGGGCTCTCGTCGCGACCGGTGGCGGGACACGTTCGCCGCCAGTCGCGACGAGCCGCTTCGGGTCGGCGGTCTTCCCCGGCTCGATGGTGCCGAGCGTCTCGTCCAGCCCCATCATCTGAGCGGCGTTCAGCGTCCCGGCGCGGATGGCCTCCAACGGTGACATGCCCAGCTCGACCAGGTGCCCGAGCTCCCGGAGGTTCCGGGCGTGCTGAACGGCACCCGCGTCGGTGCCGAGCGCCACCTTCACTCCGCGCCGGACCGCCTCACCCACTCGGTCCATGGATGATGATGACAATGAAATTTCGACGGGCGTGTGGGCCCGGGCGGCTGCTATCTGCTGGGCTCGCCGCGGATCGGCGGCGTCGACGAGGTAGAAGCATCGAACGATGCGGCCGGGAAGATCTTGGTAGCGGAAACCGATCAGCCACCTGTCGGTGCTGGTCATGGTCGGCCCCTCGGGTCGTGCGGGGGGAAGGCCGCGCCCCGCTCGCCGGACTCCGGTGAGCGGGGCGCGGCGGTTGCCGCCGGCCTCGGCCTGTCCGGTGACGTCCGTGCAACCGTGTCCGGCGATGTCTTCGCCCGCGAGCGTGCCGGTGACGGAGCACACGCCGGCGTAGAGGCCGCCGGGGTGAGTCAGGCAGTCCGCGGTGGGTGATCTCCAGGGATACGTCGAGGGCGGGGATGGTCAACCTCCAGGCGCCGTTGCAATCGGTGCGCTGGGCGCGGGTAATCGTGTGTGTTCCGTCGGCCTTGAGCTCGGTGAGCCAGGACGAGCCAGGACGAGCCGACCGGCTTCCCGCTCATCCAGCTCATGCTCGGGGCCGTCACACGGCACAGCCGGAATGTCACGTCCGAACTGTGGAAGCGTTACCTCACACTCATCCTGGACGGCCTGCGCCACGACCGGGATCGCCCCACCCCGCTGCCCCACCCCGCGCTCGATGAGGACGAATTCGACCAGACCATGCCCTGACCTTCTGCTCAACAGGCCGCACGCCCCCTGACAGCCAGCGGGCCCGGACCGGGGGGCGCACCCGAAACGCTTGCGCCGCCAGCCCGCGCGACAGTCCCCTGCATGGCGTCACGCAGAATCAGACCTGACTGGAGACGGTCCGTGAACAGTCACGCGCCAGTCGTTAGCCATCGCGCTGCAACATACGCCAGCGGCTGCTATTCAGGTTGCTGTTTGGGTGACGAACACGACGGTCATGCCGAGGCCCCGCTGTAGCGTGACGAGTTCGGTGCGCATGGTGTCCCACAGGGCCGCGCCGAGGTTCGAGAAGGGCTCGTCCATGACCAGCACCGCCGGTCGCGGACCAGGGCCCGGCCGATGCCGACCCGCTGCCGCCGCCCGCCGGCCAGCTCACTGGGCTTGGGGTCGAGGAGCTCATCGAGGCGCGTCAACCGGACGATCCGCAGGGCGCGTTCACGGCGGATCGCCCGGTCCACCCGCCGCATCCGGCGGGAACTCGACGTTGTCGAGAACGTGCAATTCGGTTCGGACGAAGCGGGCTTGGCGCCGGCAGACGGCGCCGGGCCGGGAAGGTGTCGGCGTACGGACTTATCTCCCTTTGCGTACGGACGAATGTCGCGAGGGCGGGACGAGCCCTGGTATCGGGTCCGCATGGAGGACTTCCAGGCGCCGTTCCTGCCGAGCGACGGTGAGGACTTGGACGAGGTCTGCAACGTCGGTGCCTTCGTGACTCTGAAGGATGGATCTCGTTGGACCGCGACCGTGTACACCGTCGCGGAAGTCGAGCGCCTGATGAAACTCTGGGCAGGGACCGACGAGGAGTCGGTCGAGCGTGTGGTGCGGCAGCCGGGAGAGCCGCAGGCCCTGGCGGGGCCCCTCCCACGGGCGGTAGCAGGCCGAGTAACCCTTGTCCGCCACCACCCGCTGCGGCCGGACGCGGGGCCGTCCGGGCCCGCGCGCTTCGGGCCCCTTTGGCGGCCGTGAGCCCCGACGTGCCGCTCTCCTGCCCCTGCCGGGTCCGGGCAACGAACCGTTGCGCCACGGGTTCAGGAACGCGTGTGCCGGGCGCCGGCTGGCTCGTCGGGGAGCCACTGCAGGGCGAACCAGAGTTCCATGCGGACGCCGGGGTCCTGGAGGTCTACGTCAAGGAGGTCGGCGACCCGGGCCAGGCGGTGGCGTACGGTGTTGCGATGGACACGCAGAGCCGCCGCGGTGCGGTCCCAGCTGCCGTGAACGGTCAGCCAGGTGCGCAGGGTGTCGAGGAGGACCGCGGCCCCTGGCGCCCCCGCCCGGTCCAGGGGGGCGAAGCGGGTGCGGGCGAGTTCCCGGGCGTCGGCGGGGGAGACGAGCGCGTGGAGGGTGAGAGCGTCGGCGGTGTGGACGACGGCGGGGGTCTGGGCGGCGATCGCGCGCTGCAGGGCGTGCTCCGCTTGGGTGTCGGCGCGTGGCAGGTCCTGCACGGACGCGGGCGCGCTGTAACCGAGGACCCACCCGAGGTCGGCGGCCTGGGCGGGGACGCTCGGCCGGGCGTCGGGGACACTGGGGATCAGCGCCTTCAGGCAGGGGCCGTCCATATGGACGTAGGGGGTGCCCAACAGGGCGCCCAAGGCGGCGAGTTGGGCCGGGTCACCGTCGGTCGGCGGCACTGAGGCGGACCGTGTGGGCAGATGCCGCCCATGCACCACCGTCCAGTGGCCGCCTCGCTCCCCGCCGGCGGACACGAGGGCGGGCGCCACCTCGGCGGGCTTGGCCCCGAGCATGAGCCGTACCAGCGCGCCGACGCTGTGGGTGTCGGTGCTCAGGGCGTGCCGCGGGCTGGTGAGCAGAGCCAGCAGGACCGTCGCCGTGCTCGTCACCCGGCGGTGCACGACGGTCGGAGGCGTGGTGGCGGCCTGGCCGAGGGCCAGCGTCGCGGTGGGGCGGTCCGCGCCGGGCAGCGTGTGGACGACCAGGTGGATCCCCTGGTCGGGTTCGTGGGCCGCTGCCGCCGTGGGGCCGCCGTCCCGCCGCAGGGTGCGGACGACGAGGTCGCGGAGGAGCTGTGGCGCGTCGGGGGGTGCGGGGCGGTGGCCCGCCGAGAAGAGTTCCGTGCCCTGGGCGTCGTAGAGGACCGACCAGGCCCCGGTGTGAGTGGCGAGCTGGCCGAGGACGGCATGAAGAGCGTCCTGGCGGGCGGCGGCCGAGGCCAGCGCCGACTGCGCCCGGGAGATCTCACGCAGCTCTCGGTTGCGAGCCTCGGCGATCGCCGCGTAGGCGGCCTGCCCGACGGCGACGAAGGGGGTGGCCGGCGGCAGACGCAGCAGCGGCAGCCCGTGCCGATCGCAGGCCCGGACGAGTTCGGACGGCACCTCCGGGTGCACGGGGGCGACGCCGAAACCGAGCGCGGCGACACCGGCTACGACGACCCGTCGTACGTACGTGTCGACGCCGTCCGCGTCGTCGGGGAGCCGGACCCCCGCGGTGAGGAGGAGTTCGCCGCCCACGAGGTATGGCGTGGGGTCCTCGACCTCCGTAGTGCCGACCGTGCTGACCGGGCGGTCCCCGGCCGCCGGACCTGCGACCTGGGTGAGGCCCAGCCCTGGGTCGGCGAGCAGAACGCCGAGGCGCACGGACGGCTGCTCGGCGTTGGCGGATTTATCCAACGAACATCTCCACATTGGACAGAAACGGCACTTCAACCCCAGTACACCCGGTGGCTACGGTCATGTCACCCCCCTCCCCCGCTCTCTCCCCTCTCCCTTCCCCGGAGGATCCCATGACCGTCGACTACCTCGTCATAGCCGCATACCTGTTGGGCATCATCGGTGTCGGCTGGTGGGGCAAACGGCGTGCCGCCTCCAAGAGCGACTTCCTGGTCGCCGGCCGCCGCCTCGGCCCGTTCCTGTACACCGGCACCATGGCCGCCGTCGTCCTCGGCGGCGCCTCCACCATCGGCGGCGTACGTCTCGGCTACACCTACGGCATCTCGGGCGCCGCCATGGTCTTCGCCATCGGCCTCGGGCTGCTGGCGCTGAGCGTCTTCTTCTCCGCCAGGATCGCCCGGCTGCGCGTCTACACGGTCGCCGAGATGCTGTCGCTGCGCTACGGCGACGCGGCGAGCGTGATCTCCGGCGTCGTCATGTGGATCTACACCCTCATGCTGGCGGTGACCTCGACGATCGCGTACGCCAGCGTCTTCGACGTGCTGTTCGACGTGCCCCGCTGGGTCGCCGTGGTCGTCGGCGGCACGATCGTCGTCGGCTACTCGGCGCTCGGCGGCATGTGGTCCATCACGCTCACCGACATGGTGCAGTTCGTGGTCAAGAGCCTGGGCGTGCTGCTCCTGCTGCTGCCGATCGCGGTGGTCAAGGCGGGCGGGTTCGGCGCGATGGCCGACCGGCTTCCGCACGGCTACCTCTCCCCCACCTCCATCGGCGGGCAGACCATCGTCACCTTCGTACTGATCTACACCTTCGGGATGCTCATCGGGCAGGACATCTGGCAGCGGGTCTTCACCGCCCGCAGCGCCAAGGTCGCCGCCTGGGGCGGCACCGTCGCCGGGATCTACTGTCTCGTCTACGCCCTGGCCGGAGCCATGATCGGCATGGCCACCAAGACGCTCTACCCGAACCTTGCCGCCGCCGACCAGGCGTTCGCCACCATCGTCAAGCACGCCCTGCCGACCGGTGCCCGCGGCCTGGTCCTCGCCGCCGCCCTGTCCGCGATGATGTCCACCGCAAGCGGCGCTCTGATCGCCTCCGCGACCGTGGCGAACAACGACATCTGGGCCCGGCTGCGCCGCCGCGTTCCCGTCCGGGCCCAGGAGCACGACGAAGTCCGCTCCAACCGGCTCGCCATCGCCGTCCTCGGCATCGTCGCCATGGTGATCGCCTGCGCCCTCGGGGACGTCATCGAGGCACTCACCGTGGCCTACAACCTGCTCGTCGGTGGCCTGCTGGTCCCGATCCTCGGCGGCCTGCTCTGGCGGCGCGGAAACCTGCAGGGCGCGCTGACCGCCATGATCGCGGGCGGTACGACCGTGATCGTCCTGATGGTGACCGACGGCCTGCTCGCCAACGAGCCGATTTACTACGGCCTGCTCGCGAGCCTCGTCGCGTACGTGGTGGCCAGCCTCCTGACCCGGCCGACCGAGGCAGCGGTCCTGCAGGCATGGCGCCGCCGCCTGGCGGGCGAACAGGAACCCGCTGCCGCGGCTCCCGAGCTCAGCGCGGCCTGACCCGCGCACAAGCGCCCACCCGCACCCGCACGTGCCTGGACCTCGCTGAAAGGACCGCGATGCCCGCCCCCGCCATCTCCCCGGAAGAACTCCGACTGCGCCGCGAACTCGCCGCCGTCTACCGCCTCGTGGCGCACTTCCGGATGACCGACCTGATCTTCACGCACATCTCGGTTCGGCTCCCCGGACCAGAACACCACTTCCTGATCAACCCCTACGGCCTGCTCTTCGAGGAGATCAGCGCCTCGAACCTGGTCAAGATCGACCTCAGCAGCAACCCGGTCGAACAGACCCCTCACCCCGTCAACCCCGCCGGCTTCGTCATCCACAGCGCCATCCACGCCGCCCGCCCCGACGCCCAGTGCGTGCTGCACACCCACACCAAGGCCGGGTGCGCGGTCGCCGCGCAGGAGGAGGGCCTGCTTCCGCTCAACCAGATCTCCATGGAGTTCTACGGCAGGCTCGGCTACCACGCCTACGAGGGCGTCGCCCTCAACCTCGCCGAACAGCGCCGGCTCGTCGCCGACCTCGGCGGCCACCCGGCGATGATCCTGCGCAACCACGGCCTGCTGACCGTCGGCGAGACCCCCGCCCAGGCGTTCCTGCGCATGTACTACCTGGACAAGGCCTGCGAGATCCAGACCGCGGCCACGGCCGGCGGCACCAAAATCGTCCTGCCCGCCCCCGAGACCTGCGAGCTCACCGCACGCCAGTTGGCCGGCGAGGACGACAGCTCCGACCTCCAGGACGACAAGGCGTACGACCTCGCCTGGTCAGCCCTGCTCCGGCTCGTCGAGCGCATCGCCCCCGACTACGCAGACTGATGTCCCGGCCGCGCCCTCACCTGCCGTGGGGGCCGCGCCCCCCCTGAGGCGGCCCGGCACCGCCCCGGCCGCTGGCCCCGGCCGCCCCGATGCGCACGGAAAGAAGCCTGTTCCACCATGAGCACCACCCACCCGCGCGGCCCCGTCGACTCCTCGCGCACACCCCGGTACTGCGGTGCCGCAGCCTGTGCCCGCTTCGGCGGCAACGCCATCCGCGAGGTGTCCCGGTTGCTGCGCGCGTACAACCCGGCCCAGAGCGCGTCCCCCTTCGCGCTGGCCCAGGTCGCGGACGCAGGTGACATCGCGGCCAACCCCTCCGACATCGGCGGGGCCGTCGAAACGATCCAGTCCGCCGCCAGGCCCGCTGGCCACCGGGGCCCGCCTGATGCTCCTCGGCGACGACCACACCGTCGCACTGCCGCTGCTGCGCGCCGTCGCCAAGAAGCACGGCCCCATCGCACTGCTCCACTTCGATGCCCAAGCAGGACCGACGACGAGAACCTGGGCTTCGGCATCGTCACCTAGGCCGACGTCAGCCCCCACACCGCCTACGAACTCACCACCATGATGTCGCATCAGATCGCCGCTACCCGCCAGGAGGACACGTGAGCAAGCAGCATGACGGTGGCGACCTGGCCCGCATCGGACTCGCGGATCCCTTCGCCGATCCGGAGGTGGTCCGCACCGCACTCGGCGACGCCCTGCCAGGAGCGGAGATCCGGCTGGAACAGGTCGCCGCCATCCCGCACGGACCAGGCATCGTCGCACTCCTGGTCGGTCCCGAGGTGCCGATGACCGCCGAGGACCTGGCACTGCTGCCGGATCTTCGGGTGATCGCGGTGACCTCCGCCGGCTCCGACCACATACCGGTCGAGGCCGCCCGCGCGGCCGGAATCTGGGTGACCAGCAGCGCCGGCTACTGCACCGAGGAGGTCGCCGACCACACCCTGGCACTCGGTGTCGGCCTGCTGCGTGGAACCGTGGACATGGACCGCGATGTCCGCCACGGGATCTGGGACGTCGAGCAGGTGCGACCCCGACGGATTGCCGGCACCCGCTGGGGTCTGGTCGGCTTCGGCCGGATCGCGAGAGCCGTGGCCGAGCGCGCGGCAGCACTGTCGATGCCGGTCTCCGCGTGGGACCCGAAGGTCGCACCGGAGCATTTCGAGAAGGCCGGAGTGCGCCGGGTCGAGAACCTCATCGACCTGCTGACCAAAACCGACCTGGTGAGCCTGCACGTCCCACTGACCGCCGAGACCGCGAACCTCATGGGGGCGGCCGAACTCGCTGCGATGCCCCGGGAGGCCTTCCTGGTCAATGTCTCGCGCGGCGAGATCGTCGACCACGACGCACTGGCCGCAGCACTGGAGTCGGGGCGGCTGAAGGGTGCCGCGCTGGACACACTGCCGACCGAGCCGCCCCGGGCCGACGACCCCGCACTGTCCCTGAAGTCCACGGTGCTCAACCCGCATGCCGCCTGGTACTCCCCAGAAGCTCGCGTCAGGGCACACGCCTGGGCCGGGGCCGCGGTCGGGGCGGTGCTCTCCGGTCGCCGGCCGGACGGCCTCGTCATCGTCGACGGCCGTGGGTCAATGCCGCGTATTTAGTGAACGTTCAGATCATCGGGGCTCTGCTGGACCATGCGGGATATTCCGCGAGCGTGAGGGACGCGGCCACCCCGGGAAGGCTTCGGGTCGGATCCGGCCGCGCGGCTCCTTATGCCACCGGACCACCGGACCAGTGGCCGGGCAGCCGGATGACGAATCGCGCGTCCTGGTCTCAGCCGTGGTTGGTGTTGCTGGTCGATGTGTGGGGGAAGCAGCCGTCGATCCGGATCCCGGGAACGCCACTCGGCGTGGGCAGCGCACCACCGACCCGCTCGCTCTCCACCACGCCACGCTGAAGCAGGGCGCCGCCCTCGCTGACGAAGGTGCGACCCCAGCCGGGCGCAAGGCGTACCGCGCGCATGCCGACCGGGTCGCCACAGCGGCTGGGAAGAAGTGAAGGCCGGCTGGCCGTCACGGTTCTACGGCACGCTTCCGACGCGTTCCGGTTGGCCTCCTGGTGCGCACGCCCGGGGTCGAGGCGGTCGCCCGGCACGTTGCCGCATGCTGCCCGGCCGCCCGAGCGGGCGCTCCGTGGCCCGGACATCCCGAGGGGACGCGTACCTGCCACTTTGTACGATGGCTGGATGAACGAGGACCTCCAGATCAAGCGGATCACCGCCGATCAGCTCGACACGCTCGCACCTCTCTGGAAGGCTTTGCATCGCCATCACGTGGGCGTGGCCGGCCATCTGGAACCGATCGGAGCGCCGCTGTCCCCCGAAGTGTCGTGGAGGAATCGCAAGGCGAAGTACGTGGCGTGGCTCGCCTCGCCGGACGCCTTCGCTCTGATCGCCGAGGTAGACGGCGAACCAGTCGGCTACGCCATGGCCCGTGTGAAGGACGAGGCTCCGGGCTCGTGGGAGCGGGGAGCGAAGACGGGCGTCTTGGAGACCCTTTCCGTGCGGGCCGACCAGCGGGGCGGCGGGATCGGGACGCGGCTGTTCGAAGCGGTCCGGGCCGAGTTTGCGAAGCGGGACGCGGCACAGTTGGAGCTGGCCGTGATCGCGAGCAACGAGGGCGCGATCCGGTTCTACGCCAGGCAAGGACTCGTACCGTACGTGACAACCCTGGTAGGCCGCGGTTAGCCGGCCACTCGGGCAGCGTGGCGTCGGCGGGCGGCGGTCCGGGGTTCCTCGCAGCGCATCGCCGTCCCCGAGGTCGCGAACAACCCGATGATCGCCCGGTGATCCGGCGGCATCACCGTCACATCCAGCTCAGCCTCGGCCTTCACCAACGTCGCGGCGACTTTCCCAGCCGGCATCCCCGCCCCCGCCGTCCGCGCCCGGCCCCTCGAAGAGGGCGCGGCCAGCACCTCCTCCACCGTGTCCCGCGTGATCCGTCACCGCGACAGCCGCTCCTCGGCCCGCGACAACTCCTCGCCAGGCTCAACGCTCACAGCCACCCCGAGTTTCCACAATCGAAGTCGCCGCAGGTCAGCGCCACCTGACGAAGTACTACTCGTGCGCGGGAGGCTGCTCGGCGCGGGTGGCGCCTTGGAAGACCAGCACTTTCAAGAGGTGCTCCAGAGCGGAGTTCGCCCGCGCATCGGTCCAGCCCTCCGGGTCCTCGACAGACTTGATGTGGAAGCCTCGGCAGAACAGATACAGGGTGTCGGCGATCTGCTCGGCCTCGGCGAGGCCGGATTCTCTCGACGCCCGCAGGAACTCGACGTAGGTGTCGTCGGTGACGGATCGTATGACGTCGTAGGCCATGGTGGAAGCGCGGATGTCGGCGATGGCCTCGACCCAGAGAGACCGCAAGATGCCATCGTCCTCCGAGGTCGAGCACATCCATCGGGCCAGGCCCGCGAGCCGCTCGGCTCCTATGGCTCCCGAGAGCCGCCCTTGCCGGTCGGCTTTCCACTCCTCCTGGGCGTACTCCAGGGCGTTCACGATCAGTTGGGCGCGCGACGGGACGAAGTTGGTGATGAACGCCGTGGATCGGCCGAGCTGGTCGGCGACCGATCTCAGCGTAACCCCGCGGCTCCCGCGTTGACCCGCGACCCTGATGGTAGCCCGCGCGATCTCTGACACTCGGGCCGCTTCATCCACATCGATGGGCACGGCGCCTCCTTCTTCCTCGACCTGACACGAGGAGTTCACCCCAGTCCGATTTCCCTGTTGACGTGGACCCCTCCTGCAGGATAGTTTCATAAAACAAGGTTTTACAACAAGCAAGTATCTCCCCGCACCAGCGCCCTCCACGCGTCCGGGACGCCCGCTCCGGAGGCTCTCCGGCCCCGGTCGGGACTGGTCACCTCACCGACCGGCGCGGGGTCCCACACGGGCCGCTCTCACACCGGCGAGGCGATCCGTACCGGAGCGGACCGCCCGCGCCAACAGCGCGGCGTCCCGTACCCACTCGTCGCCACCATCGGTGGCGCCCCATCACGCCGCGGTCGACTCGGCAATCACCGCCATCCCTCGCCAAGGCCCTACGACACGAGCGCCGAAACAGGCAATTCCACTCTTCTATAGAGCAAACAGGCATTCCCACTCTTCTGTGGAGCAGAGATGTCACACCGCAAACGAGCACTCTCGGCCGTCGCCGCATTGGCCGCCCTCGTCCTCGTCGGCTGTAGTGCCCCGACACAGACGGGCACGGGGTCCAACGCCAAGAAGCTGACCCTCGTCACGTACGGCAGCGCCTTCCAGGACGCGCAAGAGAAGTCAATTATCGGCCCGTTCCGGAAGAAGACCGGCATCTCCGTCACGGTGGAGAGTCCGGTCGATCCGGCGAGGCTGAAAGTCATGGTGGAGACCGGCAACCCCACTTGGGACGTCTACGTCGCCGGCCAGCAGGATGTCCCCGCCTATTGCGGGAAGTACTTCGAGAAGCTCGACCTGGGCAAAATCAACAAGGATGACTTCGCCAAGGGCACCGTCGAAAACTGCGGTGTACCGCTGGATACCTACTCTTACACGATCGTGTACAACAAGAAGAAGTACGGAGCCAACCCGCCGACTTCCATAGCCGACTTCTTCAACACAGAGAAGTTCCCGGGCAGCCGCGCGATGTCCAACGATCCGGCCGAGGGCAACCTCGAGCTCGCGCTGATCGCAGACGGCGTCTCGCCCGACAAGCTGTACCCGCTCGACTACGATCGGGCCTTCAAAGTGCTGGACCGCGTCAAGGCGAAGACCGTCTTCTGGTCGTCCGGTGCCGAGCAGGTGCAGATGATGGAGCAGCAGCGCGCCGACATGATGCTGGTCTGGTCCGGTCGCGGATACGAGGCCACGCAGAACGGGGCGCCCTACGCCCCCGTGTGGCAGGACAACATCTACCACTGGGCTTCACTCGCAATCGTCAAGGGATCGCCCAACAAGGTGGCGGCTCAGAAGTTCATCGACTACGCCGTCTCCAAGCAGCCGCAGACCCAGTGGGCGGAGAGCATCGCCTACGGCGCGGCGAACCTGAAAGCGACTCCTACGCTCGACCCGTCGAAGGCGACCTGGGACTCCTCGGCCAAGGACCACCGTGCCGTCTCCCACCAGATCGACAACAGCTGGTGGGCCAAGAACCAGGACGAGGTCGTCTCCCGCTGGACGACGTGGACGGCCGGCTGATCCGACACCACCGTCCGCCGACGAGTGCATCCCCCATCGGCGGACCATCGATCTTCGAAAGGCAGCTGTGCACTCCATAGCACTCATCCATGGATCAGTGAGCACGCTTGACACGGACGACTCGCGGGCCGACGCGATCCTCATTGAGAAGGGGATCGTGACCGCTCTCGGAACGACGGCCGAGGTGCTCGCCCGCGTCGAAGCGTCGGCGGACATCCCCGTGGTCGACCTCCTCGGAGCGACCGTCCTTCCCGGGCTCATCGACTCCCACACCCATGTGGAGTTCTGCGCGCTGAGCCGTGACTGGCTCGACGTGCGCGGCCTTCCCCCCGAGCAGACCCTGCATCGTCTGCGCGAGAGCATCGAGGGGACCGAGCACGACTGGCTCGTCGCCCAGGGCACCTTCGGGCAGGACCTCCCGGGCCGAGCCGAGCTCGATTCTGTCTCGACTACCACGCCCATCCTCGTGCGGGAGAGCATGCACCGGCTCAGCGCGAACTCGGCCGCCCTGATGCGGGCCGGCATCGTCCGGGGGTACACCTCACCGCGAGGCACGCTTGTGGAGCTCGATGACGACGGCGAGCCCACGGGCCGGGTCGACGAGGGCTACCACCTGTTTCCCGTGCCGTCTCCCGGACCCGAGCGGCTGGAGGCCATGCTCGAGCACGAGCTGCGGGAGTCGTTCGCGCGGCACGGCGTGACGACGATCTTCGAACTCCCGGCGACCGCCGCCGGCGTCCGCGCCTACCAGCGCCTCAACGCTTCCGGGCGGCTTCCGACCCGCCTGGGGCTGACGCTCACGGTAGCACCCGGTCTGAACGCGATCCTGGCGTCCGTCGATCAGCTCGCCGGCATCGGGCTCGGATCCGGGTTCGGCGACGACCGCCTCTGGCTCAACGGCGTGAAGCTGTTCCTCGACGGTGACCACTCCTCCTCCTACGACTCGGAGCACCTGTCCTTGAGCCCGAGCCGTTGGGGCACCGTCACCCGGCACTATGCCGATCTGGTCCGGGAGCTGGTCGTCGCCGACGGGGCGCGGCTGCAGGTCTGGATCCACGCGATCGGCGACCTGGCGCAGTCGGTCGCCCTGGATGCGATCGAGGAGGCGCGCAGGGCCACCGGCCGGCGAGACCGTCGGACCCGGTTGGAGCACGTCGGCAACCTCTGGGTCGACGAGGCCCTGATCGAGCGGCTGAGGGACCTCGAGGTCATTCCGGTTCCCACGGCGGGGTTCATCCACGCCTCCGACGAGAAGGGGGTCTATGCCTTCCGCTCCCTCATCGAGGCAGGGCTGACGCCCCCGGGGAACTCCGACACCGGCGGAACCCAGCCGTTCGCGACCAACCCGTGGTTCGGTGTCGCCGCGATGCTGGACAGGAAGAACCAGCAGGGGATCGTCGTCAACGCGAGTGAGGCGGTGGACGTGCACACGGCCGTCCGCACGTACTCGGAGTTCGCCGCCTACGCGGGCGGTCTGGAAGGCCGGATCGGGGTGCTCCGCATCGGTTCCCGCGGCGACTGCGCCGTGTACCGCGACGACCCCCGCGGCGCTTCGCCCGATGAATTGCGCGACCTCGAGGCCGATCTCACGATTGTCGACGGGCGGATCGTGTGGCGTCGCGGAGCTCGGGATGACTAGGCGCAGGCCGCTCACTCGGTGGGGCGGATTCGCCGGCTGGGCCCTCATGCTCCCCGCCGTCGCGGTCGTGGTCATTTTCTTCGCGGTGCCAGTCGTACTGCTCTCGGCGCGCAGCTTCCTGGAACCGGAACCGGGCTTCGGCCAGTACGTGCAGCTCTTCAGCGACAAGACCTCGATCACCATCCTCACCCGGACGATCGTGGTCGCGCTGCTGGTGACCGTTGTCACCCTGCTGCTGTCCTACCCGTACGCCTATCTCATGAGCATCACCTCTCCGCGGGTCAGGGCGCTCCTGCTGTTCCTCGTGCTGCTGCCCTTCTGGTCGAGCCTCATGGCGCGGAGCTTCGCCTGGATCGTGCTGCTTCAGCCGCAAGGTCCGGTCGCTGTCGCCCTCCGGGCGATCGGTCTTGAGGGGATCCCGCTGCTCGGCTCCCAGGTCGGCGTCACCATCGCGATGGCCCAAGTGCTGCTGCCCTTCATGGTGCTCCCTCTGTCCAACTCGATGGCGCAGATCGACAGGAACCTCCTCAGTGCCGCCTATTCGATGGGGGCATCGCGGATCAGAGCCTTCGTAAAGGTCTACCTCCCGCTCTCACTGCCCGGAGTCACGGCTGGGTCGGTCCTCGTGTTCATCCTCAGCCTCGGCTTCTGGGTAACGCCCCGCTTGATCGGCTCTCCGCAGCAATCGCTCGTCGGCCAGTTCATCCAGACGAAGGTCGCCACATTGCTCGACTTCGCCGGAGCCGGAGCCCTGTCCGTGGTGCTCCTGGTCACCACCTGCATACTCCTCGCCGTCGCCGGCGGTGCGGCGAGAGGAATGCTCTCGACAGGAGGAGGCAGCCGAAATGAATGAGAAGACCCGAGCAGGCTGGGGCCTGCGGCTCTGGGCCGTTTTCGTGGCAGTGATCCTCGTCGCGCCACTGCTCGTCGTCATCCCGGTGTCCTTCTCGAAGCGGGCGAGCTTCGCCTTTCCGCCGCACGGGTGGAGCTTGAAGTGGTACGCGAGCATCTTCGAGGATCCCCGATGGATCACCGCCATCGGCAGCTCCCTGCTTGTCGCCGTCCTCGTGACGGCCCTCTCGACCGTGATCGGCACAGCAGCGGCCCTCGGAATCCACCGCGTCGGCGGCAAGGCGGCCGCCGCCGTCACCGGGGCCCTCATGGCACCGATGATCGTCCCGGGGATCGTGAGCGCCGTAGCGATCTACGCAGCCTATCTGCGCTGGCATCTGACCGGAAATCTGCAGGGCTTCCTGCTCGCCCACACGGTCCTCTCGATGCCGTTCGTGGTGATCACCGTCCTCTCGAGCCTGACCGGGGTCGATCCGACGCTGGAGCGCGCGGCGGCCAGCCTCGGTGCGGGACCGCTGCGGACGTTCCTGCGAGTGACCCTGCCCGGCATCGCCCGTGGCATCGGTGCCGGCGCCGTGTTCGCGTTCGTCACCTCCTTCGACGAGGTCGTGGCGGCCAGCTTTCTGCAATCCCCTCAGATCCGGACACTGCCAATCGAGATGTTCGTGAGCGTCACGAACGAGGTGAACCCGACCATCGCGTCGGTCTCGACGATCATCCTCGCCATGACGACCGTGGTCGTCCTGGTCCCCATGCTCGCGAGGTCCGGCGAACAGCGACAGAAGCAGGCGAAGCGATGACCACAAACACCTCCGGTGTGCGGCTGGAAGCCCTCTCCAAGCGTTTCAGCACAGGTGCCATCGGAATCGAGGACGCCTCGATCGACATCGCCCCCGGCGAATTCGTGACCTTCCTGGGTCCCTCGGGAAGCGGCAAGACGACCACCCTCAGCCTCATCGCGGGATTCGCCAAGCCGACCTCCGGGCGGGTCGAGATCGGCGGGCGCGACGTGACGGATCTCCCGGCCAGCCGCCGGAACCTCGGCGTCGTCTTCCAGAACTACGCGCTCTTTCCGCACATGAGCGTTCGTGACAATGTCGCCTTCGGGCTGCACGGCCGCGGCCTCTCCAAGAGCGAGGCGAGCGACCGCATCGACGAGGCACTGCGCCTGGTGCACCTCACCGGCTGCGACGACCGCGCTCCGAAGCAGCTCTCGGGCGGCCAGCAGCAGCGCGTCGCACTCGCGCGCGCCCTCGTCTACCGCCCGCCCGTCCTTCTGATGGACGAACCCCTCAGCGCCCTGGACAAGGCACTCCGTGATCAGATGCAGGTCGAGATCGGGCGGATCCACCGCGAGATCGGCACCACTTTCCTCTTCGTCACCCACGATCAGGGCGAGGCGATGGGGCTCAGCGACAGGATCGTGCTCTTCAACAACGGCCGTATCGAGCAGGTCGGCAGCCCCTCCGACCTCTACGAGCGCCCGCGGACGCTGTTCGCCGCGCGCTTCCTCGGCGAGTCGAACGTCTTCACCGGCCACAGCCGCGGCGGCGAAATGGCCTACGAAGGGCGCTCGTTGAGCGTCCTCCACTCCGAGGCGTCCGGCGACGTCGCGCTGATCGTCCGCCCCGAGCACATGGTGGTTGTCACCGACCACCACAGACCGTCGGAGTTCAACACGCTTCCGGCAGTCGTGACAGAGGTGTCGTACAACGGCAGCTTCCGGCGGATCCTCATCCAGTTCCCCGACGGCACCTCCGGCCGACTTCACGAGCCCGTCGGCGAGCCGGCTCTCTCCGTCGGCGGAAGCGTGACGGTCGGCTGGCACCCCGCGAACGGCGTCGTCGTGCCCCTCGACAAGGCGGCCCCATGACCCTCCGCCGCCGGCTGTTCGCGCGCACGAACGCCCTGCTGCCGGGAAGGCAGAGCCTGGCCGGGGCAGACGTGCTGGTGTCGGGATCCCGCATCGAGCGGATAGCGCCCGCCCGCACCATCCCGTCGGCCGAAGCGGACGAGACAATCGACCTGGACGGGGCCGTGCTCCTCCCCGGCTTCGTCGACGGTCACTGCCACCTCGAGCTGACAGTGACCGGCCGGGACCACCACGTCGCCGTGCACACCCCGCCGTACACAAGCCTCACCCAGATCCTTGAACAGCTGTCCCGCGCCCGCAGGGACCGGCCGAAGGGCTGGCTCATCGCCCGAAGCTCGTTCGGGCTGCAGCACAAAGTACACGAAGCGCGGCTGCCGCACCGGGACGAGCTCGACCTGATCAGCCCCGACGAGCCCCTGGCGGTGCTCGCAGGCCTGCACGTGGCGTGCCTGAACACCCGAGCCATGAGCGTCCTGGGACTGAGCGATCCGACCGCCCTGCCGTCCTGGATCGACATTGACCTCGACGCGGCCGGGCCAACGGGCGCGTTCACCGAGGTCTGGGACCGGCTGCCGACACACTCCGCGTCCGAGGTGGTGCAGTCCCTGCGCCGACACTCGCGTTCCCTGTTCTCCTCCCTCGGAACGACGAGCCTCAGCACGATATCGACCTCCGCCGAGGACGTCCGTGCCCTCCACCGGTTGGCCAAGCTCGGCGAGTTGCCCTTCCGGGTGCGCTTCTTCGTCCACGTTCCGCGGACGGCGAGCCTGTCCGAGGTTCTGTCGTGGGGACCGGAGTCCGGATTCGGCGACGACATGCTCCGATTCGGCGGCGTGAAGATCTTCGTAGATGGGGAGGGTGCGACCGCCTACGGCGAGCCGAAGGACGACACGAAGTGGAGTCCGGCCGAGCTGGAGAGGTTCGTCGAAGCGGCGGACGAAGCGGGCATCCAAGTGCTGATGCACGCCGTGACGCCGCGAGCCATCCGGCTGGCATGCGAGGTCGTGCGGTCCATCGCGTCGCGGCGGACACTCGCCGTGCGGCATCGCATCGAACATGGCGCGGACTACGTCGATGCCGAGGCCATCCCGTTCGTCGCGGGAACTCCTGTGGGACTGGTCGCCACACCGCACTTCGTCGAGTCGGCCGGGAGCGACGCGTACGACTTCCAGCCGCTCCGGGCCCTCATCGATGCAGGCGTCGACGTTGTCGGAGCGAGCGACGCGACCGGGACCGTGCCGGACGGAGTCAGCCCGATGCGGGCCATCGGGCTGGCCGCGGGACGCCGAACGGCCGCGGGGGCGCCATCGCCGCACCGCATCTCCGTTCGGGAGGGCCTGAGCATGTTCGGGGAGTGGGCGGCGCAAGGCGTGAACGAGGACCATGAGAAAGGATCGATCGAAGTGGGAAAGCTGGCGGACTTCATCATCGCGGGCCGGGATCCGCTGACCGCGGACCCGGAGGAGCTCGCGGAAATAGCCGTGCTGTCGACGTTCGTCGCCGGCGAGCGGATGACAGGGGCGGCCCGGTGACGCGCAACGGTGACGTCTCGTTCTGGTGGCGGCAGATCGGCCGTCCGGCCCCGCGGGGCCCCCTGTCCGGTGACCTCCAGACCGATGTGGCGATCGTCGGCGCGGGCTACACGGGACTGTGGACCGCGTACTACTTGAAGAAGGCCGCCCCGGACATGCGCATCGCCGTGCTCGAGTCCCGCTTCGCCGGATTCGGCGCGTCCGGGCGCAATGGAGGATGGCTCACCAACTCCGTGACCGGCGGACTCGCGCAGTACGTGCCCAAGCACGGGAAGCAGGCCGCCATCGCACAGCAGGAGGCCATGAACCGTTCAGTCGACGAGGTGATCCGCGTCGCCGGCGAAGAGAGGATCGACGCCGACATCCGCAAGGGCGGCGAACTCACCGTCGCCTACACGCCTGCCCAGGCGAAGCGGCTGGAAGCGAACTTCGCGGCCCAACGCGAGTGGCCGGGGACGGATGTGAAGCTGCTCTCGGCGTCGGAGTCCTCCGCTCGAGTGGGCGTCGCCGGGACCCTTTCCGGCCTCTGGCACCCGCACTGCGCCCGCATCCATCCGGCGAAGCTCGTCGCAGGGCTGGCGCAGGCCGTCGAGGCCTCGGGCGTGGCCATCTACGAGGACACGCATGTGGAGCGCATCCAGCCGGGCCGGGCGGAGACCACGCGGGGAACCGTCCGCGCCGATCACATCGTCCGGGCCACGGAGGGGTTCACCGCCAACCTCAAGGGCGAGCACCGAACCTGGCTGCCGATGAATTCCTCCATGATCGTCACCGCGCCCCTCCCGGCGGCGTTCTGGGACGAAGTCGGCTGGGCGGAGTACGACACCCTCGGCGACTTCGCGCACGTCTACATGTACGCGCAGCGCACCGAGGACGACCGCATCGCGTTCGGCGGCCGGGGAGTACCGTACCGCTACGGCTCCCGCGTGGACATGGACGGGCGGACGCAGGATGTGACCATCCGGCGCCTCCGCGACCTGCTGGTGCGCTTCTTCCCGGCAGCGCGCGACGTCGACATCGACCACGCCTGGTCCGGCGTCCTCGGTGTCCCCCGGGACTGGTCCGCGGGCGTGCACTACGACCGCACGACAGGCCTGGGATCGGCAGGCGGCTACGTCGGCACCGGAGTGACCACGACGAACCTGGCAGGACGAACCCTCACTGACCTGATCCTGGGCCGGGATTCGGACCTGACCCGGCTGCCGTGGACCAGTCATCGCACCCGCAGATGGGAGCCGGAGCCGCTGCGATGGCTTGCCGTCCAGGGGATCTACGGCGCCTACCGGGCGGCCGACAACACCGAAACCCGGTCCGGGCGACCGTCCACCTCGCCGCTTGCGCGGATCGCCGACCTCGTCTCCGGGAGATGAGCGCCGGCAGGCGATCGCAACGAGCCCGCAACAGCTCGACCTCGCTCGTGGGGACTCTGTTCGTCACCGTCAGTGCCAAGACGGCCGCCGACGTCGTCAGGCGCCGATCCGCCAGTCTTCCTCGTTTCCGCCGTGTTCGGCCCGACCCTTCGCCAGTGGCGTACCGACGCCCTGAGACTCGTGCGCACCGGGATTCGCGCAGCTACGGGACTGAATCCGTGGCTGCCGCCCGGCGGCCCCGCCATGTGCAGGTGCGGCAGGCGGGGTATGCAGCGACAACCGAGGAGCGACGATGACCGCCGTTGACGGCAACCCCCGCGCCAGCCACCCCACACCGGCCTCCCCTCTCGTGCAGACCCACCCGACGGGTGACGCTCGTCCGATGCGCCCCCTGCTGGCCCAGCCCGAACCCGGCCTCACCGCCGAAGACTTCGTGCGCCGGGCCCGCGACCTGCGCGACCACCTCCGCTCCGAGCAGGAGGCGACGGAGCAGCGGACGTACTACTCGCAGGAGACGCACGAGGTCTTCCTGCGGGACGGCTTCTACCGCATGCTCCAGCCCAGGACCTTCGGCGGCTACGAGCTGCGGGTGCCCGAGTTCTGGTGATCGTCGAGATCGCCCGGGGCTGCCCCTCCACGGGCTGGTGCCTGGCCCTCGGCGCGGGACACGCGCTCGCGTTCGCCTCACAGTTCGGTCCCGACGTCCAGGCCGAGGTGATGGGCAAGGACGGACACTTCATCGCACCCCACCGCATCGTCCCCTCGGTCCGCGCGGTTCCCCACCGTGACGGCTGGGAACTGACGGGCACCTGGAGTTACAACTCGGGGGCTCCGTACTCGACCCACGCGCTCGGCAGCGTCGCGTTGCCCCCCGGCGAGGACGGCACACCCAGCTTCGGCATCGCGGTGGTGCCGCGGTCGTGCTACACGGTGCTCGACGACTGGGGCGACGGCATCGGCCTGCGGGGCAGCGGCTCACCCTCCATCCGACTGGAGAACGCCGTGGTACCGCGAGGCAACGTGCGCGAGGCCGAGGGGCAGGACCATATGTGGGCCGAGCCCGTCGGCATGGCTCTGCACGGCAATCCCATGTACGCGGGTCGCCTCACGGGTTTCTTCTTCGGCGAGAGTCTCGCTGTCGCGACCGGCATCGGTCGCGCCATGCTCGACGAGTACCGGTCGGCGTTGCTGGAGAAGAAGCCGATGTGGAGCCCGCACGGGCTGCGCGCGGACGACGCCCACTACCAGCAGTGGTACGGCGAGGCATGCTCGCTGCTCGACGCCGCCGTCGCGGTGCTGCAGCAAGTGGGAGAGAAGTACCACGACTTCTGCGAGCGCGGCGTACGGGGCGAGGGCGAGTTCGGCCTCGCCGACGACCTGCGCCTGACGAACCTGTGCGCGCAAGGCGGACGGTACGCCACCGAGGCGATGGACCTCCTGGTCCGCACCGGCGGAGCGAGTGCGCTTCGCCAGGGGTCCCGTACCGAACGCTACTGGCGGGATTTCAGCGCCTACCGCTCCCACTCCGGCGCGATGACGCGGGACCTCATGGCCCGTCGTTTCGCTGCCGCCGATTTGGAGGCCGCGCGCCCGGCCCGGACTGTGTCCGACACCGAGACCACCGCTGTGAATGGCGACACGACGAAGGCGGTTTCCTGATGAGGACCGGGCTCATCACGACTGACACCGTCCGTAAGCTTGTTCTTTATCTACCAAGATCGTCCGGGCTTGCCGATGGCCTTGAGTGTCTCGGGGCGTTTGACGGTCTTGCCGACCTCGTATCGGGGTGCTCGGTGTTTGTTCCTGGCGCCGGGCGGGCGGCCGGGGCCGACGCCTCGGGGTTTTGGAACACGGGCCGGGCAGGCGAGGTGAGCGCGGATGTTCCTGAATCCCCGGCGGACCCGGGCAGGGGTGAGCCGGTCGGACCTGCTGGGTTTCTCCCAGGGCCGGCGGAGGTCCGCGGCGAGCGGTCGGGCGAGCCGGAGCTGGGTGTGCGCGACGATCAGGATCCAGGTCCAGCGGTCCGCTGCCTTGGGAGTACGCAGTTTCGGGGTGGTCCAGCCCAGGGTCTGCTTCGCGAAACGGAAGGTGTGCTCCAGATCGAAACGGCGGAGGAATGCCTGCCAGAATCGGTCCACATCGTCCGGGGTCACGCCGGTCTTCGAGGACCATAGCCACACTGGTGGAGCGTCCCGGTCCTTCGACAGGTGCTCGACCTTCAGCCGAATCAATGTGCCCTCGACCAAAGGAAGTTCGCCGTCGTGGTCGAGCCATGAGGAACGGTGGGTGAGCCGGGGGTGGACCCGGTCCCACGCCTGCGTTTCGGCCTTGCCGTAGTTGATGGTGTCCGTGACCGTGGTGATCGCGGGCTCGGGCCAGGTCTCCGGCTTGGTGAAGCGGAACTCCGGGCCGTGCTTGGGCGGCCGACCGTTCGTCCCCGGCTGGCGGGGCGGCTTCGGCAATCGCATGACGCGGTCGGACCGGACCCTGCCGACCAGTTCGACGGGCAGGTCACGCAGGACCCACGCCAGGCTGGTGACGTCGTAGCCGGCGTCGCTGACGATCACGATATGCGGGTCCCCGGCCTGCCACTGGCCCGCAGTGATGAGCCGCTCCACGACGCCCCGCAGTTGGGCGGCGGTGATCGCGGTCGCGTCGTCCACCGGCCCGAGCCGCACGGCGTCCAGGATCGCGGTCCAGGACGTGGCACCCGGCTCCAGCACGGCGACAAAGGAGTAGGGCCAGCCCGGAATGAACTGCGACGCCGTCTTCGCACGGCCGTAGACGTGGCAGAACAGGCGCTCCGCCGAACACGGCGCGTCCGAGCGAAGCCATGGCGACACATCGACCGCCAGGACCAGGCGCCCGCCGTCGAAACGCGGCAGCGACAGCCCGGCCAGCACCGCCCGCAGCCGATCGACGTCGAGCCGGCCGTGGTTCAGGCCGCCATACATTGCTCCGGAAGTCCACCACCATCGGCATGCTCACCACCCTGGTCGCGCCCAGCGCCGGAAAGGCGTGGGTCGCCGAGCACGAGGTGAGTGCCGACCCGGTCGGCGTGAAGTCCCGCATCGGCGTGGTCTCCCAGGCCAACACCCTGGACCGCGCGCTCGCAGTCTCGGACAACCTGGCCTTCCGCGGCCGCTACTTCGGCATGCCTGCCCCAGCCGCCCGCCGCCGCGCGCTCGAACTGCTGGAACAGTTCGGCCTCGCCGACAAGGCCGACGCCAAAGCTCACCAGCTCTCCGGCGGCCAGGCCCGCCGCGTCATGATCGGCCGGGCCCTGATGCACCTGCCGGAGGTGCTCTTCCTCGACGAACCCACCGCGGGCGTCGACCCGCAGGCACGCGACGACCTCTGGCAGATCATCGCAAGCCTGCATGAGACCGGCCAGACCGTGGTGCTGACCACCCACTACCTCGACGAGGCCGAGGCCCTGTGCCAACGCCTGGCCGTCATCGACCACGGGCACCTGCTCGCCTGCGACACCCCCCCCCCAGGCGATCAAGGCGTCCAGCGGAGCGCAGACAGTCATCACCGTCCACTACGACGCCGATGCCACCCCGGCCGCCGATGCCCTGCACAACATCCCCGGCGGCCCCCACGACGTGGCCGTCGACGGCCCGACCGTACGGGTCCGCACCACGCATCCCGACGGCGTCCTGGGCCACCTGCTGCGAATCGGCAGCGCGGCCGGGCTCACCGTCCGCGACGCTACCACCACACCACCCAGCCTGCAGACCGCCTTCCTCACCCTGACCGGACGTGACTACACGCCATGACCACCGCGAACCCCATCGCCGCCACCCCCCGCCCGCTGTCGTCCCGCCGGGCCGCCCGGCACGCCTACCTTGCGCTGACCATGCGCGACCTGCACGTCCTGGGCCGCAACCTGCCCGCACTGCTCACCCAGGTCGGCCTCCAGCCGCTGCTGTTCACCTTCGCCTTCGCCTACGTCATGCCCAGCATCGGCAGCGGACTGGGCGGCGCGACCTCGTTCTCCACGATCCTGCTGCCCGGCCTGATCGCCAGCACCCTCACGCTGCAGAGCATCATGTCCGTCACCGGGCCGCTGGCCGCCGAACTCGGCCCCGGCCGCGAGATCACCGACCGCGCCCTGGCGCCCCTGCCCGTCTGGGCCCTGGGCCTGCAGAAGATCACCTCATCCGCGATCTTCGGCCTCGTCTCGACCCTCGTCGTCGTCCCGATCGTCTGGCTCGTCCACGCCCCCGGCAACGCGCCCCGAGCCCACATCGACAACTGGCCCCTGCTGCTGACCACACTGGTCCTCAGCGCGCTGCTCGCCTCCACCCTCGGGCTGCTGCTCGGAACCGCGGTCGACGCCTCCGCCTTCGGGCCGCTGCTCGGCCTGCTCCTGGCCGCCGCCACCATGCTGGGCTGCGTCTACTACCCGTGGACCGCTCTGCACCCCATCCGCTGGGTCCAGGTCCTGACCCTGGCCAACCCGCTCGTCTACATGAGCGAGGGCCTACGCGCCAACCTCACGCCCTCCATCGGCCACATGCCCACCTGGGCCTATCTCACCGCCCTCACCCTCGGCACCGCCGCTCTGGGCTACCTCGCCCTCCGCCGCTTCGCCCGGCGGGTGCAGCCCTGACCACGCGTCTGCCACAGCAAATACCGGATCTACTGCGGCAGACCCCATACGGTGATCTTCGCGACCTGCGGGGGGCATTCCGGCCGCCAGGGCGAGGTGTACGCATTTAGTGAGCACCACCGCCGCCGGGAAGACCCGCTGCGGCTGGCAGAAGTACTCCGACGGCACCCGCCGGGCGGCGATGCTCTCCTGGCTGGGCTGGTGCGCGGAATACGGCTACGACGGCCCGTAGGCTCCGGCCTGAACGAAGCGGCTGGCGGTGCCGGACTCCGAGACCCCGGCCCGCTCGAAGATGGCAGGGGAAGGCTGGGGCATCCGCATCCCGAAGCAGCCCGGAGAGTACGCGGGCAACTGCGCGCCTCATGACGTCAAGGCATACCGCGGCCCCTTGGTCGTCCACCGCGACAATGCCCTCTCAGGCGCCGACCGCCGCGGCGTTCTCGTCGACGCGCGCTCGCACCCAGGCGAGGAACGCCCGGACCTGCGGATCGGGGAGGGACAGCGCGGCGGCGCGAGGACGTTCGAAGCTGCGGACCGCGGCCTCGATCAGCGGGCGGAAGTCCTCCTCCGCGGCGGCGACCTGCCCGGCCGCGTCGCGTTTGGCGACCCAGCGCCCGGAGCGGCAGTAGACCACGGAGCGGCAGCCGTTGAGGACCCGGTTGTCGGCGAGATGCCCCTCACCGTCGCCGTGCTCGCGCACCGAGGCCCGGATCGCGGTGTACAGGTCCGTCGGCCGGGGCGCCGCGATCACCTCCGATGCGGGCGGGCCGTACAGCGCAATCCCGTCCTGATGGGCCACGGAGCGGTCGATGACGTACCAGAACGACGGCGCCCCGGCCGTGTCGAAGGCAACACGGCCCGGCAGCTGAGCGCCGGTGTTCAGATCCAGCAGGTAGCCGGCCTCCCCGGACGGGACACGGGCGAAGGCCGCCGCGTAGACGACCAGTTCCAGCCCCGCCGCCGGGCACGGCAGCCGCCGGTGATCGAGAGCGTCGGCCAGTTCCCGCAGGGCCGCGGCCGGAGGCGGCCCCTCTACGACGACCGTGACGTCGATGTCACTGCGGCCGTGCCGGTAGTCGCCGAGCGCGAGGGAACCGACCGCGACCACTCCGGTCAGCCCAGGGCCGCACACCGCTCGCGTGCGGCGTACGAGCTCCGTCAGGTAGGGCCGCACCTCGGCAGGAACGGCACGAAACAGCCCAGTCTTGGCGCCCATCCGGCCAGTATGGAGCATCGCCGAGACAAACTCGAAGCCGCCAGTGTCGGCGCCGGAAGGAACGCAGTGGTTCCCTGCACGCAGCGGCATGACAGCGCGGCGATCACCGCGGCCGGCTCGTGGCGGGGCACCACCTGCTCGATGGCCGCCCCCATTGCCTCTGGGTTTCCACCTTCGGCCGCGTGATCTCCCCGGTGTCCGTGTCGACCTGCTCGCTCGTGGTGTCGAACACGACCTGGAAGGCGGTCGCCGGCTTCGCCGACGCCGGCTCGACCCGCGGCAGCGTTTCAGCTGCTCCCTCGCTCTCTCGCGCTCCGCCCTGGCCAGCAGCTTCGTCACGCTCCCGGTCCGCGTCGTCCAGGAAGAAAAACCGCTCTTACCGAGTTTTTCGTTAGTTCTGCGGGGGTGGGTGGATGGTGAGTCCGGTGTGGGCGAGGTAGGACCAGGGGAGTTGATCGTTCTGGTTGATGCGGTGGATACCTTGTTCGGTGGCGTCGGCGACGTCTGCGAGGTGGTTGCCGGCGAGGTTGGCGAGTTCGCGTTTCTTGAGCGAGGAACCCAGCAGTTCCACCGGGTTGAGCTCAGGGGCGTAGGCCGGTAATCGCTCCAGGGTCAGCCAGTCCTGTTCGGCGACCCAGGCCCGCATGGTCCGGCTCCAGTGGGCGGACAGTCCGTCCCAGACCAGCACCACCCGCTCTCCGCTGTAGAACACCTTGAGTTGTTCAAGGACCCCGATGAGGGCGGCGGTGTCATAGCTGCCGGGCTTGAGGTGAAAGCACAGGCGAGGCCCGCGGTCGGGGTCGGCGGCGTGGTAGCCGAGGGCTGCGGCCATCGAGGCGCGCTTCCAGTTCAGCCGGTGCCGCAGGAGCGGAGTGCGGCCGCGGGGTGCATAGGTACGGCGGACCTGAGGCAGCAGCGAAACGCCTGATTCGTCGAGGAAGACGATCCAGGCACGTTTGTTCATCGCCCCCTTTTGATGCGCGGCCACTCATGAGCGACCCAGCGGGCGATCTCGGACTCGTCCCGCTCCACCGCCCGACGCTCCGGCCGCTGCAGGCTCCATCCCAGCCGACTTGTCAGCAGACGCCAGACCGACGCCCGCGACAGGACTACTCCCGTCACTCGCTCGACCACCAGACCGACACGCTCCAGCCTCCACAGATCAGCCTCGAAGCCATGTGCCTGGGCGCCCCGCTCCAGCGCAATCCGCACCTGCTCGACCTGGGCATCGTCCAGTTTCGGCGGACGACCGGTGGCCGGGCGCCGCCGCAAGGCATCAGCGCCGCCTTCCTCCCACACCCGTTTCGCCGGCCTCGTCCACGGCCCCCGGGCAGCCACTGCGGCCTCCACCGTGGCCGGAGCCGTTCCCTACCTGGCACTCACATGGATGATCCCCACACACCAGCTCGCCGCCCTGCCACGGGCGGCCTGGGGCGAACTGACGTTCCTCGCCCTCGGCAGCACCGTGGCCGGCATGCTGCTATGGAACCTGGCCGTGGCCCGCTCGGGAAGCACCCGGGCCGGCCTGCCGCTCTTCTTGGAAACCCTGATCGGCGTGACCGGTGGCATCATCGTGCTCGGCGAACGCCTCTCAGCAGGAAGCGCCATCGGCGGTCTCCTCGTCATGCTCGGCGTAACGATCGCGTGGACGGCCCAGCATCGAGCCGGCCTGGCGTGAGGAGACTTGTGCCTGCACTGCCTTCATGGCTGAGCACATCGATGTGGGCCCAGCTCTCGGCGCTGCTGCCAGTGCGGCCGGTCTACGATCCGGCCCACCCGCTCGGCTGCCACCACCGGCCGTTCACCGGACGTCGGTCAGGGATTCGTCCAGGCCTCGGGGTCCTCCGCGAGGCTCAGGACCTCGTCGGGCAGCTTGGCCGCGGCCACGTGGGCCAGGGTGACCTCGCCGAGGACCTTCCGGACGTTGGCGCGTACGGCGATCCACAGCGGCAGCAGCGACTCCGCGGGACCACAGTAGGAGAGCCCGGGTGGGCGCACCCCCCGCACCGAGACCAGGGGGCCGTCCACGACGCGGATGACGTCGGCGATGGCGATCGACTCCGCCGGGCGGGCGAGCCGGTAGCCGCCCTTGCCGCCCCGCTGGCTGACCACAAGACCGCCCCGGCGCAGGTCGCCGAGGATGCCCTCCAGGAATTTGTGCGGGATGCCCTGCGCCGCTGCGATCGCCTCGGCCTTGAGCGCGGCCTCACTCCCTGATGCGGCCAGCTCCAGTGCCGCCCGCACCGCATAGTCCGCCCGCGCCGAGATCCGCATGCCGCGATTATCCATCACTGTCGTGTCGGCCCCCGCACCGGTCGCCCCGGGGTCAGGCTGGAAGGGCGAAGGGTGGGTGCGCGCCGTTGAGGAAGTAGTCGCCCACCTCGCGCAGTCTGTGGGCGACCGGCTCGCGCGGGGTGTGTGTCCGGGCGTTGCATCAGAAGCGGTCGAAGCCGTGCCGCGCGGAGGCGGCGTCGGCGCCGATGACGTCCAGGGCACGGGTGGTGATCTCCTGCGCGGCCCGGGAGGCGGCAGACTCGGCAACGCTCGCGAGGACGGCGATCTCCGCGCACTCCTCGTCGTCGAGATCCTCCCCCCTGTACGAGGCCGCGCACCAGGACGTCCACCGCCTGCTCGGCCAGGGCGGACGCGGCACGGGCGACGACGGTGGGCTCGCCGTACACGGTCAGCGCGTACGGATCTTGCGACGGGCTGTCCGGCCAGGGCTGAGGCGAGAACGGCTGCCAGGGGGACCTCGTGCCCCTTCCGCACTCGCGAACCTCGGCCCGCGGGCCCTCTGCCACGCCAAGACAGAACTGCACGGAGACCAGACGCGCGGTGGGCGCGGCCAGAGAGGCGAAGGGCGACAGGATGCCCTCGTCCGGCGAGAGGGAGCCGAGCACATCGTCGGCCGCGACCGGCACGGAATCGAACTCCACGCCGCCACCGGCCGCCAGGCGCGACGGTCCGGACGACCGCGTAGGCCGTACGCCAGTCCGCGCCTCCGCGTCTCCCGCGCCGTGTACCGGCCGGTGCCGGCAAGGTGAGCAGCCCTGCCTCGCGCAACCGCGCCACCTCGTCGAGCGGTGCCTTGCCGGCCTGTTCGCGCTCGACCGCGTCCGTGGCCAGGTCGTCCGCCATCTCACGGGCCATGCGCAGCCAGTCGGCCTGCCCGGCTCCCGGGTCGGTCACCTCGCCCGCCGTTCCCTAGTAATTCGATTGGAAAATCAGGAAAGCTGGTGTGTTCCGGCTGATTCACGCTCCCGGATGGCGAGTTCGCGATGGCGGGCGGCCGGGTGGTCCTCCCTGACCCGGGGGCCGCCGGCCGCGCCGTGGAGGCGTTCGCGGAGCGTGGCGCCGCCGGACGGGGCCGGGATCCTGCCGCGGCTGCGCAGTTCCGGGACGACGAGGTCGACGAAGTCGGCGAAGGTGCCGGGCGTGGTGGCGTAGGCGAGGTTGAAGCCGTCGATGTCGGCCTCCTCGACCCAGCGCTCCAGTTCGTCGGCGACCGTCGCCGGGGAGCCCACCACCACGGGGCCGATGCCGCCGATGCCCAGGTAGCGGGCGACCTGGTCGGGGGTCCAGCGGCGGGTCGGATCGGCAGTGGAGAAGATCGCGAGCGCCGAGCGGACCGCGTCGGTGTCGACGTACTCCAGGGGCTGGTCCGGCGCGAGTTCGGACAGGTCGAGGCCGCTCCAGCCGCCGTAGAGGGCGAGGGCGCCCTCGTAGGAGGCGTAGGAGATGAGGTCGTCGTACTTGGCGCGGGCCTCCTCGTCAGTGGGGGCGGTGATGGCTGTGAGCAGGATGAAGATCTTGACGCTGTACGGGTCGCGGCCCTCTGCGGCGGCCTTGGCCCGGATGTCGTCGACGACGCGGCGGGTGGCCTGCGGGCTGACGGCGTTGATGAAGACGCCCTCGCCGTGCCGGGCAGCGAAGGCCCGACCGCGCGGGGAGGCGCCGGCCTGGAAGATGACCGGGGTGCGCTGGGGGGACGGCTCGGACAGGAAGACGCCCGGCACGGTGAAGTGGCGGCCCTTGTGGGCGATGTCGCGGATACGGCCGGGGTCCGTGTAGATGCCACGCTCGCGGTCGCGCACGACCGCGTCGTCGTCCCAGGAGTACTCCCAGAGCTTGTAGCAGACCTCCAGGAACTCCTCGGCGACCTCGTAGCGGTCGTCGTGCGCGACCTGTTCGCCGAGGCCCAGGTTGCGGGCGGCGCTCTCCAGGTAGGAGGTGACGACGTTCCAGGCGATGCGGCCCTTGGTGAGGTGGTCGAGGGTGGTGAGGGTGCGGGCGAGTTTGTACGGCTGCTCGTAGGTCAGGGACACCGTGATGCCGAAGCCGAGGCGTTCGGTCACCGCCGCCATCGCGGAGACAGCGGGCAGCGGGTCGGACAGCGGGATCTGCGCGCCTTGGCGGACGGCGGCGTCACGCGAGCCCTGGTACACGTCGTACACGCCGAGCACGTCGGCGATGAAGAGGGAGTCGAAGCCGCCGCGGTCCAGCAGCCGCGCCAGGTCGGTCCAGTAGGCGAGGTCGGTGTAGCGGTGTGCCTGGTCGTCGGGGTGGCGCCACAGGCCGGGCGATTGGTGGCCGACGCAGGCCATGTCGAAGGCGTTGAGATGGATACGACGGCGGTTCCGGCTCAGCAGCACGGAGCGCTTCCGTTGAGGGTGGTGGTGGGTGACGGGTGGGAGGGTCACTTGAGGGCTCCGGAGGACAGGCCGGCGACGAGCCGGTGCTGGGCGGCCACGGCGAGGACGTAGACGGGCGCGACGCCGAGCAGGGACACGACGGCCTGCTGGCCGAACTCGACGTTCTTGTCGCCCTGGAAGAGCGAGAGCAGGACGGGCAGGGTCTGTGCGCTGCTGTCCTGGGCGAAGCTCACGGCGAAGAGGAACTCGTTGTAGCTGAGGAAGAAGCAGATCAGCGCGGCGGCCGCGACGCCCGGCGAGATCAGCGGCAGGACGACACGCCGCAGGCTCGCCCAGGTGCCGAGCCCGTCGAGCCAGGCGGCCTCCTCGATCTCCTTGGGCACCTTGCGCACGAAGCCGTCGAGGAGCCAGATCGCGACGGGCACATTGGCCAGCCCGTCCACGAGGGCGAGCCCCGTGACGGTGTTGTTCAGCTCCAGGTTGCGCAGGAGAGAGAAGAGCGGGAGGACGGCCACGACCGGTGGCGCGCAGTAGCTGGACAGCACGAGGGTCGCGAGCCTCGCCCCGCGGCGTCCGGCGCGGGCGGTGAAGTACGCGCCCGGAACGGCGATCAGCAGCGTGAGGACGACGGAACCGGTCGCGACCGTCCAGGAGTTGGCGATGTAGTGGCCGAGGTCGACGGCTCGGAACGCGTCGGGCCAGTTCTCCCAGAAGGGGCGGGTGGGCAGCAGCCCGCCGTTGAGGACGTCGTCGCGGGAGCGTACGGACAACGAGGCGACGTACAGCACCGGGACGGCCATGACGAAAGCGATCAGCGCGAGCAGCGCGGTGAGTCCGCTCCCGCGGTGGCGCGTGACGGGGCGGTGAGACGGCTTGAGGGCGGGTGGCGGTGGCTGCTGCGCCTCCCTGGTGGGTTCGAGCTGGGCCGTGGTCATACAGCCACCTCCTCATGCCGCTTCCGGCGCACCGCGACGACGCTCGTGACCAGGCCGATGAGCAGCGAGAACAGCACGGTGGCGGCTGCCGCGCCGCCGACGTCGAACTCCTGAAGGGCGGTGCGCTGGATGTCGTAGGTGCTGGTGGTCGTGGAGAATCCGGGACCGCCCGCGGTGACGACGTAGACGATGTCGAACACCTTGAAGCCGATGACGAGCTTCAGCAGCAGGACCGACAGCAGGGTGGGCTCGATGTACGGCAGGACGATGGAGCGCAGGGTGCGCCAGCGGCCGGCGCCGTCGAGGGCGGCGGCCTCGCGCAGGGCGTCCGGGACGCCGAGCAGGGCGGCGTACACGAGCAGCATCACGAACGGGGTCCACTGCCAGCTGTCGATGACCACGAGGGTGACGAACGCACCCGTGCTGCTGCCGAGGGGGTTCACTCCGGGCAGGCCCACCGCGTGCAGCGCGCCGTTGAGCGCGCCGCCGACGGGGGCGAGCAGAAGTTTCCACGCCACGCCGACCATGACGGGCGGGGTGACCAGCGGCAGCAGCAGGAGGGTGCCCAGCAGGCCGGGGCGCCGGGCCCGGGCGCGCAGCAGGAGCGCGAGGGCGGTCCCCAGAACCAGCTGGACGGCGGCGGCGAGCACCGCGAACAGCACCGACCGCCGCAGCGAGCCCGTGAACGACTGGCTCTCCAGCGCCGTACGGAAGTTGTCGAACCCGGTCCAGCGCTGCAACGGCCGGGCAAGGGTGGAGTCGGTGAAGGCCAGGCCGATGACGTAGACGAGCGGGTAGGCGGCGAAGACCGCGAGGAAGGCCACCGACGGCGCGGCGAGCGCGCCGGGGACCCGTACGGCGGACTTCACCGGGGCGGTGTTGCTCATCCCTTCGTTCCCTTGAGTTCCTTGGCCCAGGCCCGCTGGGTGTTCTCCAGGGCGGTCTTCGCGCTCTGCTTGCCCTGCAGGCCGAGGGCGAGTTCGTCCACGAGGGTCTGGAGCAGGTGCGGGGCCTTGGGCACGGTCGGCCAGGGCAGCGGGTCGCCCGCGAGGCCGGTGCGGACGACCTCGTAGGAGTCGGGCGAATTCTTGCGGAACGCCGCGGAGTTGAGGGTGCTGGTGCGGATCGGGTCGGCGCCCGCGTCGGGCTGGGCGAGGACGAGGAGGTTCTGCTTCGCGGCCGTCGCCCACGTGACGAAGGCGGCCGCGGCCTCCTTCTGCTTGGACGCTGTGGACACCGCGAGCCCGAAGCCCGCGTCCAGCGAGGTGCGCGGCTTGGTGTTGCTGCCGCCGACCGGCAGCGTGGTGACGGCCCACTTGTCGACGACCTTGGACTGCTTGGGGTCCTGGGCGCGCTTGGCGAAGTCGGTCCAGAAGTCGAGCATGGCGCCCTTGCCGTCGAGGAAGGCGGGCAGGGCCTGGTCGAAGCCGACCTGGAGCGGGGTGGGCAGGGCGTGCGGCGCGGCGTCGAACAGCACCTGGGCGGCGGCGATCGCCTCCGGGGTGTCGAGTGTGGGCGCGCCCGAGTCGTCGAGGAAGGAACCGCCGTATCCTGCGAGTCGGTTGGCGAAGTCGCAGCCGAGGATCACCGGGACCTGCTGGGCCTCGATGATGGTGCCGTAGTACTTGCCCTTGGCGTCCTTGGTGATCTTCGCTGCGATGTCGTTGTACTCGTCCCATGTCTTGGGCGCCTCGACCTTGTGCCGCTCGAAGATCTCGGTGTTGTAGAAGAGGATGTGGGTGTCGCCGTCGTAGGGCAGGCCCCAGCGCTTGCCGTCGTACAGGGTGTAGGTGTCGTACAGGGACGGCAGGAAGTCGCTCTCCTCGATGTCCTTGTGTGCCTTGATGTACGCCGTCAGGTCCTCGATGACGCCGCCCTCGGCGAGGGTGCCCACGGCCGCGTACCAGTACATGAAGACGTCGAACTGGCCCGCCCCGGACTGCACGTCGAGCACGGCCTTGGCCGTGAGCTTGTCGTACGGAACGGGGGTCACCTTCAGCTTGGCGCCGGTTGCCTCCTCGAAGGGCTTGCTCAGGTACTGGAAGGACAGCGCGTTGGGCTGGTTGGCGAGGATCTTGAGCGTGACGCCGTCGAGGTCGGGCTTGGCGGTCGGATCGAGGGCGGCGGACTCGGAGCCGCCGCAGGCGGTGAGGAGCGGGCCGGCCGCGGTGAGGGCGGCGGCGCCGGCGGTGGCGCGCAGGAGTGTTCTGCGGGATATCGGGGAGCGGCGGGGCGCGGGCATGGGGTGGTTCTCCTGGCTTGTGCTTACGTGTACAGAGTGAACGGCGGGTGCGTGCCGTTGAGGTAGTGGTCGCCGACCTCGCGGAGCTTGTAGGCGACGGGGTCGTGCAGGGTGTGGGTGCGGACGTTGCGCCAGAAGCGGTCGAAGCCATACGCGGACGCTGTGGAGCGGGCGCCGGTGACTTCGAGGATCCGGGCGGTGATGTCGAGGGCGGCACGGGTCGCGGCGACCTTGGCGGTGGCGACGGTGACGGCGATCTCGCCGCGTTCGTCGTCGGTGAGGTCCGGGCCGCGGTCGAGGCCGCGCTGGACCGCTTCGGCCGCGTGGTCGGCGAGGAGACGGACCGAGCGTGCGGAGACGGCGAGTTCGCCGTAGGTGGCCAGCGTGTACGGGTCCTGGGTGGCGGAGTCGACGCCCGACAGCAGCCAGGGGCGGGTGGTGGTGCGGGTGTAGTCGGCCGCGGCGGCGAGCGCGCCCTCGGCGATGCCCAGGTAGAAGTGGACGAAGACCAACTGGATGGCCGGGGTCACCAGCGTGGCGAACGGGGACAGGGCGTAGTCGTCCTGGGAGAGGGAGCCGAGGATGTCGTCCGCCGTCACCGGCACGGCGTGGAACTCCACGCTGCCGCTTGCCGAGAGCCGCTGCCCGAAGTTGTCCCAGTCGTCGTTGCGTACGACTCCGGGGTGGGCCGGGTCGACGAAGACGACGACGGGTTCGCCGGTGTCGGTCCGTGTCGCGCCGGCGACGAGCCGGTCGGCCACGCGGGCGCCGGTGGCGAAGGACTTGCGGCCATCGAGCCTGAAGCCGTCGCCGTCGGGGGTCAGGGTGACATCCGGGTCGCGCGGGTTGAAGGCGCCGCCCCACAGCCACTGGCCCTCGGCGGCGGCACGCTCCAGGCGCTCGACCGTGGCGGGCTCGCCGAAGAAGCGCGGATTCCAGGACAACAGGTAGTGGTATCCGAGGAGTTGGCCGATCGAGCCGTCCCCCGCGGCGATCTCGCGGATGACGGCGTAGGCGGTGCGCCAGTCCGCTCCCCCGCCGCCGTACTCGGCGGGGACCAGGAGTGTGAGCAGTCCGGCCGCGCGCAGCCGCTCGGTTTCCTCGAAGGGTGGCTTGTTGGCCGTGTCGCGTTCGGCGGCGTCCTGGGCGAGATCTGCCGCGACGGCGCGGGCGATACCGACCCAGTCGGTGGTGGTCATGGTCGCTTGGTCCTCAGACGATTCCGTTGGCGGGTGGGTGGACGCCGTTCAGGGCGTGGTTGCCGAGATGCTGGATCTTCCAGCGGCGCGGGTCGTGCAGGGTGTGGGTGCGGGCGTTGCGCCAGTGCCGGTCCAGGCCGCGGCCCGCGGTCACGGACCGGGTACCGATGAGCGCGAAGACATCGTTCGCCACGGTCAGCGCGGCGGTGTCGGCCTGGGCGCGGGCGGCGGTGACGGCGAGGGAGGCCTCGGCGGCGAGGTCCTCGTCGGCGGGGGCGCGGTGAGCCGCGTCGATGGCGGCGCCCGCCCGGTCGAGGAGGGCCTCGGCGGCCCGGACGAGCAGGGCCAGTTCGCCGAACTGCTGGATCACCAGCGGCTCCTCGCTCGCCCGGTCGACGCCCGACTCGCCCCACGGCCGGGCAAGGGTCCGGATCAGCTCGCCGCCCTCCTCGAGCGCCGCGCGGGCGATGCCGGTGTCGACGGCCGCGTGGAGGAACTGGCCGAAGGCGCCGAAGACCTCGGGCCGCTCGAAGGTGAGGTGGTGGGGCACGACCCGATCGGCGGGCACGTTCACGTCCTCGAACCGCACGGTGCCGCTGGCGGTGCCGCGCTGCCCGATGCCGTCCCAGTCGTCGACGACGGTGACACCGGGCGCGTCGTGCGGGACGAAGGCGGCAGTGAGGCTGTCGTCCGGGGCGAGCGCGAAGACCGGGATCCAGTGGGCGAACAGAGCACCGGTGGAGTAGTTCTTGGTGCCGGTCAGGGTGTACGAGCCGTCGGGCCGGGGTGCCAGGCGGGTGGCGAACTCCAGCGCGTGCCTGGTGCCCTTCTCCGCCAGGGCGTTGCCGAACCTGCGCCCCGCCAGCAGCTCGGAGTAGAAGAAGTCGCGCTGCATGGCCGTGCCGTTCTCCTTCAGCACTTCCACGAAGAAGAAGTGGTTCTGCGGGATCTGGCCGATGCTGGCGTCGGCCGCCGACAGCAGCCGGACGACCTCGCCGAGGGTGCGGGCGCTCACCTCGGCGCCGCCGTGGGAGCGGGGCACGGTGATGCCGAGGAGCCCGGAGCCCGACAGTTCGTCGAGTTCTGTGCGCGGCAGGATGCGCTCGGCGTCGCGGAGGACGGCCTCGCGGGCGAACTTGGCGGCAAGCTCGGCGGCGACGGCGACCGCCTCGGCGTCGTCGGCGATCACCTGGGTCATCGCGCGCTCCCGGCACCGGCGAAGGGGACCTGGGCGGCGGGGGCCGCCTGCTGCCCGTACGGGTGCCGCCACAGGCCCTGCGCCTGAAGCTTCGGCAGTACGCCCTCGCCGAACCAGTACGCCTCCTCCAGATGCGGATACCCGGAGAAGATGAACTCCTCGATGCCCAACGCGGCGTACTCCTTGATCCGCTCGGCGACCTCGGTGTGACTGCCGACCAGGGCGGTCCCCGCCCCACCCCGCACCAGCCCGATGCCGGCCCACAGGTTGGGATGGATCTCCAGCCCGTCCCGGCTCCCGCCTCCGTGCAGGGCCAGCATCCGCTGCTGTCCCTCCGACTCGCTGCGGGCGAGGCCGGCCTGAACCTGCCGCACGGTCTCCGCGTCGAAGCCCGCCAGCAGCCGCTCCGCCTCGGCCCAGGCCTGCTCGGAGGTGTCGCGGGTGATGACGTGCAACCGGATTCCGAAGCGGACACTGCGACCCTCCTGCGCGGCCAGCTTCCTGATCCAGGCGATCTTCTCGGCGACCTGCGCCGGCGGCTCCCCCCACGTGAGGTAGACGTCGACATGCCGCGCGGCGACCTCCCCGGCAATCGCCGAGGAGCCCCCGAAGTACACCTCGGGCACCGGGTCGGGCACCCGGGCCAGCCTCGCGTCCTCGACCCGGAGGTGCTCGCCGGACAGGTCGACGGCCTTGCCCTCCCACAGCCCCCGGACGATCTCCAGGAATTCGCCGGTACGGCGGTACCGGTCGTCCTTGTCGAGGAAGTCGCCGTAGGCGCGCTGCTCGTGGCTCTCGCCGCCGGTGACGACGTTGAGCAGGAGACGTCCGCCGGTCTGCCGCTGGAAGGTGGAGGCCATCTGCGCGGCAAGCGTCGGCGAGACGAAGCCGGGCCGGAAGGCGACGAGGAACTTCAGGCGCTCGGTGTTCTGGCTGACCATGGCAGTGGTCAGCCACGCGTCCTCGCACCACGCGCCGGTCGGCGTGAGCGCGCCGACAAAACCGAGGTCCTCGGCGGCGCGGGCGATCTGGCTCAGGTAGGCGACCGTCGGCGGCCGGTCGCGCCCGGACTCCGTGGCGGGGGTGCCGTGGCCGCCGCCGACGACGTGGCGGCTGTCGCCGTTGGTGGGCAGGAACCAGTGGAAGGTGAGGGACACGTGGGGGCTCCGATCGGTGTTCGTGAGGTTCGTCGGCGTTCGTCAGAGGAGGCCGTGGCGGGGTGGCTTGGTGCCGTTGAGCACGTACCGGCCGATGTGCTGGACCTTCCAGCGGGCCGGGTCGTGCAGGGTGTGGGTGCGCGCGTCGCGCCAATGGCGGTGCAGGCCCAGAGAGGCGAGCGCCGAGCGGGTGCCGGCGACCTCGAAGAGGGCGCTGGCGATCTCCACGGCGGCCTCGGCCGCCGTCACCTTCGCGGTGGCCACCGCGATCGAGGCCTCGGCGGCCGATTCGTCGGTCAGGTCGGCGCGGGCGTCGTCGACCGCGCGGGCTGCCTCGCGCAGCAACGCTTCGGCAGCTCGTTCCCTGATCGCCAGTTCGCCGAACCGCTGGATCAGCAGCGGATCCTCCGCGGCGGTCGCGTGTCCTTCGGCGGCGCTCTCGAACCAGGGGCGGCTCTTGGTGCGGACGAACTCCACCGCCTCGGCCAGCGCCCCGGAGGCGATCCCGGCGTCGATGGCCGCGTGCAGCAACTGAGCCACGGCGCCGTGAAGTTGGGGGCCCCGGAACGTGAGGTGGTGCGGCACGACGCGGTCGGCGGGCACGGGCACCGACTCCAGGCGGACGGTTCCGCTGGCGGTGGTGCGCTGTCCCATGCCGTCCCAGTCGTCCACGACCGTGAGGCCGGGCGCGTCGCGCGGGACGTACGCCACGTGCAGGGTGTCGTCGTCGGTGCGGGCGAGGACGGGGATCCAGTGGGCGAACAGCGCGCCGGTGGAGTAGTGCTTGACGCCGTCGAGGACGTACGACCCGTCCGGGAGCCGGGCGAGGCGGGTGCGGATGTCCTGGACGTGCTGGGTGCCCGCCTCGGACTGGGCGTTGCCGAACCGCTTGCCGGCCAGTACCTCGCCGAAGAAGAACTCCTGCTGCTCGTCGGTCCCCTGCCGGCGCAGCACGTTGATGTACACGAAGTGGCTCTGCGGGATCTGGGCCAGGCTGGCGTCGGCGGCGGCCAGCAGTCGGAAGATCCCCGCGAGCGTGTCCGCACGGACGTCCGCGCCGCCGAACCGGGCGGGCACGGTCACGGCGAGCAGCCCTGAGGCGGACAGCTGCTCCAGCTCCGTGTGCGGGAGCCTGCGCCGCGTGTCCCGCTCGGCGGCGCCCTTGCGGAAGTCCGCGGCCAGCTCCGCGGCCACGGCAAGGGCCTCGGCGTCATCCGCGATGACGTGCGCGACGCTCATCCGGCGGCCGCCAGCAGCGTCGTGCGGCCGCCAAGCGCGGCCGAGAACTGGTCCGTGACCTGCGCCAGAGCCTCGGCCGATGCCGGCGCGACGGTCAGCGTGCCGTCCTCGCCCACCGTGATGTCCTTGTCGAGCGTGAACCAGCCCGGTGTGATGTGCGCAGGACCCATGGAGGCCAGCACCGGGCGCAGGGCGTAGTCGATGGCCAGGACGTGGGCGGTGGTGCCGCCGGTGGCCAGCGGGAGGACCGTCTTGCCTGCCAGCGCGTACTGCGGGAGCAGGTCGAGCAGGGACTTCAGCAGTCCGGAGTAGGCGGCCTTGTAGACGGGGGTACCGATCACCACCCCGTCCGCCCGCTCGAACAGGGCGGTGGCCCGGACGATCGCCGGGTGACCGAAGTCGGCCCCGAGCAGCGCCTCGGCAGGCAGGGTACGAACGTCCAGCGCGATCACCTCGTGCCCCTGCGCGATGAGCCGCTCGTCCAGGTGGCGCAGCAGCCGAGCGGTGCGGGAGGTGGCGGAGGGGCTTCCGGAGACGGACAGGATGGTGGCCATGGGAGGACCTTTCGGTTCGTCGTTTCGTGTGCGGGCCGCGGTCAGGCGTGGGCGGCGGCGGGCTCGGACGCGGCTTGCCGTGCCTCCAGTTCGCGCACCAGGGGCAGCACCCGCTTGCCGAAGTACTCGACCTCCTCCAGGTAGTGCAGGAAGCCGAGGAGGAAGAGGTCGACGCCCAGCCGCTTGTAGGCGACGATCCGCTCGGCGATCTGCTCAGGGGTGCCGATCAGACCCGTGCGGAAGCCGTCGTTGTACTGGACGAGATCCTCGAACGTGGAGTCCTGCCACATGCCCTTGCCGTCGCCGGTGGACGGCCCGGCCTGCTGGACGGCGTCGCGGAAGCCGTGCACGGCCCGGGTGTCGGCCTTGGCGACGATCTCGCGGAGCGTCTCACGGGCCTCGGCCTCGGTGTCGCGGGCGATGAGGAAGCCGTTGAGGCCGAACTTCGGCGCGGTACGGCCCGCTTGGGCGGCGGAGGCACGGATGTCGTCGATCTGCTCGGTGACGCCGTCGAAGTCCTTGCCGTTGGAGAAGTACCAGTCGGAGACGCGGCCGGCCATGGCGCGCGCGGCAGTGGAGTTGCCGCCCTGGAAGATCTCCGGGTGAGGGCGCTCGGGGGTGTTCAGCGGCTTGGGCTTGAGGGAGAAGTCGCGCAACCGGTAGAAGTCACCGGCGAGTTCGGCGTGGTCCTCGGTCCAGATCTTCCGCAGAACGCGGATGAACTCCTCGGAGCGGCGGTAGCGTTCGTCGTGCTCCAGCCAGGGCTCGCCGAGGGCGGTGAACTCGCCCTTGAACCAGCCACTGACCACGTTGACGGCGAAGCGGCCGTTCGACAGGGTGTCGGCGGTGGCGCCGAGCTTGGCGAGGACGCCAGGGTGCCACAGGCCGGGATGCACGGCGGCGATGACCTTGAGCCGCTGCGTGGCGAGCAGCAGGGCCAGGCTGAAACTGGTCGACTCGTGCTGGTACTCGGCGCCGTAGCTGGCCATGTAGCGGACCTGGCTCAGCGCGTAGTCGAAGCCGTTGTTCTCGGCGAGGACGGCGAGTTCGCGGTTGTAGTCGTAGCCCCAGTCGGTGCGCTGCTCGACGGTGCTGGTGACGAGGCCGCCACTGACGTTCGGCACCCAGTAGGCGAAGCGGACGGGATCGGATCCGGGGTATGCGGAGGATGCGGGCACGGGAACTCCTGGCAGGGGAATGCTGCGCGGGCAGGGCGAATGGGCTTCCGCGGAATTCAGGCACGCTGGAGCAGCGTTTCCGGGAAGGTCGTCTTCACGACGGAAATGTGCCGGGACCGGAATTCACGGAAGGAAGTCACAGAGGGAGCGGGTGGGAGGGTTTCCCTCCGGTGCGCTCAGACCCGACAGCAACAGAAGGCGCTGGAAACACGCGCAAGGTCGACGTGGCGTCGCCGCGTGAGGTCCTGTCGCTTCATGCCACCGATCGAACCAGGAGGGAGTCCGGCCGGTCAAGAATGCCCGGATGTGATTCCACATGGTGAGAGTCGGTATTCACGAGGTTGTGACAGGGATTCCCTTGAACCCGATCCCGGGAGGGCGCAGTCTCCTGTTCGTGCGTATCGAACAGCTCGAATACATCGCTGCCGTCACACGGCTCGGTTCGCTGCGGCGGGCCGCCGAGGAACTGCACCTGTCCCAGCCGGCGCTCAGCGAGACCGTACGCAATCTGGAGCGCGAGCTCGGCGTGGACCTGCTGGAGCGCAAGCGGTCCGGCGCGAAGATCAGCGACGAGGGACGCGAGCTGCTGCCGCACATCATGAGCGTGCTGGACGCGGTCGACCGGCTGCGCGGCGCGGCCGGCGACCAGCACCGCGTCAGCCGCATGGTCCGGCTCGGCACGGTGAACACGGCTACCGTGCCGCTGGTCATCCCGACCGTGCGCGAGTTCCGGGCCTCGCACCCGGTCACCCAGGTGGAGTTGGTCGGCGCGCAGCAGGCCGACATCCACCGCGGACTGTTGGACGGCGCATTCGACCTGGGACTGGTGAACTACCTCCGGGGCGACGACATGCCGCCCGGCTTCGAGACGACGGAGTTGCTCTGCGGCCGACCGGTGGTGTGCGTGCGTCCGGACAGTCCGCTGGCGGCCATGGATGCGGTGGACGCGGACAGTCTCCTGGCCGAGCCGCTGGTCGTGATGCGGTCCGGCTATGTGATGCACCGGTTCGTGCACCGGCTGCTGCGCGGCCGGACTCCCTCCTTCTCGTACTCCACCGACGGCGCGGAGATGGGCAAACTGATGGTGGCCGAGGGGCTGGGGGCCACAGTGCTGCCGGACTTCAGCGTCGTCGGCGACCCGCTGGAACGACGGGGCGCGATCACTGTGCGGCCGCTCGCGGGGGATGCGACCGACGTACTGCTGGTACTGCAGCGCCGCCATTCCGGCTCCGTTCCGCGGGCGGTCCGCGACCTGCACGAGCTCTTCGTGCGCAACGCTCAGGCGTACGGTGCTTCTCCGCGACGGCTGACGGAGGGGTGATCCTGTGCTCATCGTCATCGGTGGCCTGCCCGGTACCGGCAAGACCACGCTCGCTTTGCCGAACCGGCAGCAGGTCGTCGACCGGGAGCACGAGCCGTGGGAACGCAAGCGCGTCGTCGTCGACACCGCGGGACAGAGCCCGCGACAGTCACTGGCTCTGCTCCTCCGCGGCCTGGCATCGGGCTGAGGTGGTGGTCTTCACGCATCAAGGTCTTCCGCTGTCGGCGCGGTGACGAGGCGGGCCGCGCCGAAGCGTCGCGTGCGGCCGGTCGGTGGGCTACTCCCGAGCATCAGCTCGGCTGGAGGGAGTGTCCCCGTCGGCGCCATTCCTCCGCGAGCAGTTCGTAGGAACGGACCCGGTCCGCGTGGTCATGGGTGATCGTCGTGATGAGCAACTCGTCCGCGCCCGTGGCCTCCTGGAGTTGTTCCAGCTGGTCGGCCACCCGACCTGGTGAGCCGACGAACTGGGTGTCGAGGCGGTCCTGGACGAGGGCCCGGTCCTCGTCGGTCCAGGGGTGGGCACGCGCTTCCTCCGGCGTCGGGAACTCGATGGCGCCCTCGGCGGTACGGATGCTGCGAACCCACAGGCCGTAGCCGGTGGCGAGGTCGCGGGCGGTGGCGTCGTTCTCGGCGACGACGACGTCCGCCGAGACGCTGACGTACGGCTTGTCGAGGAACTCGGAAGGCTGGAAGAAGGACCGGTAACCCTCCACCGCCTCCAGGACCGTGGCCGGGCTGACGTGGTAGTTCGCCGCGAACCGCAGACCGCCTCGGCCCGCGACGGCGGCGCTCTGACCACCGCTGCTGCCCAGGATCCACAGCTCCACGTCGGCGCCCTCCCCCGGCACGACGTGCGCCTCGATGCCCTCCGGGGAGCGGTAGGTGCCGGCGAGCAGGGCGAGGATGTCGTCGATCTGCTCGGCGTAGTCCTGTGACTCGGCGCCCGGCAGCAGAAGCAGCCTGCGCTGCAGCGCGATGCGGGGTGAAGCGAGCAGATGCTCGAAGGAGAAGCGGGGCGGGATCAACAGGCCGTTCGGGGTGCGGCCGTCGAGGACCGGGGTCGCCGTCGGCAACGGTGCGGCCGGCTGTCCCGGCGGGCGGCCGCCCGAGCGGCCCAGGCCCAGATCGAAGCGGCCCGGGTGCAGCGCGTCGAGCAGGCCGAACTCCTCCACGGTGGACAGCGCCGTGCGGTGCCCGAGCTGCACGGCCCCGGAACCGAGCCGGATGGTGGAGGTGGCGGACGCGGTCAGGGCCAGGACGACCGCGGGGGACGTGCCGGCCACGCCCGGATTGAGGTGGTGCTCGGCGAACCAGTAGCGGGCATATCCGAAGCGCTCGGCCTGCTGTGCGAGGTCGATGGAGTTGCGCAGGGCATCGGCTGCCGTCGAGCCGGACGGGATCGGGACCAGGTCGAGAACACCGAGGGCAATATCAGACATGGACGGACTCCTGGGTGAGCGGTGGGACCGGAAGCACGGGTCCCCACACGAACGGCGGGTCCGGGATCTCGCGGCGCGGCACGGGGGCGACCTTGGACTGGAACAGCTCGAGGGAGGCACGGTGCCGGGATTCCGTCAGCCCGCTCGCGTCGGCGTGCAGATGGAGCACGGTGTGCCCGAACTGTTCGTGGTAGCGGTGCACCTTGTCGATGACCTGCTGCGGGCTGCCGATCAGAGCGGAGCTGCGTTCGACGAAGTCCTCCAGGGTCTCGAAGACGACGGGCAGGCCGGCCTTCTTGAAGAACGCCAGGTTGGCCTCGAAGACCGGCCGGTACGCGGCGAGGGCCTGCTGGGAGGTGGACGCGACGCAGATGCCCGCCGTGCCCGCGCCGACGGCGATCCGTGCCGGGTCGTGGCCGTAGTGCTCCCACCGCTGCCGGTAGTAGCGGACCAACTCGGCGTACGGCTCTATCGGGTGGGTGACGTTCGCCGAGAACAGCGGATCGCCGTAGCGGGCAGCCAGGTCGACCGACTCCTTGCTGGTGGCGCTGCCGTGCCAGACACGGATCGGCCGCTGGTACGGCCGTGGCCACACCTCGGCTTCGGTCAGCGGGGGACGGAAGCGGGTGGCCACGGTGACCTTGTCCTGACGCCACAGCTTGCGAAAGACCTCGTAGCTCTCGGCGTTGCGGTCCCACTGGTCCTCGGGCGTGACGTGGAACAGGTCACGCTGGGCGGCGCCGTTGCCCTTGCCGATGATCAGGTCGAGGCGCCCGTCGGACAGGTGATCCAGCGTGGCGTAGTCCTCGTATGCCCGGACCGGGTCCAGCAGGCTGAGCGTCGTGACGGCCGTGAACAGGCGGATCCGCTTCGTCAGGGCGGCCACATGGCCGAGTACGACGGTCGGGGACGAGGAGATGAACGGCCGTTCGTGCCGCTCCCCCACACCGAAGCCGTCAAAGCCCAACTCCTCGGCCAGCAGGGCGCTGTCGAGGACCTCGCGGAAGCGGTCGTGGGTCGGCTTCTGTATCCCGGTGACGGGGTCCGGGCGGTGCACGATGAGTGTGATGGCCAGGAATTTCACGACGCCACCCGCTGGTCGCCCCGCAGGTCGTCCGGGTGGGCGAGGCCGAGGTGGTGGCGCAGGGTCGTGCCCTCGTAGTCGGTGCGGAAGACGCCCCGTTCCTGCAGGAGCGGGACGACCTTGTCGGCGAAGGGGTCGAGGCCGCCGGGGGTGATGTGCGGGACGAGGATGAAGCCGTCGGAGACGTCGGCCTGCACGAAGTCGTTGATGGTGTGCGCGACGGTGGCCGCGGAGCCGACGAAGGTCTGCCGGTTGCCGGTGTTGATGACCAGGTCGCGGATGGACCACTTGTTGGCCTCGGCGAGCTGCCGCCACTCGCGGGCGACGGCGATCGGGTCCCGGTACATCCGCACCTGGGCGCGGCCCCGCGATATGTGCTCCTCACTCACCACGGGGTCGACGTCGGGCAGCGGCCCCTCCGGGTCGTACGCCGACAGGTCCCGGTTCCAGACGAACTCCAGGTGCTTGATGGCAGTGGCGCCGCTGACCTGCTGTCGGCGCACCTCGCGGGCGATTTCGGCCGCCTCCTGGTCGGTGTCGCCGAGCACGAAGGTCGCGGCGGGCAGGATGAGCAGCTGGTCGGTGCGGCGGCCGTACCTGGCAAGCCGCGACTTGACGTCCGTGTAGAACGCCTGGCCCTCCTTCAGAGTCGCGTACCGGCTGAAGATGGCGTCGGCGCTCGACGCGGCGAACTCACGGCCCTCCTCGGAGTCGCCGGCCTGGAAGATCACCGGGCGGCCCTGCGGGGAGCGCGGAACGTTGAACTGACCACGGATGTCGAAGTGTTTCCCCGTGTGGACGAACGAGCCCGCCTTGGCATCGCGCAGGAAGATTCCGGCCTCCTGGTCGGCGACGATCTCGTCACCGTGCCAGGAGTCGAAGAGCTCGTTCGCCGTGGCCAGGAACTCCTTGGCACGGGAGTAGCGCTCCTCCTGCGGCAGGAAGCCGCCGCGGCGGAAGTTCTCGCCGGTGAAGGCGTCCCAGGAGGTGACCACGTTCCACGCGGAACGACCGCCGGAGAGGTGGTCGAGGCTGGCGAACTGGCGGGCCACCTCGTACGGCTCGTTGAACGTGGAGTTGATGGTGCCGGTCAGGCCCAGATGCTCGGTGACGGCGGCGAGCGCGGCGAGCACGGTGAAGGTGTCGGGCCGGCCGACGACGTCCAGGTCGTATATCCGACCGCCCTGTTCGCGCAGTCGCAGTCCTTCGGCGAGGAAGAGGAAGTCGAACTTGGCGCGTTCGGCGGTCTGCGCGAAGTGGACGAAGGAGCTGAACTCGATGTGGCTGCCGGCCTCGGGGTCACTCCACACGGTGGTGTTGTTGACGCCGGGGAAGTGGGCTGCCAGGTGGATCTGCTTCAGCGGCTTGCTCATGGTCGTACGTCTCCCTCGGGCTCAGGCGGCGGCGTAGCGGTTGGCGGGGCGGGACAGGCCCAGCAGTCCGCGCAGGGTGTCGGCCTCGTAGGCGCGGCGGAAGGCGCCCCGGCGCTGGAGTTCGGGGACCAGGCCGCGGGTGATCGCCGGGAGGTCGTGGCCGAGGACGGCGGGACGCAGCCGGAATCCGCTCAGTCCGGCCGACCTCCACTCCTCGAGCAGGTCGGCGAGTTGAGCGGGGGTGCCGGTGAAGATGCGGGCGTCGCTGGTGTACGGGGATCCGGCGAGGGCGTCGAGGCGTTCGCGGCGGGCCGTCGCGGCGGCCGGGTCGTCGTCGAGGAAGACCACCAGGTCACCGAAGACGTGCAGGGGCTGGTCGGCGCGGCCTGCCGCCTCCTGCTCGGCGCGGATCTCCGCGACGATCGCGCGGGCGTGGTCGGCGTCGCGCGGGGTGACATAGCCGATGTCGGCTTGGCGGGCCACCAGCCGGTAGGGGACGGTCCAGTGGGCGAGGGCGCTGACGACGGGTTGGCCCTGCGGCGGGCGTGGGGTGATGGACGGGCCCTTCACGCTGAAGTGCCTGCCCTCGAAGTCGATGTAGTGCAGCTTGTCGCGGTCGATGAAACGGCCGGTGGCGGCGTCGCGGATCTCCGCGTCGTCCTCCCAGCTGTCCCAGAGCCTGCGCACGACCTCCACGTAGTCGGCGGCCTCGTCGAAGAGGTCGGCCACCACCTCCTGCGCGGCCGGGCTCTCGTACGCGTCTATGTGGGGGATCGTGCGGCGGCCGAAGTGTGCGGCCTCGTTCGGGCGCGCGGTGATCTGTGCCCGCAGGCCCGCTCGGCCGGTGCTGACATAGTCGAGGGTGGCGATGGCCTTGGAGATGTGGAACGGCTCCGTGTGGGTGATCACCGTGGTCGGGACCAGGCCTATGTGCCGCGTCAGCGGGGCGATGCGGGCCGCGAGGAGGACGGCGTCCAGGCGGCCACGGACCTGGTCCGTGCGACCGTCCGGCTCGAGGAAGTGGGAGGACTGCAGACCGAGGCCGTCCTCGAAGGTCACGAAGTCGAGCAGGCCGCGCTCGGCCTCGGCGACCAGATCGGCCCAGTATCGGGCGGCGAACAGGTCCCGGGGGCGGGCCACCGGCTCGCGCCAGGAGCCGGGGTGCCAGCCGGTGCCGTCGAGGGCGACGGCGAGGTGCAGCGGAGAAGAGGGTGTTGAGGACACGAGTGGATGCCTTCCTGGAGGTCCGTACGACGTCGTCGGCCCGCATGTGAGGAGTGGCGGGCACGGCGGCGGGCGAGCGCGGCGGGAGGGGGTCCCCGGCCGGAGGCGGGGGTGGGTCAGGCGCGACAGAGTGCGCCGGCCACGCGCAGCAGATCGATGTGCGACCGGGAGTGGAGGCGGATACGGCGGCGTGGGTTCACGGTGCGGGGGTGGGACAGGTGTCGCATGAGCCGCACCTCCGTCCGTCGCGCAGTACCGCGCACCTCGTCATGACTCATAACAGCCCCGCTCCGCGGTCTGTTCCCGGCGTGCGCAGCGGTCCACACCACGTTGCACTCGACCGGTCCGTCCCCCAGGGCGGGGCGGGAGAGACGGCAGCGTGGAACAGCGGCGGCGCGCGGTGGAGGTCAGCTACACAGCGCGGTGGCGACGGACATCGGATCGACAGCGCGCCGCTGGGTGAACCGCGAAGAAATCCGCATGTCGGCGACGCTATCCGCGCCCCCGTTCCGCGTCAACAACGGCAGTCGCGCGCCCGCCCTACGGCCGTTACCCGGGCGAGGTCATTTGCTCGGATCCCGCCGAGCACAAGAGGCGGGCGAGTGGCCGCACCGCGGACATCCCCGGCCCGCCGCTGCCGAGCTGGGCCGACATTCGCGGCCGGGAGCATGCCCCGTGGCACCGCGACCACTTGGTGATCGACGCCGCGGGGCGTGCCATCGCCCCCTGCGTCGCGGACCTCCGCAACGCCATCGTATGCCTTGGCGCCACGTCACGGTTCCGGCCCGCGCCGCGCACCGGACAGCGGTCGCGGTCACGGTTTTCCCTTTGTGTGCCGTGTACGTACGCGGGGTTACGCGAGCGTGGCCTCCCGCCACGGCACACCCGCTTCCATGGCGGGTTCATGTCATATATATGGCATGCCTTGCCGGTTGCTCGCGCCCCGGCAAATCCTCATCAGGCCAGGGGGCGTCACCGTGAGCTCCCGGTGAACTGTGCGAGCCCGCACACCCCGTAGAGCGCGCACGCACCACAGCGCGCCACCGATCGAGGAGGAATCCCTCGCGATGGCACTGATGCAGATGCGTACCACCAAGCGGCGGATCGCCGCGGCAATCGCCACGGCGGCCGCCGCCGCGTGCATCGGAGCAGGCACCACGCTCCCCGCCCACGCCGCACCGGCCGAAGGCACGGTCCTGCACGCCGGGGCCGCCGACGCGGTCCCCGGGAGCTACATCGTCACCCTGAAGAAGACGGCCGGCCTCAAGGCCGCCTCCGCCCGCGGCAAGGAGGTCATATCCGGATACGGCGGCGCGGTGGAGCGAACCTTCACCACTGCACTGAACGGCTACGCCGCCAAGCTCAGCCCCACCGAAGCCAGACGGCTCGCCGCCGACCCGGCCGTGGCCTCCGTCGAACAGGACCGGAAGGTCCACGCCGACGCGACCCAGACCAACGCCCCCTGGGGCCTGGACCGCGTCGACCAGACCAACCTGCCGCTGAGCGGCACGTACACCTACCCGGACAGCGCCGGCAGCGGTGTGACCGTCTACGTCCTGGACACCGGGGTGCGGATCACCCACTCCCAGATCAGCGGCCGGGCGTCCTACGGCTACGACTTCGTGGACAACGACAGCACCGCGCAGGACGGCTACGGCCACGGCACGCACGTCGCCACGACCGTCGCGGGCAGCACCTACGGCGTGGCCAAGAAGGCGAAGATCGTGGCGGTACGCGTCCTCGGCAACGACGGGTCCGGCACCACGGCCGGCGTCATCGCGGGCGTGGACTGGATCACGGCCAACCACTCCGGACCGTCGGTGGCCAACGTATCGCTGGGCGGCGGAGCGAGCACCTCCCTGGACACCGCCGTCAGCAACTCGATCGCCTCCGGTGTGACCTACTCCATCGCCGCCGGCAACTCGAGCGCCAACGCCGCCGACTACTCCCCCGCCCGGGTGCCGACCGCCCTCACCGTCGGCGCCACCACCAGCACCGACGCGAGGGCGAGCTATTCAAACTACGGTTCGGTGGTGGACCTCTTCGCCCCGGGCTCGAACATCACAGCCGGCTGGAACACCTCTGACACCGCCACGTACACCGGCTCCGGCACCTCCTTCGCCGCCCCCCACGTGTCCGGCGCCGCGGCGATCTATCTCTCCGGCCACACCGCCGCCTCTCCGTCCGAGGTCGGGAGCGCGCTGGTGAACAGTGCCACCTCGGGCGCCCTGTCCGGGATCGGCTCGGGCTCCCCCAACAAGCTGCTCAAGATCGTCCAGTGACACGCTGACCACGACACCGGATACCGGTGATCGCACACTGCCGCCCGCCGGATCCCACCGGCGGGCGGCAGCCCGGCGCGCGGGAGATCAGGGGTCGGTGGACAGGGGCGTCGGCCACCCGGATCACGTCGGCGACGGCTATTTCGTCCGCCGGGCGGGCCAGCCGGTAGCCGCCGTTCCCAGCGCGCCGACTGGTGGCCGGCCCGCCCCGGCGCAGGTCGCCCAGGATGCCGTCCAGGAACGTGTGCGGAATGCCCTGCGCCACCGCGATCGCCTCGGCGCTCGCCGTCAGGAGGGGATGGTGAACGGAGGGTGCGCACCATTGAGGAAGTAGTCCCCGACCTCGCGAAGTCTGTCGGCGACGGGCTCGCGCAGGGTGTGCGTCCGGGCGTTGCGCCAGAAGCGGTCGAATCCATGCCGCAGGAAGGCGGCACGCGCGCCGATGACGTCCAGGGCACGTGTAGTGATCTCCAGCGCGGCCCGGGAGGCCGCGGACTCGGCCACGCTCGCGAGTACGGCGATCTCCGCGCACTCGTCGTCGTCGAGGTCTTCGCCCTGTGCGAAGCCACGCGCCAGTGCCTCGACCGCCTGGTCGGCGAGAGCCGACGCGGAACGGGCGGCAACGGTCAGTTCCCCGTACACGCTCAGCACGTACGGGTCCCGCGACGGATCGCCCGGCCAGGGCTGTTGCGCGGGGGGCTGCCAGGAAGAGTTCACCACCCTGCTGTACTCGCGCACTTCGGCAAGCAGCCCCTCGGCGACGCCGAGACAGAACTGCACGGAAACCAGGCGTGCGGTCGGTGCCGCCAAGCCGGCGAAGGGGGGCAGGGCGTCCTCGTCCGAGGAGAGGGAGCCGAACACGTCGTCGGCCGCGACCGGTACGGAGTCGAACTCCACACTGCCGCCGGCCGCCAGGCGCTGGCCGAAGGTGTCGTCGTCGACGTACACGACGCCGGGGTGGGCGGGATCGACGAGGACGGCCAGGGGATCACCGCTGCCGGACCGAGTGGCACGGACGACCAGCCGATCGGCGATGCCCACTCCGGTGACACAACTCTGCCGGCCGTCCAGCACATAGCCGCGCGCGGTGGGGGTCAGTCTGGGAGTCGGTTCACAGGAAGCGAGACCGCCTCCCCACCACCACTGCCTCGCCGCGGACTCGTGCTCGACGCGGGTGGCGAGGGCGGGACCGGCGAAGAACCGGGCGCTGGAGGACAGGAAGTAGTGGCAGCCGAGGAGGTAGCCGATCGCGCCGTCGGCCGCTGAGATCGTCCGGACGACCGCGTAGGCCGTACGCCAGTCCGCGCCTCCCGCGCCTCCCGCGCCGTGTCCGGCCGGTGCCGGCAAGGTGAGCAGCCCTGCCTCGCGCAGCCGCGCAACCTCGTCGAACGGTGCTTTCCCGGCCTGCTCGCGGTCGACCGCGTCCGTGGCCAGGTCGTCCGCGATCTCCCGGGCTATGCGCAGCCAGTGGTCGTGTCCGGTTCCCGCGTCGATCGCCTCATCCACCGTCGTCATGCTCGCACCCGCCTCATGGAACGGCACGTGTCGCCAAAGCTCCCTTCCGCGTCAGGCGTGTATGTGCGGCCCACCCGCCGTACGGTGACGAGGCGCTGCTGCGTAACGGACATGTAGAGCATGCTCACTCGCCCCGGCGACCGGCGTCAACATTTCCCTACTAAATCGATAGGAAAACTGGGGAAAGTGCTCTGTCCTGGCCGATTTTCACCGCGTGTTCGGCGCGGCAAGGCGTACAGCTGTGGCGAAGGCGCCGTCGTGGTGGACCAGGGCGGGGCTCCGGGCGGGGCCGCCGCCCGATGGGACCTCGCCGATGACCAGGTAGTGCTCGCCGATCTGCTCGTTCTCGGCACCCAGCACATGGACGGCGAAGCGATCCGCGTGCTGGACCGCGTCGAGGGTCGACACGGTGGCTCCGTGACGCGCTGCTACCGCGAGGAGATACGGCCCTGCTACACATGGCCGACACGAACCTGTCACACACGGACCGGAATGCGAATTCGGCCGACGCCCGTTCTGGCTGGCATGACTATTGGCGTAGCGCTCAACGCGTCCGACGCGCAGAACCAGCTCGACGCCACCGTGCGGCTGGCCCAGGAGGCCGCAGCCGCCGGTCCGCGGTCGGCTTGGTTCGGCCAGACCTTCGGCGCGGACTCACCCCAACTCGCTGCGATCGTCGGGCGCGCGGTACCCGGACTGCATGTGGGCACCTCCGCGATCCCCGTCTTCGGCCGCGCCCGGCCGACCAGTTCCGTGGCGAACGACAGGCGTGCGGGGTTCTCCACCGTGAACACGCCGCAAGGGCGAAGGACAGCACATGCAGCAGCCAGAGCGGGGCGTGGCCGGAGAACGCCATGATGGTCAGCAGCAGGGCCCGCGCCGCGTACAGCGACTGTGTCCACAGGAGCAGGGTGCGCCGGTCGTACCGGTCCGCGACGCCCCCGCCCCACAGACCGAACAGCAGCACCGGGGCGAATTCGAGGCCGACCACCCAGCCGAGCGCGGTGCCGCTGTGCGTGAGCGTGAGGACGAACCAGTCCAGCGCGACGCCCTGCATCGCGCTGCCGATGTTGGACACCGGGCCCGCACTCCAGTGGATCCGGTAGTCCCGGACCCGCAGCGCGGCGAAGACTCCCGTCGGTGCGGTGCTGTTGACGACCATGCGGCTCTTACCGGTGGGTCGGTCGTGGTGGTACGACGTGTTCGCCAAGGCGGCGGCCGGCGAGGGCAGTGAGGATGTGCGAGACCCCTCAGCGGTGCTCAAGCGGAGAAAGGGATGAACGGAGTGGGCGGTCAGCGACAGGTCTGGTCGAACTGCTCGGCGCGGCGGCCCGCCCAGAACGGGTCGAGCAGCACGGTGCGTGCCTGACCTGCGGTCTCCATGGCCGGATGAAAACACACGGCGGGGCGATCGTCCACCAGGCGTCCCGGCAGCCGAGACTCCGCTGCCTTCGACAGGGCGTACGATTCCGGCATTGACGTACGACAGGGCCGCTCCGTACGATCACGAATGGCATTGAGTGTCAGCGTCAAGCCCTGGCTCGCTGACCGGCAACCCTCCCCCGCGGTGGGGTGCTCCAGGTGAAAGCCCGGCGGGATCAGCGACAACCCCCGCAAGCGCGTGGCCCCGTGGCCGGGGCCGGAGATGTGGAGGACCGGTATGCGGCACGGTGGTGACCTCAGTACCTCCTTCGCCGTGGCCATGGTGTTCTCCCGGCTCTCGCGCCGGCGCCACATCGACCTGAAGCGCTCGACCAGCTGCCTCTGTCAGGCCTGACGGCCCTTCCCGCCGCCGGTCGAAGTCCGGCCCCGGCCGTTTCCACACTCCTCTTGTCCTGATCCCCGTTTTCACCTGATCCCTGTCTGCACAGCGCTCCCCCGCCACCGGCGTCGCGCCGGCCGGAGCCACACACCCATGCACGGCCGTGCCTCATACGGCACCCCATGCCTGGTGACACGAGTAGGAGAACCCCTCCCGTGACAGCACTTCCGGATTTCAGATCCTCCCCGTGGGCACCGCTGGCCGCCCTTGTGACCACCAGTGTGCTGCTGACCGCCTGCGGGTCGAGCGGCGACAGCTCCGGCTCCAGCAGCGGCCGGGCGAAGTCCGGCGGCACCCTGACCTTCGCGGTGGGTTCGGACGCCGGCTGCGTGGATCCGCAGCAGGTTGGCAGCAACGACACCATCTACTCGGTGCGCCAGATCGTGGACTCCCTGACGGACCAGGACCCCAAAACCGGCAAGATCGTGCCGTGGCTGGCGAAGAGCTGGGACGTCAGCTCCGACACAACGACGTTCACCTTCCATCTGAGGTCGGGTGTCACCTTCAGCGACGGTTCGAAGCTGACCGCGCAGGTGGTCAAGGACAACTTCGACGCGGTGCCAAAGCTCGGCGCCCTGGGAACCCTGCCCAAGGGCTATCTGAGTGGCGTCAAGAGCACCACCGTGGTCGACCCGCTCACCGTCAAGGTGACCTTCAAGGAGCCCAACGCCCAGTTCCTGCAAGCCACGTCGACGCACTCGCTGGGCATCGAGTCGTCGGCGAGCGCGAAGAAGACCCCGCAGCAGAAGTGCAGTGACGGGGTGATCGGATCCGGGCCCTTCGTGCTGAAGCAGTATGTGCAGAACCAGTCGATCACCCTGGCCAAGCGCGGCGGGTACGCGTGGGGTTCCTCGCTGTGGAACAAGAAGGGCGAGGCGTACCTGGACAAGCTGGTGTTCAAGGTCGTACCGGAAGCGGGAGTGCGGGCCGGCGGTCTCCAGTCCGGCCAGGTGGACGCGATCAGCAGCGTGGGCAGAGCCAACGAGGCGGCGCTCAAGGGCGGTCAGGTCACCCTCCGGCGACGGGCCAACCCCGGCCTCGTGTTCGGTCTCGGGCTCAACAACTCGCGGCCGGTACTGAAGGACGCGAGGGTGCGTCAGGCGTTGTTGTCCGCCATCGACCGGCAGCAGATCGCCGACACCGTGTTCCCCACGGGCACCCAGGCGGCGACCAGCGTCCTCGCACACACCACGCCCGACTACACCAGCCTCGCCCCGGACCTGGCCTTCGACGTGGCCAAGGCGAAGTCCCTGCTGGACAAGGCCGGTTGGAATACCGGAAGCGACGGCATCCGCACGAAGAACGGCAAGAAGCTGAACCTGACCATCGTCTGGTTCCCCAACGCGGCCACCAATCAGCCCGCGTTGGAGCTGATCCAGCAGCAGCTCAAGGCCGTCGGTGTGACCGTGACCCTCGAGCAACGCCAGGTCACCCAGTTCGCCCCGACGCTCCAGTCGGGCGACTACGAGGCGGTTTGGGGGAACGTCACCCGTGCCGATCCGGACATCCTGCGCAGTTCGTTCTCCACCAAGCTGGCCAACTTCTACCGCCTGCCGGCGAGCGGCCTGGATGCGGCGCTGTCCGCGCAGGCTGCGACCACCGACCCGGCCAAACGCGGGCAACTGGCCGGCCAAGCACAGCAGCTGATCGTGCGGAACGCCTACTACGCGCCGGTGGTGGAGCTCCAGACCCAGCTGGGCGTCTCGAAGAAGGTGCACGACCTGAACTTCGACGCCTCCAGCCGGATCCAGCTGCACGACACGTGGATCGGCTAGCCCCGTGCGCCGTTATGTGATCAAACGGCTTGCCCAGGCGGCCGGGGTGCTGTGGGCGGCCCATACGGTCTCGTTCCTGGTGCTGGACTATCTGCCGGGCGACCCGGTCACGGCGATGGCCAGTGCGGGAATGGACTCGGGGCAGGTCGATCCGCAGCAGATCGCCGCCCTGCGGCACGAGTACGGCTTCGACAAGCCGGTGCTCGTGCAGTACGCCGAGAACCTCGGCCGGGCGGTGCGCGGGGACTTCGGCGACTCGGTCGCCACCGGCCGGCCGGTCGCCTCGACGCTGGCCGACGCGCTGCCGCAGACCCTCCAGCTGACCGGCGCGGCCCTGCTGCTCGCGGTGATCCTCGGCGGCGGTCTGGCGGTGGTGGCGACGTACACCTCTCGGCGCTGGCTGCGGCAGCTGCTGCTGTCACTGCCGCCGCTAGGGGGGTCCGTCCCGACGTTCTGGGTAGGGCTGCTGCTCGTCGAGGCGTTCTCCTTCCGGCTGCACTGGTTTCCGGCGTTCGGCAACGACGGCCTCCGGGGGCTGGCGCTGCCGGCCCTGACACTGGCGGTCCCGACCGGCGCGCAGATCGCCCAGGTGCTCGCCAAGAGCCTGCTCACCGCGCTGGACCAGGCGTATGTGGAGACCGCGCGGGCCAAGGGCGCCGGCCGGTGGCGGGTCCATCTGCGGCACGCGCTGCGCAACGCGTCCCTGCCCGCGCTGACCGTCGTGGGTCTGCTGGTAGGACAGCTGATCGCCGGTTCGGTGGTCGTCGAGACGGTGTTCTCCCGTGACGGCCTCGGCCGCGTGACTGCTGCGGCGGTCACGGCCCAGGACATCCCGGTGGTCCAAGGGGTGGTGGTGTTCGGGGCGCTCATCTTCGTGACGACGAACCTGGTCATCGACCTGGTCTATCCGCTGCTGGACCCGCGGATCGTAGTGGCCTCGGGCAGAAGGGCGGGCATCGCATGAGCCAGAATCTCGTCGACAACCCGGCCGACCCGGCCGACCCGGCCGAGGCCGGCCGAGGCCTCGCCCGGCCGGTCGACACGGGGACCGGTCCCGGGCCGGGGCATCGCGTCGGCCTACGGCGGGGCTTGCGATTCCTGCTGCGCCGCCCCGGTCTGCTGCTGTCGGTCGCCGTCCTCGTGCTGGTGGTGCTGGCCTCGTTCTGGCCGGACCTGTTCACCTCGCAGGATCCGCTGAAGGGGGTGCCGTCGCAGAACTTCCGCGGCCCGAGCGGCACCCACTGGTTCGGCACCGACGAGCTGGGACGCGATGTGTTCTCCCGCGTGGTGCACGGCGCCCAGTTGTCCCTGAAGGCCACGCTGATCGCGATGCTGGTCGCGTTCGTGGCCGGCGCTCTGCTCGGCATGGTCGCCGGGTTCGTGGGCCGCTGGGTGGACGACGTGCTGATGCGCTTCGTCGACGTACTGCTGTCCATCCCCGCGCTGTTCCTGTCCCTGGCCCTCGTCACCGCGCTCGGGTACGGGACGGTGAAGGTGGCGGTTGCGGTCGGCATCGCCAGTGTCGCCGCGTTCGCCCGAGTGGCGCGCGCCGAGGTGCTCCGGGTGCGTCAGGCGGTGTTCGTCGAGGCGTCGCGCTCGTGCGGGGCCCGCTGGTACTCGGTGCTGGGCCGACATGTGCTGCCCAATGCCGCGGGCCCGGTAATCGTCCTGGCCACCCTCGACTTCGGCTCCTCCATCCTGGCCGTATCGGCGCTGAGCTTCCTCGGCTACGGGGCGCCCCCGCCGGCCCCGGAATGGGGCACGTTGATCTCCGACGGCCGCAACTACCTCGCCAACGCCTGGTGGCTGACCGCACTGCCCGGACTGGCGATCGCCGTGACCGTGCTGGCCACCAACCGCATCGCACGGGCGCTGGACGGCGAATGGTCCCGGCAGCGATGACCGGCACCACCACGACCCCACCCGGAGCGGACGAGAACATGACGCACACACCACAACCCCTGCTGGAGATACGCGGCCTGTCGGTTTCGTACCGCACCAGGGGCGGCACGGTCCCGGCCGTCCGGGGCGTGGACCTCGATGTATGGCCAGGACAGGTGACGGCGGTGGTCGGCGAGTCCGGCTCCGGCAAGAGCACGACCGCGCACGCGATCACCCGGCTCCTGCCGGGGAACGGCGGCATCGACGCGGGCACGGTCCGCTTCGGCCGGCACGACCTGGCCATGCTGTCGGAGGCGGAGCTGCGCACCGTACGCGGGGCGCGGATCGGGCTGGTCCCCCAGGACCCGACGGTCTCGCTCAACCCGGTCAAGCGGATCGGCGAACAGGTCGCCGAAGTCCTGCGCATCCACGGTCTGGCGACCCGCCGCTCGGCCCCCGCCGAGGCGATCGCCGTCCTGGACCGGGCCGGGCTGCCCGACGCGGCCGTCCGGGCCCGGCAGTACCCGCACGAACTGTCCGGCGGAATGCGGCAACGCGCCCTGATCGCCATCGCCATCGCCGCGAAGCCCGAGCTGATCATCGCCGACGAGCCGACCAGCGCGCTCGACGTCACCGTGCAGCGGGTCATCCTCGACCATCTCCAGCGCCTCACCGAGGAGTCGGGCACGGCGGTCCTGCTGGTGACCCATGACCTCGGGGTCGCCGCCGACCGCGCGCAGCGCCTGGTGGTCATGTCGCAGGGCAAAGTCGTCGAGGCGGGCCCCACCCGTGACATCCTGGCCGACCCACGGGACGAGTACACCCGGCACCTGCTGGCCAGCGCCCCGAGCCTGACCACCCCCCGTCCCCGCGCGGCCGTCCCCGCGCCGATGACGGACACGGTGCCCCTGGTCGAAGCACGCCACTTGGTGAAGGAGTTCAGGCTGCCCCGCGCCGGGGACGGGCCCCGGACACTGCGCGCGGTCGACGACGTCAGCTTCACCCTCCATCGCGGCCGGACCCTGGCACTGGTCGGCGAATCGGGCTCGGGCAAGTCCACCACCGCCCGCCTGGTGCTCCGTCTCGCCGACGCGACCGCCGGACACGTCCTGTTCGACGGCACCGACGTCACCACCGCCCGAGACTCCCGGGCCAGAGAGCTGCGCCGCCGCGCCCAGCTCGTCTACCAGAACCCGTTCGCCTCGCTCGACCCACGCTTCTCCATAGGCGATGTGATCACCGAACCGCTGCGTGCCTTCAAGGTCGGCGACCGCTTCTCCCGACTCACCCGGGCCCGCGAACTGCTCGACCGGGTGGCGCTTCCCGCCGCCACGCTGGAGCGCCGCCCGGCGGAGCTGTCCGGCGGGCAGCGCCAGCGTGTGGCCATCGCCCGCGCGCTCGCCCTCTCCCCCGACCTGGTGGTGTGCGACGAGCCGGTCTCCGCGCTCGACGTGTCCGTACAGGCCCAAGTCGTGGACCTGCTGGGCGAGTTGCAGGCCGATACGGGCGTGGCGTACCTCTTCATCTCCCACGATTTAGCCGTCGTACGCCGGATCGCGGACCAAGTCGCCGTCATGCGAGCCGGCCGCGTCGTCGAGACAGGCCCACCGGAGGAGCTCTTCACCCGCCCCCGGCACGAGTACACCCGCGCCTTGCTTGCGGCGATCCCCGGCGGTCGCGTCCTTTCCCCCGCCGCCGAGACCACCACGAGCTGAGGATCAGCATGGGAGGCAGCTTCGATGCGGAAGCTGCCGTCCAGTACGGCGGTGCCGACGGTGAATCCCCGCGATGTCGCGGCAGGAGCGGGCACCGAGTTCCTGGATGCGGACGGCGAGGCTGCAGAGCTCGCCGAAGGACAGGCCGATGTCCTTGAAGCCGATGTGGCACACCCGAAACTGCTGCGAGCCGCGGTGGGCGGCGCCGCCGCGACGTCCCTCGCGGCGCCGCCCCCGGGCCGTCTGCCCAGGTACTCACGGCGGCGGAAGGTGAGCGCGGCGACCTCGGCGTCCAGCTTGTTGGCGGAGGCGAAGAGCCGAAGCGCCTCGTCGTGGTGGGCGTTGACCCAGCTCAGCGCCTTGCGATAGGTGCGGAGCGCCTTGGCTATTGTCTTCGGGTACTTCTTCACGTAGTCACGGTGGCCGTAGATCACCACGTAGTTCTCGACCAGGCCCTGCCCGGTGAGCAGGGTGCGGGTGCGCTGGGAGGCCTCGAGCTGGGCGACGAAGCCGTAGGAGCCGAGCTTCCTGCCCTTGAGATCAGTGACGCTCCTGATGCCGGAGTCCTCACGGACGAGCAACGCCTGGGTGCGATTCCCCCCCGGTGCCGGCGGGCCACCGCCGTGTCGTGCTGGGGATGTCGGCCACCGGACACCTTCCGCGGGCCACGCGCACCCGCCTGCCGGCCGAACCGCAATGGGCCATGCCCGACGCCCAGCGCGGCGGACGAGCCCCGCTATCGTCGGCACCGGCCACCACCTCCTGATGTTCGACCGCCCCTTTCGGGCTGTACGGATGTAGTGGACGACCACCGGGTCCACCGACACCCCGGCCGCACGAACCTCTGAACCGCGTCAGTCAAGTGGCTGCGGGCGCGATGCCGGGTGCCGGATCGGCACGCGCCGATGTCAGACGCTCGTGTCGAGGCGGGTGGCGATCCGCGGCTCGCCGCTTCACCCGCCTGCGCACCACCGGGAAACTGCGCGTGCTGGGTCTGACCGACCCGTTCCGGCTGGGGGACCTGTCATGGTTCGTGCGCGTGCGGTGCACTCCGGACGCATCCGCCTCCATCGGCTCGGCGCCGGCCCGGTCTGGCGACCAGCCACTCCTCCCCGGCCTTGAGCAGCCGGGCGTTCTCCACTGGCAACCGGGCCGGTTCCCCAGCCGCGCTCACGCTGCCGTCGCGGCCCTCGGGCACAGCCTGGACCTCGCCCTTGCGCACCCCCGCCGGAGAGGACGTGGTGGCCGAAGCACGCCGGACCATACGCCAGGCCGACCGCGTCCTCGCCACCTCCCTGCGCGACGGCCCGGCCCCACGCGAATGGGTCGGCTGGTGGACCGTCAACCCCAGACCCGATGGCCCCACAACGGACAGGGCCGGGGGCTCAACCGGGGCCGTCAGACAGCCGCGGGGCACCAACGGGCAGGGCGACAGCCGAACACGCGGAGCGAACAGGTCACACCTGCCCAGGAACAGCGCACGCCCGCCACGAGATGAGAACGGACGGCCAGGACGGGCCCACTCCCCGCCCTGACACCCTGCCCGGAAAACACCCCACCAGAGCAGCCGACCGACCGCCCTCTCCCTCTACGCGCCCGCCAACCCCACAACAACGGCATGTTGCGTACTTCGGCCACAGCGCCTTCAGTGGAGAGCGCAGACACGGCAACGGCCGACTCGCCCGAAGTCCCGGTGCCGTGCCACCGGCCCCAGCCCGCCGCTCAAGTCCGCGGGTGCTGGTGGGTTGAGAGACATCGGCGAGCTGATCGCGCCCTGTCCGCCAGGCAGGACGTGTTGGCTCAGCTCAGGCCGTAGCGGTCATCGGGGCACTCGCACTGGCCTGCCAGGCGAAGCCGTCCGGATCCAGGCAGGGGCCTGCAGCGCCGAAAAGTACGAGCCGGTGCGAACCGGTCCCCTCCGCGGAGACACCCACGTCCTTGGCCAGAGCGCGACGCTTGTACAAGGCGAGCTTGACGTGGCCGGGATCCGCAGCGAACTCAACATACCTACTGCCGTAACTCTTCCCCACCCTCAGACCCCGACCGGCATAGAACTCCTTACTTGCCTTGACATCCTCCACCCCCAGCAAGACCACCAACTCCCCGACGTCACGGGTGACCGGCATGGTGTCCTTCTTCGCCGACGTCGCGACCTTCACGATCGTCCCGTCCGGGGCCTGAACCACACCCCCATAGCCCCACAACGACTTCGACGCGGGCTTCAGAACCGTGCCACCGGCATCCAGGGCAGCACCGATGAGAGCATCGGCGTTACCCGGCTGGGACACCACCAGCGACAGCGCGAAACCACGGAAACCGGACGTGGGGTCCTGGGAGGCCCGCAGGCGCACGTACGGCGAATCAGACCCGAGAAGGGCGGAGTAGAAACGAGTCGCAGCCGCCACATCGGCCACCTCAAGAACAACAGAGTCGAAAGTGTTCATGTCCCCGACGGTAGGAGCGACCGGGTGCCCGGCGCTTCTCGAAAACTGACCGATCACCACCGGGATCACCGTCACCATCCCGCCACTCACCACCCCCACACCAGCCACACCCGCCCCGATCGCCCGCCGACTCGATGGGCTCGCGGGCTTGCCAGCTCGGTGGCTCAATACATCCGGCAGAGCATTCCCCTCGCGCTGGAGAACTACGCGTGTTACACCGGCTGTGGCGCCGGGAGGCGGCGTACGGCACGGCAGGTTCCGTAGGCCACTCAACCAGTTAGGGCCTGTGCGGAGTCGTGATCACGGGTTGGGAACTAAAAGCCCACCGGCGAGGGTCCGGTTAGGGTCTGTGCCATGTCTGCTGTCACTGAGCCCGTACCTGCTCATACCTTGCGCCCCGCGACCCGTGCCGACCTGCCTGCGGTACTGGCTCTGCTCGCCGACGAGGAGCAGGTGGTAGACCCGGCGACGGTTGTGGTGACGGAGGCGTATGAGCGCGCCTTCCTGGCGATCGACACGGACCCGCGCAATGAAATGCTGGTCCTGGTGGACGACGGCGGCACGGTGGTGGGGTGCCTGCAGGCGACGTACATCCCGGGACTTGGTAAGGGCGGCGCGGAGCGCGCCTTGGTCGAGGCGGTGCGAATCCGCGCGGACCGGCGTGGGGGTGGGCTCGGCCGGACCTTGATGGCGCACGCGATCACGAGGGCACGCGCGCGTGGCTGCGTGCTGGTGCAGCTGACCAGCAACAAGCAGCGTGAGGACGCGCACCGCTTCTACGCCGCACTGGGCTTCGCACGCAGCCATGAAGGGTTCAAGCTCGCGCTTTAGGGACGGTCGCCTGCCATCAGGAGCGGAGGCTGCGGAGTCAGATGGCCGCGCCGCGGAGGTGGAGTGCTGCGAGGCAGCTCTCGGAGGTCTTGTCGTAGCGGGTGGCGATGCCGCGCCACGCCTTCGACTTGTTGCTCAGGCGCTCGACGGTGTTGCGCTCACGGTAGAGCTCGGCGTCGTGGGTGACGGGCCTGCCGCCGCGGCGGCCCCTTTTCCTACGGTTGGCGGCTTGGTCGGCCTTCTCCGCCTTGATCCCGCGGGTGCGCAGGTGGGCGCGGTTACGGCGGGAGGGGTTCGCCTTGTCGCCGGCGACCGCGTCGGGCCGGGCGCGCGGCCGGCCCACCGGGCCGCGGACCTTGATGCCCCGAGGTGGGCTGCCCGCAGGCGAGGGAGCCCGACCCGTCCGTTGCTCGGATGCCATAGTTGATCGCGACGGGAGTGCACCGGGGCCGTGAAGGGCACTCCCGGTTCTTCACCTGCGTGGCGCTTCGACACCGGACAGCAGAGTGCCGAAGGCCGTGAACAGGGTGAGGAACACGACGGTGCCAGTGGTGCTGACGTCGTCGTCGACCAGGTGCCCTCCGATGAAGAACCATGCGATCGCGCCGAGTATCACCAGCAGGTGATTGCCTCGTTCCTGCAGTACGCGCATCCCTGCCCACAGCAGCACAGGCATCGAAACCACGCCCGTGATCCCCGCAAACAGCGACTCGAACAATCCGGAGAACGTCCCGTCCGAACGGGCCTGCCCCGCCCACTCATGTAAGGACACCCAGAGCCAGTAGCAAGAGGCGGCCGCCGCCACCGACACGAGTGCTCCCTTCAGCCAGCGGGAGGGGTTGCTCTTCATCATGTCCTCACTCTTCCACGACGCCGCGGCAGGGGTGTGAGCACAAGGAGGCATGAGTGCTCATACCCCCGCACTCTTTAACAAGGACGCCACCGCTCGCCGTCGCGGGACCGTTGAACAGGCCAGTCTTCCGAGAGGGTGTGTCGCAGTGCGTGGGCGTAGAGCCGCGCCAGATTCCAGCGCGGAGGTGAAGCCCTTGTCATCACTCTCTGTGGTGCCTGGGACTGGTGTTGGCTGTTGGTCGTTTAGGCATAACGTGTGAGCCAGGTGACGATGGTCCAAGACGGGAGATGTGCGTGATCATCTGGGTGAACGGCGCCTTCGGGAGTGGGAAGACCACTCTGGTCGGCGAGTTGCACCGGCGCTGGCCTGCTGCTTTGGTGTACGACCCTGAGCAGATCGGCTACGTACTGCGTGACATCGTCGATGTGCCGACCGGGAACTTCCAGGACTTGCGCCTGTGGCGGCGGCAGGTGGTCAGCATGGCCGTGGGGCTGTTGGAGGAGTACGAACGTCCGATTCTCGCTCCGATGACGGTGGTCAACCCGCAGTACGCTGCTGAGATCTTCGGCGCGTTGGGGGAAGCGGGGGTGGCTGTCCACCACTTCTTCCTCAAGGTCCCGTCCGAAGTTCTGGCGCGACGGATCGATGCCCGGAGTGTGGCGCCGCACGATCCTGAACGTGACGAGGCTGCCCGTCGGTGGTGCAAGGCTCAGATCGCGCACTGCGTGGCCGCAGCGGACACTTTGCCGACGGACACGATCTTCTTGGACGGCGAGCGTCCCTGCCAGAAACTGGCCGACGAGGTTTTGACTCATGTCGGTGTGAGCGTGAGCTCGTAGGGGTTGCTACCGCTTCAGCGGAAGTGATCTCCCGGCGCGTAGCTCTTCATGCTGTCCCGCGACGGGCACCCCACCCCACTCGGCGACGCCATCGCCCACTACGGGCGGATCTCCAAGTCCCCGCACATCCTGCGCCTGGCTGACGAGCCCGGCTACCGGCGGCAGATCAAGAGCCAGGCGAACCTCCAACAGGGCCGTCACTCTCTCGCTCGGAAGATCTTCCACGGCCGCTCCGGGCAGCTCTACCAGCGCTACCAGGACGGCATGGAGGACCAGCTCGGCGCCCTGGGCCTGGTCCTCCATGCCCGCGTGCTGTTCAACACGCGGTACATGGACGCCGCGGTGAACCGGCTCCGGGCGGACGGCTTCGAGGTCCGCGACCAGGACGTGGCCCGCCTCTCCCCGTTCGCCCGGCAGCACATCAACATGCTGGGTCGCTATTCCTTCCACCCGTCCGACCTGCCCGGCGGGATGCGGCCACTCCGCGACCCCGAGGCGTTGCGAGGAGGAGTGACTGGCAGGTCGGCGCCCCCGCAGGGAAGGCGCCGACCCTCGACTCATATCAGCTGACCGTCGCCCACTGGTGGGCGCTGCCCTGGTGGACGGCGGCGTAGACGCGATCACGGAACAGGTTGGCGTCGTGGTCGATGAGGGTGCCGTCCAGGTGCCGCAGGACCACCTTGAGCAGAACGTTCTTCTGGTCCGGGCGGGCACCGAGCCGCTCCAGGGCCTGCGGCGGGAGTTCGGCGCACGGCGTCTGGCTGAGGATCTCGACAGTTTCCACACAGTCGGCGTCGGGGCCGAGGGCGTCGCGGACCCGGTCGCCGAGGTCTTCGGCCAAGTCGTCGCGGTCGACGGCGACGGACAGGTCCCGGCGGATGGCGGGCATCGCGGACACGGCCCGGTAAGGGGTCAGGTCGGTCATCTGTGCGGCCACGGACGCTTCGGTCGAGCGCAGGATGCGGATGTCCGGGATGCCCTTGAGCAGCATCAGCATCCGGTCCAGCCCCATGCCGAGCGCGAGGCCGCTCCACGAGGCGTCAAGGCCGGCCCGCTCAAGCACCTTCGGATGCGCCAGGCCGCACTCCGCCACCTCGATCCGCTCACCGTCGCGATACACGTCCACCTGGCGGCCGGAGAGGGTGTAGGGGTGGACACGGTCCTCGTGGCGGTGCTTCGCCCCGGGGAGTAGCCCTTCGACGAGGGTCGTGACCATTCCGTCCAGGTCGTCCGTGGTCATGGGGGCCGGGCGGCGGGTGATGCGCCACAGGTCGAGCTGGTGCGGCGTACCGGTGTGCAGGCGGTCGATGCTGTCGCGGCGGTAGACCAGTCCGGGGCAGACCAGGAGCACGTCGTCAGCCGGGTCCGCGGCCAGGACACGTAGCGCGGCCGGGATCAGCGCGCTGGAGTGGCTGCGCAGCATGCGCTGGTCGTCGACGTAGCGGGTGTAGCGGGCGTCGCGGGTAATGTCGTCGGGGCGGTAGCCGAGGTTGTCGTAGTTGTCCTCGACGGTGACGGTGCGCTCGCCGCGGCACCAGCGGACCTCACAGCCCCAGCGGTTCGTCAAGGCCTCGACCGCGTGGTTGAGGACGAGCTGGAGGGCGTGCGGTCCGGCGGCAGGGTCGGTGAGATCCCGGATGGACAGGTCACGGGCGAGCTGTGCAGGGGAAAGGTGGGCGGGCATGTCGGCCTCCTGGCCAAGAGCAGTGACGGGGATTCGAAACCCCCAAGCCCCTGGGCCTTGCCGCACGGTGGGTCAGCCGACTCAGCTCTGGAGACGTGGCGAAGTCCGACCCCTGCGGCACCCTTCGGGGGCCAGGGGGCCGGTAAATCGGCGAGAGATCGCTACGACGGCCACGCCAGGACTATAGCTGGCCCACGTCCCCGAGTCTCGCTGTTTCCACCAGGCAGCCCCCGGCTCACCGACGAGCGTCATCTGGTGCCAGCGGACTGGTGATCTCGGCGATCGCCTCTGGATACGGCTTCGATGCGTCTCCGTGTCGCCGGAGTCATCGTGCTCCTTTACGCACAGCCCATGAGCCGCATCGTCCGGCTCAGCGTCGACGACCTGATCCGCGAGGCGACACCGTGCTGCTACGACTCGGGGAGCCAGCCTCGCCCGTTCCCGCACCGGTCGCTGACCTGCTGCTGCAGCACATCGCGGACCGCGACAACATGAACACCGCCACCAACCCCGCATCCCGCTGGATCTTCCCGGGCCGCCGGGCAGGCCAGCCGGCCCGCCCCGACCACCTGTCCGCGCTCCTCCATGAGGTCGGCGTCCCGGCCGCCGCCGCCCGCGGTGCCGCCATCCGGCAGCAACTCCTCGAACTGCCCGCCCCCATCGTTGCGGACGCTCTCGGCTACCACGACAAAACCACCGGCCGCCTCCTCAGGGAGACCGGCGGGACATGGAGCCGATAGGCCCCCGGTGACCGCACACGGTCAGCAGAAGGTTGGACCCTGCCCCTGCGACAGTCCGTTCTCATGAGTCACGAGGCGAGGTGGGCAGACGCTCCGTATCGCCGCCAAAGGGCAGGAACACGGCTCGGGTAGCGAGGAGCCACTCGCCGTCGACCTTCTGAAATGTGTCCTCGTAGTGGCCGACGTTGGCAGGGAGACGCGGCGGAAGCATCCCGTCAACGTAACCGTCGACACGGTAAGTCGCCAGGTATGAGGTCGCGGTCGCCGTCGTCGCGGAGCCCACGGTGACGAGGATGTTCGTCATCATGCGACGCGACAACCGGTCCGCCGGCCGAGAGCCGAAGTATGCGCGCAACGCTTCCCGGCCCTCGATACGACGGCTCCCGTGGGCCCACTCCCAGACTCCGTTGGCGGTGAACAGATCGGCTACCGAACCAGGGTCTCCAAGATCGAGACGGCGGACGAAGTCGACGATCAGACGTTCGCAGGCTCGCTCCGCGAGCAAGCGGTCCATGGGGCCGATCGCTTCACCGATCATCTTCACTTCCTACCAGCCCCGCCCCACTGCAGGACAACGCTTTTCCGAGCGCCCGGGTCACTCTCCGTCAAGGGCGCCACCCGAGGACGGGGGAACTGGCGACAGTTGAATAGGCGAGCCCGCCAGTACCGAGGCCGGGTGAGCCAGAACAAGCCGGTCGCCTGGCAGGCGGGTGGGTCTGGCCGGGGTCAATCGCTTTCGGCGATGAAGCCGGCCAGAGCGGCAGCGACGGCGGCGGGTTGTTCGTCCGGGATGAAGTGGCCTGCGTCCGGCACGACGATCCCGGTGGTGTTGTCGGCCCACGGCCGGATGGAAGCTGCCATGTCAGGGATGGAACCGTGGCTACTGGAAATCCCGAGAACCGGCACCGTCAGGTGGCGCTGTTCAAGGGCCTCGTGGTTCTTCCGCGCCGATTCAGCGGCGTCCCGGTAGTAGGCCAGGGAAGCGCGGAGTCCCCCGTCAGCGGCGATGGCCGCGGCGTACTGCTCGATCTCGGCGTCGTCGAAGGTGTCGCAGGCGAGGGTCTTGGCCTTCAGGAACCAGCCGACGTACTCGCGTTCACGGCCTGTGAGCAGTGTTTCGGGCAGGTCGGGCACGAGATGGAATGCGAAGTGCCACGTCTTCCACGCCACCTCGGGGTCGGTCGGGATGGTGTCGGGGAGGGTGATGCCCGGGATACCGGCGTCGAGCAGTGCGAGGCCACGCAACCGGCTCTCGTGCTTCAGGGCGAGGGAGAAGGCGACCCAGGCACCGATGTCGTGGGCGGCCAGCCAGTATGTCGACACTCCGAGTGCCCGCACCGCGGCGTGGACGTACGCGGCGACCGTGTGCGTGTCGTAGCTGCCGTCCGGGCGTTCGGAGTGGCCCTGGCCCGGCAGGTCGATCGCGATGACGTGGAACCGGTCGGCCAGGCCGGGCATCACCTTTCGCCATGCCCACCAGGTCTGCGGGAATCCAGCGAGCAGCACGACGGCTGGGCCGTTCGGCTGGCCGCCCTCGACCGCATGAAGCCGGACACCGCCCGCGTCGACCCAACGGTGGGTGAAGCCGGCCAGGTCGTGCAGTGGCAGGTCGCGGACCGGGTTGTCGGGGACGCGGGCGGTGGTTGCCGGGTCAGTCATGGTCTTCCTCCATCGACCTCGGGTGTACTGGTTCGGTATGTCGGCCGGGGCGGGGCCCGCAAGCGCGGTAAACACGACGAGAGCGGCGCCCGTGTGCACGGGTTCCGCGCAAACCGGATATTTGCGGTGTTCAGCGCCCTTATTGACTCGCCCTGGGCATCCATTCGGAGCCCGTCATTGAGAGCGCGGGACACAGAGCCATCGGGTGCGACAACCGGGATCCTCACGCTAACCATCTTGGATCGATCGGTCAAAGATATATTGACCGATCGATCCAAGATGCGAGTAGAATCACAGCAGGCAGGGACGTACAAGAGGAGGTGGACGCCGTGTCTGGCCGGAAGCAGTTCGACATCAGCGCGGCCCTGGATCAGGCCATGCGGGTGTTCTGGCAGCGCGGGTACCCAGACGCCTCACTCGATGCCCTCGGTTCGGCCACCGGCCTCGGCCGCGGCTCCCTCTACGGCGCTTTCGGCAACAAGGAGACCCTGTTCGGCAAGTGCCTGGACCGCTACGCGTCGATCTACGGCGCGCAGTATGAGCAGGCGCTCGCGGCACACCCCGGTGACCCGGTGCGGGCCGTCGAGGCGTTCTTCGACGTCGCCCTCCGCCGTATCGCCGACCCGTCGGTCCCCGTGGGGTGCCTCATGGCCCAGTCCGCCGCGCAGCTACCGACGCTGAAGGAGGAGAACGGCAAGCAGGTGCGTGGCCTGCTCCACGTACAGCGCCAACGGGTACGTGCGGCACTGGCGGACTCCCCGGCCGAGAGCCGGACGCTCGACGAACTCGCCACGTTCGTCGTCGCCATCAACCAGTCGCTGGCCGTACTGAGCCGTGCCGGCACCCCGGACGCCGAACTGCGCTCCGTGGCCCGACTCGCCTGCACCACGGTGGCGGACACCATCGCCCGGGCGGTCTCCGAGGACGTCCCCGGAGACCGCCGACAACCGGGTCACTGAACCTCACCCCTGCTCGGCGGAGCCGTCCAGGACATGGCCAAGGCGAAGCCGAGGTCATCGAACCGGGCCCCGGGAAGACATTCCCGTAGAGCTCGCGGAACTGCTCGCGCGAGAGGTAGCGGTCGCTGAGAAGATTGCGCCGGCCAGGGACGGCTGTGCCAGAAGCACAGTTGGAACCATGCGTCCCGAAGCCCCATCGTCGGATCTCACTGGGGAAACTCCACAGCGCAGGCCAGGTGTACGCCTTGCGCGGCGGCGTCGGATAGGGATCACACACGTTGTCGATCAGCGCGACGGTGCCGCCGGGCCGCACGAGGCTCTTCAAGTGCTCCAAGCCCGCGCGACAGTCCTCCAGGTGGTGCAGCATCGTGTGGCTGTAGACCAGGTCGAAGCCGTCTTCGTCTTTCAGCCCGAACAGATCCTCCACCACATAGCGCACGTTGGGCCGTGCCCTCTTGGCCCTGGCGATCTCGATCAGGGGAGCGCTCAGGTCCAGACCGACGACCTCCTCGAAGCTGTCCGCCAGGGCCTCGACCGCGCGCCCCGAACCGCAGCCGGCGTCCAGAGCGCGCCTGCCCTTCAAGCCCAGACCGAGCAGCCAGGCGGTGTTCTGCCCCGGGAAAAGAGTCACAAAGCGGTCGTAGTGGAGGGCGAACCGGTCGAAGGACTGAGGATCAGCTATCTGCGTCATACCTCTCCCGTAGACGGCATGGCCTCTGTCGTCCGCCACGACGACCTCAGTCGTTCTGCCACAGGAAGTGTCAGTGGGGCTGGAGTTCGGTGAGCAGACCGCGGACGCGCTGTTCGATCGCGTCGCGGATCGGCCTGACGGCCTCGATCCCCTGACCGGCAGGGTCTTCGAGTGCCCAGTCGAGGTACCTCTTGCCGGGGAACACGGGGCAGGTGTCGCCGCAGCCCATGGTGATCACCACGTCGGACACCTGTACGGCTTCGATGGTCAGCACCTTCGGAGTTTCGGCGGACATGTCGATGCCGATCTCCGCCATGGCGCGGACGGCGGCCGGGTTCACGGCGTCGGCCGGTGTGGAGCCGGCGGAGCGGGCCTCGACCTTGCCCTTGGACAGGTGGGTGAGGAAGGCGGCGGCCATCTGGGAGCGGCCGGCGTTGTGGACGCACACAAACAGCACGGACGGCTTGGTCTCAGACACGGGCGGAACCTTCCGGAGAGATGACCGGCCCGGTTGCCGGGGTGGTCTGGGGGAAGAAGCGTCGGGCGGCGAGGGCGACGTAGACGAGGCCGATGAGGACGGGGACCTCGATGAGGGGGCCGACGACTCCGGCGAGGGCCTGGCCGGAGGTGGCGCCGAAAGTGGCGATGGCGACCGCGATGGCCAGCTCGAAGTTGTTGCCCGCGGCGGTGAACGCCAGCGTGGTGGCCTTCGGGTAGTCCAGTCCGACCGCGCGTCCGACGGCCATGGAACCGGCCCACATGAGAGCGAAGTACACCAGCAGCGGCAGCGCGATCCGGGCGACGTCGAGCGGCTGGGAGGTGATGGCGTCGCCCTGGAGGGCGAACAGCACGACGATCGTGAACAGCAGACCGTACAGAGCGAACGGCCCGATGCGGGGGATCAGCTTCGTCTCGTACCAGGTGCGGCCCTTGGCCTTCTCGCCGAGGCGGCGGGTGAGGAACCCGGCCAGCAGCGGGATGCCGAGGAAGATCAGCACGCTGCGGGCGATCTCCCAGATGGACACGTCGAGCGCGGTCTGCTCCAGGCCGATCCAGCCGGGGAGGACGGAGAGGTAGAACCAGCCGAGCAGGCTGAACGCGAGAACCTGGAAGACGGAGTTCAGGGCGACGAGGACGGCGGCGGCTTCGCGGTCGCCGCAGGCGAGGTCGTTCCAGACGATGACCATGGCGATGCAGCGGGCGAGGCCGACGATGATCAGGCCGGTGCGGTACTCGGGCAGGTCCGGCAGGAAGATCCAGGCCAGGGCGAACATCAGGGCCGGGCCGACGATCCAGTTCAGAACCAGGGACGGGATGAGCAGGCGCTGGTCGCGGGTGACGGTGCCGAGGCGGTCGTAGCGGACCTTGGCGAGCACCGGGTACATCATGACGAGCAGGCCGAGCGCGATGGGCAGCGAGACGCTGGTGACGGTGACCTTCGCGAGCGCGTCTCCGAGGCCGGGAACGAGGCGGCCCAGGCCGAGGCCGGCGGTCATCGCGATCAGAATCCACGCGGCGAGGAAGCGGTCCAGGAACGACAGCCTCCGGGCGACGGGCCCCGCGGGTGCCGCCGTGGTGGTCGCTTCGGCGCTCACGAGGCGGCCCCGGCAGCCGTGGTCTCGGTCAAGGGCTGTCCGGCGGGGCGGGTGAGGATCGCCGCGAGGCGGTCGGTCATCTGCGGCAGCAGCCGGTAGTACACCCACGTCCCGCGCCGCTCGGAGTCGATGAGTCCGGCCTGCTTGAGCAGCTTGAGGTGGTGAGAGATCGTCGGCTGGGACAGGTCGAAGGCCGGGGTGAGGTCGCAGACGCAGACCTCTCCACCCGCACGTGAGGCGATCATCGACAGCAGCCGCAGCCGGACCGGGTCGCCCAGGGCCTTGAACACCTTCGCCAGCGTCTCGGCCTGGCCTTCGTCCAGCGGGGCGGTCAGCAGGGCGGGGCAGCACCCCTCGGCGCCGTCCTGGCCGAGCACCACACGCTCTTGTTTCGACATGCTTCTATGTTGACGTTTTTCGATCCAGGGCGCAAGGTTGCATCGACAGGCATCGATATAACCGATCCGGGGAGACCGCTATGTCCCGTGCCCAGCTCGCGCTCAACGTCGCCGACCTCGAAGCGTCGGTCACCTTCTACTCCAAGCTGTTCGGCGTCGAACCCGTCAAGCGGCGCCCCGGCTACGCGAACTTCGCGATCACCACCCCGCCGCTGAAGCTCGTCCTGATCGAGGGCGAGCCGGGACAGGAAACCCGCCTGGACCACCTCGGCGTCGAGGTGGAGACCACCGACGAAGTCACGGCTGCCACCACCCGCCTCAAGGACGCCGGGCTCGCGACCTTCGAGGAGAACGACACCTCCTGCTGCTACGCCCTCCAGGACAAGGTGTGGGTGCACGGCCCCGGCAAGGAGCCGTGGGAGGTCTACGTCGTCAAGGCGGACGCCGACCAGCTGGGCAAGAGCGCCGCGCTCGGCGGTGACGCCTGCTGTGCTGGTCAGCCGGAGGCGGCCGAGGCCGCGCCGGCGGCTGCGGGCTGTGCCTGCGGCAGCTGAGGATTGCGTCCGCAGTAGCGGACCGGCGGGCCTGATCGGGCCCGCGGGTCCGGCGTGAGGGGCGCCGATCAGCGCCCGGGAGTTGGGCGGGGACGCGGGAGGCCCGCAGTTCCTTGAGGCCGGGGATGTGGTTGGAGAGAGTGCCGGCCGAGACGCCGAGCAGGGCCGCGATGGTCTCGATTTTCTCCGGGTTGGGCAGCATGTCGCGGGCGGCGCGCAGCAGCTGCTCGCCGACGACGGAGGGCCGGCCGCCCACGCGGCCGCGGACCCGGGCTGCGGCCAGGCCCTCGTTGGTGCCCTGCACGATCAGCTCCCGGACGAACTCCGCGAGGGCTGCGAAGACGCGGAAGATGAGCCGGCCGCCGGGGGGGAGGGTGTCGAGCTTCTCGCGGAGCGAAGTGAAACCGCCGCGCACGTGCGTACCGTCGCCGGCGGCCTCGGGGTGTCGGAGCGGACGGTGTGGCGCCGGCTCGCGCCGCCGAAGCCGGCCGCGCCCGCCGTCCGGCCGCGCTACGAGCTGAGCGAGACCGACCGGGACGCGCTCGCCTTCTACCGCGGCAACGTCGCCGCCGTCCTACGCGCCCGCCGAGGTCCCTGCCCTGATGCGCCGCTACCACCCCATCGACACCGGCGCCGCCGAGGAGTTGCTGCACGAGGTCGACGCCTCCTACGGGCCCGGCACCATGCGCGACGGGCCGTCTTCACCCCTCAACCGGCGCCTGGCCGCCCTCGAAGCGCCCACCCGGACGTGGTCCGCCCCAACCCCGTACGGTCCGCCACCGACCTGGTGTGGGACGTCCTGGCCGCGGCGGGCAAGAACCCCGTCGCCGTCCACTCCCCGCGCAGCGTCACCGACGTGTGGAAGGCCGTCGCCGCCTGGACGCGCGCCGGTCAGGGCCCGCGCGCCGGTCAGGGGTACCGGAGTGGGGGCGAGGAGCCCAGAAGGGTGTCCGACAGGGTGTGCAGGCGCACCGCCACCGAGACGCGGAAGAACGGCTCCGGCTCCCGCCATGCGCTGCCGAGCAGTTGGGTGACCCGGTCGAGGCGCTGCAGCACGGTGTTGGTGTGCACGCCCATCAGCCGCGCGGTACGGGCAGGGCTGGCGTTGCAGTCCACGAACCGGTGGAGGGTGGTGAGCAGGTCGGTCCCCCGTTCGGCGTCCCAGCGCCGGACGGGGCCGATGGTGCGGTCGATGAACTGCCGCACGCTGGTGGGGTCATGGGCGAACAGGGTGGTGTACGGCAGGTAGGCGTCGGCCGCGACCGCGGCCGCCTCGACGCCGAGGGCGGTCAGCACCCGGCCGCAGTCACGGGCCGTCGTGAAACGGGCGCTCAGTTCGCCGAGGCCCTCCGCGGGGGACGCGGCCACGGTCAGCACCTCGCCGACCCCGGTGGCGGCGCGCACGCGGTCGCGGACGGTGGTCGCGGCGCGTTGCGGGTCGCCGTCCGGTACGACGAGCGTGACGACGCCGTCCACCTCACCCGCCAGGCCGGACGGCGCGGCCACGGTCCGTGCGGCCCGCAGCACCGCGCGGCGCTGTTCGGGGGCCACCACGGTGACGACGACGGTGCGCAGGTCCTCCGGGCGCAGTCTGCGGGCCCGCAGCCGGGCGGGCAGGCTCGCGTGGCGCCGGACGTCGGGACTGACGAGGTCGCCGAGGAGCTCACCGCGCACATGGTCCTCGGCGTAGCGGACCGCGTCCTGCTTCAGGGTGAGCAGCGCGGTGATCTGTGCGGCGCGCTCGATGGTCCGCTGCTCCACCGCGCCGAGGCCGACGGTCCCGTCCCCGATGAGGAGGCCGCCGAGCATCATCTCCCCGGCGAGTACGGCGACCGCGGTGTGGAACCCGTCGGTCGGCGGGTTCAGCGGAGTGCAGCGTCCGGAGCGCAGGCTGTCCGTGATCGCCTCCCGGACGGCGGGCGGGTCGATCACCGAGGCGGTGCTCCGGTCGCCGGACGAGGCCAGTACGGCGTAGGTGTCGTCGAGGATGACCACCGGCCGCTCCAGCGCCGCTCCCAGGGTCCGGGCGACGTCCGCGGCGCCGCCTCCGCGCAGCACCGCGGCGGTCAGCTCCTCGTGCACCCGGCTGGCGCGTTCCATCGCCTCGACGTGGTCGGCCAGCGCGTCATAGGCGCGCTGGGTCTCGGTGGCCGCGTCGCGGGCCTGGGTGAGGAGACGAGCCGATTGCAGGACGACGGCGACGTTGTCGGCGAAGGCCGACAGCAGCGAGACCTCTTCCGGGGTGAAGGCGTGCTCGGTGCGGTTGGCGGCGAACAGCACCCCCAGGACCCGGCCGCCGGCGATCAGCGGGACGCCCACGAGGGAGACGAGGCCCTCGGCGCGGACGGCGTTGTCGATGCTCTCGGTATGGGGCACGTCGCGCAGCTGTTCGTAGCGCGAGGTCCACTGCGGGGCGCGGGATTCGACGACCTTGCTGGCCAGGCCGATGTGCGGCGGCACCCTCAGCTTCTGGAAGGACGGGGCGACCGCCCCGGCGGTGGACCGGACCCGCAGCTCGCGCGTGGTCTCGTCGAACTCGGACAGGTAGGTGACATCGGTTCCGGCCAGGTCGTGGGCGCGCCGCACCAGCCGGGTGATCAGCAGGTCCACGTCGTGCAGTTCGGCGAGTTCCCGGGCGCTGGAGAACAGTGCGGCCAGTTCCTGTCCGCGCCGGTGCAGCCGGGCCACCGCGCCCTGGAGTTCACGGACCCGACGGCCCACCTGCGCGGCCGTGGCGGTGTCGAGGTGTTCGCTGAGCAGCAGGTCCGGCACCGCGTCGGGCTCGTCGGGGCGGCCCTTCGCGGCGAGGTCGAGCAGGGCCAGCACAGCGCTCACCGAGACGCCGCCCCGCGGTGCCCGTTCGGACTCCTGGGATGCTCCCACGCCCACCGTCCTGTGTGAATCATCCACTAAGAACTCCGCACCGTGTGCTCATGCTACATGGCCACCGTCACCTGGCCGTATCTAGAGTCTGAACCGTGACGGCGGCGTCATCCACAGATCATCTGCTGGTCACACGGGCCGTACCGCAGGGCCCGACACCCCCTCGGCCGCAGCGACTCTCCGGCGTCACGACGGACCTCCATCGCAGGACATGATGATCATGACCGATGAACAGCCACTCCAACTCGTCCGCCGCCGCCGGTACAGCCCGGCCGTGCCCCGGCAGCGCTCCGCGGTGTGCTCCATGGGCGCGGAGGCCCGGGCGGTCCCCGCGCTGCGGGCCTTCACCCACCACGTGGCGGCACGGTGGGGAGCGCCCGCGGAGACCATCGACGCACTGCGCGTGATCGCCACGGAGCTGGTCACCAACAGCGTGCTGCACAGCGGAAGCGCCGAGGTGAGCCTGCTGCTGACGGTCGACGGCCGCACGGCCGCCGTCGAGGTCAGGGACACCGGCACCTGGCGGGACCACCGCCGTGGCACCGGGACGCCCGACCAGATGGTGGACGGGCGGGGGCTGGGCCTGGTCCACGCCTACGCCACGACATGGCGGGTCCGGCGGGACGCGCGGGGCACGGCCGTCCGCGCCGAGCTGCGGATTCCGCTTCCCGCGCCGCGAAGACGTCCGCAGGACCTGCCCGGCCGCCGGTCGCCGACCGGGGGGCACGGCCTGGCCGGATCACCCGGCCCCGGCGGGGCGGAAGGCTCCGGCCTGGCCGCCGGATGAGCCGCGGCACCCCGCGGCGTCCCACGCCACGTTCCCGGGAGCCGTACGGCTGCCCGCCCGCTTCGCCACGCCCGTCTCCCCTTCGGGGCCCGTAACGGAAAACAGGAGGACGCATGGCAGTCAACAGCAGGCTTTCCGGCATGAAGGACCTGTCGATCAGCGAGCGCCGCGCCCGCATCGCGCACGGTGCCGCGGTCGAGCCGAAGAGCCTGGAGGTGCTCGATCCCGAGCACGGCCTCACCCTGGAGCAGGCCGACCACATGGTCGAGAACGTCATCGGTGTCCTCGGCGTCCCGCTGGGCGTGGCCACCAATTTCACCGTCAACGGCCGCGACTATCTGATCCCCATGGCCACCGAGGAGCCGTCGGTGGTCGCCGCGGCCAGCAACGCCGCCCGCATCGCCCGTATCGCCGGCGGTTTCGCCACCTCGACCACGGAACCGCTCATGCGGGCGCAAGTCCAGGTCATCGACGTCGCCGATCCGCACACCGCCCGGCTGCGGCTGCTCGAAGCGCGTGAGGAGCTCATCGCGCTGGCCGACGCGCAGGACCCCCGGCTCCTCCGCTCCGGCGGCGGCGTCCGGGACGTGGAGGTGCGCCTGGTCCCCACCCCCGGGGCGACCCATGTGGTGCTGCACCTGATCGTGGACGTACGCGACGCGATGGGCGCCAACGCCGTCAACACCATGGCCGAGGCGATCGCCGGGCGGGTCGGGGAGATCGCCCGGGGACGCACCCTGCTGCGGATCCTCAGCAACAAGGCCGACCTGCGGCTGTGCCGGGCGCGTGCGGTGTTCGACGCCGACGCGCTCGGCGGGCCGGCGGTGGTCGACGACATCGTGCACGCCGCCGCCCTGGCCGAGGCCGACCCGTACCGGGCCGCCACCCACAACAAGGGCATCATGAACGGCGTCACCGCGGTCGTGCTGGCCACCGGCAACGACACCCGCGCCGTCGAAGCCGGTGCCCACTCGCACGCCGTCGGCCGGTACGGTAGGTACACATCCCTGTCGCACTTCGAGAAGGACTCCGACGGCAACCTCGTCGGCGCGCTGGAGCTGCCGATGGCGGTCGGCCTGGTCGGCGGGGCCACCAAGGTGCACCCGGTCGCGCAGGCCGCCGTGGCGCTGCTCGGCGTCACCACGGCCCGCCAGCTGGGCGAGGTCATCACCGCCGTCGGCCTGGCTCAGAACCTCGCCGCGGTCCGGGCGCTGGCCACCGAGGGCATCCAGCGCGGCCACATGTCGCTGCACGCCCGCAACGTCGCCGTCACCGCCGGCGCCACCCCCGAGGAACTGCCGCTGGTGGTCGCCCGGCTGGTCACCGACCGTCTGGTGCGCGCCGACCACGCCGAAGACGTCCTCGCCGAGTTGCGCGGCGAGGGATGACCCCTCGCCTCGCCCCCGCACGTACCCGAGCCAAGGGAGACGCTGAGACATGGCACTACACGTTGGTATCGATGTCGGTGGCACCTTCACCGACGCGGTCGCGGTCCTGGACAACCGCGCGGTCCGCGGGAAGGCGTTCTCGACGAAGGACGTCACCACCGGCATTCTGGGCGCGCTGGCCGTGCTGCGGGAGCGCGCGGGCCTGTCCGAGGAGGAGTTCTACCCGGCCGTCGACCGGTTCGTGCTCGGCAACACGATCGTCACCAACGCGGTCGACGAGCAGAAGTACGCCACGGTGGCGCTCCTCACGACGCAGGGGTTCCGCGACACGATGCGGATCGCCCGGTCGGCGCGGACCGACGAGCGCGACCCGCACAGGATGCTGCCACCGCCCGGCATCGTCGAGCGCAGCCGCGTGATCGAGGTCGCCGAACGCGTCGACGCCCACGGCGAGGTCCTCGTGCCGCTGCGGCAGGAGGCCGTGGCCGCCGCGGTGGACGCCGCGCTCGCCACCGGCGCGGAGGCCATCGCCGTGTGTCTGCTGTGGTCCTTCCGCAACCCCGCCCATGAGCAGGCCATCGGCCGGTACCTGCGGGAGAACCACCCCACCGTGCCGTTCACCCTCTCCAGCAGCCTGACACCGGTCTACCGCGAGTACGAGCGCATGGTCACCACGGCGCTCGACGCCGCGGTCAAACCGCTGGTCGCCTCGCACTTCGACCACCTCGCCGAGGAGCTGCGCGCCCGTGGCCTGCGCACCCGGGTGCAGATCATGCAGGTGCACGGCGGGTTCCTGTCGGTCGAGGAGACGAGCAAGGCGCCGATCTCCATGTTCAACTCCGGGCCGGTCGGCGGTGTCACCGGCGCCCGGCTGCTCGGGCAGCAGCTGGGCCGGCGCCGGGTGCTGACCGCCGACATGGGCGGCACCAGCCTGGACGCCGCCGCGATCATGGATGACGAGTTCCGGCTGCTCCCGCGGGCCGAGATCGGTGGTCTGCCGACGAGTCTGACCGTCGTCGACATCGAGACGATCGGCGCCGGCGGCGGCAGCGCCGCCTGGGTGGACGGGCGTGGCCTGCTCCGGGTCGGTCCGCACAGCACGGGCTCCACCCCCGGCCCCGCCTGCTACGGCAAGGGGGGCACCCGCCCGGCGGTCACCGACGCCGCACTCGTGCTCGGCCTGATCAACCCCGAGTACTACCTCGGCGGGACCGTCGAGCTGTATCCGGACCTGGCGCGCGAGGCGCTGCGCACCCATGTCGCGGAGCCGCTCGGGCTGACCGTGGACGCCGCGGCCGAGGGGGTGTACCGCCTGGCCACCTCCCAGATGGCGAACGCGCTGCGCAAGATCACCGTCAACCGCGGACATGACCCGCGGGAGTTCACCCTGGTCGGTTTCGGCGGCGCCTGCGGCCTGTTCGCCGCGAGCATCGCCGCCGAGATCGGCGTGACCGAACTCGTCATCCCCCGCAACGCCGCGGTGTTCTCCGCCTACGGGCTGATGCACGCCGATTCCGTCTTCTCCGCCGTGCGGACCAGCCCCTGGACGATGCAGCAGCCGGCCGCCGACCTGGACCGCGAGTTCCAGGCCCTGGAGCGGCGCGCGCGGGAGTGGTTCGAGGCCGAGGGCATCCCCGAGGACCGGCGGGAGCTCCACCGCGAGGCCGACATGAAGTTCGCCGGCCAGATCTTCGAGGTCACCACCCGGCTCAGCAGCGGGGCCTTCACCGAGGCGGACAAGGACGAGTTGCGCGCCCGGTTCATCGCCGACTACGAGAAGGAGTTCGGCACCGGGACGGCCTGGACCGAGACCGACATCCTGCTGGTCAACTCCCGGGTGCGCGCGGTCGGCCGCAGTGACGTCCAGCGGGTCCGGCGGAGCGCGGAAGCCGGCGAGGAGACCCACACACTGCTGCGCCGCACCGTCCTCGAACCGGCCACCGGGACGCGGGCCGAGGTGGATGCGCACCGCGGGTTCGCCGCGCTGGCCCGCGCGAAGGGGCCGTGCCTGCTGGAGGAGCCCGACACCACCGTCCTCGTGCCCACCGGAGCCACGGTGGAGCTGACCGAAGCCGGCCACTTCCTCATCCGGCTCGAGCCCACCGTCTGAACGCCACGGCCTGACCCAGGAGACCCACATGACCGAATCCGCCACCGGCAGGCCCCCCGCCGGGTTCGACCCCGTCACGCTCGAGGTCATCCGCATGCGCCTGGACTCCATCGTCGAGGAGATGGGCATCGCGATGATCCGCTCGTCCGGCTCACCGGTGATCACCGAAGCCGGTGACTTCAACACCGCGCTGTTCGACCCGACCGGCCGCATCTACGCCTACTCCGACTACGTCCAGTTCCACATCGGCTCAGGCAGCGTCGCCGTGCAGAATCTGGTCAGGGAGATCGCCGGTGAGCCACTCGCCCCCGGTGACGCCTTCATCTGCAACGATCCGCACACCGCCGGTGCGAGCCACCCGCCGGACACGAACGTGATCTCGCCGATCTTCCACGGTGACGAGCTGATCGGATGGGCGCAGTCCCAGGCCCATCTGGTCGACGTCGGCGGCATGACGCCGGGCGGCTTCGCTCCCGGGGCCCACGACTGCTACAGCGAGGCCCTCCGGCTCCCGCCGGGAGTGAAGATCTTCGACAGGGGCGAGCCCGTGGAATGGGTGCGCCGCATCCTGCTCAACAACGTCCGGGTGCCCGCGCTGTTCTGGAACGACGTGCGCTCCCTGGTGGCCAGCAACAACACCGGGATCCAGCGGCTTGTCGCCACGATCGAGGAATTCGGGCTCGACGACTTCCGCGAGTACACCCGGCTCAGCTTCGAGCTGGCGGAGCAGGTGGTCCGTGACCGCGTCGCGAAGATCCCCGACGGCACGTACCGGGCCGAGGAGTGGACCGAGCACAACGGCCACGTCGACGAGCTGTACCGCGTCGCCTGCACCATGACCAAGAGGGGCGGGCAGATCACGTTCGACTTCACCGGATCCAGCGAGCAGACCGACGGCTTCGTCAACTGCAGCTACGGTGCCCTCGTCGGAAGCGTCGCCACGGCGGTCGTGCCCATCCTCGCCTGGGACGTGCCGTTCAACGAGGGCGTCATGACCGCCTTCGAGGTCATCGCCGAGCCGGGCTCCATCGTCAATCCCACGCCCCCGGCCCCGATCAGCAACGGACACCTGACGACCGGCGCCCGCGTCAGCCGGCTGGTCACCAAGCTGATGAACGACGCCTGCCGGGGCAGCGCGGACGAGACCGTCCGCGGCCGCACCCAGGGTGTCTGGGCCGACTCCTGGACCGGCGGCATCTCGGCCGGCACCTCGGACGACGGCGAGTACTTCGTGCTGTTCAACATGGACGGCGGGGGCATGGGGGCGGGCGCCCAGCCGGACGCCGACGGTCTGGACTGCGCCGGGATGATGACGCAGGTCAACAACATGCTCCCGGACGTCGAGATGAACGAAATGCTCTATCCCGTGCTCTACCTGTGGAAGCGGCTGAACACCGCCAGCGCCGGGCACGGGGCCCACCGCGGCGGCCTGGGACTGGAGTTCGCCTGGACCCTGCACGGCGCGCCCCGCGCCATGCAGACCGTGTTCGCCCCCAGCGCCCAGGTGGTCGCCGACGGATACGGCGGTGGGCTGCCGGGCGGGGGCAGCGGACACGAGATCTGGCGCCGGACCGACGTGGCCGGTCTGCTCGCGGCGGGCACGGTGCCCACCGACGACAGCCTCACGTGCGAGGCGCGGGACCTGCTGGCCATCAACCAGTCCTCGGTGGATGTCCTGGCCGGCGACGTCTTCGTGCAGTGGATCGCCGGTGGCGGCGGATACGGAGACCCCCTCCTGCGTGACCCGCGGCTGGTCGCCCAGGACGTCCGGGACGGGTACATCGGCGACCGCACGGCATCCGCCGTCTACGGGGTGGTGCTCGCCGACGGTGCGGTGGACGCCGCCGCGACGGCGCGCACCCGCCAGGCGATCCGCGCCGCCCGGATCGGCGGGGAGCCGACCGCGCCGGTCGCCGCCGACGCCGGCGCCGGCGCGTCCGCGCCCCGCCGTGCCGCGGACGGCTGGTACTGCCCGGCCAGCGGTGCCCTGATCAGTACCAAGGACGACTGGCGGCAGGACGCCATCGTCACCACGCGGGTGGCTGCCGACCGGCTGGACGAGTACGGCGTCCGGGTGCGCCCCCGGGACAGCGGGCAGCGGGTGCTCCTGGACGAGTTCTACAGCCCGCGCTGCGGCACACTGCTCGACGCACGCATCCGGGTCGAAGCCGCCACGGCCGGCTGACACCACAGCGCTATCGGAGAAGGAGGTGTTGTCGCGTGACGGAGTTCACCGGTGGATTCGACCTCGGTGCCGTCCTGCCGGGCGGTCCCGCACCCGGGGCTCTGCGCGGCGTCGTGGTCCTGGACATCACACGGGTGGTCGCCGGCCCGTTCTGCTCGATGATGCTCGCGGATCTCGGGGCGACGGTCATCAAGATCGAGCATCCGAAGGACCCGGACTACGCGCGGGCGTTCCCCCCGCTGCTGACGTCGTCCGAGGGCGAGGCGTTCAGCGCGTTCTTCGCCCAGTACAACCGGAACAAGCTCGGCATGACCCTGGACCTGTCCCGGCCCGAGGGCACGGACCTGCTGCGCACGCTCGCCGGCCGCGCGGACGTCCTGGTCGAGAACTTCCGCGGCGGGACCATGGACAAGCTGGGCGTCGGCTACCGCGAGCTGCGGAAGGTGAATCCGCGTCTGGTCTACACCGCGATCTCCGGCTACGGCCAGACCGGCCCGTACCGGCGCAGGCCCGCGTACGACAACAGCGCGCAGGCCACGGGCGGTCTGTGGTCGATGAACGGCTTCCCCGACCGCCCGCCGGTCCGGGTCGGCACCATCATCGGCGACCTGTCGGCCACGCTCTACGCCGTGATCGGCACGCTGGCCGCGCTGCGGCACGCCGAGCACACCGGTGAGGGGCAGCTGGTGGACATCTCGCAGCAGGATTCGGTGCTCAGCCTGACCGAGAACGCGGTCGTCTCGCACACCGTCGAGGGCAAGATACCGGCCCCCCTCGGCAACGAGCACCCGTTCGTCAAACCCTATGAGCTCTACCCGTGCAAGGACGGCTTCGTCTTCTTCGGCGGCTACACCGACAAGTTTTGGCAGTTGACCTGCGAGATGTTCGGCGAACCCGAGCTGGCGGCCGACCCGGAGATCGACACGATGGCCAAGCGGTTCACACCGGAGGTCTACGAGCGCCGGGTGCGGCCGCTGCTGCACCGGTGGTTCGCCGACCGGGCCAAGCTCGAACTCGAGGAACTCGCCGGCGACCTGGTGCCGCTGAGCGCGATCAAGGACATCGGGGAGGTCGTCGCGGATCCCCAGATCCAGGCCCGGGACATGGTCGTCGAGGTGGAGTACCCGGACTTCGGGCCACTGCGCATGGTCGGCTCGCCGGTCAAGCTCGACGTCACCCCGGCCCGGCCCCGGGGGCTCGCCCCCCGGGTCGGCGAGCACACCGACCAACTGCTGCGCGCCTTCGCGGACCTTCCCGAGGAACGCATCCGCGCCCTGCGCGCGGCGGAGGTGATCTGAGATGGGCGGCATCACCCTCGACCGTGACGGGCCGGTCGCGCTCATCCGGTTCGACCGGCCGGAGAAGCTGAACGCGCTGACCCTGGCGATGTACGAGGAACTGGGGGCGGCCTTCGACGAGGTCCGCGACGACGCGTCGATCGGCGTCGCGGTCCTCACGGGCGCGGGACACCGTGCCTTCTGCGTCGGCGCCGATCTCACCGAATCGATCCCCGCGCTCGCCGAGGGGCGGTTCGACATCTCCCGGTGGGACGGGGCCCACCAGAAGCACACCGCCTTGTTCAAGCCGGTCATCGCGGCGGTCAACGGGCTCTGTCTCGGCGGCGGGTTCGAGATCATGCTCTCCACGGACCTGCGGATCGCCGCCGACACCGCCGAGTTCCAGCTCCCCGAGAGCGGCGTCGGGGTCGTCCCGGCCGGCGGCACCCTGACGCGGCTGGCCAGACAGATCCCCTACGTCTGGGCCATGGAGCTGATGCTGCTCGGCGACCGGATCAGCGCGGCCACCGCGCTGCGGTACGGCCTGCTCAACGCCGTGGTGCCGGCCGACCAGCTGCTCGAGGCGGCGATGGACCGGGCGCACCGGCTCACCGCCCGCAGCGGCACCGCCCTGGAGACGATCAAGGAGTCGGTGCTGCGTCTCGGGGACCTCCCGCAGGACCAGGCATTCCACTCCGAGGCGCTGTACGGGCAGCGGGCGTTCACCGCCCCGGACGCACGGGAAGGGCTGGCGGCGTTCGCCGAGCGCCGGCCGCCCCGCTTCCCCTCCCGCCGGAACGCCGGCCGGCCTCCGACGTGACCGGTCCACGCCGGAACGCCGGCCAACCGCCCGCATGACCGGTCCACGCCGGAACGTCGCCGGCCGGTCCGCCCTCGCGCGAGCCACGCGGAACGCCGCGGGCGGCGTTCCGCGTGGCCGCCCTCACGCGCCTTTCCCACCGTTCTCCCACCGCCCTCACGCGCCTTTCCCACCGTCCGAGGGGTCCCGATGACATCCGAGAACACCAGCCCCACCGGAGCACTGCCCCGCGTCGCCCGCCGGCCGGGCATGCCCGAAGAGGTCCGCGTCTACGAGGTCGGGCCCCGCGACGGCCTCCAGGCCGAAGCCGTCCGCGTCCCCACGCCCGTCAAGGCCGAGTTCGTCCGGCGGCTCGTCGGCGCGGGTCTGACCACCGTCGAGGTGACCAGTTTCGTCTCCCCCCGGTGGATCCCCCAGCTCGACGACGCCCATGAGGTGCTCACCGCCGTGGGGCCCCTCGACGGCGTCCGCCTCCCGGTGCTCGTTCCCAACGACCGGGGTCTGGAGCGGGCGCTGGCCGCCGGTGCCCGGGAGATCGCCGTCTTCGCCAGCGCGACGGAGTCCTTCGCGAGGAACAACCTGGGCCGGGACGTGGCGGGGGTGCTGGCCATGTCCGAACCCGTCGTGCGCCGGGCCCGCTCCGCGGGCCTGCCGGTACGCGGCTATGTGTCGATGTGCTTCGGCGACCCGTGGGAGGGCGATGTGGAGCCCCGCGAGGTGGCCTCGGTCGCCCGCGCTCTCATGGACATGGGGTGCACGTCCCTGTCGCTGGGAGACACCATCGGCACCGCCACGCCCGGCCACGTCCTGGAACTCCTCGACACCGTCCGGGAGGCGGGCATCCCCCTGGAGCGGACCGCCCTTCACTTCCACGACACCTACGGCCAGGCCCTGGCCAATGTGCATGCCGCGCTGACGGCGGGCATCACCGAGTTCGACAGCTCCGCCGGCGGCATCGGAGGCTGTCCTTACGCCCGCAGCGCCACCGGCAACCTCGCCACCGAAGACCTGGTGTGGATGCTGCGCGGACTCGGCATCCGCACCGGGGTCGATCTGACGGCGCTGGCGGCCACCAGCCGGTGGATGGCCGGACACCTCGGCCGCCCGAGCCCGTCCCGCGTCGTCACCGCCCTATCCTGACGTACCATCAGGGAGACCGTTGCGCGGCGCGGTCCGTCTCTTCCGTACGGGCGGCTCGCGAGGTGGCGCCCGGCGCCCCGCTACCCGCCGTCGTCGTCCGCGTCGTGCCCCGCCATGTGGCCGCCCGCGATGTGGACGGCGATGTCGCGGGGTCATCGCTTTCTCCGTCCCTGGCCATCCCGGTCGTGTGCCCCGGGCGTCAGCCCCCGGCCTTTGACGACGGTGACGGGCCGTACCGTCACCTCAGTGCGCTCGGGGCTCGGTCAGCCGCCACCCCTCCGGACTCAGCGCGTGGGCGGGTGCCCCGGAGCCGGCCAGGCGGCGCCACAGCCGGGGGGAGAGCAGCAGACAGCCGCTGATGGCGCTGAGCAGCAGGGCCCCGGCGGGGTCCGCGCGCAGCGGCAGAAGCTCCTCCTGACTTCCCTCGTACCAGCCGCGCCCGGCCGCGGCACGGGCGAGTTCCGTCAGGATCGCCCGCCGGCCGCGGCCCACTTCGGCATGGCGTACGACAGCCATCAGCAGCATGTGCGTACGGACCCGATGGTGCTCCCGGCATCGTAGTGGCCGCCTCGGACATCCGCGAGCTAGTCGGGTCCTCCGGCCGCGCGGCGGGCCTGCCCATCGGCACGGGCCCGCTCGTCGGCCGCGCGCCGCGATGTAGCGAGCAGCCGCCGGACGGCGTGACCGGCGAGGCGGTCTGGCGGATCCCCATCGAGGGGCCGATCACCTACACCCTCCCCCTCAGCCCCTCCGCCCAGGCGATCAACAGGGCGATCATGGAGGACTCGACCGCATCAGTCGACGGGTACATCGATCCCGAAGTACACGCGGTGGCCTGCCCGCAGTGCGAGACCGACCGTTGGCTCGCCGCGGAAGGCACCTGGCGTGGAGATGAGCCGATGCGCCTGGCGTGCCGGAACGGGCACACTTGGACGCCGCTCCCCGAGGAACCTGACTTCGCCCGAGGCCTCATGCGTCAACTCACCCTGACCGCCGGTACACAATGACGCCTCGGCACCAGCTCAACACCGGCCCGGCCGGCGCCGCGACCGGGATAGGCTCCCGGACCGGGAGGGACAGATGGCAGAGCGCCTGGGACAGATGATCGTGGATCGGTGCGGCTGGGGGGACGTCACCGTGAAATGGGTCGCCAACGATCAGGCTCGGCTGGTCCCGAAAAACCGTGCCTGGTGGATCGGCATCACCGTGGGGATCAGCGTGCAGATGTGGGCAGGCCGGACCCTTGATGACGGGACGTACGGGGACCCCACCGCGCAGAGCCCCCAACTCTGGGCGTCTGATCACGACGCCGTCATTGACGCGGCCCGACAACTGCGCGACCAGATGGAGGGCGTGGAGCGGCCAGGGGCCGTAGCCGAGTGGCCGAGTGCCGTGGCCCGGGCAGAGGAGATCACCGCACGGGACCAGTCCGTCCCCCACTCCTGGGAGTACCAGGCTGTTCGCAGAATCCTGGCGGTCACCCTGGCCGGGCTCGCCCGCCGCCAGCAGGTTCCGGTCCACGCCGTGACGGCCGCCAGCCTCCTCGAACACCTCGACCGTGGACCCTCGGCGGTCTGCGCGTTCGTCGACGAACTCGGCCTGAGCTCCAGCTCGGCGACGGAGCCGGCCGCCGGGGAATGGGCGTGGCTGACCCGCCCCTGGCCAGCCGAGCCGTCCGCAAACAGCAGCGGCGGAATGCCGCGCGGCATCGGGCCGGGCTCACTGAGCCCGCTGTCCTGGTGTGCACCAGCTGGGCCGCCCTGGCGGTCCACCGGGCAGAGCAGCCGCCAGACGACCCAGAAGAGTGAGGCCCCGCTCCGAGCATCTTGCGGGCCCTGGAGGATCAGCCACGACATTCCTGAGGCCGGGCGCGGCGGGGTCCTCTTCCACGCGGAGGAGCCATGAGGGCCCGCAGTGAACGCGTCAGCGTCACCCGATCGTGTGGCGGCGCGGCACAGCGGCCAGGCATGCCTTACTGGCCTGTCGCACTTCATCTCGGTCGGGACTGACCAAGCCGTGAGCGCCGAAGAGGGGCTTGGGAGCCAGCCACCAGCCGACTCAGCGCGATCCAGGGCACGGCCCCGGCTTTGCTCAGTCGGTTTCCTCCAGACCGCTGGCACGGGCGATGCCGTCCAGCTCCGTGTCGACGGCTTGCCGCTCGGTGACCCATCGATGCAGGTTCTCGCGGATCTCTTGCAGCTCAGCCGGGTCCTCGGCAGCGGAGGCTTCCACGATGGCGAAGCCCGGACTGCCGTCAGGGCCGGGTATCTCCACGACGCGGTGGTCCATGCGACCGGTCAGCAAGATGGCCAGGACCGTCGCGAACTCGCGCTGCACCTCCGGCGTGAAGGTCGAACGGTCATCATCAGAGCCGAAGACGCCTTCGCGGCCCTCGGCTATCAGGTGCGCTGTCTCGTGCACGGCCCGGGCCAAGACGTCGTACTGCTCCGGGTCCATACGGGCCTTGAGCGTTTCCATGTAGAGGGAGACTTTGTCGATCCGGTCGTCTCCCGCGCCGAAGTCGTTCTCGTCGTTCATTCCGGTAGCCTGGTCCGGCGTTAGGCGGGAGTCCAGGCTCGTGCATGGCCCGCTCCCCACGTGCGGACCAGCCACATCGGACCGCGCGTCACTGTCGGCCAGTAGCCTGCGGAACCCTCTTCGCTCGAGGTCCGCACCGCCGCGCGCGGCCGCTCGGCCGGGAGGCCAGATCTACATCGGTTGGCGACTGCTCAGGACTGCGTCAGTCGGGGCATTGGATATCCGCCTGCACCTGTGCCCGTACCGCCGGCTCACCCACGACCCGTCCCACTGGTGCGACGCCGGCTGTCGCCCACAGCTCATCCAGCCGGGACATCACCGCCACCGCGGTCTCCTCATCCCGGCCGTGATGTCCAGGACCACCAGGCCCGGCTCGCACACGTGCACCTCATCGATAGGGCCCATGCCCTGCCCGACGCGATTGGCACCGGGTCGGTCTGCCGAGGGGCCCGCACACCACTCGCCCGAGCGATCACCATCTCCCCTGTGACAGGACAGCCCCATGGATTACGGGGCGGTCGGCTTCGGCTTGCGAGGAGCCCGCACAACCGGCAGCCCACCGGTGCCGTCGGTGGCACGCGGCGCGCGTCGTTGTTCGGGCTGTGCCGTAGGAAGGGCGCTTTTGCTTCTGCGCTTCTTGCTGTCAGCGGGGCCGCGAAGCGGAGGAAGGGTCTTCGGATCGATGCCGTTGGCCTTGAGTCGCTCCGCATGGACGCCGTTGCGCGGCCGGTCGAAGCAGCGTTCGCCCTGCATCGCCTGGCACTTGGGGCAGCGGCCCTTGCGGCGTGGATCCGGTCGGCGCGGCGGGACGCGGAACGTGGTCATCGGAGTGCCGTAGGTGCCACGTGCCATCAGGGGCCCCCTGTCGTTGCTGTGGGTGCTGGCAAATCCTGACAGATCAGCCGAGGCTGCTTCGTGCTTCCTCAGAAGGACACGCCCGGACCTCGTCGGATCGCCAGCAGCATGGGCACCCGGGGATCACGATGCCCCGAGGGTTTCTGCACGCGGCGCTGGCTCAAGTGGGGCCGTCGACGTGGCCTTCCTTTCCCCCCCCGGAACATCGCCGCCCGCATCCGCGCCGTCTTCCCGATCCTGGGCAGTCCGGCCGCTTCGCTGCCGGAGCGACTGTGTGCACCATTCTGACACCACCAGCACCGCCTGCTGACGCAGTCGCCTGCGCTGCTTACTCCGACGGCGCTGTGGGGCCCGGCGCCGTCAACCGAGCACCGGCCGGTACGGCCGAGGAGGGATCGCCCTGCCCTATCCGGTGTATCAGGCTGCTCTGACCGGGGGATGTCATGTCAGACCCCGTTCCTACCGTCCGCTGCGGACAAGGCTCCGTCACCGAGCGAAGGAGAGAGCGATGGTGTTCGTCGGGGTCCACGGAGAGTGGGGACGCATCGACGTCACCCAGGCCGACCTCGGCTGCGGCCAGGACCGGGAGAGCATCTACAAGACCAAGCGGCCCGCACCGCTGAGCTGCTATGAATGCGACTGGCGTCTCCACCTGGTCCACAAGACTCACGGCGCGTACGACCTGTGGTTCCTGCGGCACGCCAACAAGGCACCCCACTGCGAAGCCAGGGCCGCCGGTGAGGGCATGGCCCACCATCTGCTCAAGCTCGAACTCGCCCACCACGCGCGCGCGGCGGGCTGGAGCGCCGAGTACGAGGTCGCCGCACCGGACGGCTCCTGGCGTGCGGACGTAATGGCCACTTCCCCCGACGGCAGCCGCCGGGTGGCTCTGGAGGCACAGATGGCCTCCATCTCGGTCACCGACATCGAGGCCCGCACCGCCCGGTACTCCGAGGCCGGTGTTGAGGTGTGCTGGTTCACCGACCGCAAGACGGTCCCGTGGCTGGACAACGTGCCCTCCGTCCAGATCGCCCGGCCCGACGACGGCGGCCCTGTCCAGGTCACCGCCGAGGCCGCCCGCTTCGAGCCGAAGTGGTGCGAAGACCGGAGAGTCTGCGACTGGTGTGACTGCGAGGACTGCGGCGCGGGCGTCGAAGGGCCCCTGCCGTGCGAAGGCCGCGGCACATGGGAGCTAGCCGCGCCCTTCCCGCTGGAACGCTTCATCGGCGCCATCTGCACGAACGCCACCCGCCCGCACCGTCTGCGCGTGGGCTGGGACACCAAGGGCAAGTGGCGGTGGATCACCCGGCGGTACTTCGAACTGGAAGAGGAGCAGTTCCAGGCGCACCACCGCAAGTACCAGATCGTTGAACGCCTGCTGGCCGTCCAGCAGCGACGGCACAAGGCGCGGCAGGCTGCCGAGCAGGAGCACCTGGCGGCGATCGAGGCCCTCCTCCAGCGCCAGAAGGCCCTGGTCAAGCCGGTGGTGGAGTTCGTCTACCACGAGGCCGGTGCCTATCCCAGCGTCGCCCGCAAGGGCATCGAGTTCTCCATCCGGCTGGGCCGGCATCGCTGGACGATCGAGAGCACGATGTCCTGGCTGGGCGGCTGCCGCCGCCTGCACCGCCGCTACGAGCGGAAGTCCGAGCACTTCCTGGCCTTCACCGCCATCGCCTGCAACCTCATCTGCTACCGCAGACTCACCAAATGAGACGACGTCTTAAGCGACGCCTTGTTGTCTACGGACGGGCCGGTGCGAACGCTGGTCGATCTCGCGCTCGCGCCTGAACATCGCCGTGGCCACGGAGCTCTGTACGGCGGGCTCAATCAGGGGCGGATCGATGTTGTCCGGCTGCGTCGGGCCCTGACCGGACTGCCGCTGCCGAGGGCGGCGGATGGTCGGCTCGTGCTGGCAGTGGATGTTTCGCCGTGTCGGCGGCCGGACGCCAACACCTGTGCTGACCGGTCCTTTTGCCACACGTTCGGCCGCGGTGAAGGCAAGCACCAGATGGTTCCCGGCTGGCCGTACTCCGTGGTGGCCGCACTGGAGAGCGGCCGCACGTCCTGGACGGCGGTGCTGGACGCGGTCCGCCTGGAGCCCGGCGCCGACGTCGCCGCGGTGACCACGGTCCAGATCCGCGAGGTCGTCGAGCGGCTCGTTGCCGCTGGCCAGTGGCAGGAAGGCGACCCGAAGGTCCTGGTCGTGCTGGACGCCGGATACGACGCGCCGCGGATCGCCCATCTGCTGGCCGGGCTTCCTGTCGAGATCCTCGGCCGGCTCCGCTCAGACCGCGTGATGCGCCGGCCCACACGCGCGGGTCTACGACCCCAAGGGCGGCCGTCCGCCCAAGCATGGCAGTGAGTTCGTCTTCGGGGACCCCAGCACCTAGGACGTCGAGCAGGCCGTGACGATGACGGACACCCGCCTCTATGGGAAGGCGACCGCGCAGGCGTGGGACCGGCTGCACCCGCGGCTGACCCGCCGGGCGGCATGGATCGACCATGACGGACCGCTGCCCATCATTGAGGGCACCGTCCTCCGGCTGGTCGTGGAGAAAATGCCCAGCGGCGGGGTGAACAAGCCGGTCTGGCTGTGGTGGTCGGGTACCGGCGCCACCGAGGCGGACGTGGACCGTTGCTGGCAGTCTTCCTCCGGCGCTTCGACCTGGAGCACACGTTTCGCCTGTTCAAGCAGACACTCGGCTGGACGAAGCCCCGGCTCCGCAGCGCGGAGACAGCCGATCGGTGGACGTGGCTGGTGGCCGTGGCCTATGCCCAGCTCCGACTGGCCGTGACTGGCGATCTGAGGCGGCCCTGGGAGAAGCCGGCCCCACCGAACAGGCTGACGCCTGCCCGAGTCCGGCGGGGGTTCGGAAACCTCCGCACGAAGACCGGCTCTCCAGCCCGTGCGCCGAAACCGTCCCAGGCCGGGCCCGGCCGACCACCGGGCTCGAAGAACCGCAGCCCGGCCCTCCGCCATGACGTGGGCCGGATCCTTGCGACCGGCGAGACCTACAGCCGTCCCGCTCACCACAAGGTCGGCACCAAACCTCGACGTGTCACCCGGAGGGCGAGTTGACGGGAGGCCACCCCTGTCCGATGACGGAGCCGTCAAGCAGGATGGCACCGTGGATGCGACCGGACGCCAACCCCTTGAAGACCTCGTGCACTGGAACGGTGAGCTCTCCAAACTCGTCGCAGCCGTCCGGCACGGCGACCCGGCAGCGACCGTCACCCTCCGTCGTGATCACATCGCCGCTGTCGTGGAGAAGGTCGCCACTGGACTCGCCAGTCCCAGCGAGCTCATCGACTGGGCCCAAGCGGTGCACTTCGAGGACCGAGTGGACATCGACGAAGGACACCAGGACCTGCTGACCCAGTTCCTCGTCGAAGTCTCGACCCCCGAGCTGTTCGAACCCGTCACCCTTGCCGTCTGCCAGCGATGGTCGCACGCCCTGCGAGCAACGCCGGAACCCCGCATCAAAGCGGACGGACGTTAAACGACAAGCCGAGAGGTCGTTTTCTCCCGTTAGATGCGCCTTCTCCTGTGTTTCTCGAGGTAGGGTCGTCGTCTCGGTGCGGCTGGTGGGATTGAGGTGGCGGAGGTGCCCTATGGGGTGACGGCTGAGGCGGAATGCAACGTGCGCCTGTCTCATCCCAGGAAGCCGGCGGAACGTGCTCCTGCTGGTCGCGCTGCACGCCTGGGCGCACGCCCCCGGCCAGCGGTATCCCCGGGTCATGGCCGAACGTCGTCCGTATCCGAGTGATCTGTCCGATGCCCGCTGGGCTTTGATCGAGCCGGTGCTGATCGCCTGGCGGGCCGAGCGGCGCCGGCATGCGCTGAACATCGGACGCCCGCCGGAGCACGACTTACGCGAGATCATGAACGCGATCCTGTAAGTGGACCGCACCGGGGTGCAGTGACGCTGCCTGCCCCACGACTTCCCGCCCTGGGAAACTGTGTACGGCTACTTCGCCAAGTGGCAGAAGGACGGTGTGTTCGCCCAGCTCACCGGCATGCTGCGCAGGCTGTTGCGGCAGAAGGAGGGCAAGCACGCAGAGCCGTCCGCATGCGTAATCGACGCGCAGAGCATCAAGACCTCCACCAGTGTCCCGGCCGCCGGGCAGGGCACGGACGCGGCGAAGAAGATCGTAGGCCGCAAGCGGAGCATCGTCACCGACACCCTCGGATTGCTCCTGGCAGTGCTGGTCACGGCCGGGCATACAGGGCTGGACCGCCGCGTACAGTCCGCGCCCCTCGCGGCAGTGCAGAAAGCGGCCGAGGCATCCGGTGGACACCACGACGCCGTGGGGCACGAGCGGACTGCCCGCCGCAGAACGTCCCTCACGCTCTCCATAGCCGCGCTTCGGCACTCTCCGCACACGACCAGCGTGGAGGGACGGCTCCGGTCCGTACCCACCGCGTCAGTCATCCAGACCTTCCTTTCGGCCGGCTCAGTCGGCGGCACGCCGAATACGGCGAAGGCACCCCCGTGACAAGCTGATGCGCGTGACAGCATCCGAAGTCGCCGCACCCGCGTTCACCCAGTTCACTCGCTCCTCCGAGCTTCCCTCATCCATGAGACGTGAACTGGCCGCCTGCTGGGCGGCGGTGGTCAACGCCGGCGGGGCGGTCATCCCGGCGGACTGCCCGCTGCCGCCGCTGACCTCCGCGCACACAGCAGCCGCCGTGGACCGGATCGCCGGCGAACTGGCGCCCGAACACTGCAGGCTTGTGGTGGCCACCGTCGAGGGCACCCTCGCGGGCTGGCTGCTCGTCCGGCGTGAGGCGCATCCGCTCGAAGCGCACTGCGGCACGGTGAACCACGTGCAGACGGACATGCGCTTCCGGGGCTCGGGGGTCGGGGCCGCGCTGATGCGCCGCGTCCGCCGGATCGCGCGGGAGGAGATGGGCCTGGAGCGGCTCAAGCTGACTGTGCGGTCCGGCCTGGGGCTCGAAGTCTTCTACGGGAAAGCCGGATGGACGGAGGTGGGGCGGTGGCCGGGCGCGCTGCGTCTGGCGCCCGGGGACGACCGCGACGAGATCCTGATGAGCCTCGCCCTGTGAGAAGGCCGGACCAGCTCGGTGCACCGAGCCGGCCCACCGCTCTCAGTCCTTCAAAGCCACCAGGACGCAACTGTCCCCTACCTGCCACACCGGCGTGACGCTGCTGAAGCCCGCCTCCCGTAGGAGTTCGGTGTGCCGGCTCACCGGCAGGTGCCAGTTCTCGCCTCCGCCGCCGGACGAGCGGCAAAGGCGCTCACGCTGCTCGAAGAGGTTCGCCAGCTCCGGGTCCGCGGCCGCCGCCGTCCACCAGGACTCCCAGTCCTCCTGGCTCTCGTCGCCCGCGCGCTCGGCCCGACGGCGTCCCACGTGGGCGGTGAGGTCGGAGCAGGAGCGCGCGTCCGGCGGGAAATGGTCTCCGTTGATCAGCGCTCCCCCCGGGCGCAGGAGAGCCGCGATGCTCTGGTAGGTCTTCAACAGGGCGGGGGCCTGGAGGTAGTGCAGGGCCGTCGTCGTGACGGCGCCGTCCAGCCCGTGCTCCAGGCCGAGGGCGTCGGTCCAGCCGTCCTCGCCGATCACCGCGTTCACCCAGCGCGCGACGTCCGGATGATGCGCGCGCGCCAGTTCCAGCAGCATGGGGTCCATGTCGACCGCGATGATCTCCGCCTCCGGCAGCCGACGGGCGAGCCGGGCGGACAGGGATCCTGGACCGCAGCCCAGGTCGAGCAGGGTCGGCCGGGGGCGGTCGACGCACACGTGCTCCACGACGTCACAGATGACGGTGAAGCGCTCCTCGCGGTCCAGCGCGTACCGCTGCTGCTGCCGCTCCCAGCGCTCGACCCAGGTCCTGGCCGTCTCCATGCTCACGCTCACCGGTCGCGCACCTCTTCCGTCTCCCACCTCTTGCGACTACCGCGTAATCTACAGGTGGAAACGATTATCAATAGCCATTCACTCCAAGGAAGCCAGCGCGTCCAGCAGACGGTCGATCTCCGCACCGGTGTTGTAGACATGCAGGCTCACCCGGACGGCCCCCTCCTGCTCGTCCGCGCCGGCTTGGCAGAGGCTGTCGGCCCGGACCATGAAACCGTGGCTGAAGAGGATGAAGCCGAGGTCGTCGGAGGGTATGTCACGGTGCCGGAAGGTGACGATGCCGTGCCGCCGCTGGGCCGCGGGCAGCGCGGAGCCGGCGGCCAGACTGGCGGGGCAGCCGAGGACCTCGTAGGCGTCGAGCCGGCGCAACCGGTCGGTCAGGCGGCTGGTCAGGCCGGAGACGTGGGCGGCGATACGGTCGACGCCGACCGCGTCCAGCCAGTCGAACGCCGCCAGCAGTGACACGACGCCCACGGTGTTGGGGGTGCCCTGCCAGCCCATCGGGCGCAGCGCGGGCCCCCGGGTGTTGCGCGCCCACACCGCCCCGGTGCCGGGCAGCGCCAGGGTTTTGTGCCCGGAGAAGACGACGAAGTCGACGTCGAGCGCGGGGTCGTCGAGCCGAAGCGGCACGTGGCCGACGCTCTGCGCCGCGTCCAGGCAGATCGGCACCTCGGGGCCGACGGCGGCGCGGATGCGGTGGACGTTCATGTCGCCGCCGTAGACGTGGTGCACGTGGGTCGCGGCGACGAAACGGGTGCGGGGGCCGACGGCCTCGGCGAGGGCGCGGTGGTCGTAGTCGCCTGAGGCCTGCCGGGGCAGGGGCCGCACCCGCACCTCGGTGCCGCGCTCGGAGAGCAGGCGCTGGGCCTCCAGCCACGGTTCGAGGTTGGCCCGGTGGTCGGCGAACGGGACGAGGATCTCGTCGCCGTCGGTGAGGTGTCCGGTGAGCCAGTCGCGGGCGACGGTGCGCAGGCCCTCGGTGGTCCCGCCGGTGAAGAGCACGGTGGAGCGGCCCGGCGCCGGGTCCCCGAGGAAGGACTTGACCCGCTCACGGGCCTGTTCGACCAGTTCCGTGGTCCGGTTGGCCCACGGGTAGGTGCCGCGTCCCGCGTTGGCGTTCGTCGTCGTCAGATACGTCTGCACCGCGTCCAGGACGGCTTGCGGCTTCTGCGAGGTGGCCGCGCTGTCCAGGTACACCAGCTCCGGGTGCGCGGTGAGGATGGGGAACTGGGCGCGTGCCAGGGCCTGCCAGGCCTCGCCGTCGCCGGGGGTCTCGCCGGGCATCGGGCTCACTCCCTCACCAGCGGTGCGCCCGCGTCCCGCCAGGCCACGATGCCGCCCGCGAGGCTGCGCACGTCGGGGTGGCCCATACGGGTCAGCAGTGCCGCGTAGCGCAGCGACTTCTCCCCCACTGGGCAGGCGAGCAGTACCGGGGTGCGCTTGCTGAACGGCAGCCCGGTCCGCACCAGTTCCTCGAAGACCTCGTCGACGATGTTGGCCGATCCCTCGATGTGCAGGGCGGCGTAGGCGTGCGGACCGCGCAGGTCGATCACCAGCGGGCGGGGTTCGCCCCCGGCCAGCCACTGCTGCGCCTCATCGACGGTGACGGTACGGGCCTCGGCACGGACTTCGGCGTCGGTGAGCGACGCGGCCGAGTGACCGCGCCGTGCCCTGCCGAGCAGCTCCGGGCGACGGTCGCGTACGTAGCTCAGATAGCTCTCGGCCCGGTCGCAGACGATGAACACGGCGGTCTGCCGACGCCCGGTGCCCGCCAGCTCGGCGTCGACCGCGCCCAGTTGACGGACCGCTCCCTGGTAGGCCGCGCCTCCGGTCGGCCCGGACAACAGCCCGCAGCGGCGGATCAGTGTGACCATGCCGTCGATGGCCTCCTGGGAGGTGACCGACGCGATGGAGTCGTACGTCGCCGGGTCGAACAGCCCTACCTGGTGCACCTCGTCGATGGTGCGGATGCCCGGGATGAAGTCCGACTTGTCGGCGACCAGGCCGAGTACGCGCACCCGCGGGTCGTGCTCGCGCAGCACCTTGGCGACACCGGTCGAGGAGCCCGCCGTGCCCACGCAGGCGACGAACCAGTCGGGGGCCCGGCCGTCCAGGTCCTTGACGATCTCAGGTCCGGTCCCGGTCGCGTGCGCCTCGACGTTGCGCGGATTGAAGTACTGATCGGTGTGCAGGTAGGTGCTGCCGGGCTCGGACAGCGCCTGGTGGAAGCGGGTCAGCGGATCGTCGGTGTCCGTGGGGTCGAGGCACTCGCTCCGTCCGGGCAGCTCCTCGATCTCCGCGCCCAGCAGGAGCAGCAGTTCCTTGATCTCGGGAACGCGCATCCGGTTGGTCACGCTCTTGAATTTCAGCCCGTTGAGGCCGGCCAGGAGCGCGAGGGCCTTGGCGGTGTTGCCGCTGGACAGCTCGACGACCGTGCCGTCACCGCCTGCCGCCTCCGACAGGAACGGACGAGCCATGTGCCAGGCGGGCCGGTCCTTGACGGACCCGAAGGGGTTGAGCATCTCCAGCTTGGCGTAGAGGTCGATGTGGCTCAGTCCGTGGACGGACGCGTCGATGCGGACCAGCGGTGTGTTGCCGATGGCGTCGGTGATGCTGTCGTACCTCAAAACGGCCCTTTCTCCGGGTGTATGAGCGGCCAGTAGTCCTCGTCAGGGCACCAGCGCCAGGCGCCGGCCTCCCGCGTGACCGCCACCGTCCGTGCGACGGGCTGCCGTTGCGCGCGGTGGGCGTGGAAGTCCATGGCGTACCCGGCGGTGTTGACGAAGGCCAGGACGTCGCCGGCAGACGGCAGCCGCGGCAGGTACACCAGCCGCCGGGTGATCAGGTCGGCCTCCAGGCACAGGTTGCCGACCAGGTGGACTCCGACCGGACGGCCCCGTCCGGTCCCGTCACCGTACGGCTCGCCCGGGGCTCCGTCACGGGGCAGCAGGACGGGGTCCACGAGCACCCCGTGCTCCTCCAGGCTGACATCCCCTGCGTTCATGCCCAGGCGCACCAGGTACCGGTCGGGGGCGTCGCTCGTGCGCCGCACCTCCAGCACCCGGGCCAGTGACACCCCGCATTGGTCGACGAGGGCCCGTCCCGGTTCGATGTACAGGTCGTTCAGGTGCTCCAGCAGCAGAGTGGCCGGCGGCCGGCCCAGGGCCGGGGCGGGGCGTGAGAGCAGTTCGTCGAGGTAGCCGGGCCCGGCGACGGTCCGGTGCGCGGGATACAGCGCCGCCGTGCCGCGCACCGTGCCGCCCTCGGCGCGCAGCCCATAGCCGTGGCCGCGCCAGGTCAGCGGCGGGCGTACCCCCAGCACGGCTTCGCTCAGCGCGGTGGTCCAGCGCTCCCACTCGGCGGCCTCGGCGACGTATTCGGCGCCGAACCCCCCACCGATGTCCACGGCGCCCGGCGTCAGGCCGCGGGCCCGGCACTCGTCCATCAGCAGCACACACCGCTCCAGGGCGCGGGCCTTCTCCTCCAGACCGGTGGTGTCCAAGTGGTAGGCCAGGCCGACCAGTTCGACGGCGTCCGCGTGCTCTTCCAGCGCCGACCACAGCGCCTCGGCCTCGGCGACCGGCGTGCCGAACCGGCTGCCGCGCGACAGGACCCGCGTGCCGACGCCGCCGTACCCGGCGTCCGACTCGAACCCCGACAGCCGCGCCAGTACGCGCGTCCTGCTCAGGCCGTGCCCGCGGACGAGCTCGACCAACTGCCGCAGCTCACCGGCCGAGTCCACGTTGACCGTGGCTCCCACCCGGGCCGCGAGCCACAGGAACTGCGGGTCCTTCGGCCCGGTCGCCATCACCCGGTCCCCCGTGAACCCGCAGCCCAGCGCGTGCCGCAGCTCTCCCAGGGAAGCCACGTCGACGCCGACGGCGACCGGATCGCACGCGGCCAGCCTGCGCACCAGCGCGCTGGACCGGTTCGCCTTGTGCGCGAAGTACACCCGGCCGGAGAGACGGTGACGCCGGTACACAGAGAGGAAGCGTGCGGCGTTCTCCGCGACCACCTCGGGGAGCAGCACGTTCAGCGGTGAGCCGAGCGCGTCCACCAGCGAGTGCAGAAACCTTGCCTCCCCGAGCAGCGAGGCGAGCGGCGGCTCCACCCGCGGCCTCAGATACAGGGGCGCGTCCTTCGCCACGTACCCTCCCCACGTTCGCATGTCCCCGCCAGATGGTGACGACAATCGTTCCCGGGGGTAGTCGTTTCCATCTACACGCGCCGCTAAGCCTCGTCTTGCGTGCGCCGCGCCACATCGCCGGTCCCGGCACTCGCCGGATCGGCCGGAGCACGACCGCCGCGGCCACCCCGTCGCTCACGGACTGCCCCTCCGACCAGCCGACGACACGCGCCGCGCGGCCGGAGCGGCGGAACCGCGTGGCACGGTCGCAGCAAGGCGCAAAGGGGGCGGCACGGGTGTGCCGCCCCCTCCTGCTCGGCCATCACCAGGACGACTTCGTCACCCCCGGCAGGTATCCGGTGTGGGCCTGCTCGCGCACGTTGACGCGGGAGAGGCCGAACTTGCGCAGGTGGCCGCGTGGGCGACCGTCCACGCTGTCACGGTTGCGCACGCGGGTCACGCTCGCGTCCCTGGGCTGCCGGCGGAGTTCCGCCTGCGCGGCCGCCTTCTCGTCGTCCGTGGTGCTCGGCGAGACCAGGACGGCCTTGAGTTCGGCGCGCCGCTGCGCATAGCAAGCCACGATCAGCTTCCGCTTCTCGTTCTTCGCGAACTTGCTCTTCTTCGCCATCAGACACACTCCCCCACGGGCTCGGGTCCGGGCGACAGCGGCCTCGATGCCGATCCGTCCACGGTCTTGACGGCTCGCGCGCTCAGGCGCAGGCGCACGCTGCGCTCCTCGCTGGGCAGCCAGTACCGCTTGGTCTGGATGTCCAGGTCAAACCGGCGCGAGGTGCACCGGTGCGAGTGGGAGATCTTCTTGCCGAAGACCGGCTGGGCGCCGGTCAGCCGGCAGTGGGCGGACATACGGGTTCAGGCGACCTCGCCCGAGTGTTCGCCGATCTGCTGCGTCATCAGCGCGGATACCTGCTCCAGCAGTGGATCCGCCAAGCCGAGCGGAACGCTCCGAAGCCGATGAGCGGATTCGCCGGCTTCCTCCGCCGGGATCTCGACGCCGTCACCGCCGGCCTCAGCCTCCCGTGGCGTTCCGGAGTCGTCGAGGGACATGTAAATCGGGTGAAAACGCTCAAGCGCGCCATGTATGGCCGGGCCTCATTCGAACTGCTTCGGACCCGCATCCTCACCCAGCCGTGACCGGGCGAAGGCATACCGTCAGACGATCAGACGTCGATCCTGAGGATCGAAGCACACCAGGCCCGACATCCGGGCCAGGCCGGCGGCAAACGAGGCGACCTCCTGATACTTGCTGAAGACCATGCCGAAACAGAACAGCGGACCGCTCGCATTATTGATCAAAGGGCCGTCCGACCACGGACTCGTATCCTCGTCCTCATCATCGGTACTCACATCGCGCCATCGGGCCACCAGCCCTTCGATGTACTGCCTGATACGCGGAGTCGGGGGCTCGCTCGCGCCTCCCATGAACGTGCCGTACAGATCCTCGAAGACCTCAAGTGCCGCTGCGTCGTCCGCGGGTCTCGGGCCGTCCCACACAGCCAAGTCGTAGCTCATGGCCGCATGGTGCTCGTGCCCACTGACAGCCCTGATGCCACGTGCACACACTTCAGCGGTTCATCACGGAACCGCGGACGGAGCCACTTTCAAGGAGTGCCAACACTCGTGCCCGGCCTGCTGGGCTTGGCGTGGGCGGTGATGGCGCGCTGCTTGCAGTCGTCGCACAGGTGCGGGTGGGTGTCGCGTGGGGTGTCCCACCCGGCGGGTTCGATGGCCTTCCACCGTTCGTTGGTGAACCGGGTGCCGCAGCCGGCGCCCTCGAACCAGTACGGACAGCGACGGCACCGACGGAAGAGCGCCACGGCATCGCCTTGGTCGATGCCGTGGGACGCATCTCGCCAACCGGGACAGCAAGTTCACCGCCGCGTTCGAGATCGACCTGCTCACCTGGGCGGACGTCGGTCGGTGACTTCCTGGAGCACGGGGGAAGCCCCGCTCGGCGTGGGGCCGACCCTCACCGGCTGCCGCGTCAGGCGGCTCCGTCGCGGGCGGCGCGGGCAGCCCGCGCCAGATCCATGTCCGTCGTCTCCGGCGCGAGGAACTGGGACACCAGGCCGCCCAGCGCCAGCACACCCGCACCGATCAGCAGGACGAACTCCGCGCCGAAGCGGTCCAGGCCCATCGGCAGCAGGAAGGTGCCGATGGCAGCCCCGACCCGGCTCATCGCCGTCGCGAAGCCGACGCCGGTGGTCCGCAGGGCCGTCGGAAACACCTCCAGCGGGTAGACCGCGGTCAGGGCGCTGGAGGCCGCGTTGAGGAAGATGAAGAAGAGGAAGCCGCCCACGATGACGGGCGTGGACGACGGCCAGACCGCGACCAGGGCGAGGCAGCCGGCCGTGATCCAGAACGGTGGGATCAGCAGCTTGCGGCGACCGATGCGGTCCACGACCAGGCAGCCCGCGGTGACGCCCGCCACGGCGGTGAAGGAGTAGACGAGGAGCGCCGCGACCGCGTTGTCTCCCATGTTCAGGGCTTCGAAGACCTGGGTCCAGAAGGTGCCGATGGCGAAGTACGGGAGCACGAGGGCGGCCCAGAAGACGCCCGCGAAGATCGTGCTGCGCAGGTGCCGACGGCTGAACAGGGCCCGGAACCCGGCCTGCCGGCCGGCCGCGCGCTCGTCGAGCTCGGCGACGACGTCGACCTCGATGCCGTACTTCTGGATCAGCGCCTCGGCCTCCTCACGGCGGCCCCTGCTCAGAAGCCAGCGCGCCGACTCGGGGACCCCGCCGCGCAGCGCCACGCACACCACGGCGATCACCGCGCTGCTCGCCAGCGACCAGCGCCACCCGCCCTCGACGTCGGCGAACAGGGCGCCGACGACCGTCGCCAGCGCGTAGCCCACATACCAGCTGATCTCCAGGCTGGCCAACAGCCGGCCGCGGCCCTTCCGGGGCGCGTATTCCGACAGCAGCGGTGCGCCGATCGCGTACTCGCCGCCGATCGCCACGCCCATCAGCAGCCGGACGAGGAAGAGCTGAAGCCCGTCGACGACGAAGAACTGGGTGATCGAACCGATCAGGAAGATCAGCATGTCGACGAGGAACACCGGGCGCCGACCGAACCGGTCGGCGAGCCGTCCGAAGAGCGGACCGCCGACGAAGATGCCGATCAGCGGTGAGGCACCGACCAGTCCCTGCATCAGAGTGGAGAGATTGAGGTCGGCGGTCAGGGCGGCCATCGCCATGCCGATGCCGCCGATGATGTAGCCGTCGATGCCCTGGCCTATCTGGGTGGCCAGCTTCAGCTTGGTGTGCAGTCGGCGGCGTTCCCGTGCGCAGGCCGCGTCAACGGCCGGCGGAATGCCGGTGGAGCCGTGTTCGGTCGCAGGCGTCGTAGTCATGGGCGGTCCTCAGTCTTTCGGTGTCCGGGCAGGCCGGGGCGCCACCGCGGCCCGTGCGGGAGCAGAGAGGGCGAAGGGAGGGAAGAGCTCGAAGGAAGAGGGAGGTGGCGGAGGGGTGCTCAGGCGGTCGTCGGCCAGTCGAGGGCGATGTACTGGGTTTCCAGGAACGCCTCGATGCCCTCGCGGCCGCCCTCCCTGCCGAGGCCGGACTGCTTGACGCCGCCGAACGGCGCGGCCGGGTCGGACAGCAGGCCGCGATTGAGGCCGACCATGCCGGCCTCCAGGCGCTCGGCGATGCGCAGCGCGCGCCCCACGTCGCGCGAGTAGACGTACGAGGCGAGACCGTGGACCGTCGCATTGGCGCGGGCCAGCATCTCGTCCTCGTCGGTGAAGGTGGTCAGGGGGGCGACGGGCCCGAAGACCTCCTCGTGGAGGATGCGAGCGTCGTCGGGTACGTCGGCGAGGACCGTGGCCGGGTGGAAGTGGCCGGGGCCGTCGGGGACGCTGCCACATGCGGCGACGCTGGCCCCGCGCGCGATCGCGTCGTCGACGAGGGAGCGGACCTTGTCGACGGCGGTCTGGTTGATCATCGGGCCGAGGGTGACGCCGTCCTCCAGGCCGGGTCCGGTCCGTACGGCGGCCATGGCGGCGCCGAGCTTCTCGGTGAACTCGGCGGCAACGGACTCGTGGACGTAGAACCGGTTGGCGGCGATGCACACCTCGCCGCCGCCGCGCATCTTGGCGTCCATCGCGCCGCGCACGGCGGCGTCGATGTCGGCGTCCTCGCAAACGACGAAGGGGGCGTTGCCACCCAGCTCCATGGTCACGTTGACGACGTTCGCCGCGGCCTGTTCCAGCAACAGCTTGCCGGTGGCGGTGGAGCCGGTGAAGGAGAACTTGCGGACCCGTTCGTCGCCGAGCCAGGCCGTGACGACCTCGGGCGCGCGGTCGGTCGGCAGTACGTTCAGCAGTCCGTCGGGCAGCCCGGCCTCGGTCAGCAGAGCGGCGACCGCCAGGGCGGTGAGCGGGGTCTCCGGTGCCGGCTTGAGCAGGACGGGGCAGCCGGCCGCGAGTGCGGGGGCGATCTTCCGGGTGGCCATGGCGGCCGGGAAGTTCCAGGGGGTGACGAACGCGGTGACACCGACCGGGTGCTTGCGTACGACGTGACGGTAGCCGCCGGCCGGGGCGTCCCCGAAGGAGGAACCGATCCGTACGGCCTCCTCGGAGAACCAGCGGAAGAACTCGGCCGCGTAACCGGCCTCGGCCGCCGCGTCGCGGTACGCCTTGCCGTTCTCCAGCACGATCAGGCGGGCCAGCGCGTCAGTGTGCTTCCGCATCAGCGTGAACGTGTTGTGCAGGATCTCGGAGCGGCGCCGGGCCGGGGTCGCCCGCCAGTCGGCGGCCGCGGCCTGGGCCGCTTCGACAGCGGCCAGCGCGTCGCCCGGGCCCGCCGCCGACACCTCGCGGACCAGTTCGCCGGTGGCGGGGTCGTACACGGGGAAGGTCCGGTCGTCCTCGGCCGCGCGCCAGCGGCCGCCGACGAGCACGTCGCCGTCGGCGAGCGGTGCCTTGGCGAGGGTGTCGATGCCGACGAAGGTCATGAGCTGCTCTTTTCTCCGTTCCGGAACGGGACTCGTCCGGTTCGCGGTGAATTTACGAGCGCATCACACGGCCGACAAGGCCGGTCTTCAGATCGAAATGGGTGTTGCTCTGAGGGCAACCCGGCGATCATGCATCAGATGGCTTCGGGCACCTCACGGCCGTACGGCGGTCATGCCAGCCGTGTCCTGGGTGGCGACATACGCCGTGGTTCCCAGCCGAGGAGGGCGGAGACCCGGGCCGCGGCGGCGGCCGTGGTGCGGCCGGCGTCGTCGAGGCGGTCACCGAGCCGAGGCTTCGGCGCCGAGATGTTGATCGCGGCGACCACGCGGCCGCGGAAGTCCCGGATCGGCGCCGAGACGCCGACCAGACCGGGCTCGAACTCCTCACTCACGCGTGCGTAGCCGTCTCGTTTGGCCTCCTGGATCCGCGCCCAGAGATCGGGGACCGGCATCTCGCCGGTGGTGCCGAAGCGTACGTACAGCTCGTCCGGCGTCGCGTCGGCCAGCAGCACGCGGCCGGCGGAAGTCTGCCAGGCGGGCACGCCACGGCCCTCCCAGCCGTGCACGCGGAAGGAGTGCCCCGATACGGACAGCAGCGTGAGCACCTCCCGGTCGCTGAGGACGCACAGGTGGCTGGTCTCTTCCAGGTCTGCCGAGAGGCCGTGCATGACCGGCTCGGCCATCCGGACCAGGCGGTTCTCCGACGTCCGTGCGACCAGTGAGAACAGCCGCCAGCCGAGGCGGTACTCCAGGGTGTCGGGGTCACGCTCGACGATGCCCTCCGCGGCCAAGGCCTTCAGGGCCCGGGAGATCTGGGTCTTCTCGCGGCCCACCAACTGCGCGAGTCGTACGACGCCGAGGCCGCCGGCGTTCTGTGCCTCGTCGGAGGCCAGGGCCTCCAGCAGGCCGATGTCGCGCCGCAGGCCGTGCCCGCGCTGGACAGCGGAGGGGCGGGGGGTGGGCGGGGGCGTGTGCGTCACACGCGTCATCGTAAGCGCCTCCCGGCGGACGGAATCGCAGGTTAACGGGGCAGTTGTCGGGAGAGCAACGGACATTTCGATTGGTGCCACGACCTTGCGAGGGGATGGTGCCGGACCTAGATTCACCGCATCGGGCCGGATGAACTGCACTGAATGCGAGGTTCATCCTCTTACTCCCGATGAATCCCCGCTTCCAGAGGTCCAGGAGCTCCGATGCCCTCCCCCTTTGCCCCGACCGCGCTCATCGGCGAGTCCTTCGTCGGTGAGGGCGCCAACGCCGCGCACACGAACATCGTGATCGGCCGCAAGGGCGGCCCGGTCGAGACGGCGTGGGCGACGGCGTTGGCCACGCCGAGCGCCGGACACGTCCCGTTCATGACGGTCCTGCGCCCGTCGGTCCCGGTCAGGCCGCTGACGCTGTTCGTGAACAAGGCCGCCGCCGGAGGCGAACTGCACCAGCGTGCCACCTGGGGCTCCGCCCAGGCGGGTCTGGCCCAGGGCATCGTGGACGCGGTCGACGAGGGCCTGATCCCCCCGGACGAGGCCGACGACCTGCTGATCATCGCCGCGGTGTGGGTCAACCCGGAGCTCGACGACCTCGACGCCTCCTTCCGCAACCAGCGCGCCGCCGCGTACGCCGCCGTCCGCGCCGCGATCACCGGCACCCCGACCGTGGCCGATGTCCAGGCCGTCGCCAAGGAAGGTCCGGCGAACCCCTTCTACACGCCGGCCACGGAGGTGCTCGCCCGATGAAGATCACCGACATCACCCTGGACCGGCTGCGCCTGGAGCTGAACCCGCCGTTCCACGCCGCCTGGGACCCCGAGCCGCGCCGCCACTTCGATGCCACGATCGTCCGCGTCCACACCGACGAGGGGATCACCGGCATCGGCTCCGGCGATCTGATGGACGGCTTCGAGACATACCGGCACCTGTTCGTCGGCGAGGACCCGCTCCAGATCAACCGGCACGTCAGAGCCATCGAGACGGCGAACTTCCACGGCGCCTACTACTGGCCCCTGGAGGCCGCGCTCTGGGACATCATCGGCAAGGCACACGGTCGCCCGGTGTCGGAGCTGTTCGGCAACGCGACAAGGAAGCTGCCCGCGTACGCGTCCTCCGGTGAGCTCAAGTCGCCCGCCGAACGCGTCGCGATGGCGCTGAAGGCGCGGGAGGCGGGCTTCCGCGCCCTGAAGATCCGCATCGACCGGGACCGGATCGACGAGGGCGTCGCCGCGGTCCGTGCCGTGCGCGAGGAGCTGGGCTCCGGCTTCGAGATCATGGTTGACCTCAACCAGTCCTGGCGGATGGCGGGCGACACCGCCCACGCCTCCGATCTCGCCAAGACCCGCAAGACCATCGCGCGCCTCGCCGAGCTCGACGTGTTCTGGGTCGAGGAGCCGCTCCCGTACTCCGACCTGGACGGCTTCAAGACGCTGCGAGCCGAGAACCCGGGTGTGCGCATCGCGGCGGGCGAGATGCACCACTCCCCCACCGAGCTGCTGCGCCACCTGGAGAAGGACACCCTCGACATCTATCAGATGGACGTGGTGCTCGCGATCGGCATGCACCGAGCCCGCACGCTGGCCGAGCTGGCCCAGCTGAAGAACCGGCAGTTCACCCCGCACAGCTGGACCAACGGCATCGGCGTACTCGCCAACCTCCACGTGGCGGCGGGCGTCGGCGGCGGCCCGTTCTTCGAGTTCCCGTACGACCCGCCGGGCTGGACCCCCGAGCGCCGCGACTTCATGCTCGCCGAGCCGGTGCGCGTCAACTCCGACGGCGACCTCGAGGTGCCGGACAAGCCCGGACTCGGCATCGAGCTCGACGAGGACGCGATCGACCGCTGGAGAATCAAGTGACCGACCGTAACGGCCAGTTGCTGGCCCGCACCCACGACGAGTGGCTGGCCGCGGCGAGCAAGCTCGCCTTCGACACCCGGCTGTTCATCGATGGCACCTTCATGGAGGCCACCTCCGGGGACAGTTTCCCCACCGTCTCGCCGCGGGACGGTGCCGTTCTCGCGAAGGTGCACGCCGCGGGCGCCGAGGACGTCGACCGCGCGGTGCGCTCCGCACGCGCGGCCTTCGAGGACGGGCGGTGGCGCGACCTCGCGCCCAGGGAACGCAAGCGGGTGTTGTTGCGCTGGGCCGAGCTGATCCTGGCGAACGCCGAGGAGCTGGCCCTCCTCGACACCCTGGAGATGGGCAAACCCATCACCGAGTCCGTGCGCGTCGACGTGGCCAAGGCCGCGGAGACCATCGCCTGGTACGCCGAGGCGGTCGACAAGACGTACGACGAGGTGGCGCCCACACCGGGCGACGCCCTCGCCCTGATCACCCGGGAGCCGCTGGGCGTCATCGGCGTGATCGTGCCGTGGAACTACGCCCTGCTGATCGCCAGTTGGAAACTCGGCCCGGCCCTGGCCACCGGCAACAGCGTCGTTCTCAAGCCCGCCGAGCAGACCTCGCTCGCGACACTGCGGCTCGCCGCGCTCGCCACCGAAGCCGGCCTGCCCGACGGGGTCCTCAACGTGATCCCCGGACGCGGCGAAGTGGCCGGTCAGGCGCTCGGCCGACACCCCGACGTCGACAAGATCGCCTTCACGGGCTCCGCGGAGGTCGCGCGGCTCTTCCAGGTGTACGCCGGCGAGTCCAACGGCAAGCAGGTCGCCGTCGAGGCAGGGGGCAAGTCACCCCAGCTGGTGCTGGCCGACGCCGACATCGAGGCCGCCGCGTCTGCGGTGGCCTGGGGCATCTTCTACAACGCCGGTCAGACCTGCAACGCCGGCTCGCGCGTCGTGGTGCACGCCTCTGTCAAGGACCGGCTTCTCGACGCCGTGCACCGGATCGCGGCCGAGACCTTCCGCGTCGGCGACCCGCTCGACCCCGCCACCGTGATGGGGCCCATCGTCGACGAGGCCCAGCTCGCCAAGATCCTCGGCTACGTCGAGCGCGGCGTACAGGACGGTGCGACCGTAGTGCTGGGAGGTGGCCGCATCCTCACCGAATCGGGAGGCAGCTTCGTCCAGCCCACCGTGCTCGACGGCGTCGCGAACACTTCCGTCGTCGGCCGGGAGGAGATCTTCGGACCGGTTCTCGCCGTGGTGACATACGACGGGGACGTCGACGAGGGGGTACGGCTCGCCAACGAGAGCGACTTCGGGCTCGTCGCCTCGGTGTGGACCCGGGACGTCACCGTCGCCCACCGCACCGCGAAACGCCTGCGGGCGGGCACGGTGTGGATCAACACCTTCGACGCCAGTGATGTCATCACGCCCTTCGGCGGTTTCAAGGCCACCGGTGCGGGCCGCGACAAGTCCCTGCACGCGCTGGACGCGTACACGGCGCTCAAGACCACCTGGCTCAACCTGGCCTGAAGGCCTGCCGCCGCCTGCTCCACCCCCTTCACCTGCTCACCCTTGAGAGCCGTAGCGAGGACAACGATGAGGATCGGATTCATCGGCCTGGGCAACATGGGACGCCACATGGCCCGCCACCTGATCCATGCGGGACATCTGGTCACCGTGCACGACACCCGCCCCGAGGCCGCGACCGAGCACCTTGCGCTCGGCGCCCGCTGGGCCGACACACCCGCGGCGTGCGCGACCGGTGCCGACCTGCTGATCACCATGCTGCCCAACCCGCGCGCCGTCGAGGACGTACTGCTGCGCGGCGAAGCCGCCGAGGCCCTTCCCGAGGGCGCCCTGTGGATCGACATGTCGACTTCCACCCCGGCCGCCGCCGAGCGGGTCGCCACCGAGGTGCTCGACCGGCGCGGAGTGCGCCGCCTCGACGCGCCCGTGAGCGGCATGGCGCGCGGCGCCGAGGCCGGGACGCTCCAGATATTCGTCGGCGGGGCAGCCGACGACTTCCGGATGTGCCTGCCCGTCTTCGACGCCATGGGCGATCCCGACAAGGTGCTGCACGTCGGCCCGCTGGGCGCGGGCTACACCGTCAAGCTCCTGATCAACCTGCTGTGGTTCGGTCACCTCGTCGCCACCTCCGAGGTACTGGCCATGGGCGTCAAGGCGGGCGTGGACCTGGGCGTGCTGCGCAACTCGCTGCTCGCCAGCCCGGCCGCCTCCCACTTCCTGGAGCACGACGTCCTGTGCGTGCTCACTGACGGCGACTACGACGACTCGTTCGCCATGGCACTCGCCTGCAAGGACCTGGGCCTGGCCGTCGATCTCGGCCGCGACCTGGGCGTGCCCACGGAGTTGTCCGCGCTCATCGAGCAGATCTACCGCCGGTCCAAGGCGCAACACGGCGAACTGGCAGGGGAGATGAGCCCGATCCGGCTCTACGAAGCCGTGGCAGGAGAGGAGTTCCGGCTCCCGAGCCCCACGGCCGAACCGGACGACGCCGCACTCAGCGCCATCTGATCGGATTCCGATCCGTTCCGCCGGGCCGGCCAGGGACGGTCGCCCGGCGGACCACGCTCCCGACCTCCCGTCCCTTCTCCCACCGCATTCCCAGGAGCCGTACGCCATGGGCGAGTTCATCCCCAGCACGCTGACCATCGACCCCACCTGCCGCATCGAGTTCGGCCCCGGCCGGGTCGAGGACCTTCCCGAACTGGTCTCCTCCCTCGGCATGAACCGTGCCTTCCTCGTCACCGACCACGGGCTGCGAGCGGCCGGCATCGTCGATCAGGTGCTCAAGGTCCTCGCCGCGGCGGGCGTGGAACACGATGTCTACGACGGAGTCGGCGCCAACCCCTCGACCGGCAACGTCGACGAGGGCGCGGCGAAGGCGCGGTCCTTCGGCGCCGCGGTCGTCGTCGCGCTCGGCGGCGGCTCGGTCCTGGACGCCGCCAAGGGCATCTCGCTGCTGGTGGGCAACGCCGACGCGGAGGCGGCCGACGCGGACGCCCTCTGGGAGGGGCTCGACGGCCTGCCCTTGATCGCTATCCCCACCACCTCGGGCACCGGTGCCGAGACCAACGGCTTCGGCGTCATCGAGGACACCGCAGCCTGTCGCAAGGTGTACCTCGGCCACCCCTCGGTCAAGCCCCGCATCGCTCTCCTGGACCCGAAGCTGACGCTCGGCCTCCCCCCGCGCATCACCGCTGCCACCGGCATCGACGCCCTCGTCCACGGCCTCGAGTCCCTCGCCTCACGCGGCGCCAACCCGGCGTCCACGGCCTACGCCACCCAGGCCGTCGCCATGGTCGGCCGCTGGCTGCCCGCCGCCTACCAGGACGGCTCCGACCTGGAGGCCCGCGCCCAGCTGATGCTCGGCGCCCACCTGGCCGGCCAGGCTCTCACCATCTCCGGCCTCGGCCTGGTCCACGGCATCGGCCACGCGCTGACGGCCCACACCGGCACGCCCCACGGCGTCGCCCTCGCCGCCGTCCTGGAAGAAGTCCTGGAGTTCAGCGCCTCGTCCGCACAGCACGCCTACGAGCAGGCCGCCCGCGCCCTGCGCCTCGCCCCGCCCGCCGACGGCGACTGGACGCGAGCCGCGATCGAGGCCGTGCGCGAGATCTCCGGCGCCCTCGAGATCAAGCAGCCGCTGCGCGAACTGGGCGTTCGCCCCGACCAGCTGCACTCGATCGCCCAGGGCGCGCTCGCCGACGCCGTCACCCGCAACGCCCCCCGCCGGCCCACCGACGAGGACATCCTCGGCATCCTGCGGGCGGCGTACTGAGCGAGTGAGGGCCCACTCTCGCCGACCGGCGTCGGCCGCGCTTCCCGGGGCGGATCGGTTCCGGGCGCAGGCCAGGTTATGTTGCTACAAGGCCGAGTGGAAACAGTGGGAACAGTTCTGCTCGTTGCTGGAGCTGCCGGTCAGCCCCATCACCCCCGGCTCGCTCACCGCCTTCGTGGAATGGCCATGGTGGCAACCCGGGTGGAAGAAGGGCACCTGCGCCGCCCCCACCATCGACCGCCGCCCCTCCGGTGTCGTGGTCAGCGGCCGCACCGAGCACAAGCTCAAGCTGGGCAAGACCGTCGCGGCCCGGGCGCGTCGGGTGCTCAAGGCCAAGGCCATGGAGAAGACCTCAGATCCGCGGCCGGGGACCGGCCCCCGCCCTGCTCGTCGAGCACCAGCGCACTGCGGTGCTCGCCGCCCCCGACACCCTGCTGGACCGGTGATTCGAGTGCCCGCAGGGCTCCTGGCCGTGTCCTTGGCGTTCAGGGCAGGTCGCCCAGTGGCGGAGGACGGCTGCGTCCATCTGGTCGTGCGGGTGCCGGCTCGTCCAGAATCGAGACAGCCTGCCCCACCCCGATGCACCACACGCCGCCACCAGCGGATGCACCACACGCCGCCACCAGCGTGAGTCCTCCGGCCGGCCTCACCCAGATCATCCCCCTCTACCAGATCGGGTAGAGCTACGAGCAGGTGAAGGAAGGCTCGGCCGGGTCGACTTCCACGTCCGCTGCGACCGCGCTGTCCGAGTCGCTGTTTGTCGTGGCCACCTTGACCCACAACGGCCTCATCCGCGCTCACCGCCCGCGCGCAGCTCTGGTGCTCGGTGGGGTTGATATCGGTTCTGGTATGTCGTGGACGGGTGATGCGCTGGAGGGTGCGGAAGGCGTGGGCGACGGAGACCAGGGAGACGTGGTGGTGCCGGTCTCGTCAGGTGCGGCCTTCGAGCCTGTGAGGAAGACCGCGAAGGGAGCCGGGACTCCCCGGCCAAAGCACCCCACCGACCCGTCTCGCGGGGATCAGATCGGGTCAGAGCGTGAAGCGGCGGCGGCAGCTGCACGAGAAAGCGCTGACCGCTGTCGGCCCGACGTGGGACCCATGATGCATCACCGTGCGTAGTTCACGACCAGCAGAGCCTCTACGTCTCCGGATGCTGCTTGATACACGTGCGGGACGTCGGCGGCCCAGCTGCCGTGCATACCAGGGCCTATCAGGGAAGGAGCGGAGAGTTCTCCGACGCGTGCGGTGCCGGCGAGGACGATGATGTGCTCCGTCGTGCCGGGGGTGTGGGCGGCGGACTCCTGCGTCGTTCCGGCGCGGATGCGCACCCGGTAGATTTCCCTGACCGCGGCAGGAGCCGTGAAGCGCTCGATGAGGACGGCGTCCACGGCGTGGCCGGAGATCTCGGTGGGAGGCGCAAGGTCGTGCAGCGCTGTACTGAGGGGCACCCCCAGCGCTGTCGTGAGGGCGTAGAGCGTTTCCAGAGTGGGGTTGCGCCGGCCGCTTTCCAGTTCGGAGAGCGTGCCCTTGCCGATCTTGGACCTTCGCGCCAGGGCGGACAGTGACAGACCTCGCGCTTCGCGCAACTCCCGCAGACGCAAGCCGACGCGAGTGGCCAGATCCATGGTGCCCCTTCTTGTCACCGGTGGCTCGGTTGATCCGATGCCCCGAGATGCTTATCGTTACCACACACAGAGCGTTCTGTTTATGGAACGCTCCATGGCGCGACGCTGATGAAGGAGTCCCATGGCGCCCCAGCAAGACACATCCCTGCCCGTCCGCAGCATGCAGGTGGCACGCGCCCTCGCCGCGGCCGGCATCGCGGGCCAGGTACGCGAGCTGGCGGCCTCGACGCGCACGGCCGCCGAGGCCGCCTCGGCCCTGGGATGCGAGGTGGGTGCAATCGCCAACAGTCTGGTGTTCATCTCCGATGACGAGCCTGTTCTGGTTCTGACCAGTGGTCGGCACAAGGTGGACACCACGGCACTCGCCGCCCGGTGGGGACGCGGCGAGCTCCGGCGCGCCACCCCCGACCAGGTACGCCAGGCCACCGGACAAGCGATCGGAGGCGTGGCCCCCGTCGGCCACCCCCGGGCACTTCCTACCGTGGTCGACGAAGCCCTGACCGACTACTCCCAGGTGTGGGCTGCCGCCGGAACTCCCCGCACCGTCTTCCCCACCACCGCCAATGAACTCGTCCAGCTCACGGGTGCCCTCCTGCTCCCCGTCGGCCCCGTCGGCCCGTAACGAGGGGGGCGATGAATCGGGCGGGGCGGTCGACGACGTCCCGGTCCGTCTCGCCGGGCCGCGCACCCGGCCGCTCCCGCCGAGGCGGTCTCCTACAGCCAGAGGGCAGACCGGATCATGCGGACGCTGCAGGGGCGCCGGCGGCTGGTGTGGGGGCCACTCGGCACCGGTCACCGAGCGGCTCGACGCGCTGGGCCACGCCGCCGGGCTCGACCCAGCACTTGTTTGGCGCAGCGAACCCGACCCCCACCAGTGGTGGCCCGTTGCGCATCCTGTGGCCGTCCGGCAGCGCCGACCGCCTCTGATCCGGCCTCCAACAAATGGCTTGCGAGCACGGCGCGGTTGCGCCTCCGCCAGCCCGCAGCGCCGGCAAAAGCCCCCTTCGGAGACCGCTGATGAACCCTCATGCCACTACCACTTAACAGCTCGAGAGACCAAGGACGTGTTGCCCAGCCTTCTTGCCATCCTGGCGCGCCCGAACGACGAGGCGCCGCGCATCCTCGGCTACGCCGACCACCGTGATCCCCAGTCCTCTCACCGCCGCCCGCGAGGATGCGACGTACCGCTGGACACAGCCGTCGGCCAGCTCGTCGCCCATATCCGACAGGTGAGGCCCGACATCGTCATCACGCACGACGCCTACGGCCAGGTGACCGGCCATCCCGACCACCGCCGCACCCACGAGATGACCCTGCTTGCGGTGACCGCCGCCGGGCTCCGCCACCTGTACCCCGACACGGGCCCCCGTGGCAGCCGGCCGCCCTCTACCTCGCAATCCACCCCGAGGCGAGCACCGGAGACCTCGGCGAACTGCTGCGCCGGGCCAACAAGGCGGTGCTGAGCGTCCCCGACCAGCACGTCAGTGCGACGGTGGACGTACGACCCTGGCCGGCACGCAAGGAAGCCGCGATCTTGGCGCATCGCAGCCAGGTAGAGAGGGAGCGGCCCCTTCCGGGGATCTTGTCCCAGCTCCCGGAGGAGGTCCGTCACCACATCATCGGCACCGAGTATTACACCCGCATCAGCCTGGCCCACTCCCCCGGCCTGACGCAGCTCGCGACCTGACCCCCGTCACGTTCGCGTCGGTACACCGGCCTACCGCCCTCATCGCCCAGGGGAGCCCGCGCCAGTGGGGTGCCCCGCGTAATCCGCACAGAAGGAGCCCCAGATGGACTCCTCGCACGACGCGGGTCCCGCCGGTCGTCCCGCCCCGCGGCTGATGTCGCCCCCCGCATACGCACGCTCCCAGCACGCGGTCTGCCTCAGCGCCGCGGTTTCACAGATCCGCTCGGCCGTGTCCTTGGAGCGCCGCCGGGGTGATGTACGGGTCGACCGCGCCGGCGGCGACCAGTTCGCCCACCGCGCGGCGGCCGTCCGCGGTCAGCCAGTTCCCTGCGGCGGTCACTGAGCACCACGCCAGGCTGCTGGCGCCCGTCGAACTCGCGGCCAGCGGACCAAGCCCCGATAGCCGGGTGGCCAGGTGGTCGAGTGCCCGCGGATACAGAGTGGCCGCGGTGGTGGCGAGCCACTGCCTTACCCGCCAGGGCGTGACGCGCTGCGAGCGCGCGTAAACGCCGTACCGCGGAGCGCCGAGAGGCCCGGGGTGCTCTCAGGTGCACCTTCTCCTGAGGGCGCCGCCTCCGGAGCCGCCCCGCGGTCTCCGTGGCCGCCTTATGTCATCTCCGGGCAGCGGCCAGGACCCCGATGAGCTGGACGATGAACATGGCGACCGCCATGACGACGCCCGCGAGTATGCAGACCCTTCCCTGAAGACCACCACCCACGATCCAGGTGCTAAAGGTCCCAAGGGCGCCGACGACGATCGCGAGCAGAGCAGCCCCACCAACACTGCGCCCGGTTCTCTGCGTCATGTGGGCTCCTCCCCGGCCCGCGGCGTGACGTCCGGATCCCGCCAGCACCCGGACCCGCCGGAGGCCACAGTCGACGGTGGACCGAAGACAGACGAGAAGGAGGCGACGATGACCGCCTGCACGACGATGGACAGCCCGCTGGGTGAACTGCTGCTGGTGGGCGAGGAATCGGCCACCGCGAAGGGCGGAACCGCGCACGCCGCGGTATCTGTGCCGGGGCAGAAGGGCGGCGCGATCGTCCAGGACGGCTGGATCAGCGAGCCGGAGGCGTTCACCGAGATCGTCACCCAGCTCCGCTCCTACTTCGAGGGACGGCTGACCCGCTTCGACATCGGGTACGTCATCAGCGGCTCGGACTTCCAGCAGGGGGTGTGGACGGCCCTGGAGTCCATCCCGTACGGCACCACCCTCATCTACGGCGACATCGCCGAGAAGATCGGTGCCACCCGGGCCGCGGTGCGGTCGGTGGGCACGGCGATCGGCGCGAACCCGGCACTTGTCGTGCGCCCCTGCCACCGCGTCATCGGCGCCGGTGGCCGGTTGGCCGGCTATGCCGGCGGGCTGGAGCGCAAGCAGCAGCTTCTGGACCTCGAGAACGTCCACCAGGCCGCCTGAGCGGCATCACCCCGGCCCCGTCCCCTCACGGACGGCGGACGGCGGACGGGGCGGGCGACACCATCCCCCTTACCGAACCAAGGAATCTCCGTCATGACCGAGACCACCCGACTCGCGGGCCCTGTCGCAGAACGGATCGCACAGACCGACTGGGCCGCCCTGGCGGCCGAACTCGACGAGCACGGCAACGCCCTGACCGGGCCGTTGATCACCCCAGGCGAATGCCGCGAAATCACCGCCCTCTACGACCAGCCGGACCGCTTCCGTACGACCGTGGACATGGCCCGCCACCGCTTCGGCTCCGGCCAGTACCGCTACTTCACCCACGACCTGCCCGACCTCGTGCAAGGCCTGCGCGAGGCGTTCTACCCCCGCCTGCTGCCCATCGCGCGCAACTGGGCCGCCAAGCTGGGCAAGCCCGCTCCCTGGCCTGACACCCTGACCGAGTGGCTGCAGATGTGCCACGACGCGGGGCAGGACAAGTCCGCGCAGATCCTTCTGCGCTACGGGCCCGGCGACTGGAACGCCCTGCACCGCGACGTGTTCGGCGACATGCTCTTCCCCCTGCAGGTCGTCATCGGCCTCGACGCCCCCGGCACCGACTTCACCGGCGGCGAGTTCCTGATGACCGAACAGCGCCCCCGGGCCCAGTCCCGCGGCTCGGCCACCACCCTGCCCCAGGGCCAAGGCCTGGTCTTCACCACCCGCGACCGGCCGGTGGCCACCAAACGCGGCTGGTCGAACGGGCCGATGCGGCACGGCGTGAGCACCATCCGCTCCGGCCGCCGCCACACCCTCGGCCTCGTCTTCCACGACGCCGCGTGATAACCGCCCAAGCCGACGGCGACGAGCCCGTACGCACCTACACCCTTTGCGGCGCCGACGGACAGCCCTACCAGAGCCCGACACCCGGCGCGCTCGGCGGACACCGACGCGGCCGGCTGTACGGGAGGCTGGACTGCCCGTCCGCGCTGCGGGCCATCGCCCGGGGCCACTACGTCACCCAACGGGTGTTCTTCGCCGACGAGGCCACCGCCGTGGCCGCCGGATACCGGCCCTGCGCCGTGTGCCTGCCCGCCGACTACGCCCGCTGGAAAGCCGAGGCGAGAAAGCGCCACTCGATGAACCCCATCACCGAGCAGGACGCAGACTCCCGCTCGCCCCTCATCAGCCCCGCCGACCTCGCCGCCCACGCCGACGACCTGCCCCCGCCCCGGCCGCACACCGGCGCAGAACTCACCTCGCTCCTTGGCCTGCTGACCGGACCGAGGCAGCGGATCGAGACGGTCGCGATCGGGCACAGCCGCGACGAAAACTCCCGCACCGCCGCCCAAGCGTTCCATGACGTGTGGACGGCCCGCGGCGGACGCGTGCTCACGGTCGTCGACTGGCCGGAGACGGCCGCCTCCTGGCTGCGCGCGGCAAGGCGGCTGACCGCCGAGACCCCCGGCGCCTGGGTGATCGCCGCCTCCGTACTGGGCTTCGCCCAGCTCGCACGCCGCCTGCGCACGTCCACCGACTTCAACCCGGCCCGCACCGTGGCGTTCGCCTCGCTGAACACCTCCCGCCTGCCCACGCTCGCAGGCCCCGGCACCCTGAGCGGACTGCGCGGCGCGAGCGCCGACGGCGGCACCTGGGACGTACGCGGTGCCTGGGTCACCTCCTACCCGCCGTCGGAGGTGAACGCGTGAGCGCGCTGATTCCCTGCCCTGCCATGGAGGTCGCACCCCGCGCGATGCACGTGCCTGGCTGGCTCAGTGCGTGTTTCTAAACTTCGAGCAGCCGGTGTAGGTGCGGAGATCGAGCGAGTGCAGGCGAAGCTGAAGAGGAGGTGCGGACGGTGTGGTCATGACCTCGGGTCGAGTGAGAGAACCGCGTGACGCGGAATGAGAAACCGCAGCGCAGCGATATGAGAAGTCGTGCGGGGCTCGACCGGCGTGGTCCCCGCAGCAGCGCTGGGCGCCGCAAGCCCAGGAGCAGCTGTCAGTTGGGCCCGTATGGTGGTGTCGGGGCGTCAGCCCAGTCGGTCAGGTTCCTGGCGTGCGGTCCATGGGGGGCGCAGATGGGTACTGAGCAAGATGATCAGATGTCGGGGTGGCCACCGCGACCTATCTCTCGGCCGCCCGATCGTCTGGTGCCGCCGCCCGTGCCTTGGGGTCCGGGGCCCCCTCCTCCGCCACTGCGTCCGCCCGTGGGCCCAGGCTCCGGTCGCAGGAGTAGGGCGGGAGTGCAGACGGCGGGGGAGCGTTTCGTCTCCTGGCTGGGGTCGCCCCGCCCAGTGGCCCCTTCAGGGGTGTGGCGGTACGGGTTGATTGTCAAAAGGCCCTCGGCACCTAGGGGGTGGCTCGTGGTGCGCGCGTGCACCAGCATCGTGTGCACCTGGTTCGTGTGGAGCCTGATCTATTACGGGTATCTCGGATTCGGCTGGTACGTCCCTTTGGAATACGTGCTCGACAACCTCACGGACGTGAGTAAGTCGAGATGGATCGTCCGTGTTTATGAGGTTCTGCTCTTGGGGTTAGTGGCCATGTTCTTCGGCTGGCTCGGGGGCTGGCGTCAGGTGTGGCGCCGCTATGCGGCGCCGGCCTTGAAGCGCCTGTGGGACGATCCCGCTCCCGAACAGCTGGGGCCCGCATCGCCCGGTGGCCCGGCCCTCTGGTCCGAACTTCGTGCGGCAGGTGCGCATGCCGCTGCGGACCGGCTGGTCTCCGATGCCCGCTCCGGGTCGATGAATGATGTGGACTTTGTGCGTATTGCCCACGTGTGGGCCATGGTTCGAATCGGTCGGATGCCAATGGCAGACTTCACCGACACGGTCCTCCGGCTCGGCGCCGCCGCGTGGACGCACCCTTCCGGCGCACGAGATCTGCCACAGCGGACCGCGGCGCACGACCTGATGACCGGGCAGGTGCGGATCGGTACGGTGGTCCAGGGGCCGGGCGACACGCCCGCGCGCGGTGGCTTCGGTCTCGCCCTGAGCCCTGCCGAGCTGGGGACCTCCGCTCTGGCAATCGGGCCTTCCCGCTCGGGGAAGACGTCTCAACTTGTCCGCCCTGTCACCGAAGCGCTGTGTCTGCAGGCACTCGCCCGAACAGCCACCATCATCACTGTGGGAACAGGAACGGAGCCCGCCGTGCCGGACGACGCCTTCGACATCATCATCAGGCTCGGCGACCCTCGATCACTGCGTGATTTCGATATCTACGGGGGCACCCACGACTCCCAGCAAGCGGCATCCATCCTCGCCGAGGCTCTGGTCGGAGACCTCACCAGTACTGTCGGCCCCATAGCTCACTCCGTCCCGCGCGCCGCGACCGCACTCGCCGAACTCCTCGGACCCTTTCGGGCAGTTCATCACCGTTTCCCTCAGGTGCCAGAGCTCCAGGAACTCCTCAGCGGCAACCAGGACGCGATCGACTCGCTCCGCAATGCTCTGGAAGCTGCCGGTCAGGATGCATATCTGCGCGTCCTCGACAAGAGCAGTCGAGAAACCAACGCCGGTGAAATAATCAGGGCATTGCTGCGCGATCGGATCGCCATACTGGAGCCGCTCCTCGCTCCCCGTACCCATGCGCGGCCGTTCCTCCTCGGCGCAGCCCTGCAAGAGCCTCAGCGCATCCGCATCGACCTGCCCACCTCCGGCCTCGCCGAGGCTTCTGATGTCGCAGCCCGCCTCGTCCTGGCCCAGTTCAACATCTACGCGGCCACTCGCCCGGACCAGACTGCTTTCGCTTTCCTCGTGCTCGACGTAGCCGCACGAGCCATCACTACAGGGAGCCTTCACGGTGTGCAGCGTCTCCGTTCCGCCCATGCCGGCGTTCTTCTCACCCTCCAGCTTCTCGATGACATTGCGGAGTCGTTGCACTTTCCACTGCTCGAAACGGTCGGCTGCCTCGTCTGCTGGCCGGGTCTGAGCCCAAGGGATACCCAGCGGATCAACGACAAGCGGCCCAACCCATATCTGACGTCCTCCACTCCTTCGGACCTCAGCCTTGTCTCGATGCCTTCGGACCACAAAAACATGGCCGCCCCATTTTTGGCCCGTTTGCACAGTTAGCGCTAGAACAAGGCGATATGAGGGTGACAGTGGGAGACGCGGTGTAGGCCGCCGAAGACACAGGCAGGGTCGAGGCGGAGGCTGGCCAAGGCGCGCTCGGGGCAGACTTCGACTACGACCCTACAAGCCGGGCGAGTACTCCGGCGAGGGGCTGGGCCTCCTGCCTTCGGCAGACCTGTTCAGTGCGCATCTCCACTTCCAGCGCGGCGATGTGGACGGCACCCGGCGGGACCTTGGCCGGGCGGAAGCGTCCGTCGTCCAGATGCCGCAAGGACTGCATGACCTGTGCGTCGCCACCGGCGACGCACAGGAAGAGGAGTGATGAGGTGGGTCACCCGTCGGCCCGCGCTGGTTTCCTTGGCCAGCTGGGGGTGGCGCCTTTCCGTGCGAGACGGCGGGTCATGAGGGTGATGGCAGCCCAGGTGATCAGCGTCTCGGAGTGCTGGACGAGCCGTTCATAGTCCCGGGCATGGCGACGTGCGTGCATCATCCACGCAAGGCTGCGTTCGACGACCCACCGACGAGGCAGTACGACGAAGCCGGAGGCGTCCTTGGGGCGACTGACCGGCTTGATGGTGAGGTTGAGGTGCCGTTTCGCCCAGTCGACCAGCTTCCCCGCATAGGCGGAGTCGGCCCACACGATCGTGATCTCGGGGTGCATCAGACGCAGGCGGAAGAGGACTTCCTTGGCCGCGGCTGCGTCGTGCAGGTCGGCGGGGGTGACCATGACCATGAGGGGAAGGCCGCGGGTGTCGACGACGAGGTGGCGCTTGCGGCCGTTGATCTTCTTGCCGGCGTCGTAGCCGCGGGTGGCTTTGGAGACGGTTTCGGCGGCCTTGACGCTCTGGGAGTCGATCACGGTGGCGACCGCTCGGGGGCCTTTGCCTATGCCGCGGCGGATCCGGCTGACGAGCTGGTCGCGAATCTGGCCGACGATCCCGGCGGCAGCCCAGCGGGCCATGAATCCCCAAACTGTGCGCCATGGAGGGAAATCCGCAGGCAGGGCCCGCCATTTGCATCCGGTGTCGACCACGTAGCGGATCGCGTCGACGATCTCCCGCCGGGGATGTTTCTCCGGTCGGCCGCCGCGGCTGGTCTCGCAGGCAGGTTCCGGCAGCAGTGGTTCGAGCAGAACCCATTCGGCGTTTGTGGTGTCGGAGGGGTAGCGGCGCTGACGCATGGCGGCGGGCTTCCCTCCAGATCAGGTGAGGAGGGGGCGTCCGGCCGGAGACGGCGCCCCCTCGTGGTGGTCAGGATGAGACGACGAAGTCGAGGGTGGATTCGATGGAGTTGAGCTGGGCGATGATGTGCTTGACCCACTTATCGCGCGAGTGGGCGGCGGCGTGTGGGGCGACGGTGCCGGTGATGAACCGGCGGCACGGCCCGTTCGTATGCCTCCAGCGCGGCCCGTTCGGCGCCGAGCTGGTAGCCGTCGGCCCTGGTCCAGATCAGCGGTGGCCAGCCGTTTTCGGCGATGATGTCGCGCAGGGCGGCCAGCCCGGACCTGACCTGGCTGGGGGACAGCCCGCTCGCGTGGGTCAGCTGGGGGAACAGCAGCCCCGCGGGTCTGGCCTCGAACAACACGAACCGCAGAGTGTCCGCATGCCGCTGGGCGGCCTCGCCCGGCGCCGTGAGGCGCGGGGCATGGCTACTCGCCCCGCAGCATGCGGGCGAGTTCGTCATCCATGTCGACCTTGCCGGTGTCGACCGCGGTCTCGATCCAGTCCAGCGTCGCCCGTACCTTGGCGACGTTCTGGTGCACGATGACGGCCTCGTCCTCGCTCAGGGTGCGGTCGCGCAGGCCCGGGACGGTCCGGCCGGCCGCGGCGACGAAAGAGTGGCAGGCGGTGACCAGGTCCAGGAACTCCACCGTCCGGTCGATCTTCTTCACCGCCGGTGCGACCGGGCTGGTGTCCTCGAAGTGGTCGCGGGCTTGCCGGGACCGCTCGGCCTGGGCATGGTTGACCTGGAAGCGGGCGGTGTCGTCGCTCATCGCCTTGAACGCGATGTCCGGCCTGCGCAGCAGGTTCGTGGCCTAAGAGCTCGCAACGGGATCATGAGTTGGCCTTCTTGAGGCGCCCCCAACAGATCAGTCTGCAGGCCAACGAGACGAAGGCGTCGTGGGGTTCAAGGCATCGTTCCCAACGGACAGCGAGGCGTCTGAACTGGTGGAGCAGGGCGAACTGACCGGCCATGCGCGCCAAGCTGCCCTGGTTCCGCACCTGCGCACCTGCTGGTGCGGGGAGGACGGCTGTCGATGGCACCCCCGGCACCCCGGCTGTGACGGCCCCCTCCTGCTCCTTTTGACGTGTGGTCTTCAAGGACGCGTCTGGCGCCTTGCCGACACCTGCCGCGCCTGCGCCGCCCTCACTCCGGACTCGGCAGCGGTGCCCGAGCCCCGTCACGCCCCGCCTGCCGACCGTGCACGTTCTTCTGGATTCCTTCCGGAGGACGACGAGAGCTGCGAAGTCTTCGACGGCCACCTCTGGTGGACGGACGAACCGCACCGACCACCACGTTGACCAGGGGAATGACGATGCCATGGAGGCTGCCCGATGAGTGTGATGGACACCGCGCTGCGTGAGTCGCTGAAGACCCTACGGCTGCCCGGCATGCCGGAGACCCTCGATGCCCGCCTCGCCCAGGCCTTCAGCGGCGATCCTGGCCGCCCTTCGCTGGTTGCACGCCGGCGAGTCCGTCATCCTCTGCGGCCCGGTCGGGGTCGGAAAACACATGTCGCCCAGGCTCTGGGCCACCTTGCGGTCCGCCATGGCGTGAACGTCCGCTTCGCGAAGACCAGCCGCACTCTCGCCGAGCTGGCCGACGGTCACGCGGACCGCACCCGAGAGAAGCGCATCAGCGAACTCGTCCGCCCCGACCCTGCTCATCCTCGACGACTTCGCCATGCGCCCAGCTGACCGCCCAGGCCGACGACCTCTACGAGCTTGTCTCCGAGCGGCAGAGTCGGCCCCTGGTCGTCACCAGCAACCGGGCGCCGAGCGACTGGTATCCGCTCTTCCCTGAGCCGGTCGTCGCCGAGTCCCTTCTGGACCGGCTCATCTGCACCAGCCACCAGGTGATCATGAACGGCCCCGGCTACCGCCTCAGCAACACCCGAGGAACCGCGCCGCCAAGAACGGCAAGTCACCGACTCCCTAGCGCACGGCCCCGTCCACATTCCAGTCCTGCGGCAAGATCTCGTCGCAGAAGACGCAAACGAAGTCGGCCTCACGCACGATGTTGATCTCCCGGCAGGACGGGCAGCGCCGGAACACCACCTCGTGCGTGAAGCCGGAAGGGCGGACGATCCCGGCCCGGTCCAAGGCCGACGCGACGGCAGGCCACGAGCCGATCTCCGGGCAGTAGCCGGTCGACTGGTTGCTGACCTCATCGACCGCCCACCGCCCGGACTCCACACGGAAGCTCACCTCACCGGCACCCAGAACAGGCTCCCCACCCGCGCACACCACGTGCTCGCTGCGGCGCGGAGCCAGCCGCAGGATGCCGCCGGAGTCGACCACATAGGTGAACGGCTCGCCCAGCTCCTCCGCAGTCAGACGCGCTGCCCACGCGCCGAAGTCCGCAGGTGAGCGCATCCTCCGGCCCTCATCTCCCGCTCGGACGGGAAGCCTCAGGTCGCCAGGGCCCACATAGCGATAGCTCCACCCCCACATGTCCACGCTCGCCAACCTAACCCCACTCCCGGGCCGAGGACCTGGGGACATATACCGCCGCGGAGACGTCCGCGAGCTGCAGGGCGCCCAGGGCCGGGCGCAGGGCATCGACGACGCGCACGCCGCCGTCGAAGCCGTAGGGGACAAGACCGACGGCCTTGTTGTTCCACTCGGCGTAGACGCGGTCGAGGGCGTTCTTCAGGACGCCGGGGAAGGAGTGGTTGTACTCGGGGGTGACGAGCACGTAGCCGTCGTAGGCGGCGACGGTCGTGGCCCACTGCCGGGTGTGGGGACGGTCGGTTCCCCGCCCCCCGGGCGGTCGGTCTGCGACCGCGCGTGATGAGCCCCATGGGCGCCCGCTTGCCGAGGGGCGGTGCCGGTGTCGGCCCGCGGGCGGGGAGTCAGAGGGCAGGGGTTCAGTGGCTGGTGGCCGAAGCTCGGGGGGTGAGGAAGGAGTCGAGATGGGTGAAGACCGTCTCGGGCTTCTCGCGGATGGGCAGGTGTCCTGCGCCGGGGATGAGCTCGAATCGCGCGTGGGGGAACGCCGCGGCGTAGGCGCGGCCGAAGCCGGGGCTGACGACTGTGTCGTCGGTGCCCCAGATCACCAGGACCGGGCAGGTGACGGTGGAAAGGCGGGGCAGCAAGCCGGAGTCTGCCATGGCCGGCCCGGCGTAGGCGCGCATGGCGGCCATCGACTGCGCGGACGGTCCGCCCTGCGGCGCCGGTCCTCCGGCCGCCGGAGCCGGTGGCCCGGCGGGCACGGTGATCTGCTGGCCGGGTATGACGGGGCCGATGGCGTCCATGAGGACGAGCCGGGAGATCCGGCCCTCACGGTCGTCCAGGACGGTCTGGGTGGCGACCCAGCCGCCGAAGGACGTGCCGATCACCGTCACGTCGTTCCACCCGAGGTGGCCGAGCAGGTCGAGATAGGCAGCGGCGAGTGCGGGCACGCAGTCCAGGACGTCGGGCCGTACGGTGCCCTCCCAGCCCGGATGGGTCGGCGCGACCACCCTGTGATCCGGTGCAAGGTGGTCGATCAGGGGTGTGATGCTGGAGGGGCCGGGGCCGCCGTGCAGGACGAGGACCGGGCTGCCGCTGGAGCCGGCCTCGCGCAGATCGAGGTCGAGGCCGGGCCGTAGCGGGACGGTGCGCTGCAGGGGTGCGGTCATGAGGTGCTCCTGGATGCGGGGGGTCGGTGGCTGAGAGGTCCGGTGGCTGAGGGAGCGGTGGCCGTCGGGGCGGGCCTCACTGGGCTGCCGGGCCGGACGTGAAGAAGGCGACCATCTGCTCCAGACCCCGCTCGCCGAACATCGTGTCCAGGTTGGCGGCGGACTCGGCGGCGGACTCCTCGCTGCGCGGGAAGAGGGCCTCCTCGTACGCGGCCAGGGCGGCTTCGGTATCTCCGGGGTGAGCGGCGATGGCCAGGGCGAGTTCGGCGCCGTCGAGCATGGCGAGGTTGGCGCCCTCCCCGGCGAAGGGGGACATCAGGTGGGCGGCGTCACCGAGCAGCGTCACGCCCGGGACGGGGTCCCAGCGGTGCCCGACGGGCAAGGCGTGGATACGGCGCGGGGTGATCGTGTCCGCGTCGGCGACCAGGCCGCGCAGGGCCTCGTCCCAGCCCTCGAAGTGGGCGAGGACCGCGGCCTTGGCGGTGGCCCGGTCGGTGAAGTCGACCGTGTCCAGCCAGCCTTCGTCGGCCTTGAGCGCGGTGTAGACGTGGAGACTGCCGTCGCTCTCCTGGTGCGCGAGGACACCGCGCTCGTGCCCCAGAGCGATGAAGAACCCGCCGCCGATGACCGCGGCGCTGCGCGGGTGGCGGGTGTCGGCGTCGAACAGGTCGGTCTCGACGAAGGAGATGCCGGTGTAGGCGGGCCAGGCGTTTGAGACCAGCGGCCTGATCCGGGACCAGGCGCCGTCCGCGCCGATCAGGAGATCGGTGGTGATGGCCGAGCCGTCGGCGAACGTCACCTCGTGACGCCCGTCGCCCAGCGCCCGGGCCCCGGTGACTTTCCGGCCCCAATGGATCGTGCTGTCGGGCAGGGAGCCCAGCAGCAGGTCACGCAGGTCGCCGCGGTCCACCTCCGGCCGGCCGCCGGTGCCGTCGTCCTCCTCGGCCACGTGGACCGTGCCGTCGGGGCCGAGCAGGCGCATGGCCTGACCACCCTCGTGGACGATCTTGAGGAAGTCGTCGTGGAGGCCGGCGGCGTGCAGGGCCTTCTGCCCGTTGGTTTCGTGGATGTCGAGCATCCCGCCCTGCGTACGGGCCGCCGCCGACGCCTCCAACTCGAAGATCACCGACTCGATGCCGTTGACGTGCAGGACGCGGGCGGCGGTCAGGCCGCCCAGCCCCGCGCCGATGATCGCTATCGGGAAATGGCTGGTGCTCAAGGGGCCTCCGGAAGCAGTAGGGGAATACCTCGGTGCGCCGAGTCATCGCCGCCAACGCCGCAAGGCTCCTTGCTGGGGCGGCGTGCACGGCGGGGCGGAGAGGGGTGCCTCGGCCACCACCGCCACCGTAACGAACATGTTCGCTACGAACAAGTTCAATGCCGGGTAGCGGCAGGCGGGGAGGAGGACTTCCGTGTCTCCTGGCGGCGTCCGCCGTCAGGCGGACCCCTGCCGCGGGCTCAGTCCCCTGCGCCCGGGACGGGTGTGTGCGTGATGCCGTTGACGAGGACGTCGAAACTCCAGCGGATCCTGTCCGGCACCGAGCCGCCGATCAGGGCGGGCATGTGCGCGGTGATCGCCGGATGCGTGGCGGGGTCCACGGCGTGCAGGGCACGCACGGTGGCGTTCCAGTCGTCCTCGGAGGCGGGGTCGTGCTCATGGGCGGAGTGCTCGGCAGCGGTGGCTGTCGCATCCTGGAGCAGTTTGTCCACCCCCCAGGCGACCTGCTCGGGGCCGGCGCCGCTTTGCGAGAGGAGATCAAGGATGCGCTCCACCAGGCGCAGGTAGTTCTCGCCGCTCGGGCGGGCGACGAGTGCGGCCCGCGCGAGCTGTGGGTGCTCGAACAGGACCTGGGTGTACGACGTCATGACGGCACGGAGCTGCTCGCGCCAGTCCCCACCGCCGTCCCGCCCGGTCAGGTCGACCTCGCCGAGCAGGGAATCCAGAACGGCCGCGTGCAACTCGGCGGTGTTGGCGACGTAGACGTACAGCGACGCCGGGCCGGTGTCCAGCTCCTGCGCCAGGCGACGCATCGTGACCTTCCCCAGGCCCTCCGCCCGCATGATCCGCACGGCGGTGTCCACAATCCAGCGCCGGGACAGGGCGGGCTTCGCCGGACGGTCCCGGCGGCTGATCGGCTCTCTTCCTACAGTCATAACCCGATCGTAACGAACGTGTTCGCTGAGCGGGTTTGCCGGTTCACTCGCGCAGGGCGAAGCAGTGTTCGGCGACCGCGGAGGTCGGGTCGGAAGCCTCGCTTGAGGCGCGTCGTCGGCTGGCCGGCGGCGGCAGCCGTCACGTTGGTGGTCGGCGCTGCGGTACCACGTTGTCGGCGGCAGGTGGCCGCTGTGCCTGCTGATCGTCGTCGTGAATGAGCACGACGCCGGCGAGGGTGAGTCTGGCTACCAGCCGGCCGAGTTCTTCGATCTCGGCTTTCTGTCGGGCGACGGTCTCCTTGAGCTTGGTGACGGTTTCCCGCAGACGTTTTTCGGGCTCCGGGACCTGTCGGGTCTCGGTGCGCACTCGCTCGCAGAACTCGTTCTTCAGGTCGGTATGCCGTCTGAGGAGGGCCATGCGGTGCACGCGCCAGGAACCGTCGGGGTTGTCCGGTCGGCCATCCGTATCACAGGCTCCAACGGCGCCGCGTCAGCTTCTGTCGCGTCCCGGATCTCGATGCCGTCCGGCAGCACCGGAACGCGCACGGGAATGACGGCACACGGCCGCACCCCGGCCCGCCCAACTGCGGCAGCGTACATGCGCTCACCCAGCACGTTCCCCGAGTACAGGCGCTCCGCCTCCCGACGCGCCGGATCCCCGACCGACGGGCGCCCTTGCGCCCACCATTCCGCTTCCCCACAGCATCCCTCCCCTTGTCATCGCAAACCTCCGTCTGACAGGCGAGCAGAGTTCCCTCAGGCCTCAGCGGCTGACAGTTCCTCGCGCAGGCCTTCCAAGGCGGTGTGGTCGTCCTCGGTGCCGGTGTGCGGTGCTGCGAACCAACGGGCGTACTCGTCGATCTCGGAAAGCCGCCAGTCGAGCGAGAACAACTCGACCATCGCCGGGTCGGGGTCCAGGCGATCGGCCACACCGGCCTCGAGCAGGTCCGCGTAGTCCCGCTCGCGTGGCGCGAGGGCCAGTGACTCCCAGTCGACCAGCTTGAACCCGTGGACACCGACGACCTGGTTGTCGTGGTGCGGCTCGCCATGAGTCGGCACCCACGAGTCGCGGCGGGTGAGCGCGATGTCCGCCAGTTCGTGGTACCGGCCTGTCCAGTCCTCGATCGCACCGCGGCAGGCGACGATCGTGGTCCGGGCCTCCTCCGCGAGTGGGCCGGACCTCCAGGGCCGGGCGGTGCGCCCCCGCAACTCATCGGCGAAGGCCGGGCCGACCCGTGGTGCCCAGTACCGCAGCCCGTCCGGTGGCGCGGCGTGGTGCAACGCGGCCAGCGCGTCGATGATCTGACCGACGTGCCGCGGTTCGCGGGCCTCCGCCTCGGTCGGGGAGCGGCCCTCCAGCCACGGCGTCACGCTGAGCACACCGACCCCGACGTCGACGGTGAACCGCCCGGACCGGGCGGGCAGCGGTGCGCACACTGTGTCCATGCCGGTGGCGGCCAGTGCGGCAGCCCCCGCGTAGGCGGCCTCCAGCGACGCCGCGGTGTGCCGCGGTTCCACCTGGTCCAAGGTCACGAACAGGGTGGTGCCGCCACCGGTCACCCGCCAGTGGTGCGCGCCGAACCCCCAGGGGAGGTAGTCGGCTCCGGCGGCCTCAGGCAGCCAGTGGGCAGCGACCGCGCATGCGATCGCCTCGTTGTCGATGAACGGCGGAGGGGAGAGCACAGCTCCGATCCTAGGAAGGGGGCGGGCCGCCGTCACCGGGATTTCCCTCCGGGCATTTTCGCCCGCGGCGGAACCGGGGTACGGCCGGGCCCCTGCCAGGTCGCCTCCAGCAGAAAAGATGCCGCTCGTGGATCTCTACGACATCGCTGCCCAAGACCAGTCGCCCACGCCCTGAACTGTCCCTCTGACGCAGACAGCACCAGGCCGTCGCACGCCGCTGCCACTACCGAAGAAGAACCAGCTCAGGCAACGATTTCTGACTGGAACACTAGTCCGGGCTGCGGAGTGGTCAGGGGTGGCCTTCGGCAGGCCGCCCCTCGACTGAGAACATCGGACTCACTCATCTAGGTGGTCCACGACCACGATGGCTCCCCGGGAATCCGGTGCGCACGGCGGCCCGGTGGGTAGTGGCATGACGTCGCCGCCCGGAACTGTGTCACCCGAGGTGATCTGCGGTTTCGGATGTGCCAGAGCGCAGGAGGCCGGTGGGTGCTGCGGCATCATGCCGGGTCGTGGCGGCACGTCTGCTCTATCAGTTCACCTGGCGGCTCTTCCGATGGCTCGCGCCTCAACTACTCACCGATCCCCGGCCGAGCGGCCGCCCCCTCCGGTGTCCGCCACGACGCGGACGCCGGGGCGGACGTGCGGCTGCGGATGGCACGGGACTCCGGTCACGGGATGGCCGGGGTCCTGTGCGTGTGCGGATGTCGGCTCAGCCGCAGCAGTCGCAGCCGGGGCGGCAGCCGCACACGTCTGTCCCGGTGCCGGCCGAAGGGACCTCCGCGGCGGCGGGTGTCGCGCAGCAGCCGTTGCTCAGCCAGGCGTCGCGGCCTTCCTTGACGGCGATGGCGGCGATGACAATGCCGGGGATCGAGCGGTCGGCCTCGCCGGCGCAGACCAGGGCGCGGACCGCGTCGAAGGCGACGTACGCGGCGAGCGCGAAGAAGGACACCGCGATGATCCGCAGGGTGGTCCTCTCCCGCGCTTCGCGGACCGCGTGGTGCGGGCGGAGAACTGCCAGCCGACCGCAGCGGCGGAGGAGACCTCGATGACGACACGCAGGTCGTCCAGCGCGTGGCCGAGGCGATCGTCGGCGAGGTCGGCGGGATGGGCCGGGGCCTCGCGCAGGGCGAGGAGGATCCGGCAGCGGATCGGGGCAGCGGCGCCGCTCTCCTGCGCGGCCGGAGACCACCCTCACGCTTTGCCGTTTCTTTACAACTCGGTTCGCCGCAAAACCGTCTCTCCCTCTGGAATCCAGTGCACCGCAAGCGCCCTGTTCGTGATCTCCCGTGCCCGGTCATCCGGGCACACCCGCCGTCAACTCCTTCCGGAGAGAACCGCACTCATGCACTCGATCAACACGTCAGGTCTCCACTCAGCCGGTCGTCGCACGCCCCGGCCCCGCACGTCCTCCGGCCTGCGCCGCGCGACCGCGGTCCTCGGCCTGTGTGTGGCCCTCGTGGCCGGTGCCTCCACCTCCATGGCCGAACCCCGCACCGGCCCCACCCCGCCCGTCGTCACCGCGGACCAGGTCATGCCGCATCTGGACGCACTGCAGCGGATCGCGGACCGCAACGGCGGCAACCGCGCCCACGGCACCCAGGGCTACCGCTACTCGGTCGCCTATGTACAAGCCGCGCTGGACAAGGCCGGTTTCCGCACCACCCTGCGCAGATTCACACACGACGGCGCCACCGGCTACAACCTCATCGCTGACTGGCCCGGCGGCGACCCCGAGCACATCCTGTTCGCCGGGGCGCACCTCGACAGCGTGGAGACCGGACCCGGCATCAACGACAACGGCTCCGGCTCCGCAGCCCTGCTCGCCACCGCCCTGGAGGTGTCCGAGGCCAGTCTCAAGCCCAACCGCCATCTGCGTTTCGCCTGGTGGGGCGCCGAAGAAGGCGGACTATTAGGATCCCGTGCCTATGTGCGGGACTTGTCCGCCGCCGAGCGCGACCGGATCGACGTCTACCTGAACGTCGACATGGCCGGCACCAAGGGCAACAACCGGCCGTGGCTCGTCGTCCACGACGACCCCGCGGCGGCCGAGGCGTTCGAGGGGTACTTCGCCGCCCGGAACCTGCCCACGTTCGAGATCGGCATCGGCGGCAGCGACCATGTGTCGTTCGGCGAAGCAGGTATCCCGGTGGGTGGCTTCGCCACGGGGATCGACGACTGCATCCACGAGGCGTGTGACCGGGTCGAGAACGTGGACCCGGTGACCGAGACCACCAGCACCAACGCGTTCATCAGCACGGTCTGGCAGCTCGCCGCGCGCCGCTGACCCGGTCCCGGCCTCTCGACACCCCCGGACATCCCCGAACACCCCCGAAGGAGCGGACGCATGCCTGCCCGCTGGAAACACCGCCACCGCACCACCACCCTGGTCACGGCCCTGGCCGCCGGCATCGCGCTCACCGCTCTGCCGGCCTCCGCCGCCCCCTACGGCTCCGGCGTCGGTGACCCGTACTTCCCCGACGACGGCAACTCCGGCTACGACGTCTCCGAGTACGACGTCCGCGTGAACTACGACCCGGCCCGCCCCCGCCATCTGGAGGGCGACACCACCGTACAGGCCGTCGCGACACAGGACCTGGACCACTTCCACCTCGACCTGGAAGGCTTCCAGGTCACCTCCGTCACCGTGGACGGGACGCCCGCAAGCGCCGTCTCCCGCGAGGGCGCGCACGAACTCGTCGTCACCCCCGCCCGGCCGCTCGCGAAGGACACGCGCTTCTCCGTACGCGTCCGCTACTCCGGCAAACCGGTCGGCGAGGGCTGGCACACCCTCGCCAACGGCGGCGCGAGCGCGACAGGCGAGCCGCACTCCGCCACGGCCTGGTACCCGGCCAACGACCACCCTTCGGACAAGGCGACCTTCCGGCTCACGGCCACGGTCCCCACCGGCTGGCAGGTGGTCGGCAACGGGCGGCCGGGCGTCACCAGCACCGGCCGGGGCACGAGCACGTTCCGTTGGTACGAGGACCGGCCGATGGCCACGTTCCTCAGCACCATCGGCATCGACAAGTTCACGGTGCGTACATCGGAGCTCTCCGACGGCACCCCCGTCATCCACGCCTACAGCCCCGGGGCCGGCGTCCACCCCGAAGAGGAGGCACAACTGCCGGAGATCATCGACTTCCTGGCCTCGAAGTTCGGCCCGTACCCGTTCTCCTCGGCCGGGGCGATCGTCATAGACGGCAACGACGACGACGGCCCAAACGCCCTGGAGACACAGAGCCGCCCGACGTACCAAGGGGGGTTCTCCGACGTCTCCATGGTCCACGAGAACGCCCACCAGTGGTTCGGCAACAGCGTCTCCCTCTCCGACTGGCGCGACGGCTGCCTGGCCGAGTGCTTCGCCCAGTACGCCGGCCAGCTATGGGACGAGGAGAAGCACGGAGCCGACCTGGACAACGGCTTCTACCGCTCCATGGTGGAGGAGAGCACGGCGGACCCGGACTTCTGGACGACTCGGCTCTACGACCCCGGCAAGGGCCGCGAACTGGCCGGCGCCCTGTACTTCAAGGGGTCCATGATGCTGCACGCCCTGCGCCGCACGGTCGGCGACACGGCGTTCTTCGGCACCCTCAAGCGCTGGCAGCGCGACCACCGCTACGGCAACGCGTCCTGGCCGCAGTTCGAGGCGCTCATGGGCAATGTCTCCGGCAAGGACCTCACCGGCTTCTTCGGCGCGTGGGCGCACGGGACCACCGTCCCGGAGAAGAAGTACCTCTTCCCGGGGTCCCTCGGGTCACTCGACCCGGCAGCGGAGCACGGCGGTGGAACGGCCGGGGCGCGCAACACCTGGGGCGGGACGGGAGATCACGCATGAGAACCACGGTCCGTCCGGCGGCCACGCTGCTGCTCGTCTCCGCCCTGCTGGCAGGAGGTGCGCACGTGCCCGCCACGGCACAGGACAGAGTCGGCTCGGTCGCGGTCGCCGAGTACGACCTGGGTGACACGGCGTTCACCGATTCCCAGTCCGGCACGGTCAGCGAAGTACGTGCGCAGGTGCACTATCCGCGGCGCCCGACCGGCCGGCTGCCCCTGATCGTCATGTCACACGGCTCGTGGTGGGCCTGTGATTCCAAGGACACCGTCGAGTGGCCCTGCGAGGAGGGATCGAGCCCGTTCCCGAGTTACCGCGGCTACGACTATCTGGGCGCCGCGCTGGCCGCCCGCGGTTTCGTCGTGGTGTCGATCAGCGTGAACGGCATCAACCGGACGTCCTTCGACTACGGCGACCGTGCCCGGCTCGTCAACGAACACCTGCGGCTGTGGCAGCAGTTGGCCGCGGGCAGGGGCGGACCGCTGGCAGGGCATCTCGTCGATACGTCCGGGCGGCCGGTCGCACGGGACCTCACCGGCCATGTCGACATGAACCGCGTCGGCACCCTGGGACACTCACGTGGCGGTAAGGGCGTGATGTGGCAGGCATCGGACAAGCACCGGGGCGAATGGCCGGCCGGTGTGCGCGTCCGTGCGGTCCTGGGGCTGGCTCCGGTCAAGTTCGACGTCCCGGAGGGCGATCACAGCGACACACTCATCACCAAGCTGCCGTTCGCGGTGGTCACCAGCTCTTGTGACGGCGCGGTCCAGGAGGCGGGCCAGGAGTACCTGGACGACGTCAGCGGGCTGAACACCATAGACGACTACTCGATTTCGCTGAAGGGCGCGAACCACAACTACTACAACACGACATGGACGCCGCCGTACCTGTTCGGCGAGGACGACAGCACCTGCCCGGCCCAGGAACTTCCCCCCTCCCGGCAGCAGGACGCACTCATCGCCTACGCGACCGCGTTCTTCCGCTACGAACTCAAGGGCGACCAGGACGGGCTGCCCGTACTCACCGGTGAACGGACCCTGCCGGACGTCACCGCGACGACACGGGTGGCACCGGCACACCGGTAGTGCCCCACGCAAGCCGGACACGCCGCCGACCGGTCGCAGGTTCACCGGCCACACACCCGGCAGTTGAGCGAACAGGAGGACGTACAAGAAGGCCGCGGTAAGCCGCCCACGGCGCGAGCGGCGCGGTACCGAAGAGAGAAGGCGATCCGTCACCGTGCTCCGCTGGACGCGCGGACGCGGAGTTCGGGGAGGATGGACAGCTGGCGTCGGGGGCGGTCCGGGGCGGTCACGCGACCGGCGAGGAGTTCGACCGCGGAGACGCCCACCTCGTGTTTCGAGGTGGGCGGCGCTTTGGCCCTGGCTCTGCTGGTGGACTCGACGCTGGCCCGCGCCAAGCGGTTCTTCCAACTGGCCCACTTCCTTCCGCACGCGGTGCCGGGACTGATCGCCGCGCTCGTGTGGAGCTTCCTCTACATGCCGGGATTCAGCCCCGTACTCGACTTCCTGTCCGTCTTCGGCGCGGACTGGGACCCGCTCGGTTCCGACGCGGTCGTGTTCTCCATGGCCAACGCCGCCACATGGCAGTGGATCGGCTACAACATGGTGATCTTCTACGCGGCGCTCCAGGCCGTACCCCGCGAGACTCTTGAGGCCGCCGTGGTCGACGGAGCGGGCGAGCTGCGCACCGCCTGGTCGGTGAAGCTGCCGATGATCCGTTCTTCGGTCGTCCTGACCACACTGTTCACCGCCGTCGGGGCGATACAACTGTTCAACGAACCCGAAGTGCTGCGCAGCCGGTCGTCCGCCGTCTCCACCGAGTGGAGCCCGGTCATGTTCATCTACCAGGCCGCCTTCACCAAGCACGACTACGGCCTGGCCGCCGCGGCCTCGCTGCTGCTCGCCGTCCTCGGCGCCGCGCTCTCCTTCGTCATCACCACGTTCGGCAACCGCTGGAAGAAGGCGTGACCATGGCCGTCGACACACTCACCGCGACGCCGCCCGGCCCGGCGCCCTCTCCGGGTGCGGCCCCCCCGCCCCCGGCCCGTACGCAGGTCGTCCTGGTCGTCCCGGGCCGTGGTCAACACCGTGGGCGGGCGATCGTCGCCGTGTACACCCTGATGCCGCTCTGCTGGCTTCTGGTCAACGCCACCAAGGACAACGGCGACCTGTTCGGCAACCCCGGTTTCCGGCTCGGCGACTTCAACCTGTTCGCGAACATCGCCGACCTCTTCGCCTACCACGACGGCGTCTTCGGCCGCTGGCTCGCCAACAGCCTGCTGTACTCGGTGATCGGCGCCCTCGCCTCCACCCTGATCTCCCTGCTGGCCGGGTTCGCCTTCGCGGCCTACTCTTTCCCCGGCCGCGAGAAGGTGTACGGACTGGTCCTGCTCGGCATCCTGGTGCCGCCCACCGTCATCTCCCTGCCGATGTACCTGCTCGCCTCCGAGGCCGGCCTCGTCAACACCTACTGGGCAGTGCTGATACCGAGCCTGGTCAACCCCTTCGGCGTGTACCTGGCCAGGGTGTTCACCGAGGCGTACGTACCGCACGAGACCCTGGAGGCCGCCCGCATGGACGGCGCCGGCGAGTTCCGCGCGCTGCGTTCGGTGGCCCTGCCCATGCTGTCCCCCGCTGCTCGCCGCGCGCAGCGACACCGTGACGATCCACGCGCCCGAACTCCCGGAGACCTACCATCTCTTCGACCGGCGCCGACTCGCCCTCCTGCGGGACGGCACGACTGTGGTCAACACCGCCCGCGGCTCCCTCGTCGACTCGGCGGCACTGACGGAGGAACTGGTCTCCGGACGGCTGAACGCGGTCCTGGACGTAACCGATCCCGAGATCCTCCCGCCCGACTCGCCCTTGTACGACCTCCCGAACGTCCTGCTCACCCCGCACATCGCAGGCTCCCTCGGCAACGAACTCGGCCGCATGGCGCACGCCGCGCTGGACGAACTGGAGCGCTACGTGAGCGGACTGCCGTACGCGGACCCGGTCCGCCCGGAGCAGCTCACGCGCTCTGCGTGACCCGTAACCCGCGGGCACTTCGCTGAGGGCCGTGACCAGACGAGTCCGGCCGGAGCCAGCAGGAGTCGGGCCGCTCGGACACGACCCATGCGCCGGTCGGGTGGGCGGTGACGCCCAGAACCTTGACGCGCCGAGTCTTGATCGGCGTCAGGAGTAGAAGCGCACGTAGTCGAAGCGGGCGGTCACGCCCTTACCGGCCAGGGAGACGAGGCCGATGCGCGGGTCGGAGCCGGCGGGCAGGTGCCAGACCCCACCCCAGATGTAGTGTTTCCCGTCTCGGCTCGTGGCCGGCTGGAATGTGTGTTCGCCGGTCTTCGGATCGACGGTGTGGCGCAGCCGCAGCCACATGGTGTCGGCCGACGGGCCCAGCTGCATCTCCGGCCAGCTGTCCCGGTCTCGGCCGATCCACAGGAAAGCCTGCCGTGACGGGCCGGTCCGTGTCGGGGCCAGATGGATCGAGTCCTCCGGGCTCTGGAACGCGATCATCCCGGCCTGGCTGCGCCCGTCCGGGGCGTCGGTGATCGGGAAGTGCAGCTTGGTCTCGACCGTGTAGGTGCCGGTCGGCGCGTCACGAAGCAGCGCCGATGCCATGGTGCCCCTGCCGGAGAAGTCGGCATCCTGCGTCGGCCACACGTACTGGCCCTCGGTGACCTTCCCGTCGGCGGGGCCGAACCACGTCCAGCCGTCCAGCTGGTTGTCGTCGAAGCCCTCGTCGTACTCCGGCAGCCGGGCTCCGATGCGGGGATCCGGCTTTTTGACGGTCACCGGTGGGTAGAGCCGGGTCACGCCGACGTTGTCCACCTCGCCGGCGCCGCGGGTCGAGGCGGCACCGCCGCGGCGCCAGTCCTCGGGCACGTCCACCGTCAGTTCGGCCAGCGGCATGTCGAGCATGGCCGAGCTGACCTGTACACGCGCCGCCCCGTCGCGGATCTCGGCCGTGAGCGAGTGCCAGGTCCGCGGATCGGCGTCCGTGTGCAGACGAGCGGTCAGCTTCCGCACCACCTTCCGGTCCCGGGCGACCTCGACGGAGAGTGTGCCGGTGGAATCCAGCCAGGCCACGGCGTGGTCGGACGGGCCCGCGGACGCCAGGACCAGGCCGACCCGGCCTCCGTCGTCGCGCAGCCGGACGTCGGCCTCGATCCTCACATCGCCGCCCGGGGCTCGACGCGGCAGCAGCAGCTGCGGGACCGCGGCCCGGGACCGGCTGCGGGCATAGCGTCCCGAGTCGGGATCCGAACCTGTGGTCCAGGAGCCGTGTCCGGGGATGTCGAAGTGGGCGAGGCCGTCCTCGAAGGTGCTGCCCGCGTCCCATGCGCCCGTCGGCGCGGTCTGCCGCTCCTCGCTGGACCAGGCTCCCGCGCGGACCGTCGGCCAGCCGTCGATCCAGTCGAGCCGGTCCATCAAGGTCGGGCGTCCACCCCAGGTGGGATCGCTCTCGTGGCGGTCGAAACCATTGGTGAGGATCCACTGCTGGCCCGATTTGTCGACCACGTTCGCCGAATGGCCGGTCGCGACCCACTTGTTGCCGTTCGGTGCGTTGACGATCGTGCCGCCCGGGTGCAGGTCGGCCAGGCCGACGCCCTCGGCGTCCTTGAACGGGCCCATGGGGTTCTTGGCCCGCCCGACGAACACCGGGTAGGCGCCCTTGTCCCGGGCACAGCAGCCCAGGCCGGAGTAGAACAGGTAGTACCAGCCGTCGCGCTTCACCGCGTACGCGGCCTCGCCGCGCCGGGCGCCGACCACCTGCACCGGATCGCCGACCGGCGCGGTGCCCTCCTCGTTCAGACGCACCGCCTGGATTCCGCCGTCGCGGAACGAGCCGTAGTAGAGGTACTTCTGGCCGTCGGAGTCGACGAACACGGACGGATCGATCTGATTGACCGTCGTCCCGTACGGCAGCAGGGGGTGACCGATGTCCTTCCACGGGCCGGCCGGATGGTCCGACATCGCCAGCGCGATGGTGTTCTTGTCGCCGCCGGCGACCGAGTAGTAGAGGTAGTACGTGCCGTTGATGTAGCGGATGTCGGGTGCCCAGTAGTAGGTGCTCGCGAAGTCGCGCCACTCCGGGTGGTTGTCGGGCCCGAAGACGTCACCGACGTAGGTCCAGTTGACGAGGTCGGCCGAGCGTGTGATCGGCATGAAGTGCTGTGACTCCCAGGGGCCTCCCTGGTTGTCGCGGCGCATGCTGGTCTGGGTCGCATAGGCGTACCAGTAGCCGTCCTTACCGCGGATGATCGACGGGTCGGAGAAGGCGTCCGCGACGTTGTCCATCACGGGGTTCTGGTACGTCCCGGGCGGATCGGCGGGATCCGCCGCGGCCGGCCCGGGATGCGCACTGACGAGGCCGAGGACCATGAGCAGGGCGAGGAGGGCGGCGCCGGGTCTGCCCCGGACCGCCGGGAATCGTGCTGACTTCGATGCCATGCCGGAAGCTCTCCTTTGTGGGTACCGCATATGCCGGGTCGCGGGCCGCGCCCGGAAGAACAGACGGGTGTACGGCGCGGAGGTGGCTCAGACGACGAGGGCCGCGGTGCGCCAGAGGCCGTTCAGCTTCGAGCCGGTGATCTCCGGTTCGGCGGCGCGCCCATGGGCTCCACCGTCGAGGGCGAGGGAGAACCAGGCCAAGGCCCGGCCCGGCAGGCTGTCGTCGCCGGAGCGTCCGAGGACCGTGCCGTCCCCGGAGACCGTGGTGACACCCGAATCGGTGAGGGAGTCGCCGGTCAGCACCCACACCGTGTGCTTGCCGACCGGCACCGACCGGCCGCGCTCGATCTCCTCGTCGCCGCCGGTGAGACGGATCTCGACGGTGGCGAATCCCGGAGTGGGCACCGGGGTCGCGGTGACGGTCAGCTCTCGCTCGGCTCCGGCGCTGACCGTCACGGTCCGCTCGGTGTCGGACCAGCCGTCGGGGTGACGAGCCGGGCGGTGACCTCGCGGTCCTTGGTGCCGGTGTCGCGTACCAGCACCGTGGTGCGGTGCGCGGTTTCTGCACGACGGACAGTTTGGGCAGTGGCCAGTCGAGTTGGAGCGGACGGATGAGGTGGAAGACCCCGGCCGGTGCGCTGCCGGTAAGGCCACGGGCGGCTCGCCGCAGTTCCGACTCGGCGCTGCCCATGACCGGGCCCTGGCCCTGACGCGCCAGACCGGCCAGGGCCTTTCGGCACTCGGCGAGCCCCCGGGGATCGGCGGTGGGGCGGTAGCGCAGCCGGTGATGGTAGCCGGTCTCATCGGGGGTGCCTGCCGATGCGGCGAAGCCGGCCGCCGTGCTCCACGGGCTCAGTACGGTGGCGAAGGCGAGAGCGGATGCCTGGAGCACTCGGCGACGACTGTACTCGTCCTCGGATCGCGCCATTGTGGTTTCTCCTCTGCGGAAGAACGAAGGGAATTGCCCCAAGACCTCAGATGGCGAGAGGTGCTACGTGCGGGTTCGGGTGAGAATCTCGCGCAGCTCGGCCAGCGGAATCTTCGGGCGGCGGTCCGGTGTGAGCAGGCCGTTGGTCTCTTGTTCCGTGTCGGTGAACTGGGTGTAGCAGTAGCCTGCGAGCCCGGAGTCCACCGCGGCGGTCACCAGGTCGGCGAGGCGTTCCGCGAAGTCCTCCTTCGTGGCCACGGTGTCGTAGCCGAACCACGCGGCGCCCTCGGCCGGCTCGAAGGTCGCGCCGCCGAACTCGCTGAGGACGACGGGCTGCCCTTGGTGGCGCACGCCGTCCAGGGTCAGCCGTTTGGCGCCGGGCCACTGCTCAGCGAGCTGCCCCTGCCGCAGCGAGGCGTGGCCGTAGCGCGCGCGCAGTACGTCCCCGTGCTGGGTGTAGTCGTGGATGCCCCAGATATCGGCGGCGGAGATCTCCCAGCCGTCGTTGGAGACGGCGGGGCGGGACGGGTCCAGGGCCTTGGTCAGGTGGTACAGGGCGTCCATGAAGTGGCGCTGCGCGGGGACGAGCGCCGGGTTCGGTACGGACCAGGACTCGTTGATCGGGACCCAGGCGACGATCGAAGGGTGGCTGAGGTCGCGGGAGATGGCTTCGGTCCACTCGGCGACCACGCGCTCGACGGTCTGTGAGCCGAAGGTGTACGCCGACGGCATCTCCTCCCACAGCAGCAGCCCGAGCCGGTCGGCCCAGTACAGGAAGCGCGGGTCCTCGACCTTCTGGTGGACACGCAGCCCGTTGAGGCCGATCTCCTTCGCCAGTTCGATGTCGCGGCGCAGTTCCTCGGCCGAGGCCGACAGATGCGTTGCGGGCCAGTAGCCCTGCTGGAGCGCGAACCGGAGGAAGTACGGCTTGTGGTTGAGGAGGAAGACGCCGTCGTCCCAGCCGATGTCGCGCAGGCCGAGGTAGGACGTCACACGGTCGACCGGGGTGTCCTCGGCCGCGCTGCGCAACTCCACCTCGGCGTCGACGAGTTGCGGACGCTCCGGACTCCAGAGCAGTGCGTCGAGGTCCTGCCCGTGGCGCAGGGCGGGCACCGCGACGTCGAACTCCGTCTCCTGGCCCTCGATCAGCGTTCGCTGCTCGGCGAGCAGCCGCTCACCCCGCGTGAGGCGGACCGTCACCGTGAGCGGGCGCTGCGGCCAGTGGCTGAGCCGCAGTCGGCAGCGGACGCGGGCGTGGGCGACCTCGGGGGTCCAGTGCAGGAGCGCGATGTGCTCGGTCGGGACCTCTTCCAGCCACACCGGCTGCCAGATCCCGGAGGTGCGGTGGTACCAGATGACATGCGGATCCCGGCGCCAGTCCTGCTTGCCGCGGGGCTGTGCGGCGTCGAGCGGCTGGTCCTCGGCCCGGACGACGACGGTCTGCTCGCCGTCCCGGTCGATGGCGTCGGTCAGATCGCAGGTGAAGCCGGTGTGCCCGCCCTCGTGCCGTCCCACCAGGCGGCCGCCCAGCCAGACCTCGGCCCGGTGGTCGACCGCACCGAAGTGCAGCAGGAGCCGCCGCCCGGCGGCCGGCCGGGGCACGTCGATCGTGCGCCGGTACCAGATCACGGGGTGGAAAGCGGTGTCCGCCACGCCCGAGGCCGCGGACTCGGGCGGGTAGGGCACGGTGACGGTGCCGGTGAACGGTGCGGAGTTCGCCGGCTCCATCCAGCGGTCGGCGCGACCGCGGTCCTCGTCATCGTGGACGAACCGCCAGGGACCGCCGAGGTCGCGCCAGTCGGGATCGCGGATCAGCTGCGGCCTCGGATGGCCTGCGGCGTCCAGGTGCGGGAGGGGCATGCGTGAACTCCAGGGTTGTGGTGCGTGGGTGGGGGACGGGAAGGTGCCACGCCGCCGTTCAGCTCTCCTGGGCGTCCGCGGGAGAGCGGAGGTCCACGGCCGTGGCGGCGAACGCCAGCGGCCCCGGCAGCAGCGCGATCAGCAGCGGAATCGACCAGGCCAGGAGCGCGCTGAGGATCACGGCACCGGCCAGCAGGAGAGTGCCGCGCGGGTCCGCGGCCGAGCGGAGCAGTGCCTCGCGTGCGGACAGGACGTGCGGTGCCTCCAGCGCGGCCGCCCGCAGCGCCACAACCGTGGCTCCCAGGACGAGCAGCGCGAGGGCGGGCGCCATGACGGGCGCTCCGGGCAGCGCGGCACGCATCAGCGCGGCATCGATCAGTACGACCACCACGATCAGTGGCGGCACCAGACCGAGGGCCGCCGAGCGCGCGGACAGGTGGGCACGGAGGTGAGCGCCGTACGTACCGGCGCTGATCTGCACGCCGTTGCCCGCGGCCTGCCGGAGCGTCGCGGACGCTGCGGCGAACGCGGCCGGGGCCGTGACGACCGGCAGGCAGGCGAGGCTGGTGAGCAGGCCGATGAGCAGCATGTCGGCGAAGAGGGTGAAGCCGGAGCCGAAGACCTCTCCGGGTTCCCGGCGCTCGCGCCGGGGCGCGATCGGTGCGTGGGCCATGGTGTACCTCACCCCTTCAGTCCGGACGCGGCCATGCCCTGCACCAGGTAGCGCTGGAAGACGAAGAAGAACAGCACGATCGGCAGCACCGAGATCACCGACATGGCGAACATGGGCCCGTACGCGGAAGTGCTGGACTGGTCGACGAAGCTGCTCAGGGCGAGGGTGATGGTGTACTTCTCCGGTGCGAACAGATAGATCATCTGCGTGAAGAAGTCGTTCCACGTCCAGATGAACGTGAAGATGGCCGTGGTGATCAGCGCGGGCCGGGCCAGCGGCAGTGTGATCGACCAGTACGTACGGAAGGGACCGCAGCCGTCGATCCGCGCGGACTCCTCCAGCTCACGCGGCAGGCCGCGCATGAACTGGACTATGAGGAAGACGAAGAACGCCTCGGTGGCCAGGAACTTCGGCAGGATCAGCGGCCAGTAACTGTCCACCAGGCCCAGCCGGTTGAAGATGATGTACTGCGGGATCAGTACGACGTGGTGCGGCAGCATCAGCGTCGCCACCATGAAGGCGAACATCACCTTGCTCATGCGGAAGCGCAGCCGGGCGAAGGCGTAGGCGGCGAGCGAGCAGGACAGGACGTTGCCGAGGACGGCGCCCCCCGCGATCAGCAGGGTGTTGCCGAGCAGATGGGTGACGGTGACGCCCGAGACCCCGTCCAGGGCGGTCGTGTAGTTCGACCACTCCAGGTGGCTGGGCCACAGGTCGAGGCTCGTCATCACCTCGTCGGCCGGCTTCAGCGAGGTGGCCAGCAGCCAGGCCAGCGGATACAGCAGGACGAGCAGCGCGACGGCCGAGATCGTGTGCGGCAGCCACCGCTTCGTGGCGATGTTCACCGGCCCTCCTCGTCCGCGTAGAAGACCCAGGACCGGGAGGTCCGGAACAGGAGCAGGGTGATCGCGCCGATGGCGATCAGCAGCAGCCAGGCCATCGCCGCCGCGTATCCCATGTGCGAGGCCGTGAAGCCGCGCTCGTACAGGTACAGCGTGTAGAACATCGTGGAGTCGGCGGGGCCGCCGTCGCCGCCGCTGATGGCGAAGGCCGGGGTGAAGACCTGGAAGGAGTTGATGACCTCCAGGACCAGATTGAAGAAGACGACGGGGGACAGCATCGGCACGGTGATGGACACGAACTGCCGCCAGCGGCCCGCGCCGTCGAGCGCCGCGGCCTCGTAGAGGTCGGGCGAGATCTGCTGGAGGCCCGCCAGGAAGATCACCATGGGCGCACCGAACTGCCACACGGTCAGCAGGACGATCACGTACACCGCGAGATGGGGGTTGCCGACCCAGCCGCCGGTGTGGATGCCGACCGAGTCCAGGACGCCCGCAACGGTGCCGCCGTCGTTGAACAGCGCCTTCCACACCAGGGCGATGGACATGCCCGCGCCGAGCAGGGACGGCGCGTAGAACGCGGAGCGGTAGAAGCCCCGGCCCCGGCCGAGGTTCCGCAGCAGCATCGCCACACCGAGGGCGAGGCCCAGCTTCAGCGGGACGGCCACGACGACGTACAGCATGGTGGTGCCGACCGAGCGCCAGTAGCGGGGGTCCTCGGTCAGCATCTCCTCGTAATTGCGCAGCCCCACCCAGCGCGGCGGGTCGAACAGGTTGTAGTCCGTGAACGACAGGTACAGGGACACGGCCATCGGCACGAGGGTCAGCACGACCGCGCCGATCATCCACGGGGAGAGGAACACATAGGCGGGCCAATGCCGTTCACGGACCTGGCGCCGCTTGCTCTTCCGCGGGTTCGGCCGCGTCGGGCGGGTGGTGAGTCCGGGCACCCTCGTCGTCGACACCGTGCTCATGACTCCAGCTCCCGGTTCGCCTCGTCGATGAGTTCACGTGCCGCCTGCCGCGGCGTGGCCATGCCGTAGATCACGCGCTGGTAGCCCCGGCTGAGCGCGGTCTGGATGGCGAGGTCGCCGGGCGGCGGCGCGGTCGGCGGGATGTCCAGGCCGTACTTCTCCATCGTCCGCGCGTAGTCGTAGATCTCCCGCTCCGGCCCCTCGAGCGTCTTGGCGACGCGGGCGGCGATCTTGCGGTTCGGCGGGGTCGACCGGGAGAAGCCGAGGATGTCGCCGGCCCGCGGGTCGTTGAGGAGAAAGTCGATCAACTGGGCCGCCTCCCTGGGGTGTCGGCTTTGCGAGCCGATGCCGAGGAGCATGCTCGGTTTGAAGTACGTGCCCTGCCGGCCGTCGGTCGTGGGCACGGGTGCGAAGTGGATGTCCTCGCCGAGCAGGGCCGCGTATCCGGGGAACGTCGCGTCCCAGGTGAAGTCGGCGGCCGCGAGACGGCGGCCGATGGGGCTGGTCTCGGTGCTCTTGGCCTGCACGGTGTCCCGGGCCTGGGCGATGGCGCCTTCTTCGCGGAGCGTGTTGAGGAACGACCAGAAGGCGGTCAGGTCCTCCTCGGTGAAGCCGAGTTCCGTCTGGTCCGCGTAGAGGTTCTTGCCGCGGCTGCGCAGCCACGTCTCGAAGACGTCCTCGTTGGTGCCGCCGTCGTTGGCGCCGGTGAAGGGGCGTCCGTCGGGGGACTTCAGCCCCAGGGCGGCGATCTTCTTGTTGGCCTTCGCCCAGTCCTGCCAGGTCCAGCCGGGCCGGGGGGTGGGGATTCCGGCCTTCTTGTAGACGACGGAGTCGTAGGCGTATCCGGTGATGCCACGCCCCATGGGCAGGGCGAACTGCCTGCCCTTGTAGGTACCGGTGCGCAGGAAGTCCTGGTCCATGTCGGAGGTGCGGATCGTCCGGTCCTTGATGACACCGTCCAAGGGCCTGATCGCGTCACCCGCCGCGTACTGGGAGATCTGCCGGTAGTCGAGCTGTACCACGTCGGGTACGCCGCCTCCGGCGGCCTGCGTGGCCAGCTTCTGGAGATACGAGCCGAAGTCGCCGTTCGATGTGCGCACGGTGACACCGGGGTGCTCCTTCTCGAAGAGGCGGACCGCCTTCTCGGTGCGCGCGGCACGGTCGTCGTTGCCCCACCAGGAGAACCGGAGGCTGATGCCGGACGTGTCGCCACTCGCGGCGGAGCACGCGGAGAGCGTGCCGGTCAGGGCGGTGCTGAGGCCGACTGCGGCAACGGCCAGGACGGACCGGCGGCTCGGGCGTGGGAGCCGGCCGTTCGGAGGCTTGGGCATGGGGGCCTTCCAGGGGAGGAGAAGGTGGGAAGGGGAGTGCTGCGCAAGGCAGTCGGAGGGACGTCAGATCCCCGGGCAGACGTCCCGGCGGCCACACATACCGAAGCGTCCGCGTGCGGTGGGGCCGGTCGCGGTGGCCTGGGCCTCGGTCAGGTGCCGCTCGTCCTTGTCGCGCAGGGCGGCGGGGTGGGCCGCGGTCGCCGACGTGGCGGCCTGCGCGCCATCGCGCCGGCGCCGCTGCCAGGCGTCCACCAGGGGGCGTACGAGATCGGCGGCGGCACGCTGGAACTCCGCCGGTGGCGGCACGGTGCCCCGGCCCGCCACCACGTGCCCCTCGCTGCATATGAGGCGCGGATGCGGGGTGCCACCGCCGGGCTTGCCGTCGGCGGTGGGCCAGTAGTAGACGCGCAGCCGGGACACGCCGACCGCCGCGGAGCGTGAGCCTCTTCGTTGCGGGCGGTGTCCGGCGCCCAGCCCTGGGCGCCGCCCTTCTCGCACCATCCCCAGGCGCCCGCCGTCAGTGCGGTCACCGTCTGGTCGCGGTGCACAACGGGCGGTGTGCACAACATCACGCGGTCGGAACGCAGTTCGGCCGGCGTCGCGTCGAGGTCTGTCGAGGCGTGCGGGATCCCGGCGCCGGCCGCGAACGCGCGCACCGCGTCCATGTCGACGTCGACGGCGGCGGCGATCTCCACCTCGCCGGCGTCGGCGAGCGTCCGCAGCGCGGGCAGGTGGCTGGAGCGCGCGATGCCCCCGGTGCCGACCACGGCTGCGCGCAGTGGGGTGGTGGAGCGGTGCGAAGGCATGCGGCCCCTCTCAGGAGATGTGCGGCGGGCGTCGGCGCCGTGGGCACGGGCGGGCAGCCCGGACCCGTCCGACGGACAGCAGACGGCTGCCCGTGTGACTTCCTTGGCAGCAATCGCTTGCTATCGGTTGATTCCAACGTTGTAATCGCGATATCTCGCCGCGGTCAACCCCTCGTCCGGTACGGGATTCCGAGCCACCCTGGAGCTGACGGCCCGCCGCGGCTCATGCATAATGCGGGGAAACACGGGTGAGGAGGTTGGCCAGTGGCCGCGGTAACACTCAAGGACGTGGCGGAGCGGGCGGGGGTTTCGATCAAGACCGTGTCCAACGTTGTACGCAATGCTCCCCGCGTATCCGAGGCCACGCGGAAGCGCGTACTGAAGGCCGTGCACGAACTCGGCTACCGGCCCAACCCGTCGGCCCGCCGCCTGCGCACCGGGCACAGCGGCCTGATCGGCCTCGCCGTCCCGGACCTGGCCACGCCGTATTTCGCCGAACTCGCCCACCACGTACGGACCGAGGCCGCGCACCTGGGCCTGACCGTCCTGATCGAGGAGACACTCGGCGACGCCACAGAGGAACTGCGCCTGGCGACCGGCGTCGGCGCGTCCCTGCTGGACGGTGTGATCCTGTCGCCCCTGGGCGTCTCGCCCGACGAACTCGCCGCTGTCGCCAACGAGTTCCCGCTGGTCCTGCTCGGGGAGCGCAGCTACGAGCGCGACCAGGTGGGGGCCGACCACGTCCTGATCGACAACGTGGCGGCGGCACGCGACGCCACCGCGCACCTGGCCGCCCTGGGCCGTACGCGGATCGCCGCCATCGGTGTGGACCAGCAAGGGTCGGCGACCAGCCGTCAGCGCCTGGAGGGCTTCCAACTCGCCCTGCACGACGCCGGGGTGACCTATGACCCACGGCTCGCCCCCGCCATCAAGGAGTTCGACCGGCGCAATGGCCTGCTGGCGATGCGCGCCCTGACCGCCCTGCCGGCCGACGTACGCCCCGACGCGGTCTTCTGCTTCAGCGACCTGCTGGCCGTCGGTGCCCAACGCGCCCTGTTCGAGGCCGGGTTGACCATCCCGGACGATGTCGCCGTGGCGAGCATCGACGGCTCCGACGAGGCGCTCTACAGCACGCCGTCCCTCACGTCCGTGGTCCCCGACAAGACCGCCATCGCCTCGCTGGCCGTGAAGTGCCTGGCGGCCCGCATCCGCTCGGACCAGCCCCTGCCGTTCGAGGTGCACACGGCTCCGCACTGGCTGCACGCCCGGGAGTCCACGAACGGCGGGCGCCAACAGCTCTTTCGCTGATCCGAGCCGAGGAACCGTCGGACGAAGGACGGCAGGAGGCGGTAGAGCCGATCCTTCGGGGTGCGTTTCGGACCACGCGTGAATGGCTGGCGATGCCGTAGCAGAGGCTTGCCGAGATCACTGGTGGAGCCGTGTTCCATGACGGGCTTGGTGCTCTCACCGACGTCCGGAGGCGGCTGACATGGTACCCGGAACGCTTGACCTCTTGCGCGTCAGTCCGGCAGCCAGTGCAGCTCGTGCGCCAGGGCTTTGGCGACGGCACGGATGCGGCGGTGCAGCGGCGACTGCTCGCGTGGGAGGACCAGGTGGATCGTCAGGCTGGGCGCGCCCCGCAGCGGTCGCCAGGTGAGACCCGCCGGTTGTGCGGTGACCGCGGGTTCTCCGGCCGGGGCGAGGGTGACCCCGTCGCGCAGGTCGCGCTGAGACATGTCGAAAGCGACTGCGGGCGTGTGGAATCGGGGGTGTGGTCGGGTGTCTCGGAACAGTCCGGACAGCTGATCGTGGATCACGGGGTTGGCTGCACGGTCCGGGAGTCGCAGCGGATACGCGGCCGCGTCGGCGATCTCGATCTCCGGGTGTTCGGCCAGCGGATGGTGCTGCGCCAGCTGGACCCCGACGCGCACACGCCGCAGCAGGAACCGGCGCACGCCACGGCCCGGCTGTTCACCGCGGGTGATCCCGGCATCGATGCGGCCGTCGGCGACCGCGGGGGAGATTTCCGGTGTCGCCATCGGGACCGCGCCGACCTCGAGTCCGCTGTTGCCGCGAATCAGCCTGTCCACCAGGGCCGGTGCCGTCTCGGCCCCGGCGCTGAGGCTGTATCCGATGCGCAGCGTGCCCAGTTCACCGGCCGCCGCGCTCCGGGCGGTGTCCCATGCGCGGTCCAGCGCCGCCAGCGCGGACGGCGCGGACTCCGCCAAAGCCGCACCGGCCGTGGTCAATACGACGCTACGCGTGTTGCGGACCATCAGGGCCGCACCGAGTTCCGCCTCCAATCGGCGCATCCGGGCGCTGAGCGCGGGCTGTGCGATACCGATCCGTGCGGCCGCGCGGGTGAAGTTCAGCTCCTGCGCCAGCACCAGGAAGTACCGCAGGCTCACCGTGTCCGGCGCCACGTGGCCTCCCTGCCGATGGATAACGATCCGTTCTGAGTCTATCCCGTACCGGTCTTTCCCTCGCCCGCACATCAAGCCCTAACCTGCGCATATGACGATTCCGCTGGTCCCAGTACCCGTCGCCGGGATCGATCGGTCTGAGTGTCAATTCGAAGTCGGACGTGTCCGGCCCAGCACAGGAGGTTTCCGTGGCTAAGGGCTACTGGGTCAGTGTCTACCCCGCCATTTCCGACCCTGAGAGGCTGACTGCCTACAACGAGCTGGCCCGTCCGGCTGTCCGGGCTGGGGGCGGGCGCCTCCTGTCCCGTGACGGTCGAGTCGTCGCCCACGAGGCCGGAATCACGCAACGCGTCGTTCTGATCGAGTTCGACAGCTTTGAACAGGCCGTCGCGGCATACGAGAGCGAGGCATACCAGAAGGCGCTGGTGGCCCTCCCCGACGGCGTCGAACGCGACTTCCGCATCGTCGAAGGCATCGACTGACCGGCGGGCCCAGCCATCGCCGAGCGCCCGTCACCCGATACGAACGCGGCGCTGAACGACGACTCACGAGACGAGTTCGAAGCGATGCCCCGCGTCCCGGTTCGTCGTCGACGTCCTCGACGGCCTGATCCGTGTCGGCGGCTCGCCGCGCTACCCAACGTCGAGCAACTTGCCCGACTTGCCTCACTTGCCTGATGCGGCGATCAAGCTATGAACTGCCGCAACGGCGATTCACCCTGGATAACGATCGGAGTTCGATCAAGACGCAGCCCGGCGTCGAGTCGCAACGCGATGTGCTCGGCGTCATCGGCGGCGAGGGGCTCCCAGTCGCCGTTGGGGGCGGTGGCATCCTTGTCGTAGCCGGGCTGTAGGCAGGTGAGACCTCACACCGGACCACCGACGGTCACAACTCCCCACGCGCTCTATGCGCGTGGGGCAATGGCGTTGTATACGGACAGCCAGCCGGTGGCCAGGTAATCACCGCAGGTGAACACCGCTCCCCCGTGCTCGACTTGCGCGTCAGAACCCGGGAGGGGGGTCGGGTAGAGGAGATCGCATGTGGTGCCATCGGCGGTGTGGCGGGCTACGGTCGCGCCGGTCCACAGGTGGATGACGGTGCCGCGCGGGGCATGGACACGGATGCCGTCCGGACGGGTCTCAAGGTCGATGCCCGTAGTGCGGGTGGCGAGGAGGGCGCGGTAGTCGTCGGGGTGGTGCCGGGCCAGTCCGGGGCGTCCATACCGCGGTCGCGAGCGGCACGCCACATGGTGGCAACGAGTCGGTGTGCGTGGGCGGGGGTGGCCATGCGTTCACACATCCACAGCAGACGGCCGGAGCCGCGGCAGGGGCCGAGGGTGCGCCAGCGGATGCGTTGGGCGAGGTCGGACGCGGTGATGGCGGCCCAGGGGTGGATGCTGCCGAGGTGGCCTTGGGCTGCGAGCCAGGCGAGGTAGCGGCGGACTTCGTCGAGGACCTGTGCCATGGAGTCGACGGGGATGCCCAGGACGTAGCTGCTGCGGGTGCGGAAGGCCTGGGGGCTGTTGGCCACCAGGAGCAGGACGGCGCGGGCGAGGTCGCCGGCGGCGGGCTTGTCCTCGTCCTCCCCCGGAGGGTGTGGGGCGTGGGCTGCGTCGGTGTGTCCGCCGGTGCGCAGGACCTGGTAGAGGGCGGTTTTGGCGCGTTCGGTGAACGGGGCTTGTTCGAGGACGGGCAGGTGGGTGCTGAGCAGGGTGACTCGACCGCCACCCTGCCACCACGGCGACCAGCTCGGTGCGGTCCAGGTCCCGAACCGGCCGCCGGCAGGGGCTGCTGGCGCTGAGGGGCTTTCAGCCGCAGCCTGTGCCGACGCCGGATGCGTCGTCGCCCTCGGGAGCGAGGGTGGCGTTCGGTGAGTTCGCGGTGAGCCTGAACAACGCTGTGAGCCAGAACAAGCCGGTCGCCTGGCAGGCGGGTGGGTCTGGCCGGGGTCAATCGCTTTCGGCGATGAAGCCGGCCAGAGCGGCAGCGACGGCGTCGGGTTGTTCGTCCGGGATGAAGTGGCCTGCGTCCGGCACGACGAACCCGGTGGTGTTGTCGGCCCACGGCCGGATGGAAGCTGCTGCACAACGGTGGCGGACACCATCGCCCGGGCGGCATCCGAGGACGTCGGCCAAGGCTGACGGGCACCGGCTGCGCCGGGACTCGCCTTCTGCGACCCGGCATGCCCACAGGTACTGCCGCCGGCGCGATGCCGGGACGGTCGGCGCTCACGCGGACGGAGTACTCAAGGGCGCGGAGCGACACAGTGGCTGGCTTGCCGTCGGTCCACTGCCCAGCAGACGCCGTGGCGAGCCTGGACCATGGTCTACCGCCTGGTGGGCGGAGGCGGGCGGCTCAGGCGACGCCTCCGCCCACGCCCAGAGCTTGGCGAGGAGCTCGGAGTGCTCACCGTGACGTCGCCGGTGGTGAGCGCGTGGCCGGCGTATCTCAAGTGGCCCACCAACTCGCCGTACTGGCACGGAAAGCGCGCCGGCCTCAAGAAGCACTGTCGATCGCGCTGTCCGCTGCGGACCATCCGGACCTGCGCGGCGCCGGGCGGGCCGGTGCCGCCGAGCGTCCACTTCTGATTCAGCCCGTCGCTTATACGGTGGCCCAGCGGGGCGGCCGAGACGGGATGCGCGAGCTGACCGACGAAGCCGCGGCCATCGCCGAGAAACCGCTCCACCGACGTCGGCGGATATGGATCTCATGTACCGCAGGGTCTCCTCACCGCCCGGTACCCAGGCAGCCTGAGCGGTCGCCGATGCCCGGACCCTCACATTCAGGGCACCGTGGGCGGGCGCCGACTTAGCCAGCTGATCTGTGGTGTCGGTGCCGGGTCGGAGCACTGTCGGCGGCTGTCGGCAGCTCGTCGGTGGGGGCTGGCACGTTTCCAGAGACGGCCCGCCGGAACTCACCGGCCGGCCCGATTCCGAAGGAGATCACCATGCACACCCCCGTCACGATCATCGGCGCCGGACTCGGCGGACTCACGCTGGCCCGTCTCCTGCACCTCCGCGGCATCCCGGCCACCGTCTATGAGGCAGAATCCTCCCCCTCGGCGCGCGCGCAGGGCGGATTGCTCGACATCCATGACTACAACGGGCAGCTCGCGCTCAAGGCGGCCGGCCTGATGGACGAGTTCCACACCATTGTCCTGGAGGGCCGCCAGGCGCTGCGGCTCCTCGACCGGGACGGGACTGTGCTGCTCGACCAGGCCGACGACGGCACGGGCGGACGCCCCGAGGTGCAGCGCGGTGACCTGCGACAGGTCCTCCTCGACTCGCTCCCGGCAGGCACCGTGCGCTGGGGGCACAAGGCCGGCCGCATCCGTGCCCTCGGCGAGGGCCGCCACGAGGTGACGTTCGCCGGCGGCGGCACCGTGGTCACCAGCCTCCTGGTCGGCGCGGACGGCGCGTGGTCACGGGTCCGGCCGCTGCTGTCCTCCGCCACACCCGAGTACATCGGTCATTCGGTCGTCGAGACCTACCTGTTCGACGCCGACACACGGCATCCGGCCGCCGCGAAAGCGGTCGGCGGCGGGATGCTGATCGCTCCCATGCCGGGCAGGGCGATCTTCGCTCACCGGGAAAAGAACGACACCCTGCACGCCTACGTGGGGATCGCCGAGCCGCAGGACTGGTTCGCCGCCATCGATTTCGCTGATGCCGCCACGGCCACCGCACGGATCGCCCAGGAATTCGACGGCTGGGCACCGGAGCTCACCGCACTGATCACCGACACCGACCTGGCCCCGGTCCTGCGGCCCCTCTACGCCCTGCCGGCCGGGCACCGATGGAACCGGATCCCGGGAGTGACCCTGCTCGGCGACGCCGCCCACCTATCGGCCCCGAACGGCGAGGGCGCCAACCTGGCCATGCTCGACGGCGCCGAACTCGGGGAAGCCCTCGCCGCGCACCCCGACGACATCGAGACGGCGCTCACCGAGTACGAGCAGGCCATGTTCCTCCGCAGCGCCGAGGCCGTCACCGACGAGATGCCCGGAATCGACTCCGCCCACAACACGGCCCAGGGCCTCATCGACTGGTTCACCGAGAAGGGCCAATGAGCAATCCTCACCACAGCGACCCCATTCCCACCCGGTTGGCCTCCAGCCGCCCTCTCCCCCTGCGGTAGGGCGTGCCCCGCCGAACTGGAAGGCTGCGCAGCATCGGCATGCTGATCCAGCGCCCAGGTCGCTCAAGGGCACAGGAGGCAATTGCGGCGGGCCCCCGCTCTCGTGCGTGGGAGACGGGGTCCGCCGCGCCGGCCGCTCAGCTCGTTCCCCAAACCGCTCCGGCTGGGCTCTCCTGACGGGATCGGCGGCGTCGGTCCAGGTCCGAACGGTGGGGTTGCGGGCGTAGGCCACAGCCACCTCCCGCTCATCCGGGTCCAGCGCCGCCAGCACACCGCGCACTCCCGGTTCGATCAGCGCCGTCGAGTGGCCAGCGCGGCAAACATAGCGCGCTCCTGCGCGGTCAAGGCATGGCGAGGCGGACAGGTTCCGGTCAGCATCGCTTGCCGGACGGCGATGTCAGCAACCGGGTACGGCCATTCGACGTAGCCGAACCCGGGCTCGCCGACGAGGGACGAAGGGCGCCGCCCGGCAAATGTCGTCCAGGGACGCCCCGTCGTGCCATGCCCGAGCTGCCCTGGCGACCTCCGCCAGATCGTCCGTCCTCCCATCGATCAGGGCCATCCTCTGGAACGGTTCCTTCGTGACCGACGCCGGTCATGGCATGACCCGCCGGGCTTGGGTCCCGCGTGACGTGCCGGTCGAACTGGTCGGGTGGATGGTCTGGTGTTCGTGGATGATGCCGGTCGCTGGCGTACCGGGCTGCGCTCTGCCTTCCGGGGGCGGTGAGCCGGGCAACGGTGCAATATGGACTGAAGCGACGCGTGGGGTTCGTAGTTGACTTTTGAAGCACCCGACGCCGGCGAAGGGGACCCCGAATGCAGCGAGACGACCTGCCTGCCCCGGTCACCGGGGTGCTCCTCACCCACTTCCTGACCGTGCGGGACGTGCCCCGGTCGCGCGCCTTCTACGCGGACGTCCTCGGCGGCACCGTGGTGCTGGAAGAGAACCCGTGCGTCATCAAGCTCGCCAACGGCTGGATCATCATGAACCCCGGCGGCGGCCCGACCCCTGACAAACCCGATGTGACGCTGCAGCCGCCCGATGACCCCAACACCACGTCGAGCTTCCTCAACATCCGTGTGGCCGACATCGACGCCTGCTACCGGGAGTGGAGCGCCAAAGGGGCAGAATTCCTCACCCCGCCCATTGACCGGAAAGCCGAGCTGCGCTGCTATCTCCGCGACCCTGACGGTTATCTCATCGAGGTCGGCCAGGCGACCGGCATGCTGGAAGGGGTGTTCGCCGACCCGCCCGCCGGAACGAGGTAACCGGGCAGGAACGAGGTAACCGGGCAGGACACCTCGCTTTCCCTGCACCGCCGAGTTGCGCCATCGACGGCACCCGCTCCATCAAGCGGCCCCGTGCGCCTGCACCACCGCAACCTGCTCAGGCCGCGCCCCTGTTCCGCCGCACCCCCGACGCCGGCGACCGGCGACCATGCGGGGCGGCCAGTTTTCGAGCACCTCGGTGACGACGTTCCGCGGGTTTCAGTGTTCGTGGCGGATCCGGTGGCGGTCCTCGGCGAAGCGGGTGGTCTCGAACGCCACCAGCCCGGCCATCGCGGCGGTGAGCACCGCGAGGGTGGCCAGCGCCGGGATGTGCGGCCCGATCCCCAGCATCGACAACAACGCGACGACCGGCACCGCGTGCCGCACGTTGACGACATGCAGGACACGCCAGGTGAATCCGGCGTGTCCCAGCAGGTACAGCGTGAGGCCCCCGACCAGCGCGGTGAGCCCGACACCCTTCAGCGGCTCGGCGAGGTCGTGGTGCACGGGGTCGCCCACGTACGCCAGGACCTTCTTCAGCCCCAACGCGAGCAGCACCACGCCGGCGACCATCGGCAGGTGCAGATAGCTGTAGGCGTCACGCGCCAGTCGGGGCCTGTCGGCGTCCGGCGTGGCGGCGAACACCCGCTCGGCCGCGAGCGCGGTGACGTCGAAGTAGGACCACCACAGCGTCGCCGACAGGACCAGCCCCAGTACCGCGGTGGCCACGATCGGCAACGAGATCGGCAGCTTGGCCACCCCGACACCGACCGCCACGATCGACTCGCCCAGTGCGACGATCAGGATCAGGCCGTGCCGTTCGGCGAAGTGCCCGGCCGAGCGGAGCCGCCACCCCCGCGCCCCACCCAGGTAGTTGCCCAGGTAGTCCGCCACCAGCGCCGCCGCCCACAGCGCCGTCTGCGTCGGCCCCTCGGTTACGGCCGCGACCAGCAGCAAAGTGGTCGCCACGAGCATCGACGGCGCGAAACGCAGCAGTTGCCCGCGCAGCCCCGGGTCATCGGCGGAGATGATCCAAAACAGCACCAGGTGCACGCCACGGAAGAGGAAGTAGCAGACCGCGACGACGACGGGGCCGTGCAGCCCGCCAGGGAGGTCGTCGAACGACTCCGGGATGCTCAGCGCGAGGACGAACATCACAGCCATCGCGGCGAACAGCGCCGGCCGGGTGACGCCTTCGTCCGCGCGCGCCACATTGCCCAGCCACGAGTAGCACACCCAGCTCCACCACAGCAGCCCGAAGATCAGCATCCCGCGCAGCATCCCGTGCCAGGTGAGATCCTCGGCCATGAACGCTGTGACCCCGGTGAGTGCGAACACGAACACCAGGTCGAAGAAGAGCTCCAACGGTGTCACCGCGCCGCTTTCGCGCTGCATCTCGGTCCGCAACCGACCCCGGGGCCTGTTCATGGCGACATGTTGGCACACGTGGGCGGGATCATCGGTCAGCACCTGGGGAACTCGATGGAGCGACCCTCTTTCCGGATTCGCCTCCAGGAGGGGCGGCCACCGCCCGGAGCTGGCCGGCCCCGTGCAGGACACTAGTCACGTTTCGGTAACCCGGCTGAAACCCTTGACGGTTCTCCTGATCGGTTCTTAACCTCACTGCACCGCGTGTTCTGGCGGTCCCAGCAGTTCCGTGCTGCGGAGCTTTCCGCAGTGTTTTGACAGGCATAGACATAGACCACCTGTCGGTGGCTTCGTCGTGCCTTTTTCTGTGCTCCCCGTGCCGCCGGCGGGTCTTCCTCGAAGGCGGATTCATGGCACAACGTCCGAGCGTCAGAGGCGTCGCCGACGTCGTTGCGCTCATCGATGGGCTGGGAAAGATCACCGGCCGGGCGCAGGTCATCTGGTTCCTCGTGTTCGGCGGGCTGTTCCTCGACGCCTACTCGAACGCCGCCCTGAGCGCCGGTCTGGGACCGATGACGTCGCAGATGGAGCTCACCAGCACCCAGGTCTCGATCCTCACGGCCACCGCTCCGGCCCTGGCCATCGTCTTCAACCCCCTCGGGGGCTGGCTCGCCACCCGCATCGGTCGCGTTCCCCCACTGCTCATCGCCAAGGTGTTCGCGATCGCGGGTGGTCTGCTCGCCGCGTTCGCCAGTGGCTTCACCGTCGTCTGGCTCGGCCGGGTTCTGGTGGGTGTCGCGTACGGCGTCGACTTCGCGGTCGCCATGGCTCTGCTCGCCGAGTACACGCCCGCGAAGCTGGGCGGCCGGCTCAATCTGTGGCAGGCCGTCTGGTACGTCGCCACCACCAGCAACCTCGCCCTGGCCCTGCTCTTCTTCAACCTCGATGCGGGCGCCGACATCTGGCGCTGGTCGGTCGGCTCGGCGGCGGTCGTCGCCGTCGCGCTGTTGCTCAGCCAGGCGCTCATGCTCAAGGAGAGCCCGACCTGGCTGGCCGGCAGGGGCCGGCTGGACGAGTCCGTTGCCAACCTGGACCGGATCTACGGGATCAAGGCCATCGCCGGTACTCCCGACGCGGTGACCCGCGCCGCTGCCGATGGTCCCGTCATCGGGTTCCGCCAGGCCGGGCTCCTGTTCAGGGGCGAGTACCTGCCGCGCACGATCCTCTCCTCGGTCATCTCGCTCGGGCAGTCGATGCAGTACTTCGCGGTCGGCTGGTACCTTCCGCTGATCAGCCTGGCGATCTTCGGGGAGAGCTTCGAGAAGGCCACCGTCGGCTCGATGGTCTTCAATGCCTTCGGTATCGCGGGCGGGTTGCTGTCCGCGTACTTCGGCCGCCGCCTCGGGCTGCGGCTCAGCTCCGCCGCCGGTTTCGCCGGGGTCTTCGTGGCCTTGGTGGCGATGGGGCTGACCTTCGGGAAGGTGCCCACGGCCGTGGCGTTCCTGCTGCCGGTGCTGTTCATCCTCTGCCACTCGGCGGGCCCCGGCGCCAACGGCAAGTCCATCGCCGCCCTCTCCTACAGCAGTGACGTCCGCGCCCTGGGCACCGGTGTCACCGGGATGGTCGGCAGCTTCGGCAGTGTCGCCGGCCTGTATGTGTTCCCGCAGATCAAGGACTCGCTCGGACTCGCCGACACCTTCCTGGTGCTGTCCGTTGTGCCACTGATCGGCCTGATCACCTGTCTGCTGATCAAGTGGGACCCGACGAAGGCCGCCTCGCCCGACCAGGTCGCAGGGCGGAACCGCGACACCGCCGCGGCGCTCTCCGTGACCGCGCGCTGATCCGCCGCCGAACCTGGCGCACCCCGTCCCCTGCCCTGCGTACCCCTCCCCTCTGTGTCCCTCCGCTCCGTGTCCCTCCCTTGCGTACCCCTCCCCTCCGTGTCCCTCCGCACGGCTCGCTCGCGATGCTCGAATGAAAGGGCTGCCATGACGCAGACGTTCCCCGGCGCCTCCCCACGGCGCGGTGTGCTGTCCATCGACGAGGGCACCACGGGCACCCGGGCCGGGGTCGTGCTCGACTCGGGCGCCACCCACGAGGTGTTCTACCGGTCGATCAAGGTCAGCCATCCTCATGACCTCGCGGTCGAGCAGGACCCGACGGAGATCTGGACCGCCACCGTCGAGGTGGCGCGCCAGGCCGTCGCCCGGGCGCGCGAGGAGGGCATCGGGATCGCCTCGGTCGCGCTGTCCACCCAGCGGGCGACGGCGATGCTGTGGGACCGGGTCACCGGGCGGCCACTGCTGCCCGCGGTGGTGTGGCAGGACCGGCGGTACGCGCACGAGCTCACCGCCTACGAGGCGGAGTGGGACGGCGTCCTGTTGGCCCGGCAGGGCCGGCCGGTCGGCGCCCGCTCACCGTTCCTCTGGGCCGCCCGGCAGATCGCCGCGCACCCGGAGGTGGCCGAGGCACGACGGGCGGGACGGCTGCTCTTCGGCACCGTCGACACCTGGCTGATCTGGCGCCTCACCGGTGGCGCCGTGCACGCCACCACCCCGACGAACGCCGCGTCCACCGGTGGCTATCTGCTGGAACGGCACGCCTGGGACGAGGAATGGATCGGGCACCTCGGCTTCCCTCTCGACCTGCTGCCGGAACTCCGCTCCGACGACACCGGTTTCGGCACGACGGACCCGGCGGCCCTCGGCATCGCCGTCCCGCTCGCCGCCTCCATGGGCGATCAGCACGCCGCGCTCGTCGCGCTCGGTGGTCTCGCCGCCGGGCAGGGCATGTGCGTGTACGGGACGGGCGCGTTCGTCGACGCGGCGACCGGCACCGCGCCCGCCCTGCCCCGTCCGGACATCTCCGGGGTGCTCGCCCAGCCCGGTCGGCGGCAGGGCGGCATCAGCCACTACAGCCTGGAGGCCTACACCTCCACCGCGGGCTCGGCGCTGCGCTGGCTCTGCGACGAGCTGAGGCTGTTCGCGTCGCCGAGAGAGCTCGGTGAGGAAGCGAGCAGGGGCCGCACCCGGCCGGGGAGCACGCCGTGTCTCGTCCCGGCGCTCGCCGGGATCCGTACGCCCGTCTGGCACCCGGAGGCCACCGCCTCCCTCACCGGGCTCACGCTGGCCACCACTCGCGCCGACCTCGCCCGCGCCGTGCTCGACGGGATCGCGCACTCGGTGTGCGACCTGATCGACGGGGTCGCGGACACCATGGGCACCCCGTTCACCCGGCTCCGGGTCGGCGGCGGCGTTTCCGGCAGCGACCCGCTGATGCAGATCCAGGCCGACCTGACCGGCCTGCCGCTGGAACGGGTCTCCGACTCCTCCTCCGCGAGCCTGCGTGGCACCGCGTATCTGGCCGGGGTCGCCCAGGGCCTGTGGTCCTCGCTCGAAGAGGTCGTCGAGGCGCAGCCGCGGGGCCGGGTCTTCGAGCCGTCGATCACGGCGGCCGAGCGCACCGCGTCGCGGGTCGCCTGGCGCGACGTGCTGATCGCCCATCTGAACGACCCCGCGCTGCTCCCCCTGCGGGAGGGCGCTCCCGAACCTCACACCCCCCACTGACGGCCCCGGCCGTCGCAGCGGCGGCCCGCACCACGACCACGGGCCGACGAACCGAAACACCAGGAGTTGATGTTGTGATCACCATGCCCGCCCGGAAACCGCGGCGCGACGCCGCGGCGACCCGCCGGACACCGCTGTTGCTCGACCGGGCGGCGCTCAAGCGCCGGCTGGCCGACGACATGTACGACGTGCTGGTCGTCGGTGGTGGCGTCACCGGGGCATACACCGTGCTCGACGCCGTCTCGCGCGGCCTGCGGGCCGCCCTGATCGAGAAGGACGACTTCGCCTCCGGCACCTCGTCGAAGTCGTCGAAGATGGTGCACGGCGGCCTGCGCTACATCGAGCAGGGCAACGTCAATCTGGTCCGGCACTCGCTCCTGGAGCGCCACCGCTTCCGGAAGAACGCCCCGCATCTGGTGCACCGGCTGCCGTTCCTCTTCCCGGTCCTGGAGAAGGAGGGTGTCTTCGACGCCCGCCTCGCCAAGGGCTTCGAGGGCCTGCTGTGGACGTACGACCTGGTCGGGGGGTGGCGGATCGGCAAACTGCACCAGCGGCTCACCGTTCCCGAGGTGCTCGCCCAGGCGCCGACCCTGCGTGCGGAAAACCTCAGGGGCGGGCTGATGTACTTCGACGCCCGCACCGACGACGCCCGCCTCGTGCTCACCATCGTCCGCACCGCCGCCGCGCTCGGCGCGACGGTCCTCAACGGGGCCAGGGCCGAGGGCCTGCTGACGCGGAGGGGCCAGGTGTCCGGCGCCCGGGTCTCGGCGGACGGCGACACCATCGACATCCGCGCCCGTGTCGTCGTCAACGCCACCGGGGTGTGGACCGACGAGCTGGACGCGAAGGCGGACGACGGCCACAGGCCGCAGGTCCGGCCCGCCAAGGGCGTCCACATCGTGGTGCCGTGGGAGAAGGTGCGGATCAACTGCACGGTCACCGTGCCGATCCCCGGCCGGGCCCGCCGCGCGACCTGCACCCGCTGGGGCAACAACGTGGTTCTGGGCACCACCGACGAGGACTACCAGGGCTCCCCGGACGACGTGCACTGCACCCGCGAGGAGATGGACTTCCTGCTGGAGGGCGCCAACACCGCCTTCGAGGGGAAACTCACCCCGGACGACGTGGTCGGCTCCATCGGCGGTCTGCGCCCGCTGGTCGGCGGCAAGGAGGGCGCCACCCTCGACATGCGCCGTGACCACCGCATCACCATCGGCCGCACCGGCATGGTGACGGTCACCGGAGGGAAGCTCACCACCAGCCGGCACATGGGCGAGCTCGTCGTCGACAAGGTGATGACGCTCCTCGGCCGCAAGGGGAAGAGCCGGACCACCGGCCTCCCGCTCCTCGGCGGCGCCGGGTACGACTCCGAGGCCGTCGCCGCGTCCGGCGGCATCGCCGCCCACCTGGGCGAGCGCTTCGGCACCGAGGCCCGCTTCGTCGGCGATCTCATCCAGGACGACCCGTCGCTGGCCGAGCCCATCGTCGTCGGCCTCCCGTACACGAAGGCGGAGGTCGTGTACGCGGCCCGCGCCGAGCTGGCCCGGTCGGTCGACGACGTCCTCACCCGCCGTACGCGCGCCCGGCTGTTCGCCCGGGACGCCTCCGTTGCCGCCGCCGAAGCCGTCGGCGCGATCCTCGGCCAGGAACTGAACCTCACGGACGCGGAGGTCGAACGCTCGGTCGCCGAGTACCTCGCAGCCGTCCGTCACGAAAAGTCCGTACTCCTCGAAGGGGCAGCAGCATGATCAGCCGCCAGACCATCACCCACCCGTTCAACCGGGGCAACTACACCGTCGGCGCCCCCAGCTTCGCCACGTGGGCGCGGAACACCCCGATCGGCGACGGCGAGGCCGCGCTCCAGACGCACCCGGTCGAGGTCCCCGAGTCCGTGGTCGAGGCGCTGCGCGAGGCCGCGCACGCGGTGCACACCTCCCGTGACGAGGTCGTCACGCGGACGCGTGACTGGTGGGCCGGTTCGATGATCGGCGAGACCGAGGGCCGTCCCGCGACCCCGAACGCCGTCATCGTCGAGGCCGCCGACGCCGACCAGGTCGCGGCCGTGCTGCGGATCTGCCACGCGGCCGGCGTCCCCGTCACCCCGTCCGCGGGCCGTTCCAACGTCACCGGCGCCGCGCTCCCCGTATTCGGCGGCGTCGTCCTGGACGTGTGCGGGCTGAACCGGATCATCGGTTTCGACGCCGAGTCGAACGTCGTGGACGTCCAGGCCGGCATGTTCGGCGACCTCTTCGAGACGCGACTCCAGGAGGAGTACGGCGTCACCACCGGCCACTGGCCGTCCGCGTTCGCCCTCTCCACCGTCGGCGGCTGGATCGCCTGCCGCGGCGCCGGCCAGCTCTCCACCCGGTACGGCAAGATCGAGGACATGGTCGTCGGCGTCGACGTCGTGCACGCGGACGGCACCCGGGCCAGGTACGGCGACTACGCCCGCGCCGCGGTCGGCCCCGACCTGCGCCAGCTGTTCGTCGGTTCCGAGGGCACCCTCGGCGTCATCGTCTCGGCCCGGCTGCGGGTCCACCCGCTGCCGGAGTACGCGAGCGCCGCCGCGTACGGCTTCGAGACCTTCGCGGAGGGCCTGGACGCCTGCCGCAGGATCATGCAGCGCGGCGCCACCCCCGCCGTCCTGCGGCTGTACGACGCCCTGGAGTCGGGCACCCACTTCGGCCACCCGGAGACGAACCTCCTGCTCATCGCCGACGAGGGCGACCCGGCCGTCGTCGACGCGTCGATCACGGTGGCGAGGGAGGTCTGCGAGGAGTACGGCCCGGAGCTGGACAGCCAGGCCGTCTTCGAGCGCTGGCTGGACGAGCGGATGCTGGTCGGCAAGTCCGCCGAAGGCTTCGAGCCGGGTCCGGGCTTCGTCGCCGACACCCTGGAGATGGCCGCGTCCTGGGCCGACCTTCCGGTGATCTACGACGAGGTCGTCGCCGCGGTCCAGGCGGTGGACGGCACCCTGGCCGCCTCGGCCCACCAGTCCCACGCGTACACCGACGGCGCCTGCGTCTACTTCTCGCTCCGCGGAAACGTGGCGCCCGAGTCGCGCCGCGACTGGTACCGCACGGTGTGGGACGCGGCCAACGCCGTGCTCCTCAAGCACTCCGCGGCGCTCAGCCACCACCACGGCTGCGGCCTGCTGCGCGGCCCCTACCTGGAGGAATCCCTCGGGGCGGGCTTCGGGACCTTCGTCGCGGTGAAGGAGGCCCTGGACCCGGCCGGCATCCTCAACCCTGGCAAGCTGGGCCTTCCCAGCCGCTTCGGTACGTCCCCGCTGAGCTGACCTCAGCCGCCACGGACCCTTGATCCCCAGGTAGGCCTTGCCATGCCCCCTTTCCCGTCCCGGTCCGGTACCACGCTCGACGCCCGGCTGGCCCGTGCGCTGGCCGAGGTCCCCGTCGTCGCGTCGCTCGTCGGCACCCAGCCGCTGCGGCAGTTCCTGACCGCACCGGCCAAGGTGTGCATCCTCGCGTCGCTCGCCGTGGGGCAGCTGCCCCAGGTCGTACCGCCGCTGTGCCGGGCGGGAAAGACCGTGTTCGTGAACGTGGACAGCAGCCCCGGTCTGGCCCAGGACCGGGGCGCGCTGGAGTTCATCAAGAACATGGGCGCGCACGGCGTGGTCAGCACCCGGCTCTCGCTGATAGAGAAGGGCCGACCACTGGGCCTGCTGACGATGATGAAGGTGTTCGTCACCGACCGGTCCAATCTCCGCCGCTCCACGGACGCGGTCTCGCGCGGGACGCCGGACCTGGTCGAGATCATGCCGGCCCCGATCGTCGCCCGGATGAGCGAGCAGGCACTGCGCGCCATGTCCCCGTCGGTCGCCGCGGGCTTCGTGGAGACCCCCGCCGACGTGGCCCTCGCCCTGGCACTCGGGTCCGTCGCCGCCGCCACGTCCGACCCTCGCCTCTGGCACCTGCGCCGGGACGAGCTGCCGCCGGTTCCGCCCACCGCGCTCAAGAGGCACGCCGCACCATCCCAGGAGTAGTCCCATGTCATACGCCGTCGTCGCCCGCTACCGCACCCAGGAGGGCGAGGAGAACACCGTTCTCGCCCTGCTCGCCACCATGGCCGCCGCGTCCCGCGAGGAGCCGGGGAACCTCGCCTACCGCGTCCACCAGGACACCGAGGACCCGCGGGCGATCCTGCTGTACGAGGAGTACGTCGGCGAAGCCGACTTCACCGCGCACCGCGCCACCCCGCACTTCCAGGAGATCGTGCTCGGCAAGGTCCTCCCGCTGCTGGACAGCCGTGACCTGCTGCGCTGCGCTCCGCGTCCGGAGGTACGGGCATGAAGACCCGTGCGGTGGTGCTGCGCGGCGTGTCGACCGCCCGCCCCTACTCCGAGACGCGCCCGGTCGAGGTGGAGGAGCTCGAGCTGGGCGCCCCGCGCGAGGGAGAGGTGCTGGTGCGGATCGCGGCCGCCTCGCTCTGCCACTCGGACCTGTCAGTGGTCAACGGCGACCGGGTCCGCCCACTGCCGATGGCGCTGGGGCACGAGGCGGTGGGCGTCGTGCAGGAGACCGGACCGGGCGTCAGCCGGGTGGGACCCGGTGACCATGTGGCCCTGGTCTACGTGCCGAGCTGCGGCTTCTGCGCCGACTGCGCCGCCGGCCGACCCGCGCTGTGCGCACGGGCCGCCGCGGCGAACGGGTCAGGGGCGCTGCTGCACGGCCCGTCGCTGCTGACCGACGCCTCCGGCGCCCCCGTCCACCACCACCTGGGCGTCTCCGCGTTCTCCGAACACGCGGTACTGGCCCAGGAGTCGGTGGTGCCGATTCCGCAGGACATCCCGTTCACGGTGGCGTCGATGTTCGGCTGCGCGGTCCTGACCGGTGCCGGAGCCGTCGTCAACACGGCCGCCCTGCGCCCCGGCCAGTCCGCGGTGGTCTACGGCCTGGGCGGCGTGGGCCTGTCCGCGGTACTGGGTGCACGGGCGGCGGGGGCGCACCCGGTCATCGCGGTCGACCCGGTGCCCGAGAAGCGGAAACTGGCCCTCCAGCTGGGCGCCACCGACGCCTACGCCCCCGGCGAGGCGGTGGAGGCGATTCGTGCGCTCACCGGCGGTGGCGCCGAGCTGGCCGTCGAGGCGGTGGGCAGCCCGAAGGTGATGGCCGAGTGCCTGACGGCCGTGGCCCGGGGTGGCTCGGTCGTCTCGGTGGGTCTGCCCGCCCCCGACCGGGTGCTCGAGGTCCCGGCGCTGGCGTTCGCGGGCGAGGGCAAGTCCCTCTTGGGCTCGTACATGGGCGACGCGGTACCGCGCCGCGACATTCCACGGTTCCTGGAGCTGTGGCGGACGGGCCTGATGCCGGTGGAGCGCATGCACACCGGCACCCTGCCGCTGGCCGCCGTCAACACAGCGCTGGAGGAGCTGGCCTCGGGCCGGGCCATCCGTCAGGTCATCGACGCCTCGGGCATGCTGGACGGCTGACGGACCGGTCCACGACCGCGCTGGGGCCGACGAGATACGCGCCCGCCGTCGGGTGGACGGCCCCCTCCAGGAGGGAGCGCGAACGACCGCTGCGGCCGCTGCGCACCGCGATGAGTTCCGCGGCGAAGGACACGGTGGTCCCCTGCGGCGTCGCCCCGCCCGGATCGAGGCCCAGGGGCGCGTGCGGCTCGCCCCGGGTCATTCTGGATCACAAATGCGCTCTCCACCATCCTCACCAGGCACTTTCGACACACGCCCCAGCCGACCGCCGCGTAAGGGCTCGTCTCGTTCAGTCGACGAGGTCGAGGGCGGCGGTGATGAGGCTGTCGGTGTCGATGCCGTGGTAGCGGTAGACGTCCTCGATCGAACCGCTCTGGCCGAACCGCGTCACGCCGAGGGTGGTGACGGGCGTGTTGTGGATCGTGCCCAGGAAGGCCAGCGTGTGCGGATGGCCGTCCACCACGGTGACCAGCGGGGTGGCCCGATCGGCGGGGAAGACCTGGTCGAGGACCCAGCTCGGGTCCTGCGACAGGCCGCGGCGGGCCTGGAGCGCGCGAAAGAGCAGGTCCGGGCTGGTCACGCAGACGACGTCGGCGCCGTGCCCGAGGGCGGCGAGCCGGTCGGCGGCGGCCAGGGCCTCCGGGACCAGGGCACCCATCGCGGCGAGGGTCACCACCGGATTCTCGTGCCGGCGCAGCCGGTAGGCCCCGGCTGTCACCTGCCGGCGGCGGCGCTCGCGGGCGGCCGGGTCGCTGGGCACGTCGGCCGCGGACTGGTCGACGGGCCGGGTGGACAGCCGGAGATAGGCCGAACTCCCCTCCGGCTTGCCCAGGTTGCCGAGTGCCGCGAGCAGACACCATTCGGTGTCGATGGCGAACGCGGGCTCAAAGGTGACGCAGCCGGGCTGTTCGATGCCCAGCGAGGGCGTGGTGATCGACTGGTGGGCGCCGCCCTCCGGGGCGAGCGTGACACCGGACGGCGTGCCCACCAGGATTGACTGACCGCCTGCGTAGATGCCGAACGACCACGGCTCCAGGGCCCGGTTGACGAAGGGGTCGTAGACGACGCCGATGGGCAGCAGCGGCTGACCCCAGCGGCTCCAGGTGGCACCCAGCTCACCCAGCAGGCCGACCAGATTGGTCTCCGCGATGCCCAGCTCCACATGCTGGCCCGTGGGCCGCTCCCGCCAGTGCAGGATCGTTTCGGCGTCATCGGCGAACCAGTTGGGGCGCTCGGTGGGCGACCACACGCCCACCTTGTTCAACCAGCCGCCCAGGTTGGTGGAGGAGCTGACGTCCGGGCTGACGGTGACGATCCGGGCGGCCGCCTCCGGCGCCCGCCGGGTGAGGTCCAGCAGGACGCGGCCGAGAGCCTGCTGGGTGTTGCCGGAGCCGGTCGGTGCCGGGCGGGCGAGGTCGGCGGGGACCGCGGGGACCTGCCGCGCCGCGTGTCCGGGGCGGCGCAACCGCCCCGCGGCCGCCGCGCACCGGGCCGCCTCGGGCGATCCGTCGGGGAAGTTCGCCCACGGCTGGTCGGGGTCGGTCCCCAGGCGCTCGGCCAGGGTCCTCATCTGGTCGGCGGTCAGCAGTGAGGAGTGGTTCTGCGGGTGGCCCTCGGTGGGCAGCCCGTAGCCCTTCACCGTGTACGCGAAGATGACGGTCGGGCGGGTGTCGTCGACGCTGTCGAACGCGTCCATCAGCGCGCCGATGTCGTGGCCGCCCAGGTTGCGCAGCGCCGCCGGCAGCGATGCGTCGTCCAGGGAGAGGATCAGGTCCGCGATCGGCCCGGCGGTGGAGCCGGTGCCTGGCAGGCGCTCGCGCAGCTCCTCGGCGGAGCAGCGCAGCAAACGCTGGTATTCGGCGTTGTCCATGGCGTCGATACGGGCGTGCAGGGCCTCGCCGCCCGGCCGCGCGAACAACTCGCGCAGCGCGTGCCCGTACTTGAGGGTGATGACCTGCCAGCCGGCCGCGGCGAACATGCCCTGCAGCCGGTTCGCGGCGATACCGGGAACGACCCGGTCCAGGGACTGCCGGTTCAGGTCGACGACCCACACCACCTCGCCCAGTCCGGGAACCATCGGGTCCTGGATCGCCTCCCAGATCGCGCCCTCGTCCAGCTCCGCGTCGCCCAGCAGGGAATACTGCCGTCCCCTCCCGGCCCCGCCGAAGCGGCCCTCCACGTAGCGCCGCGCGAGGGCGCCCCACAGGGGAGCGGTGGCGCCGATACCGACCGAGCCCGTGGAGTAGTCGACCGGGTCGGGGTCCTTGGCCCGGCTGGGGTAGCTCTGCAGACCGCCGAAGGCACGCAGCGTGGTCAGGTAGGACTCGTCCAGCTCGCCCAGCAGGTAGTTGATGGCGTGCAGCACCGGTGAGGCATGAGGCTTGACCGACACCCGGTCCTCAGCGGTCAGCGCGTGGAACCACAGCGCCGTCATGATCGAGGTCATCGAGGCACTGGACGCCTGGTGACCGCCCACCTTCAGCCCCGAAGGGTTCGGCCGCACCCGATTGGCATGGTCGATGATCGCGGTGGACAGCCACAGCACCCGCTGCCCGACCGCCTCGAGCACGGCGAGTTCCTCCTCCCGGGCACGGACCCGGCCGTTGCCGCCGACCGCACTCAGTTCCGCGACCATCACAGACCACCTCCGCAGTCAGAACCATGCCCTGGAGAATTTGCACGTTGTGCCCCGTTAGTAGACAGGTGGCTCTCCGATTGCACAAGATGCGCCTATGCGATTGAGCATTCTGCTCATATCCCAGACCAAACAAGGGGCGACGACCGAGCATCATGACCAGTGAACGAACCCTTGACGCCACGGACGCCCGGATCCTGCTCGCCCTGGCTACCGATCCACGGGCCACCATCGTCGCGCTGGCCGAACAGCTGGGGCTGTCCCGCAACACCGTCCAGGCACGAGTGGCCAGAATGGAGCAGGGCGGCGCGCTGGGCTCCTTCGAACGCCGGATCGCCCCCAACGCATTGGGCCACCCACTCACCGCGTTCGTCACCGCACGGGTCGATCAGCGTCGGCTCGCCGAGGTGTCCGAGGCGCTGGAGGGCATCGCCGAGGTCGTGGAGGTCTTCGGCCTCAGCGGCGAGACCGATCTGCTGGTACGGGTGGTCGCCACGGATGCGGAGGACCTGTACGGGATCGCGGGGCGGATCCTCGCCATCCCCGGCGTCGAGCGCACAACGACGGCCCTGGCCATGCGCGAACTGGTGCCGCACCGCCTCACCCCACTGCTGCGCCGCGCCGCGAGGGACGGCGGTCGGCAACCAGGGCGGTAGGGCCGGCGACGCGCCGATGATCTCTGAACGCAGCCGGAATCCCCTGGTCATCCCGACAATGGCGATGGCCCGCGGCGTACCGGCACACCGGCCCACGAGGGAAATGTGGCGGACCACGCCGGCGCCTTCACTCCGCTCCCAGGCTGAGTCCCCGGTCCGCACCAGATCGCGGCGGCGCACGAGGGTCCCGTCCGCGGCGACGAGTGTGGCCAGCGGCCGGAATTCGGTGGGGGTCAGGGCGACGCGGACACCGTGCACGGTCACGCCGTGGTCCACCGCGTCCAGGACCAGATCCCCGCCCGAGGCCACCGCCGTGGTGGCGGCCCGTCTGAGTAGGGCTCTCAGCCTGGTGGCGAGTTCGGCGAGGTGGAAGGGCTTGGGCAGGTAGTCGTCGCCTCCGGCGGAGAATCCGGACAGGAGGACGGTGAGCTGGTGCCGGGCGGTCAGGAAGATCACCGGGGCGAGGAAGCCGTCGGCGCGCATCGCCTGGCACACGTCCCGTCCGTCCGCGTCGGGCGGCAAACCTCCGGCATGGAGATCACCGCTTTCGGCGTACCGGGGCGTATCCGGTCGGCGGCGGGGATTCCCGGGGGCCCGGGCGACGCCGGGATCGAGGCGGTCGGGTCCCACGGCACGGCGAGCCCGGACGGGCACAGCGCGGACATCGCGCTGTGCCCCGAGAACGGACGGGCCCACCGCGATGACCGCCCTGCGGACCCGCCGTGGCGCGATCGGATACGAGCGGGTGACCTACCGGGACCGCATCGGCAAGGTCTCACTCATCGGGCCCGGTCCGCGGGCGTGCCCCGAGGTGTTCGCGACGATCCGCGACGCACCGGCCCGGGAGCGTGTGCCGTACGAGACCTTCCGCGCGAGGGACACCCGGCTCTTCGTGCCGTGCCCCGCCTCCCGGCTCGTGGACACCGTACGCGCGCTGCACCGGGCCCTCGTCCGCGGGCCCATGGGCTCACCCGCTCGGCCACTCCCCCTGGGCGATCTCGATGTTCTGGTGGAGGGAGAGCGCCCCGGCCCCCGCTCCGGCGAGGGAGAGGCACGCGCAGAGTGCGAGGAGTGCGCTCGCGACGGACACCGGGCCGCGCCGCAACGGCGGGCGCAGCAGCGCCGCGACCCGCTGGGGCACCGGGCCGGAGGTGGCGGCGGGCGTGATGGTGGGGCGGCGGCGGGCCGCACGGCCGGCGAGGGCCGCACGGCCGATGGCCTGGGCCGTGAGCCGCCGGTCGCCGGTGGTGGCGGCGGCCGCCTCGTCGGCGGCGCGCTCCGCGACCAGCCGGACGGCGGCGCGGGCGGGGCGCAGCCCGGGGTGGCAGTGGGCGGCGAGTCCGACGGCGGCGAGGTGGTAGTGGTGGCGGCCGCTGAGGTGGGCCCGCTCGTGGGCGAACAGCGCCTCCCGCTCGGCCGGGCTGAGGCTGCGGAGCATGGCGGTGGTCACCACGATCCGGCCCGGGCTGCCGGGCAGGGCATAGGCGTCCGGCTCCGGGCTGTCGATCACACAGAGGTCGCCGGCCGTGGGCCGGCTGTCCGCCGCCTCCTTGGCCGCGTGGTAGTCGCCGATCTGGCGCGCCGCGGAGCGCGGCAGCGTCCAGGCGCAGACCGCCAGCGCCCCGGTGGCGGCCGAGGCCAGCGGCAGCAGGGCGGGCGTGGCGCCGAGAGGGTGGATCAGATCCCCGAGGGCGGCGAACGCCGGGAGGGCCAACAGGCCGTACAGCGTGAGCGCGCCGAGCGCGACCAGCGAGCAAACGGCCAGCACCACCGTGGTCGCGGTCAGCCACCACAGGGCGGCGACGGGGGTCAGGCGCGCGGCGGCGCGGCGGGCCAGCGGCGGCAGGGCGCAGGGTACGAGCAGCGGAACCAGCAGCGGCGCGATCATTGATCACCGGCTTCGAGGAGCTCCCTGAGCAGCCGCTCGTCGTCGTCGCTGAGCTGGTCGACGAAGCGCGCCAGGGCGACCTCGCGCTCGCTGTCGCGGTCGAGCTCGCGGTGCATGCGCTGGGCGGTCAGCCCGTGGGAGTCCTGCAGCGGAAAGTAGGCGAAGCCGCGCCCGGACCGCTCACGGCCGATGACCCCCTTCTCGTACAGCCGCGTCAGGATCGTCGTCACCGTCGTGCGGGCGAGGGGCGTCCCCAGGCTCCGCTGCACCTGACCGGGGCTCTGCGGCCCCGAGGCAGCCCACAGAGCGGCCATCACGCCGGCCTCCAGTTCACCCGCCGGTCTGCGCTCGGGCTGCTTGCCGGGCATCGGCATGCCACCTCTCCCCTCTCTCGTCTACAGTGTCGTAGACGGTCTACTGGATTGTAGTCGTTGCGAGGCCTGAGGGCCCCGCTCCGTTTCCGTGCTGCTTCTGTGCTGCTCCGTTCCGTCTCTGCTCCGTTCCGTCTCTGCTCCGTTCCGACCGCGAAGGGACCGCGCCTGTGACCCTCGACCTGTCCGCCGGCCCACCCCTCGCGGTGAACATCCTGGACGCCCAGTCCCTGCTGTCCGCGTTCGGGGTGCTGGGCATCGCCGTGGTGCTGTTCGCCGAGACCGGGCTGCTGATCGGGTTCTTCCTCCCGGGCGACTCACTGCTCTTCACCGCCGGACTGCTGTGCACCACCGGCACGTCGGGCGGACTCGAACTCTCGCTGCCCGGGGTCATGGTCGCATCCGCCGCCGGGGCGCTCCTCGGCGCCCAGTGCGGCTATCTGCTCGGCCGGCGGGCGGGAGCCGCACTGCTGGCCCGAGGCCGCTCGCCCCGCCTGCGGACGGGCGCCGACCGGGCCGGGGAACTGCTGGAGCGCTACGGACGGGCGCGAGCGGTGGTGCTGGCCCGGTTCGTGCCGGTGGTACGCACGGTCCTCAACCCCATGGCGGGGGCGCTCGGCGTACCGCCGCGCACCTTCACGCTGTGGCAGACGGTCGGGGGGCTGCTGTGGACCCAGGGTCTGGTGGTCGCCGGATTCGCCCTGGGGTCGTCCATCCCGGACGTCGATCGGTATCTGCTCCCCCTCATCGCGCTGATCGTGGTCCTGTCCCTGCTGCCGCTGGCAGCCGAGCTGCTGCGCGCCCGGGCCGCCCGCCGGAAGGAGGCCCGCCGATGATCCTCGCCTACGACGGCTCCCGGATCGACGGCTCCGCGTACACCGCGGTGGTCGACCTGGCACACCGTACCCCCGGCTGGCTGGACGGTCTGGTCTCCGCGTGGTCGGCCTACGGGCTCGCGCTGTTCGCGGTGCTGATGGTGGCCGGCTGGTGGCGCGCGCGCCGCTGCGGTCCCGAGGCGGCCGTGCAGGCTCTGGCCGCCCCGGTGATCGTGGTGCTGGCGTACGCGGTGAACGACGGGCTGAAGCAGGTGGTGCGCGAGGACCGGCCCTGCCAAACCCTGCACCGGGCCGTCCTCGAGACCTGCCCGGCACCGGGCGACTGGTCCTTCCCCAGCAACCACGCGGCGCTGGCCGCGGCCGCCGCGGCGGCGCTGTGGTTCGTCTCGGCCCGGCTCGGCGCCGTGGCCAGCCTCGCCGCGCTGGCCATGGGGGCCTCCCGGGTGTGGGTGGGGGCGCACTATCCGCACGACGTAGCGGCCGGGCTGGTGATCGGGACAGCGGTGGCCCTGCCCCTGGGCGCCGCCCTGCACCACAGGCCCCACGCCCTGGCCCGGCGCCTGGCGGCGACGCGGCTGCGGCCGCTGCTGTCCGAACCGGGCGCTTGATCCCGTGATCCCAGGGAGCCGGGTCGCGCCAGGAGACGGTCGCCCCGCCCGATGAGGCGGCGGGCCACCAGGTCGGTCATGGCGAGGTGGATCATGGCTTCGGAAGCCTCCAGGTCATGCCGGGGCCTCCAGACGGTGCGCTCGGTCGGTGAGGTGGCGGCGTTCGGGGGCGCTGGCGGTGCGGGCGGCGGCCTCGCGGTAGGCATGCGCGGCGGCTTGGTGCTGACCGAGTGCCTCCAGCAGGTGGGCGCGGGTGGCGAGCAGCCTGTGGCGGTGGTTCGCCAGGCGCTTGTCGTCCTCCAGCTCGGTCAGCAGCTCGAGGCCGGCGGCCGGGCCGTGGACCATGGCGACGGCGACGGCGCGGTTGAGGCTGACGACGGGGTTCGGCGGCCCGAGCTGTTCCAGGAGGTCGTACAGGACGAGGATCTGGTGCCAGTCGGTGGCGTCGGTGTTCCCGGCCTCGTCGTGGACGGCGGCGATGGCCGCCTGCAGTTGGTAGGGGCCGACCTGCCCGCGGGGCAGGGTACGGCTGAGCAGGCCCACGCCTTCCGCGATGAGCCGGCGGTCCCACCGGCCGCGGTCCTGCTCCGCCAGGGGCACCAGTTCGCCATGCGGTCCGGTGCGGGCGGGGCGGCGCGCGTCGGTCAGCAGCATCAGGGCGAGGAGCCCCGCGGTCTCGGCGTCCTCGGGGACGAGGCGGTGCAGCAGCCGGGTGAGGCGGACAGCTTCGGTGGACAGCTCCGGCGCGGTGAGGTCGGTTCCGCCGCTGGTGGTGTAGCCCTCGTTGAAGATCAGGTAGAGCACGTGCCGGACCTCGGCCAGCCGCTCGGCGGTGCCCTCGGGGTCCTCCGGGAGGGAGAGGGTGGTGCCGGCCGCCTTGATGGACTGTTTGGCCCGGCTGATGCGCTGGGCCATCGTGGCCTCGGGGACCAGGAAGGCTGCGGCGATCTGCGCGGTGGTCAGGCCGCCGACCGCGCGCAGGGTCAGCCCGATCCGGCTCGGCGGGGACAGCGAGGGGTGGCAGCACAGGAACAGAAGGGCCAGAGAGTCGTCCCGGTCGGAGGCGGGTGCGGCGTCGGCGGCGCAGGCCAGCAGTGCGGACTGCGGGGTGACCAGCGCGAGGGCGTCCTCGCGGCGGCGGCGTGCCGCCTCGCTGCGCACCTGGTCGACCAGCTTGCGGGAGGCAACGGTCACCAGCCAGCCCCGGGCATTGTCCGGCACCCCCGCCTCGGGCCACTGCAGGGCGGCGGCCAGCAGCGCCTCCTGGACGGCGTCCTCGCACGCGTCGAAGGCGCCGTACCGGCGGACGAGCGCGCCGAGGACCTGCGGCGCCAGATCGCGCAGCAGGTCCTCGATCCCGTGGGAAACGGCGCTCACATGTCCGCCGCGGACTCGTGGAGGACGGGCCACAGTTCTACCGGCTCCACGTCGGCGAACGGCATGTCCGCGGCGATCTGCTGCGCCCGCTCCAGGCTCTCGCAGTCCAGCAGGTAGAAGCTGGCGATGTACTCCTTGGTCTCCAGGTACGGCCCGTCGGTGACGGCCGGGGCACCGTCCTTGCGGCGCACCAGCTGCGCGGCGGCGGCGTCCGCGAGGCCATAGGCGCCCAGGAGTTCGCCGCTCTCCCGGTACTTCCGGTTGAACGCCTCCTGCTTGGCGATCGCCTCCGGCCACGCCTCGGCCGGGAAGGAGTCCCACTTGGCCTGGTTGCCGTAGATCATCGCGACGTACTTCATCTCGGGTGTCCTCCCCATCCCGCGCGCCCCGCTGGCGCGCTGTCACCCTTCAGTCGGCGCGGGAGACGGAGCCTCGACATTCGACGACAACTTTCTTCAACTTTTCTTCCAAGCCGCCACTGAGCATCCGAAACATCGGGCAGCACGAAGGATCAACCTATGCTGTCGGCGCCGATCAGGACCGCCACGGTGCCATACCGGTGGACGCACCGTACTGCTCTTCGCCGCCCTGCGGGTCGCCGGCCATCCACAGCTGGAGGACCGTACGGTCGCCGAGGCGTTCAGACCGGGAGCCTGGCGCGTGATCGCCCTGGACGCGGCAGACCCGACGGACCGGCTGCGCGACCTGGCAGCCACGCTCCCGTACGACGGTGCCGACCGGGAGCCCGGCCTGGGCTGGGACCTTCACCCCGGCTACGTCCTGCGTCCGCACGACCGCGTGGTGCCGGCCGCCGCCCGCCAGGGCCTGGGCGAACTTCTCGGCGGAACCCCTCGGCCGCGAGGAACCGCGGAGACCGAGTGACCGGTCAAGCCGTCCGAGAAGGATCCGGCAGTGTTCACGCCTTCACCATGCCCAAGAGTGGCCCGCCAAAGACGCAAAGGACGGGTATGGTTTCGCCTGGTGTGCCGGGAACCCGGGTCGGCAACAAGGGGGCAACTCTCTCGTCCGGTCGGAGGCGCACGCCATGATGCTCATGGTGGTGTTCGGTGTCGCACTTCTCGCAGCGGTGCCGCTCTCGGACCTGGCGGCACGAACCGTGCTCTCCACCTCCGTCCTCTTCCTCGCCGGCGGCGCACTCGCCGGCGGCGGCTCCCCCGGACTGATCCACATCGCGCCCGACGGTGGGGTCGCGTCAGCGACGGCCGACCCGGCGTTCTTCACCGGTCTCTTCGTCACGATCGGCGGCTCCACGGTCCGGGAGTGTCGCTCCGGCACCGGAGCGATGTTCGGTTCTGAGAGGTGATCGAGCTGTGCCGGAAGAAATGGGAACGGGTTCTGCGGATGCGCGGACCACCGCCGAGATAGTGCTGCTCGACCGCCGGAAAACCGTCATCGGACGGCTCCGTTTCCGCGTCTGCCGCGAATGCCGCACAGGAAGGATCCTGGAGATCTGGGTCCTCGACACCTGGCAGCGCCAGGGTCTGGGGCGTGACCTGATCCATTCCCTGCTTGTACACCTTCCGGGGCTTCGGTGGAGCACCACGCCGCAAACCCGGCTGGGACGGGCCTTCTTCATCGCGATGACCGAAGAGACCTCGGTTCCCTTTCCTCCCCTTAGCCCGTTATGCACACATCTGGCGGGAAGGTTTACGCGTGTCTGGCGGGGCGTGATCAGCCGGTGGCGGCCCGCTTCCGCCGACAGCGAGACCCGCTTGCCGTGATCCGGCAGACGGGTGTGGCCCGAGCGTGCCGAGCCGCGCGCGGGGAGCGTTCCCACGCTCAAACCGACCGGTACGCGGCCGGTGCCCACCGAAGTGGACATGGACGCCGGGGACCCGTTGCTCAGGCGGCTCCGCGCCGGAGACCGGGGACGGTGACGGTGTGGCGCGACCAGCCCGTGTGGGGGTCGGCCGGGATCTCTCCGCACTCCCTCGCTCGGCGCTGCCAGCGGCCAGGGCATGGCATCTGACCAGCGGTTCTGTTCAGTCAGGCCGAAGGTCGGAAATCAGGTTCTCGACAAGGTTCTACACGCCGCGCAGCTCCATGGCGTCCGCACCCGTACGACGCTCTGAAGACCACCGGACTCCGTCCTCGGGGTCTTCAGCCATGCTGGGGCCGCGCCAGCGGAGGTGATCGCCTTATTGCTGGTGGGGGTGCTGGAGCGCGCGGGAAGCCGTCGGGCCGGGCGGGACACGGCGTCGGGTCTACGCGTGGCGGGAGTCTTGTCCGGCCGCCTCGTCCGGCCCACTCCGTCGTCCATCTGGCCACGCACGTCGCCCGGCACATGGCCGGCAACGGCCGCGGCCGCATCCTGATCACCTCGTCGCTGTCGGCGACCCTGCCCACCCCCTACGAGACCGTGTACGGGCCCTCCCGCGCCTTCACCCGCATGTTCGCCCTCGGATTGCGCGCGGAACTCAAAGAGCACGGTGTCACCGTCACCTGCCTCATGCCCGGCGCCGCCGACAGCGACTTCCACGCCCGCGCAAGCATGAACCACACCGCCTTCGGCCCCGGCATGAAGAAGAACAGCAGCAAGGAAGTCGCCCGCCAGGGCTTCCTCGCCCTGATGAACGGACGCGCCGAAATCGTCGGCGGCGACGCCACCAAGCGCACCGCCCTCGAACACCGCTTCCTCCCCGAGACCTACAAGGCCGCCCGCCACGCCACGAAGGCCAAGCCGCCCCGAGCATGAGGGTCTGGCCGACGGGTCCGGCCCTGGTGCCTGTCCCCTAGGGTTTCGGGCTTGCGCTTTCCGTTGCGGCAACTTCTACGGTCATGTGCGTGGCCGGAGAGACCGGCCCGGCGAGGGAGGCACCGGTAATGGCCTGGTCGATCGCGGAGGTGGCGCGGATGTCCAAGGTGACATCGCGGGCGCTGCGGCATTACGACGAGATCGGCCTGCTGCCGCCTGCATGGATCGGGAGCAACGGGCACCGCTACTACGAGGAGGCCGATCTGCTGCGGTTGCAGCAGATCCTGCTGATGCGGGAGCTGGGCCTGGGGCTGCGCGAGATCCAGGCGGTCCTGGACAGCCAGCTCGACCAGGTGGCCGTGCTGCGTGAGCACCGCGAACGGCTGCTCGCGGAACGGGACCGGCTGGAGACGCTGGCCCGTACGGTCGGGCGCACCATCGCCGAACTGGAAGAAGGTAGAGGCAAGGACCATATGACCAAGATCAACAAGCCGGAGAACCTGTTCGAGGGGTTCCAGGCGCCTTCCGAGGCCGAGGCCGAGGTACGGGAACGATGGCCGCAGGCGTGGGAGCAGTCCCGGCAGGCCGTCGACGCGATGACCTCCGAGGACATGGAGAGCTGGCAGCGTGAGGTGACGGCGCAGATGATCCGTATGGCGGAGTTCATGGTGGCCGGCACGCCGGTATCCGACCCTGCGGTACAGGCCGAGGTGGACGCCAACTACCAGGCCATCTGCCGGTTCTGGACCCCGACCGCGGCCGCGTACAAGGGAGTGGGCCAGACCTATGTCGACGACCCGCAGATGCGGGCAAACTTCGACAAGATCGCCGAAGGTCTCGCCGTCTACCAGCGCGATGCGATGACCGTGTACGCCGATGCCCGGCTGAGCTGACCGCACGCGCCCAAGGGCCGTGCGGCGGGTCATGAGCGCAGCCAGAGGCGCATGGCTGCGACGGTCACGGCGCCTTCGAGGATGTATGCCCTCTTATCGGATCGGGTGTGCGGCGCGGAAGCCCTTGAGGGCGTTGATCGTTCGCTCGACTTCGTTCCTGCGTTTGCAGAGCGACTTGTCGAAGCCGGCAGGTTGACCGCCCCGGCTGCCACGGTGCTGTCTGTTGGCCCGCTGGTTCCTCGGTTCGGGGATGGTGCGCTCGATCCGGCGCCTGCGCAGGTACCGGCGGCCACGACGGGATGAGTACGCCTTATCGCCGCTGAGGTGATCAGGCCGGGTGCGCGGGTGACCGCCACCCGGCCGTCGCACGCGAACGCGCTCAAGGACCGGGAGCAACTGAGGTGCGTCGCCCCACTGATCCGGCGTGATCAGCACCGCCAAGGGCCGACAGCCGCCGTCTCCACGCCAGCGCGTGGTTCGCAGCGGAGGCCCAACTGTCCGCCCTCTGGCCGAGCATCAGCGTGATCAGATCCATGAGCAGCCCGAACGCGGCGATTCCGGCCAGGCCGCACACCGTCCACAGCAGCGCCCGCAGTACGGGCCGCAACCCATATCGCGACACCGCCGCACGCCGAATCCGGCGTACGCCACGTGGGGGCTGCAGGCGTGGCGCCGAGGGGAGTGGACAAGGGTGCAGCGGTCAGCAGGGCAGCGGCGGCTGCGTGACATCGCAGATCCGCCGTGCTGCGGGTGAGTGCGCCGCGTCAAGGACGGTGTGCACGGACTCGGTGAGGTGGAGGTGTTCTCGCGGCGGACGGTGTGGGAGGCTCGATAATGATGCCGTGATCAACAGGCACCTGCGCGTGGTACTGGCCGAGGACTCCGTCGTTCTCCGTGACGGGATGGTCGAGCTGCTCGCCGCCCGCGGATGCGAGGTGGTGGCCACGGCGGGGACGGCGCCCGCCCTGCTCGCCGCGGTGGTCGAGCACCGGCCCAACGTAGCCGTGGTGGACATCCGGATGCCGCCCACACACACCGACGACGGCATCCGCGCCGCCGTCGAGATCCGGGCGAGGACGCCCGAGGTCGGGATCCTGGTCTTCTCCCAGCACGTCGAGACCGTCTGGGCCTCCCGGCTGCTGGCCGGTGGCGCTGCGGGCATCGGGTACCTCCTGAAGGAACGCGTGGCCCGCACCTCCGAGTTCATGGACGCGCTGCACCGGGTCGCCGGCGGGGGCACGGCACTCGACCCGGAGGTGGTCACCCAGCTGATGCGCGGTGGCCGGCGCGGGCGGGTGGACACCCTGACGCCGCGCGAGCGCGAGGTGCTCGAGCTGATGGCACAGGGCCACTCCAACCGTTCCATCGCCGCGCTGCTGGTGGTGTCGGAGCGGGCGGTGGAGAAGCACGTCGCCGCCGTCTTCACCAAGTTCGACCTGCGGGCGTCGGACGCCGACAACCGGCGGGTGAAGGCCGTCCTGACCTACCTGGCGGAAAGCGGCGGTTGATCCGTCACAGACGGGCCGGCAGCTCCGCGGTGACCACGGTGGGCCCGCCGGGCGGGCTGTCGACCCGCAGGACGCCGTCCACCGCCGCGAGCCGCTCGGCCAGGCCGGTCAGGCCGGTGCCGGCGCCGAGCGCCGCGCCGCCGCGGCCGTCGTCGCGCACGAGCAGACGGATTCGGCCGTCGGCCGCGGTGACCGAGAGTTCGACCGAGCCGGCGCCGCTGTGCTTGGCGACGTTGGTGAGCAGCTCGGCGGCGCAGAAGTAGACGGCCCTTTCGACCCCGGGGCCCGGGCGTTCCCGCAGGTCCAGGCGGACGGTGACCGGCACGGGCGCGGTGGCGGTGAGCCCCGGCAGCGCCTCGGCCAGGCCGCCGTCCAGCGCCACCGGATGAATGCCCCGGGTGAGCCGCCGCAGCTCGGCGATGGTGTCGTCGGTCTGACCTCGGGCGCGATCCACCAGGGTGTGCAGCCGCCCGAGGTCCGGGCCGGCGGCGGGGGCGAGCGCGTCTTCGACCAGCGAGAGAGTGATGGCCAGGGCGACCAGCCGGGCCTGGGTGCCGTCGTGCAGGTCACGCTCCAGGCGGCGGAGCTGGTCGGTGTTCTCCGCGAGCAGAGCGGCGCGGGCGGTCTCCAGCTCCCGTACCCGTTGCTGGGCACGGGCGGGGCCGAGCAGCAGCCGGGCGAGCCGCCGGTTCGCCCCGCTCAGCGCCCGCAGGGCGCCGGGCACGGCGGACAGCAGCACCAGGCCCAGCAGTGCGGAGGCGGAGTCCAGCCAGGGGTTCGGCCGCGGGCCCGGTTCCAGGAGGCGGCCCCAGAGCGGAAACCCGATCAGCCAGCCGCAGCCGAGGGGAAGCGCCACGGCGGCGGCGAACCCGAGCACTCCGAGCGGCAACCGCAGCACCAGATAGAGCAGCGTCCGCCAGGCGACCGGGTCGGTCAGCACGACACGGCCACGGGCGACCGCGCCCACCGGGCGGGGCAGCGCCGCCGGCTCCTCGACGCGCTCACCGAGGAGCCGGCCGACCAGCCGCCGGTGCAGCGCGCCCAATCCCCGCGCGCCCAGCAGCGCGGCCACCACGAACGGCAGGCCGAGCACGGTGAGCGAGAGCAGCGCCCCCGCGTACAGGACGGCGAGTGCGTAGCCGCCGCCGACCAGCGCGAGTGGCAGTCCGACGGCGGCGAAGGCCCATTCGCCGCCCCGGACGGACAGGTATCGCCGCCGTTCAGCCACGTCCGGCCCCGGACACCTCAGCCGCCCCGCCCGGACCTGGGGAGCGCGCCGAGTCGGCGGGTGGCGCGCTCACCGTGGCCCGAGTGCCAGGGCGGGTGGACGTCCGTTCGCAGCCCGCGCCCTCGGCAGCCGACCCACCGCCGCGCTCAGTCACGGCCACCGCCCACCAGCGCCGCCGCCGGGCCGTGAACCGCCCACAGGCCCGTGACCAGGATCCCCGGGACGGTCAGCGCCGCCGCGCCCGCGACGATCCAGAAGCAGCCGGCCACCGGAACGGACGGCACCGCCGAGTCGGCCACCGCCGTGCTGAACGCCGCCGCCGCGGCACCCGCGACCCCCGCGCCCAGCAGGACGCCCACCGCCGTGGTCAGCACCGCCTCCGCGGTCAGCATGCGCAGCAGCTGCGGCCGGGTCGCGCCGACCATCCGCAGCAGCGCGAACTCGCGGCGCCGCTCGGCGGTCACGGCGACCAGGGTGTTGACGGTGGAGACGGCGGCGAAACAGGCCAGCAGCGCCAACTCCGCCTGACGCAGCCAGGTGTCCGTGGCGGAGGTGACGGTGGTCGCGGTCGCGCCCGCGGCCCGCCCGGCGGTGTGTGTCATGAGCAGCATGGTGCCCGACAGCCCCACGAGCAGCGTGACCGGCACCACCGCGGACGACAGTCGCCGCGCGTACCCGCGCAGGTTGGCGTCGGCCAGCCACCCCGCGCCGGGTGCCAGGGCCCGTACCGGCGCGCCCAACACGGCCGCTACGACCCGCGCCGCGAGCGGGCCCGCCAGGGCGACCGCGATCAGCAGTACCAGCGAGCCGAGCAACGCCGCCTGCCCCGCCTCGTCCGACCGCTCCGCCGGCCGCGTCGCGGCCAGTCGCAGCAGCAGGCCGCCGCCCACCAGCGCGCCGATCCCGGCGAGCAGACGCGGTGCGCCCGTCCGACCGTGCTCGGTCGAGCTCGCGGTGAGGGCGGCCGCGGGCGGGATCCGGGAGATCCGCCGGGCCGCGACGGCCGAGGCCGCCAGGCCGACGGCGAGCGCCGCGGCCAGCGCGACCAGCATCGGCACCGGTGTCGCCGGCACCCGCACGCCCGGCCCCGCCATCCCCCACCGCCGCAGCTCGGCGAGCAGGCTCCGGGCCCCCGTCGCACCGGCCGCCCAGCCCGGCGCGGCCACCAGCAACGTGGTCACGATCACCTGGCCACGGACCAGCCGCCGCGCCTGACGGGGCGTGGCCGCGATGGTGCGCAGCAGGGCCAGCTCGCGGTGCTGCTGACGGAGAGCGAAGCCCAACGCGTTGACCACGACGAAGAACGCCACCAGCACGGCGATCTCACCGAAGGCGCCGGCGATCGCCATCAGTCCGGGACCGTCGGCCGCCTTCCGGGCCACCGTGGGGGAAGTGACATCGGCGGCGAACAGCGAGCCGAACAGCGTCACGGTGGCGATGGCGAGGAAGAGCGCGACCGCCAGGCCGAGGAAGGCGGCCGGGCGCCGGCGCATCTGCCCGAGGGCGAGCGAGGTCATCGCGCTCACCCGCCCAGCCGACTCAGGCGTTCGCCGACCTGGGCGGCGGTGGGCCGGCCGAGCTCGTCCACCACGAGGCCGTCGGCGAGCAGCAGCACCCGGTCCGCGTATCCGGCGGCGACCGGATCGTGGGTCACCATCACACAGGTCTGTCCCTCCTGGTCCACGCCGGCCCGCAGAAGGGCGAGGATCTCGTGGCCGGTGGCCCGGTCGAGCGCGCCGGTCGGCTCGTCGGCGAAAAGCACCTCAGGGCGGGAGACCAGCGCCCGCGCGATCGCCACCCGCTGCTGCTGCCCGCCGGACAGCTGCCCGGGCCGGTGCCGCTCACGCCCGGCAAGACCCACCCGGCCGAGCGCGTCCAGCACCCGACCCCGGTCAGGCCGCTTCCCGGCCAGCCGGCCGGGGAGCTCGACGTTCTGCGCGACCGTCATCGCCGGCATCAGGTTGAACGCCTGGAACACGAACCCCACCCGGCTGCGCCGCAGTTCCGCCAGCCGCCGCTCGGGCAGCCGGGACACCTCGGTACCTCCCCACCAGACGGAGCCCCGGGTGGGCCGGTCCATCCCCGCGAGGCAGTGCAGCAAGGTGGTCTTGCCGGAGCCCGACGGCCCCATCACCGCCGTGAACGTCCCGGGCGCGAGGCTCACCGACACCCCGCGCAACGCCCGCACGGCGGCGGTGCCGCGCCCGTACTCACGGTGCAGGTCCTCCGCCCGGGCGGCGGTCTCCGTCCTGCTGTCTGTCGCCATCTCAGCCATGTCCTCATCCTCGGCGCGCCGGGGCACCGCGATCGATCGTGCCCGCCCCCGCACCGGGGGTTCGGAAAACCGAAGTGCTCACCCCCGCGGCAGCGTCGGTCAGGTGCGCGGCGACATCGGAGAGGCCGACCCGTACGCGGACTGCCCAACGAGCACCTGGTGCTGGCGCACACGGTGCACCCCTCACCCGGCGCCCACCGGTAGCCGCACCGCAGAACAGCGACCTCGCCGCCCGCCTGGAAATGGCGACCGCGAGCGTACGGATGACCGTCCTCCCCTAAGCCGCCGAAGCGGTCGTTCCGGTACGTGCCCATCGCGACCGAGACATCGACGACACCGTCCTACCGTTCTCCTCACGGACGGCTTCGCCGAGCACATCGAGGAGCTCGCCGCCGCCCACTGACAGGCCCGCCGGCGGCGCGGTGGATCGAGGTCGGCGTCAGTCTTCCGGGGCATCCGCATGCCAGGGGGCGCCTGCTCGGGTAGGGCGTGCACCGGCGCGGTAGGCGGTGGCGGCGACGGCGGGCAGGAGGGCGAGAGAGAGTGCTCCGCCGGTGAGGGCGAGGGCGGGGTAACTGGTGGCGGCGACCATGATGCCGGAGGCCATGCCGCCGGTGGCGCCGGCGATGGCGATGGAGACGTCGACCAGGCCCTGGGTCTTGGCGCGGGTCGCGAGCGGCACAGTGTCGATGATGATCGCGGTGCCGGAGACGAGGCCGAAGTTCCAGCCGAGGCCCAGCAGGGCGAGCGCGAGCGCGAGGAGGAAGACCGAGTCGCCGGGCGCCACGGCAGCGAGGAACCCGGCGGCCAGCAGGGTGATGCCGGAGGCGGCGGCGATTTTCATGTGGCCGTAGCGGTCGACGAGCCCGCCGGTCAGAGGTGACGGCAGGTACATGGCGCCGATGTGGATGCCGATGACGAGGCCGGAGGCGGCGGTGGAGTGGCCGTGGTCGTGCATGTGGACCGGCGTCATCGTCATGATCGCGACCATGACGAGCTGGGTGAGGATCATGACCAGCGCGCCCAGGACCACACCACTGCGGCCCTTGTCCGTGTCGGCGGTATCGGTGGTGGCCCGGTTGGCTGCGGCGGCGGCTTCCTTGGCCTGGGTGACGGCACGGGCCAGCAGCAACGGGTCGGGGCGCAGCCAGAGGGCGAGGACGAGGGCGGCCAGCGCGTACGCGGCGCCGGAGATGACGAAGAGTCCGGCGAGGTGGGGGATGCCGAGGTGTTCGGCGAGGGTGCCGGCGGGGGCGGCGAGGTTGGGTCCGGCGACGCCGCCGAGGGTGGTGGCGACCAGGACGCTGGAGACGGCCCGGGCGCGTTGGCCGGCCGGGGCGAGGTCGGCTCCGGCGTAGCGGGCCTGGAGGTTGGTGGCCGTGCCGGCGCCGTAAACGAACAGGGCGATGAACAGCAGGACGGGGTTGTCGAGGACGGCGGCGGTGATGACGCCAGCAGATCCGACGGCGCCGGTGAGGTAGCCGGTGGCAAGGCCGGGGCATCGGCCGCGGGCCTGGGAGATGCGGCCGACGCTGACGGCGGCGAGTGCGGAGCCGGCGGTGAACAGGGCGCTGGGCAGTCCGGCGAGACTGGTGGTGCCGAGCATGTCCTGGGCGAGGAGGGCGCCGACGGTGACGCCCGCGGCGAGACCCGCGCCGCTGAGGATCTGGGAGGCGACCAGGACGCGCAGGATCCGCCTCTGGGCGTTGACGGGGTCGGATATGAGTCCCGGCGTGGCGGCGGGTGCGACGTTGGTCATCTCTCTCCTGAAGTGTGAGGAAGCCGGCCATTGCCAGGGAGATGGAGGCCGGGCGGGGCAAGTCGTACGGATTCCGTGCGCCGAGCGGTGCGAAATCCGTGCGGCGTCAGGCCGGTGGCCTATCTGCTGGGGGCAATGATGTCCTGGGCAGTGTCGTTCACGTCGGCGGGCGCCGCGAGGACGGCGCGTGCCGCGCGTTCTCCGGAGGCGAGGGCGCCTCCGATGTGTCCGGCATGGTCGGTGGCCGTCTCGGTCGACGCCCAGTGCAGGCTGCCGTCGAGGGCCGGCCGCTGGTAGAGGGGGTGGCCGAAGAGCGAGTAGTCGGCGAGGCGCTGCACGGTGGACGGGGCGGCCCACCGTTCGCCGCTCCAGTCCTGTACGTGCAGGGCCGCGGGAGAGTCGGCTGCCGACCTCGTCCGACCCCGCCTCGGACTGGCTCAGCCGCGTCGACGGCTACCTGGTCTGCAACCCCTACAATCGACCGTGTCCTGCTGAGGAGCTTCCCCCTCGCCACGGGATGGAACGGGCTGCTGGGACGGGTTCGCGCCGAGTTCGACCTGGCACTGGAATACCGCGAACTGATCATGCTGCGCGTGGCCGTACTCAACCGTGCCGGCTTCGAGTGGGGCGTCCACTACCCGGCATACCTGCAGGCAGGCGGCACGGCAGAAAAGTGCGAAGCCCTCAAGGGAAACGCCGCGGACAGCGGCCTCTTCAACGAAGAAGAGCTCGCCCTGCTCACCCTGACTGATCAGTCCACCCGACAGGTCGAGGTCGATGCCGACGTCATCGAGGAACTGAAGCGCCTGTTCGGTGAAACCAAGACAGTCGAAGCGGTCGCAACCGTCGCGGCCTACAACATGGTCGCGCGCTTCCTGGTAGCGCTGGCCATCTGAGGCCCCCGTGCGCCAGAGGCCATGAGCCGACCGAACGGCTTCCGCTCCTTCCACCCGATCGGCCGCACCGGTACCGCCGACGACGTCGCCGCCACCGTCGCCTTCCCCCTGCCCAACCAGACCGACTGGGTCACCGGCGCGATCTGGGACATCGACGGCGGCGTCACGGCCGGACGCAACTGACCCGCTCGGCACTCAGCCTCCGGGCCGCGCCGCCCGGAGGTTTCCTTGCCCTGCGCTTCACCGTCCGGATGCCCAGTCATCTCCGGGGCCCGAAGGCCATCCACGTGTGCTCCAGCCGGCGGGGGCGCCGGCCCCCATGTCAAGCACGGCGAATCGCCGCGCCGTCTATACGTTCACGAAGGAACCCCACCCCATGTCCGTCATCAATGACATCGATGTCCAAGCTCTGCAGGACACCACAGCCGCTGTCCGGGCCAACCCCCAGCTCGGCCAGGCCACATTCTCGGTCAACGGCTCCTGGCAGGGCGGCTGCCGGCTCACCGCACAGACCGGTGCGCTGACCCAGGGAGGCGAGCGGGACGACACACGTATCGCGCGCTACGTGATGAGCGGCGACGAACCCACCGCGCTGCTGGGCACCGACTCCGCCGTCTCGCCCGCGGAGTACCCGCTGCAGGCGCTCGCCGGCTGCTGCACCGTCACCCTTGCCGCCCTCGCCTCCGCACAGGGCATCGAACTCAAGGCGTACCGCCTGGAGCTGGAAGGCGACATCGACCTCCGGGGCTTCCTCGGCATCAACCAGACGATCCGTCCCGGCCTCCAGCAGATACGCGTACGCCTTCACGTCGACGCCCCGCACACCCCCCGCGAGCAGCTCGAAGAACTCATCTCCCTCGTCGAAAGCCGCTCACCTATCCGAGACACCCTGGTCAGCCCAGTCGGCCCCGCCACCGCCAAGCGCGCCGTGTGCTTGATGGCCGGTGCTCCGCGTGCGGGGGCCTCTGGGTCCGCGTCCGCGGTGCACACCTTGCCCACCGCCGCAGCCTCCTTGGGCGCGACGGCGTCCCGTTCGGAGCCGACGCGCCGGAGGAGGCGCCGCCGGGTTTGCCGGATGAGCGGCTGTCGCGGCCGCCGGAGGAGCACCCGGCCAGGCCCGCCAGGGCCGTGGGCAACGCGATGGAGGCGCGGTCGGCCCCGGACGGAGCCGCCGTTCCTCTTGGGATCATCCTGTCACCTGGCGGTCATAGGGGATGCGAGCGGCGGGATCGTACGTACCCTTCCCCGGCAGGGGTCTCCCTCTGGGTCCGTGCGCTCCTGGCGCCGCCCGGTGCAGGACGGCCGTGTCCGGGTCTACGGGTGTTCCGCCCCGTCCTCCAGCCGCTGCCCCCGCAGCAGGAACCATGCCGCCGCCGCTGCGGACCCCAGGACCGCCGCGCCCGTGCCGGCCGCCAGGGTCAGTCCGTCGACGAAGGACTGGCGGGCGGCGTCCAGGAGTGGCTCGGCGGTGTGGGCGGGCAGACTCGCGGCCCCCTCGACCGCGCCGCCCAGCGACTCGCGGGCCTCGGCCGGGGTGCCCGCCGGGCCCGTGAAGCGCCGGTAGACGCCGGTGACGATCGAGCCGAGGACGGCGATGCCGAGGGCCGCGCCGAGTTCGTAGGCCGTCTCGGACACGGCGGACGCTGCGCCCGCCTGCTCCTTGGGCACGCTGGACAGGACCACGTCGGCGGTCACGGTGAACGAGAAGCCGGCGCCGACGCCGACGACCAGCAGCGAGGCCCCGAGCAGCGGGTAGCCGGTGGACTGGCCGATCACCGTCAGCGCGGCGAGCGCGAGACCGACGGCGGCGAGTCCGACGGAGACGACGGCCCGCACCGAGAACCGCCGGGCGGCCCGGCCCGCGACCAGACCGGCCGCCACCGCCCCGACCGCGGCGGGCAGTTCGGCCAGGCCCGCCTCGAACGGGCCTCTGCCCTGGACGAGTTGCAGGTACTGGGAGAGGAAGAACACCAGCCCGGACACGCCGAGGATGGTCAGCAGGTCGGCCAGGATCGCGCCGCTGAAGCCGCGGTTGCGGAACAGCCGCATGTCCAGCAGCGGGGCCGGGAGCGTCAGCTGACGGTTTACGAAGCCGTACAGGGCGGCCGCGCCCAGCAGACCGGCGGCCGCGGTGGCCCAGCCGAAGCCGTGCGCGGCGGCCTCCTTCACCGCGTACACGACGCCGGCCGTGCCGACCAGCGACAGCAGAACGCTGGTCATGTCCCAGGGGCCGGGGTCGGGGGTGCGGGACTCGGGGAGCAGCTTGATGCCGACGAGGACCAGGACGGCCATCACGGGGAGGTTGATCAGGAAGACCGAGCCCCACCAGAAGTGCTCCAGCAGGAAACCGCCGACGATCGGGCCGACGGCCGTACCGGCCGACGCGGTCGCGCCCCAGACGCCGATCGCGAGGCTGCGTTCACGGGGGTCGTGGAAGAGGTTGCGGATCAGGGCGAGGGTGGCGGGCATCAGGGTCGCACCGGCGGCGCCGAGCAGCGCCCGCGCGACGATCATCAGCTCGGGTGTGGTGGCGTAGGCGTTCAGGACGGATATCGCGCCGAACGCCGTGGCACCCACGAGCAGGATCCGCTTGCGGCCGACGCGCGTCCAGGACACGGACCTGGAGCGGCTCTGCGACAACCTCACCGCCGGTCGATGACGACGCGGCGCTCCTGGTCGGCCGCCTGCACGCCCTTGCCCCCGACGAGGTCGTCTCCTGGCCGCTCCCCGAAGGCCCACAAGCGGCGGGGCCGGCCCGGGCGCACGTCCGGAAACAGCTCTCCGCCTGGATCACGCAGCCGGTCGGCGTCCCATCTGGCCCGGCCGAGCAGGCGCTGCATACCGGCCGGAGGGGCATCACCGGCCCACTCGGCAATCGTCCGGCGGCTCTTGCGGCAGGTCCGACAGCAGCCCCGGCGCCAAGTCCCGCACCCGGCGCCGGGGCTCGACCCGCGCGAACCGGCCCGCTATCCGGCCCATCACGAGCTCGAACGCTCCCTGCCAGCGGACAGGGTCTACGCGGTGACCTGCGGCCACGGCAAGATCGTCAGTCTTCCCACACCGATGATCAGCGGTGGCCGCATCCGCGCTCAGCGGCAGAGTCCTCCACGGCCCGGCATGGTCACAGGGTGCGCGGGGCCTGCGGCATGCGAAGGACTCCCCGAGCGGCTACGGCCGCGCGCAGGCGTGCGGCCATGTCGGCGGCCTCCCGCGGTGACACGGACAGGACCCCGTTCTCGGTCATCAGGGCGTGGAACTGCTGCTGCTCGTAGGGGACACCCGCCGGCAGCGCAGCGACGTGCCAGTGCAGGTGCGCATTGCCCTGCTGGCTGCCGAGGGAATACAGGTACGTGCGCTCGGAACCGCAGACGTTCTCAACGGCCAGGGCGACCTCGCGGACGACCTGCATGAGACGAAGGTAGGCTGCTTCGTCCAGGTCACGGACAACGTGTTCGATGTGCGCCTTCGGCGCGACGAGCACCTTCCCCCGCACGGTGGGCCACCGGTCGAGGAACGCCACATGATCCTGGTCCTCATAGACCTTCTGGTGCGGGTAGTCCGGATGCCCGGCCAGGAACGAGCAGACGAAGCACGGCCCGCTTCGTGTGCGGGCCGTGTATGCCTCAAGGTCCATAGCCTGCCGTTCGGTGGACACCTGCACTCCTCTCCTCGGGGGTGCTTCAGTGTGGCAGCCACCCGACTACGAACCCCCGTTGGCGTCGCCGGCAGGGCCTGCGAGCAGAAGTCGCGATCTACGGTTGGAGTGTCCCCACCGGTTTCGTCCCGTCAGGCCCGGTACTGGTGCGAGCCAACAGCGGTGTGGCCGTCAGGCGAGTTCCCGGCCAGCGGCGGCGACAAGGCGGTCGGCTGCTTCCGTGGCGGTCCTGCGAACGGCTTACAAGCACGCCGGCAAGGGTGCCGACTACGGCGACGATGGCGGACCACATGTCAGGTTTCCTTCGTGACTTGGGCTGCCATGGCAGCCGGGGTGGGTGGCTCTGCGAGGAGGCCACCACCGGGTGTTCGGAATGGGCGGTCATGGCGGCGTCACCCGCCAGGACGGCGCCGACCACGAGGAGCACGCGGACCTGCTGGACCAGCGCGACGCCGTGTTCGCGACCGTGCAGGAGCACTACTACGCCGACCCGCCCCGCATGGAACGCGGTTGGCGGCATCATCTGATGTCCACCGAGGGCCGCTCCTACCTCGACATGGTCAACAACGTGACCCCGTTGGGACACGCCCATCCTCGCGTGGAGCAGGCGGTGACCCGGCAACTGCGGCGGCTCAACACCAACTCGCGGTTCCACTACGCCTCGGTGGTGGACTTCACCGAACGCCTCGCCGCCCTACTGCCCGATCGCCTGGACACGGTATTCCTGGTCAACTCCGGCTCCGAGGCGGTCGATCTGGGCATTTCCCGACATCGTGGGCGTCGCCCAAGGCGATGGGTAACGGCCACCCCCTCGGCTCCGTCATCACCCTGACCGCGCTCGCGGGCCGACCCGGGCGGGCTGTGCCGCACTGGCGGGCAGCCCGCCGCTTCCCCGCCGAACCCACCGCCCCACAGGCCCCGCCCCCTTTGCGTCACCACGCGGTCTCAGGGCAGATGTGCGGAGGGAGCGGAGGGAAACAACGAGCTTCCGGACGGCTCCGTCGCCTAGTTTGCCCCCATGGCTTCCTCTGTCGATCCTGAAGACCGAGCTGCCGAAGCGCGGCCGCGCCTGGTGACCCGCCCGCTGCTGTTGCGCTTCGTGACGGTCGTCGGCTCCTCGGCGAGCTTCTATCTGCTGCTGTCGGTCGTCCCGGCGTACGCGCAGAGCGCGCCGGGCGGGGGCAGTGACAGGGCGGGCCTGGTCACCGGTGCGCTGATGCTGGCCACGGTGGCCGGCGAGCTGGTGGCCCCATGGCTGGCCGCACGCTGTGGCTACCGGGTGCTGCTGGGGGCGGGGTTGTTCTTGCTGGGCGCTCCCGCACTGGCCCTGACCGTGTCGCGGAGCATGGTGTGCATCATGGCGGTGTGCCTGGTCCGGGGGCTGGGCTTCGCGTTCACGCTGGTGGCGGGCGGGGCACTGACGGCCTCGCTGATCCCGCCCGAACGCCGCGGGGAGGGGCTGGCCCTGATCGGCGTCATGGCCGGTGTGCCGTCGCTGGTGGGCCTGCCACTCGGGGCCTGGCTGGCATCGCACACCGGATACGGCCCCGTCTGCACGGCAGCGGCACTGGTCGCCCTGGTCTCCATCGCCGCCGTCCCGGGCCTGCCCGGCCGGGAAGCGGCGTCGGGGCCGCCCCTCGGGATCTTCGCCGGGGCCCGGTCCGGCGCGCTCGGCCGCCCCACAGCCGTGTTCGCGGTGACGGCGGTGGGCGCGGGGATCGTCGTCACCTTTCTACCCCTGGCCGTGGCGCCGGGCCACTCCGGGGTGGTCGCCGCGGCGCTCTTCGTGCAGCCGGCCGCCGCGACCGCGTCCCGCTGGTTCGCCGGCCGGCACGCCGACCGCCGTGGAGCCTCCGGGCTGGTCGTGCCGGGGCTGGCCGCCTCAGCCGCCGGCCTCCTCGTCCTGGCCCTCACCGGCGTCCCCGCCGCGGTCGTCGCGGGCGCGGCCGTGTTCGGGGCCGGCTTCGGCATCACCCAGAGCGCAACCATCACGCTGATGTACTCCCGCGTCCCGGCCTCCGGGTACGGGACGGTGAGCGCCCTGTGGAATGTCGCCTACGACGCGGGCATGGGCATCGGCGCGGCCGGCTTCGGCGCGGTGGCCGGTTCGACCGGCTACCCCTGGGCATTCGTCCTGACCGCCCTCCTGACGCTGACAGCCCTCGCCCCGGCCCGGCTGGACCGGGCGGCAGCACGCGAGCAGCCTGCGACCACCGGGGAGGATCGGGCGGTGACGGCGAAGAGGCGCCGGTGAGCGCCGGGCACGGTCCGGCTCCCCCTGCGGGACAGCCGAATCCGATCGGATCTCCCGCCATGGCGGGTATGCGCTGAGGCATCTGTCACAGCGGTGAGGTGCCTGTCGTGTCAGCGGGAACGCGGGTACGCAGAGGGAGGATCACGTGGCGCGCGATCGGATCCGGCCGGCCGAGGTACTGACAGCGGCGGAGGATGCCGCGCCCGTGGGCTCTCTCGATGTCGTGGCGCGCAATCTGCGCGACCGGTTCGGTGCGCGAGACGTGTCCTTCCTGTTCGTCGACGTCGTAGGCCATGGGCCACGACGTCGACGCCGCCCTCATAGCCACCCTCCTGGTCAACGCCTCCCGCGGCGCCCGGCGCGCCGGAGCGAACCTCGCCGAGCAGGCCCGCTGGACCCACCAGGCCCTCCTCGACCACGGCCGGCAAACCTTCGCCACCGGCCAGCTCCTGCGTATCGCCCTGGACGGGACCAGCGCCCAGCTCGTCAACGCCGGCCATCCCCGGCCCCTACGGATTCGCAACGGCACGGGCCGACCAGATGCCCCTGATCGCGAACCTCCCCTTCGGTGTCATCGGACAAGGCCCCTACCAGATACAGGAGATCGACCTGCGCCCCGGTGACCGTCTCGTGCTCTACACCGACGGCATGCAAGAACGCCAAGCCGAAAAAGTCGACCTTCCCGGCCTTCTCCGCGACACCGCCACCGAGCACCCCCGCGAGGTGGTGCGCACACTGGTCGACGCGGTCACCAACGCGTGCGACGGCCACGTGAGAGACGACGCCACCGTCCTGTGCCTGGACTGGCACGGCCCCCGGACCGCCCCCGGACCGAAGACCGCCGCGCAGATGTCGGAACCCTGACCCGTTTCAGCGGGCCGTCCAGCCTCCGTCGATGACCATGTCGATGCCGGTCATGGCCGCCGCCTGGGGACCGCACAGGGGTGGCCGTCCGGCTCCTGATCTACAGGTCGAACTCCAGGTGTTCCAGGTCGGTGAACTCCACCTCCAGGCCGTGGGCGCGGCGGCCGTTGTCGCGGAAGTAGACCTCCCCCAGGGCTTCGGCCGTGATGTTGCGTAGCTGCTGTTCGGTGGCGCCGGCGTCCTGGGCTTCGAAGAGGCGGGCGGCGTGGTGTGGTGGCAGGGCGAGGGGGGGTAGGTGGCGCAGGCGGGCGTCGTCGGTGGTGCCGGGGGCGGCGGTGAAGCCGAAGCGGGCGCGGACGTCGATGACGATGCCGGCGGTGGTGGCAGCGGTCTGTTTGGCCTTGGCCCGGATCTGGGGCTGCCACCGCTTCCTCACCTCGCGCTCTATGCGGGTGGCGAGGTCCTTGCGGGGCTTTTTGATCTGGTCCTTCACGTAGCGCTCGACGGTGCGCTGGGTGATGCCGAGCAGCTCGGCGACCGGCGTGGTGCCTTTGCACTGCTTGACCAGGTAGCGCATCCGGGCGCCGGCGGACTTGGGGATGGGGCGGGTGAACGCGCCCTGTACCGCCTTGTCGAGCCCTTCCCCGACCGTGACCATCGGGCTTCCTCTCCCTATTCCCCGTCGTCCTGGGCGGTGACCTCGCCCGTCTTGATGTAGCGCGCCAGGTTCAGGTTCGGACTGTACTGCTCACGCACTTCCTCGCCCCACAGCACGGTCTGGGTGCCTTCGTGCTTGACCATCCCGGGCGACACTCCGAGCCGGAAGGAGCCGGGCACCGTCTTGCCGTCGGCGTCGTACGGCAGGACATCCAGCGGGGAGGGCCCGTCGGCTGCGTATACGGCGCAGTCCGACAGGATCGCCACCGGGTACTGGCCGGTGGCCGCGGCCAGGCTGAGCATCTTGCGGTGCATGTTCACCCGGGCCCGGGAGATCACGACGGCGCGGATGTCCGGTCGCCATGTCGGCCGGGAAAGGGCCGGCCAGGGCTGTCCGGGCTTGCCGCCGCGTGCCCGCTCCCGCAGCTTGCCGATGCCGCCCTTCACCGTGGACTTGATGGCGTCCAGGACGATCGCCATCTGAGGGTCCCGCTGCTTGTAGCCGTCCATCGACGCCAGGAATTCCTGGGGCGGTAGCTTCTCGGCCACGCGCAGGTCGCCCATGGTGTCGACGTACGCGTTCCGGAGTCGCTTGTACCAGCCGTCCAGGAACTTGCCTTTCTCCGGTCGCACCCATGCCTCGAGGGGGGCCACGTCGTAGCCGAGCTCCACCGCGTAGGCGACGGTGGGCGTGGCGTACCAGGCCGGGCCCGTGGGGCGCTCGCCGGTCGGCGTGAACGGGCTGGGCAGCAACTCGCCTTCCAGTCGCCGCCACTGCTTGCCGACCAGAACGCGGGAGAGGTCGACGTGGGAGAGGTCGACCAGCCACGCACCGGGCAGGGTCGGGTCGAAGGCTGGGGCGGTGACATGGACCGGCGGTGTCGCGAGGCCGACGACCGCGCCGTTGGCGGCCGCGCCGAAGGCGAGGTTGACGTCGATCCCGACCAGGAACCGCTTCATGCACTCCTCATCGGTCAGCTCCCGCGCCCAGTCGTACGCCTCCTCGAACAGCATCTCGGCCGGGCCCCGCTGGTGGAAGCGGGGCAGATCAGCGAGCATCGGGTGCCCGTCCGGCGCCTCGCACGGCGCGCAGTCCATCGGCTCCCCACCCAGCGACCCGGGCCGGTGCTCCTTGTGCCGCCTGCCCGTCCCGTCCGGCTCACTCGCGCGGGTCGGCGGATTGAGGGCGGTCATCAGCTCCAGCCCGGTGACCGCGGTGGAACCGCGCGGCGTCATCACCCGCCGCGCGTACGTGCCCAGCAGATGGGCGAGCTCCATCGGCGGAAGCTCGGCGGCGTGGCCCCAGGAACGAGCATCCAGCGCGTTCCACGACGGGATGCACAGCTGCACACACTGCCGCCGGCCGCCCTGCGCGGGGCGGTAGATCCGGGCCCACGGGCCGAACCCGCGCTTGGTCAGCCGCCACTCTGCGCGCTCGAGCTGCTGGAGGACCTTGTGGCCGTCGGGGACCCGTCCGGCGAGCCGCTCGGACTCTGACAGCCGTGTGGGCAATCCGTACCGCTCCAGCGCCGCTTCGGTGAGGACCAGGAGCGGGTCGGCGTCCTTGCCGGAACCATGCAGTTTCGGCGCACCGAGCCGCGCTTCCTTCAGCGTCCACTCCACCAGCGCAGGGAGGGACCTGGCCGGCACGTCCAGGACCAGGCCGTCGACGCAGTAGGCCACGACCTGCCGGTTTTCGTCGGCGTCGACGACGGCGAGCGGGCCGTGAGCGAACCGTGGATCAGCAGCGACCGGTGCTGCGGCAGGCTTCCTCGCGGCTGCCTTCTTCACGCCCGGGCGCCGCGATGCCGGCCTGGGGGCGGCCTCCGACCGCGACGCGGTGGCGGGTGCGGGGCGCTGTGGGGTGCCCTCGGCGGTCGTGGCCGCAGCTTTCGGGGCGGCACCTGAGGCGGCACCTGGGGGCTCGGTCCGCGCTTGCGGTGGCGCCTCCCCCGACGGTGCGGGGCCGGCGAACGCCTCGGGTGCCACCGCGGTGTCCGGTGCGGGGGCGGTGACCGGCGCGGGGAAGCGGGCAGCAAGACCTTCCAGTAGCCGGGCGTAAGCAGCTCGCTTCGGCGGCCGCGGCTCGGCCCGGCCGGTCTCCCAGTTCCCCACCGACTCACGCCGGGTCTTCAACGCCGCCGCGATCTGCTCCTGACTCAGCCCTGCCGCCTCCCGCAGACGCTTGCGCTCGGCAGGCGGCGGCAAGGGGTCGGCGACCTGTTCGAGCAGGGCATCGACCGCATTGAACAGCGCCTCTGGATCGTTGGGCACAGGGTTCACCTCCACCCGTCAATGGTACATGAATCACTCATCGAACGCGCGTGTATCGCTTACGGATTTCACGTGCGCGATTACGGGATATCCCGCTCGGCTAGGTCCTGGCCGGGACCAACCGCCACGACGGGCCGCTGCCCGGCGACATCACGGTGCACTGGCGCCACCGCTTCCCGGAGCGAACTACGGGTTGGGATTCGTGCTCCAGGTCACGGGGGCGGAAGCGGTTGGACGACCGTATGGATCGGGAGGCTGTCAGCCGGCGGGGCGAGGGACGGCGAGATGAGGGCGGCCGGCAGCACGGCCGGCCGGGCGAGGCGCCGGCGGTCGTGCGGGAGGGCGACATATCCGGCTGTCCAGAGCAGGGGCGGCGTCCAGTCGACGACGGCGATGCCGGCCGGCAGTCCCTGGCCCGTGAGCCCAGACGCGAACCGCTCCCACCGCGTGGCATCGCCGGTCGGCGCCCATGTCAGTACCAGGTGGCTGCATTGCTCTCTCGTGCTCCGGCCGTAGGTCGTGATCTTGTAGGCGGGGCGGGGACCGGCCGGATCGATATCGGATCGCGTGAAGTGGCCGCTCGCTGGCACGCTGCCCCCATGGATCACGCAGAAGTACTGCTCATCGGAGGACGAGCTGGTGTCGGCAAGACGACGGTGGGGTGGGAGGTTTCGGCGCTGCTGCGCTCCGAGGCGGTCGCTCACGCGATCATCGATGGCGACTTCATGGGGCAGGTGCATCCGGCGCCAGAGGGAGACCCCCACCGCGCGGAGATCACCGAGAGCAATCTGACTGCTGTGTGGGCGAACTTTGCCCAGCGCGGCTACCGACGCCTGATCTATACGAACACCGTGAGTGTGTTGCCGGAGGCGACGGGCATGTTCAAGCGTGCCATGGGAGACGGAGTGAGGATCGTACGAGTCCTGCTCACCGCGTCCGATGAAACCGCCCGCGAGCGGCTGGTGGGACGGGAACTTGGTTCAGAGCTGAAGCAGGAGTTGGACGGAAGTATCCGCAAGGCACGGCTCCTGGATCAGCGGGCCCCCGCGGAGACCGTGCGAGTGGCGACGGACGGACGGCTCGTCGTTGACATCGCGCGGGAGGTAGTTGCCGCCACCGGTTGGGCCGGGCCTCACTTCCCTCGCAGATCATGATCGTGCTGCTGGGCTGATCCGGGCACCGGCATGGAACACGGCCGAGCCGGCCGCTTCGCCTTCCCGCCACCGATCGGCTCGCTGCTGGACGTGGATCTCGAGGACGGCGTCTCCTTGCGTCTCCCCATGGACGACTCGGTGCCGCCGGACTGGGCAGGCGGCCGCACCCTCGTCCTGGGTCCCGGTGTGGTGCCGGACCCCGGCGTGCTCCCGAGCTGCCGGTATGTGTACCGGGTGCGGTGCGACAGCGACGGGGCCAGCCGCCGAGTCTCTACCCGCCGCGGCGCGGCGGCCCCCGGCCGCGGCGGCCCTGTGCCTACCCACCTGCTGGACATGAGCCCGGCACACCGAAGACATCACCGCGATCAGAGGCCCCTTCACCGCGCTGCCGTGAAGGGGCCTTGCTGGTCGGAGTGTTTTGCGTTATCTCCCGGTCACATCCACGCGGTCGAGCCGTCAGGGCGTATGGGCACCTTTCGTTTCCAGGTGACCCAGTCGTCCGTCGTGAGCGCGGATTCGTCGATCTCGATCCCCCACCCCGGGCGGTCCGGGCGCAGGTTCAGGTGTCCGTCGACGGGGAGATAGGGGTCGGGGCACCACGACACCTCGTCCGGCTTGTACTCCAGGATGGAGAAGTTGGTCGTCGCGGCCGCGAAGTGCACATTCGCCGCGGTCGCGAGCGGACCGAGCGGATTGTGCGGCGCGACCGGGACGTAGTGCGCTTCGGCGATGGTGGCGATCTTCACCATCTGGGTGAGGCCCCCGACGACGCAGACATCCGGCTGCACGATATCGGCACCGCCGGCGCTGAGCAGGGCGAGGAACTCATGGGGGGAGTAGAGGCACTCACCGGTGGCCAGTGGCACGGCGATCTCGGACCGGATCCGGCTCCAGGCGGGGATGTGCTCGGGCCGCACCGGTTCCTCGAGGAAGAGGGGCTGGTTGGGGGCGAGCGCGGCGCCGAGGTCGACCGCCTGCCGCGGTTCCCACAGACACGCGTGCGCGTCGAAGGCGAATTCCCACTCGGCGGGATGGCGGTCGCGGACCTCACCGAAGTACTCGCCCAGTTCACGGACCAGGAGCCCGAACCGGGTGCGATGCGGAGCCGTCCGGTAGGGGCTGAGTTTGAAGGCCGTGAACCCGAATCGCTCGTGCAACGCCGTCGTGGTCTCGGCCAGTTCGCCGACGTCCGGCGCCGAGTACAGCCCGGCGTAGACCCGTACCCGGTCGCGTACGGCACCGCCGAGCAACTGGTAGACCGGCACGCCCACGGCCTTGGCCGCGATGTCCCACAGTGCGTGGTCGATGGCGGCGATGGCGGCCAGGCCCAGGGCTCCCTGGGGGAAGCGGCCGGACTGCAGGAGGAACTGGTTGACCCGGCCCGGGGACCGGGCGTCCATGCCCTTGATCTGCTCGAACAGATAGTCCAGCAGGGGCGGATAGGCCAGGTCGGGGCCGTGGTTGTACACCTCCGACCACCCATCGACCCCGTCCTCGGTGGTGATTTTGACGAGGACTCTTGGCCGGTCGCCGACCCGCTGCCGGTAGGTCCGCAGGGACTCGATCCTCATGCCACAGGCTCCTCGGCGGTCTCGGGGATGGGAGCCGCCTCGGGTATCAGGGAGTGCCACCCCGCCATGGACTCGGCGACCTCGCGGGCGAGGGCCTCGGAGAGCGAGTGGCTGGGGGGACGGACATCCCGGCGGCACAGGCCGATCCGGTGCATGGCTTCCTTCACCACCGACACGTTGTTGGCCGAGGCGTCGCGGGCCCGCAACTCCTCGAAGTGGCGGATCTGCCGCCAGATCCGGGTGGCGGTGGCGTAGTCGTCGCCGCCGAGCGCGGTGAGCATCGCCAGGGACACCGCCGGGGCGACGTTGACCAGGCCGGAGGTGAAGGCGCGTGCCCCCGCCTGCCAGTAGGCCGGGGCGTACGACTCGGCCAGGCCCGCGATCCACAGCAGTCCGTCCGGGGCCTCCGCCCGGGTGGTGGCGAACACGGCCGGATCGGGGACGGAGTACTTCAGCCCGACCACGTTCGGCGCCCGTTCCACCAGGCGGGTGATGTGCGCACCGGTGACCGCGCGCTTGGTGAGGTAGGGCAACACGCCGATGTCGGGTACGGATCGGGCGATGCGCACGTGGTACTCGACCCAGCCGTCCGGCGTCAGGTACGGCAGGACGGGCTGATGGATCATGATGGCGTCCGCACCTGAGTCGCGGGCGAAACGTGCGTCGGAGATGGCCGTCTCGAGGTCGAGCCCCACTCCGGCGACGATCGTCGTGGCGCGTGGTGCACCGTTTGCCGTGCCACCCGCCGTGGTGTTCGGCGCCACGTCGTCGTGGGCGTCGCGGGCCATGAGGACGCACCTCAGCACCTGACGGCGTTCGTCGGGGGAAAGGGCGTAGAACTCGCCGGTGTTGCCGTTCGGCGTCAGCACGGTGACCCCGTTGCGGAACAGCCGGGTCGCCAGCGACACGGTCAGATCGAGGTCGACCGTCCCCTCCGCGTCGTAGGGGACGACGGGGATCCCGATCACGGTGCCGAGCCGCTCGACCAGGCGGGTGGTGTTGAACGAGGCGTTCACGGGGTGGTCCCTTCATTCTGATCGGCGGGGTCCGTGGGGTGTTCGCCCCGCTTCGCGACGGGCTTGACGCGCACCCAGAACAGGTAGATCGCCGCGCTGGCCAGACAGCTGACCGCCGCGCCGAGCAGCGGCCCCACATAGGATCCGCCGCTGGACGCCAGGAACAGTCCGATGGCGATGGGGCTGAGGAGGTTGCCCACCTGGGAGCCGAAGTTCTGGAAACCGGCCACCGCGCCCACGCACTCCGAGGAGCGCGCCACTTCCGCCGGGAGGCTCAGGATGGCCGCCCCGGCGAAGGAGTGGGCAGCGCTGCTGACGGTCAGGATCACCATCAGCACCACATTGCTCTGGATGAACGGGGCGAAGCCGATACAGGCGCTCAGGCCGAGCCCGGCGACGATGGGTACCTTCCGGGCCAGGTTCGGAGAAGCCCCGGACGCCAGCATCCGGTCGGACACGATGCCGCCGAGCACGGTGGAGCCGATCGCGATCAGCGACGGGATCCACCCCACCATGCCGAAGTCCGCTTCGGAGAATCCGCGGTCGTCGAGCAGATAGCTGGGATACCAGGTGAGGAAGAACGCCCCGGCCAGCGAGCGGAACACATAGCCGACCGTCAGCGCCCACACCTGGGAGTCGCTCAGCAACTCCCGCCACGGCACGGTGCCGCCGGCCACTTCCGCGGGCGTCTCTCCGCCCTGGTCGGACCGGATATGGGCCAGCTCCGTCGCGGAGACCCGCGGGTGCTCCTCGGGCTCGCGGTAGACGACGGCCCACCCCACGATCCACAGGAGGCCGACCAGACCGATGACGACGAAGGACAGCCGCCAGCCGCCGTACAGGGTCAGCGCCGTCACCACCGGGATCGACAGGGCCGTACCGATCTGCTGGCCCATGTCGAACAGGCTGGACGCGAACGCCCGTTCCTTGCGCGGAAACCACCGCGAGACGACCTTGACGTTCGCCGGCTGCACCGGCGCCTCGCCGATACCGAGGCCGAGGCGGAACACCATGACCGACCCGACGCCCCGCGCGAGGGCCGTCAGCGCCGTCCAGATCGACCACCAGCCGACCGCGATGGGGTAGATGACCCTCGGACCGAAGCGGTCCAGCAGCCATCCGGAGGGAATTTGGAACAGGGCGTAGGTCCAGAAGAACGCTGAAAGCATCACCCCTTGTACGGCGGAGCTGATGTGGAACTCGTCTGACATGTGGGGCATCGCCACGCTCAGTGCGGCGCGGTCGAGATAGGCGATCGTGAGGCCGAGCGCCGAGAAACCGACGACCGTCCATCGCATGCTGCTGCGTTGCCGAGCCGGTGATGCTGGGGAGTTCCCGGCCTTGGGCATGGGCAGGCTTGACAGGGGCACATCGCTCCCGAAATTGGATAGGCTCCCCCACAGAGGGAGCGTGCTGACTCTCTTTCGCGGCCCGGGATCTTGGCGGTGAACGGGCCGCATCTCACATCGTCAGTGAATGAGTGACCGCTGTCCGATCATGCGGCCCGGCTGTCGGCCGAGGCGGTCAATGCGCCTGAGGTGACCCTGTAGCGTAACGGACATAGAGTCCCCAATTCGGGCATTACGCCTCTCATATATGACGTACGATGCATGACGCCATGAAGGTAGGAGGGCTTGCGGATATTCGTCAACGCTTCTGACAAAGTCCGTAGCCGAAGATCCACCGTCGGCCGCGGCCGCGGGGGTCGGCGGGTGGTCGCCCAGCCTCCCGGTGTCCTTCCGCCTGGGCTTCGGCCGCGGGGTGGACACTCGGCAAATCGCCGCTGCTGGTCAGCCTGCGTATCCGCACTCGTTGATGACGCCGCCGAGAACCCGCGTGCGTTGCCTCGTGCCGGTGGTGAGGGGTGGACGGCAGCGGGGCGCTCAGCTGTGTCGGGTAGTAGCTGGTTCGCCTGCGGCGGGGGCGGGTGCGCGCTGCAGCGCCGTTAATGGGGGGCTGTCCCGTCGCGGCCCCAGGTGCCGTGCCCGGGCTCGCAGTTGGTGGTGAGACACCGTGACCGATCGGACAACAGACGCGCGGGCAGTTCACGATCGGTGACCGCGCTCTGGAGATCGAGCCGATGAGGCGGCGGGGCGGCCCGATCACGGAGCCGGAATGGACGGTCCTGGCGAACATCGACGACGAGCCGGAACGGTTCGCGGCGATGGGGACGCCGCCGGACGGCAAGGCCCCGTGAACCACGGACGACGCGAGCCGGCGGGTGGGGCAGCAGGTCGCGGCCCCGATCGCACCGCAGGAGAAGGTCTCCGCGATCCATATCACCGGCCCGGGGCGAAGAGGTCGCCGCGGCGGTCACCACCGACTTCCTCAACCGTCCGATGTCAGGTGGTGGGCCGGTGAAACTCGCGCCCGAGCCGAACAACAGTCCCTGGGCTGAGGGGTCCGATCGAAGAGGCGAGACAGGTCAGGACTGCGCGGTCCGGAACGCGAAATACCGGCTGAGGGCTTCGTGGCTGTCGGGAGTGAAGCGCCACCTCAACAGGGCCGAGTGAAGCTCCGACTCGGTCAGCCAGCCATGCCAGGCGACCTCATCGGGATCAGAGGTCACAGCGTCCGGAACCACGGCTTCATGCACGCCAAGCCAGTGAGGGCTCAAGCCGCTAAGGTTGATGAACGAGAACAGCAAGCGCGGCAGGCCGCGGATGCCCAGCTCTTCGGCCAGCTCCCGCGCGGCAGCCTGTTCGTAGGATTCGCCGACGTCCACGGCGCCACCGACCATGACCTCATAGAGCCCGGGGAAGCGCGACAGCTGCTCCGACCGCCGATGGACGAGGATCCGGCCACGCTCATCACGACACACCGTCGCAGCGATTCGATGCAGCCAACCCTCCCGGATGGCCTGCCGACGGGTGACCACCCCCAGGACACGACCTTGACAGTCGACACGCTCCACCAGTTCCTCCACGAAGCACACCCTGGCAGAACCCACTGACAACGCCGTTTCTCGGCGAGCCGTTCTCGGAACTCGACAACATTCTGGAACCGCTTGATCAACATCTGTTTCCTGAACTCGGCATCAGCCGTTCTCGCGTTACACCGACGAAACCGGGCCGTTCCTGGCCCGGCCGCGTGGCCTGGCGGCTTCTTGGGCCAGGTCCAGGAGCTGAGCGGTGTCGACGGCTCGGACAGTGCGGGGAAGGGACGGGGTCATGCCGAGATGATGCCAAGAAGCCTCCGCGGCGCCGAGAGGTCAGCGGGGCCGGGATGCGATCTGCAGACGGGCAGGCCCCAGACTTCCTCGAACTCCGCGGAGGTGAGTTGCTCGGGGTCGTGGCCTTCCCATTCCGAGACGGGCAGCTCGGCTGTGAACCCGAACCTGCTGTCGTACTCATCGAGGCGGCCGGCGTCGTGGGCCTGCTGCCACTCGGCGAGGGAGGCGGCTGCGATCGGTGTCAGCTCAGGCCCTTGGAGTTCGACCTGCCGGGTAACCCAGCCCTCGGCGTCGACCTCGAAGTAGAACCAGACGTCGTCCTCGTCCCAGTAGCAGCGCATCCATGTGGTCACCAGGCCATGATGCCGGGCAAGATGCACCGCCCTGCTCTGCTTTGTCTCATGGCTGGGCGATGCAGCGGGCGCGTGAGATCGATACGCAGCTCGTGCCTCCGCAGCAGGCTTCGGAAAGCAGCCCGCACCTGTGCCTCCTCACGGCTGGGGACACACCGGGCGGCTTCCCCGAGCGCGACACCGTCCAGGTCGGCGCGGCGTACCTCCTGAAGGAGCTGGAGCTCGGAGCAGGGCCCGGATGTGCCTCCGGTCCGCGGTCGACGCCGGTGTGCCGCAGGGGCTGCGGAAGAGGTGCTCGGGCTCGCGGGTGGTCAGGCCTTGGTACTGGTGGGCTCGGGTATTCAACTGTCACCAGTCCCCCGCCCTCGGATGGTGTCCTTGACGGACCGTGGTCGGGGAGCTGGGAAAGGCGTTGTGCGGTAGCGGGGCGGGACTGGTAGGAAGTGACGGTGATCGGTGAAGCGATTGGCCCCATGGACCGCTTGCTCGCGGAGCGAGCTTGCGAGCGTCTGATCGTCGACTTCGTCCGCCGTCTCGATCTTGGAGACCCTGGTTCGGTAGCCGATCTGTTCACCGCCAACGGGGTCTGGGAGTGGCCCCACGGAGGCCGTCGTATCGAGGGCCGGGAAGCGTTGCGCGCATACTTCGGCTCTCGGCCGGCGGACCGGTTGTCGCGTCGCATGATGACGAACATCCTCGTCACCGTGTGCTCCGCGACGACGGCGACCGCGACCTCATACCTGGCGACTTACCGTGTCGACGGTTACGTTGACGGGATGCTTCCGCCGCGTCTCCCCGCCAACGTCGGCCACTACGAGGACACATTTCAGAAGGTCGACGGCGAGTGGCTCCTCGCCACCCGAGCCGTGTTCCTGCCCTTTGGCGGCGATACGGAGCGTCTGCCCACCTCGCCTCGTGACTCATGAGAACGGACTGTCGCGGGGGCGGGGTCCAACCTTCTGCTGACCGTGTGCGGTCACCGGGGGCGTATCGGCTCCATGTCCCGCCGGTCTCCCTGAGGAGGCGGCCGGTGGTCTTGTCGTGGTAGCCGAGAGCGTCCGCAACGACGGGGGCGGGCAGTTCGAGGAGTTGCTGTCGGATGGCGGCGCCGCGGGCGGCGGCGGCCGGGACGCCGACCTCATGGAGGAACGCGGACAGGTGGTCGGGGCGGGCAGGCTGGCCTGCCCGGCGGCCCGGGAAGATCAGCGGGGATGTGGGTTTGGTGGCGGGTGCGTTGTTGCACCTGCCGTAGCGGCATGTGGTGTCGTCGAGGCACCACAGTACGAAAGGCTCCGTCTGCGATGTACCCCTCCGTCACACCGCCCCGCCGGGTCAAGATCGGCGCTGCTGCCGCCTTCGCCGGGACCACCCCGCGCGCTATCCGCCACTACCACCAGATCGGTCTGCTGCCGGAACCCGAGCGCGGTGGGGACGGCCGGCGCCGCTACGGATACGACGACATGATCCGCCTGTTGTGGATCCGCAGAATGGCGGAGGTCGGCATCAGTCTGGACGACATGCGAGCCGCCTTCGACGAATCCGGGGACATCGAGGAGACCCTGGGCCGGCTGGAGGAATCCCTGGCTGCCCAGGAGGCCGACATCAAACGTCAGCGCGCGGCCGTCGGGCGCCTGCGGGCTGTGGGCAGCCCGCAGGGCCTGCTCTCCGAGCTGGTGACGGATCGGCTCAGCCACCTGCCCCCTGGCGCATTGCGCGCCTCCGACATGGAGGCCCTGCTGGTCACGGAACGGATCTTCGGTCCGCTCGGCTCCGCAATACAGGCCAGCGTGTACATCGTGCTGGCCACCCATCCCGACCTACGGGCCGAGGAGGACCGTCTCGACGAGGCTGAGGCCGCCCTCGACGACGGCGTCGACCCCGACGACCCGCGCGTCGAGGAAATCGCCGAACAGCGGTACACCCACCACATGGCCCTCATGCAGGCCATCACAGCAGCCGGGCTGGACACGGCCGATGACGAGCTCTTCGAGACCTACGACGCCGACCTGGCAGAGGATGAGGACACCCGGATGGGCGCCGCGGAGGCGATCACCAAGATGCCCTACGACTTCTCTCCCGCCCGGATGCGCTGCATGGAGCGCATGGCACAACTCGTCGCCCAAGACGCCGGCGCAGACAGTTGATCGCCTGTACCCGGTACCGACCACCCAACAAAGAACTACTAGTGGTCCGCCCACGGGTCTCCCCCTCGCCCGGAGGCGGTGGAGGTCGCCGACGCGGCCACGCGCGGCGACGAGGACGCCCTGGAGGTGTACCGCGCCGCCGGCGCCGGGCTCGCTCGGGCGGTCGTCATCGCCGAACTGCTCGACGGCTGCTCGACGCCACCGCCGCGGCGGTCCGCGCCCCGGGGCGGGGATCGCACCTGGAGTCACCTGAACCGCCCGGCGCCCTGGCCTGCCTGTGACCACGCCGCCTGGTCTTGGTACGGACGGGCCGCCCGGCGAGACGGCGGAGACGGGGAGACGGGGAGCGCTCGCCGGGCGGCTTCGGGTCAGGCGCAGTTGGCGGGGGCCGCCCGCGACGCGTCGTCGATCAGCGCCTCGTGGGCGGCCTTCAACCGCCGTACCTCGGGTTTGACCACCTCGCGGTCGTAGGTGAGCAGCCCGTTGAGCTCGCCCTCGACGTCCGTGATCTGGGTGTACACCGCGCCGTTGCCGCCCCGGCAGGCCAGGGCGCGCACCTCGGCCAGTTTGGTGAGGTAGTCGTCGGTGTAGGTGGCCGGGTCGACGTCGACGTAGGACTGCTGGACCGACCAGGCGTGTCCCGGCACCGCCAGGCCGAGGCCGCCGTACTCGCCGCTGACCAGGGCGCGTCTGCCGTCCGGGTGCGGGGGCAGGGCGGGGCTCGGGTAGCCGTGCTCGTCCATGATGTCGCCGGTGCCGCCGTCCGCGCCGAGGTTGAGCCCCGACATGCCGTTGACCAGCCGGGTCGGGTCCCAGGCCTTGGCCTGGTCGGCGATGCGGCCGATGTCGTACTGGCCCCAGCCCTCGTTGAAGGTGACCCACATGACGACCGACGGGCTGCTGATGTGCTCGTCGATCATCTGCTTCAGCTCGCGCTCGTACTGGGCGCGGGACGCCGGGTCCGGGTTCACCCCGGCGGTCATCGCCGGCATGTCCTGCCAGACGAGCAGGCCCAGCCGGTCCGCCCAGTAGAACCAGCGGTCCGGTTCGACCTTGATGTGTTTGCGGACCGCGTTGAAGCCCATGGCCTTGTGCATCCGCAGGTCGTAGGCCAGGGCCTGGTCGCTCGGGGCGGTGTGCAGACCGTCCGGCCAGAAGCCCTGGTCGAGGGTGGCCATCATGAACACCGGTTTGCCGTTGAGGACGGTGCGGGGGGTGCCGTTGACGTTCTCGACGGCGATGGAGCGCATCCCGAAGTAGCTGCCGACGCGGTCGGAGCCGACTCTCACCTTCAGGTCGTAGAGGAACGGGTCGTCGGGGGACCACAGGCGCGGGTTGTGGATCTTCAGGGTGAGCGGGGTGCCGCTGCGTCCGGTGACGGTGGCCACCCGCCGTCTGCCCTCGTACGCCGTCGCCGTGACCGCGAGGCCGTCCCGTACGCCTCGTGGCTCGACGGTCAGGGTGCCCGCGCCCACGTCCGGGGTGAGCCGCAGCGAATCGACGTGGTCGGCCGCGACCGGCTCCAGCCACACCGTCTGCCAGATGCCCGAGGAGGGCGTGTACCAGATGCCGCTGGGGTCCAGGCGCTGCTTGCCGAGGGGCGGGTTCTCGCCGCTCGCGGCGTCGGTCGGGTCGTGGACGCCGACGATCAGTTCCTGGGCACGGCCCGGCTTGAGCGCGTCGGTGATGTCGGCGCTGAACTTGTCGTAGCCGCCCCGGTGCTCGGCGACCTTGGTGCCGTTGACAAAGACCTCCGTCCGCCAGTCGACCGCGCCGAAGTTCAGCCGCAACCGTTTGCCGGAACCGATCCGCCAGTCGGCCGGGACGGTGAAGGTGCGCCGGTACCACATGCGGTCCTCGTGCCGCTCGATGCCCGACAGCTGGGACTCCACGGGGTACGGGACGAGGATCCTCTCGGCGAGGTCCTTGCCCACCGGCGGCCGCTCGCCCGCCTTGGCCGCGGCGAACTGCCACCTGCCGTTGAGGTTCTGCCAGTCGCCGCGGGTCAGCTGCGGTCTTGGGTACTCGCGGTGGGCGTTGCCCGGGGTGACGTCGTCGGCCCACCGGGTGCGCAGTTCGTACGTCGAGTGGTTGGCCCCGCTGCTCCAGAAGGATCTGACGACGTTGCCATCCGTACCGGTCAGGCCGCCCGCCCCGTCGTAGCGGACATCGGCGGTGCCGCGCGCGGTACCGGTCTTGTTGCCGACGACGGGCTCCCTGAGCGCGACCAGCAACGACGTGGGGTCGGCCTGATTCGGCCGGGCCTCGCCGAGTGGCCAGGTGGCGCCGCCGATCACAGCGGTCAGGTGGTCGGCGAGTCCGGCCGGGGGCGCCTGGAGCTCCTGGGCGAAGTCGAGCCGGAGCGTCCGTCCGTCCCCCAGGACCGTGGTGGCGATGGCACCGTTGTAGTCGTAGCCGTCCGGCAGCAGAAACGCGGACTGCGGGATGTCCGTCTTCGTACCGCCGGGCGGTGTCCAGCGCACATGAAGGTTCGAGCCTCCGTAGTGCTCGAAATACTCGACCTTGATGTCGTAAGCCGTGTCCGCGGTCAGCTCCACGGGCCGGCTGGTCTGTTCCCGGTCCCAGTCGTCCACCCAGTGGTCGATGACGAGCTTGCCGCCGACCCACAGGCGGAAACCGTTGTCGCCGGTGATCGAGAAGGTGGTGGGGCCGGTCTTCCGCGGCACGATCCGGCCGGTCCAGCGGACACTGACGTCGTCCGACCGGCCGGTGGCGGAGGTCAGCCGGGACTCCAGGGAGTCGAAGTCGAGCTGCGGATCGAAGCCGGTGGCCTTGAGTTCGTGGAAGTCGAAGGCGCCGGGGGCGGACTGGGTGTAGTACTCACCCTTGAGGCCGTGAACCTCGGCGGAGTCGTCCGCGGCCGTCGCGGCAGGTACGGCGGCCAGTCCCGCGACACTCAGCACTGCCACGACGAGCAGGGCGATACGGCTTCTCAGCGGCCCGCACGTGATGCGCGGTCTGAACGGACTGAACGATCTGATGCGCACGAGTCCTCCTTGGCCGAGGAAGGGCGGCGGCTCGGTGCTCTGGTCTGTACAACGTTGTCAGCAGCGGCAGTTGGCATCAGAACACGGCTCCAGGGCCCAAGTCCAGACCAAGGCCTCGGACCGGCCTCAAGGCGGTGCAAGGGATTCCAGCCGGATGGACGTGAGGCTCTCGTCACTCCTCGGCGGCGATGCAGCGTACGCGACGGTTCATGGGTTTCACCATGAACCGATGTCACCGACCCTGGTCCATAACGGGTTTGACGTCCAGGATCGGGGTCGCGTCGAGGGCTTCGAGGTTGCGGACGTGCACGCGCGTGTCCGCGATCGCGAGGACGTGGACGACGTGCAGGCCGATCGGGTTGGGCCGGTCGGGAGCGCGGGTGGCGAACACGCCTGCGCGCGGCCGGGTGGCGTCGCCGCGCGGGTGGACGGTGAGCGTGTCGCGGTCGGCGCGGTCGAGCCAGGTGAGCAGGAGAACGTCGGTGCCCGCAGTCAGCCCCTTCAGGGCGGGGGCGTACCGGTCGTCGAAGACGAGCCAGGCGTCGGGGGCCCCCTCATCGGGCTGCCGGGGTGCCGCCGCCCGATCGGTCAGCGCCGACTCGACGTGCCCGATCGGGCGCAGCGTGTACGCGGTCAAGAGCGTTGGGTCCCTTCCTGAGCCGGCCCGGCCTTGCGGGCGGATGGCCGGGCCGGTGCCGCCGGAGTTCAGGCGCGTTCGCTGCCAAGGCGCCCGAGCATAGCCGTTGCGGCCGGCCGCATGCGGACGCGGGCGGCCCGCGCCGCCCCGGGCCCGCTTCTGACGCGGGCGTGACGTTCACGAGGGAGTCGGGGACCCCAGGGGTTGCCCGCTGATGGACCACGGCTCGCCGGAGCGGGCGTACATGGGGCAGGACCCGGACAACGGCGCCTCGCCTCGCCACGGACCGATCTGGTTGGCCGGCTCGTCGAGACATCCGTCTCCGCCAGGCTCGAAAGGGTCGACGAGGAAGTAGCCACCGTCGTCGGACTGTGGATCGCCCTCGTACCGCAGAGTGGCCATCGCCGGTCCCCGTCGTGAGCAACACGTCCGAGGCCGAGCGGCGCGCATGACCGTCCAAGGTCAGCGCGCTCGTGCTCGACACCGCGGTCGCCTCAACCGTCCAGTCGATCCGGCTCCACTCGACCGCGCTGAGCGCGGATGAGGTCGCGGTACCACGCGAAGGACGCCTTCGGGATGCGGACCTGGGTGTCGTGGTCGACGTGGACGAGTCCGAAGCGCTGCTGGAAGCCCTCGGCCCATTCGAAGTTGTCCATCAGGGTCCAGACGAAGTAACCGCGCACGTCGACGCCCTGGGCCACGGCGGCGTCGACGGCCTGGAGGTGGGAGTCCAAGTAGTCGATGCGGTCGGGGTCGAGGACGGTGCCGTCCGCGTTGACGACGTCCTCGGCCGAGCAGCCGTTCTCCGTGATGTAGACCGGCGGGAGCGCCGGGTACCGCTCCCTGAGGCCGACGAGCAGTTCCCGTAGCCCGTCGGGGACGACGGGCCAGTCGAAGGCGGTGCGGCGGTAGCCCTCGATGGGGGCCTCCTCGAACGGCAGCCCCTCGGACGCCGGCGCCTGGATCCGGGTGGGGTTGTAGTAGTTGATGCCGAGCGCGCTCAGGGGGGCCGAGATCAGTTCGAGATCGCGGTCACGGACGGAGCCGCCGAGGGTCGCGTCCGCGCCGAAGGCCGACAGGTCGGGGTAGGTGCCCGTGAGGATCGGGTCGTTGAACAGGCGGTTGTGCAGGTTGTCATAGGCTCGCGCGGCGGCGCGGTCGGCGGGGGCGTCCGAGGCGGGCCAGACCGGGGTGCAGTTGTTCGCGATCATCACCTGGAGGCCGCGCGCCCGCAGTTCTCTCAGTGCCAGACCGTGGCCGAGCAGCTGATGGTGGGCGACCGGCAGACAGTCCAGGAGCAGGGTGCGGCCCGGCGCGTGGGTGCCGAGGCCGTAGCCCCAGACCATGTGGACGAACGGCTCGTTGAGGGTGATCCACTTCTGGACGCGGTCGCCCAGCCTGCCGGCCATGACGGCGGCGTACTCGGCGAAGCGGTGCGCGGTGTCGCGGTTCAGCCAGCCGCCGCCGTCCTCGAGGCCCTGCGGGAGGTCCCAGTGGAACAGGGTCGGGACAGGTTCGATGCCACGTGCGAGCAGGCCGTCGACCAGCCGGTCGTAGAAGTCCACGCCCCGGAGGTTGACCTCGCCTGTGCCGGTCGGCTGGATCCGGGGCCAGGCGATGGAGAAGCGGTAGCCGGTGAGACCCGCCTCGGCCATCAGCTCGATGTCCTCCTCGTACCGGTGGTAGTGGTCGCAGGCCACATCACCGGTGTGCCCGTCGCGGACTGTGCCGGGTCGGGCGGTGAAGGTGTCCCATACCGACGGTCCGCGGCCGTCCTCCTTCGTGGCGCCCTCGATCTGATACGACGCCGTCGAGGCGCCCCAGATGAAGTTCGCGGGGAAATGGTCCAGGGCCACATCCAACCTCCTAGAACATGAGCATGACTCATGTTAGTTGGCTCGATGGGATGATGGAAGCGTGAATCAAGATCGCACCACAGGGACGCTGCGCCGGCTCCCGGTCCAGAAACGCAGTGCCGAACGCTTCGAACGGCTGCTGGACGCCTGCGCCGAACTCCTGGACGAGGTCGGCTATGCCGCGCTGACCACCAAGGAGGTGGCCCGCAGAGCCGAGGTGCCCATCGGCACCCTGTACCAGTTCTTCTCGGACCGGGAGGGGCTGATCGGCGCGCTCGCCGCCCGGAATCTGGAATCCTTCCTGGAGCGGGTCGCGGACCGGCTGGAGCGTGAGGCGCCGGACGGCATCTCGGCCATCGTGGATGTGACCGTCGACGAGTTCGTCACCATGCGCCGGACGATCACCGGGTTCGGCGTGGTCGACTTCGGTGCGGCGGGGCAGGACCACATCCTGGAGCCGACCCTGGACAACAACACCGCGGTCGCCGGACGACTGCGCTCGCTGGCAGCCTCCCTGGCCGGTGGCCAGGACGACGCCGAACTCGAGATCGCCGTGCGGGTGGCCCTGGAGTGTGCGGACAGCGTGCTGAAACTCGCCTTCCGCGTCGATCCGCAGGGCGACGCCCAGCTGATCGCCGAGTGCAAACGGGTCCTCAACAGCTATCTGAACGATCGACTCCCGTGACTGGCACCTCGGTGGGCGGTCAAGGCGCGCTTCGCGGGCGCTGCCGGCCTTCGTCGATCAGCTGCTGTTGCGCGCGGGGCGGGCTGGGGTGCTGCCGTGACGGAACAGCACACGTCGGGGCCGATATCGGCGACCGGATTCGAGCAGTTGCGTGCGAGTCCGTCTCCGGGCAAGCAGAACGAGCTGGAGGAGCGGCAGTCGGCACTGGTCATGCCGGACAGCGAGGATGACGGCGCTCCGCCCAACAGGACGACGGTGAACCTTGCCCCTGTCACGGCGGTGGCAGGGCTGAGACGGGTGCTCGGCAGAATCCCCCCGCCCGAGAGGAGCGACGCCACCTCCGGCGTCGCCAGCGCCTCCGGCTGAAGGCCGACCTGCTCGGGCCCAGCCACCTCGTCGACCCGCATATCCGCGCCGCCATGACCTGGATCGAGGACCTCGCGCGAACCACCCCTTGATCACAACCGGATACACGCCTCAGCGGACGGCCTTGACCTTCCAGACCAACGCCGCGCCCAGCACGGACATGCCCGCGGAGCAGAGGAACAGCGAGCGGTAGCCCCCCGGACCGCCGAGCACGACCGAGGCGATGGGGGGAACCAGAACGTACGGCAGGGACGTCATCAGGTTGGCCAGGGCCATGTCCTTGCCGCGGTCCGCCGAGGCCGGGAGCACCTCGGTGACCAGGGCGGTGTCGACGGCCAGGTACACGCCGTAGCCCAGGCCCAGGATGACGGCTGCGACCAACGTCATGGTCCACGTGGGCGACAGCGCGAGCGGGACCGCGGCGATGGCCATCGTGACGCCGCCGAGGAAGACCAGCATGCGGCGCTTGCCCAGCTTGTCGGAGAGCCAGCCGCTGAGAACGACTGTCGAGACCGTGGCCAGGCAGTTGACGCCGATCACGATGAGCAGGCCGTCCTCGGTGGACTGGCCGGGGAACAACTGCTCGTAGTGCAGGACGTCCTCCAGGAAGTACGGCAGGTAGAGCGTGCCCATCCCGTAGCCGAGGCCCATGGTGAACCGGGAGCTCATCGCCCAGACGAAGTCGGGGTGCTCGCGTGGGCTGATCCGGTAGCCGTCCAGGAAGGCACGCGGCGAGAACGGTTCGCGGCGCCGGCGGGGAAGCGGCGGATCCTTCATGGCGGCGGCGAACAGCAGTATCAGCAGCGGCAACGCGGCCATCAGCACGTACTGCGCCGAGAAGCCCGTGACAAGACCGACCAGCAGCCCGCCCGCGATCATTCCGCCGGCCTGCGGGACCATGGCCCAGCCCAGCACCACGCCGCGCTGCCCGACCGGGACCTGGTCGGGCGCCACCGGGGCGAGCCCGGCACCGATGATCATGAAGGCGGCTGACAGCGCGAGAGAGCCGATGGCGACCCCGGCGACTGTCGTCTGGACGCCGATGCAGATGAGTGCCGCCATGCAGGCCAGTGAGCCGACGACCAGCCATGGCCGACGGCGGCCGAACCGGCTGGTGGTGCGGTCGCTGAGGGCGCCGGCCAGCGGCGCGAGGACGATTCCCGAGATCGCGCCCGTCATGCTGACCCAGGCGTAACTGCCGACCTTCCCCACCGGGTCGATCTTGGCGATCTGCTCGGGCATCAGGAACGTGGTCGGCGTATGCAGCGGGATGTACATCCCGGCGTTCGCCAGGACGTACAGGACGACCCAGCCGGGGCCGACCTTGCGGACGGGCTCGGCGAGGGCCTCGGGCCGCTCGGGGGCGAGGCTCATCGAGGCACTCTTTTGAGGTGGACGAGCTCGCTCGTCCGGTCGAAGGAAAGCAGCGGCGGAAGACCGTGGCCGAGCAGGACGGCGCCCTCGCGGACGGCGCCGGTGGTTTCATCCCGGTAGCGGGCGTGGGGGTCGAGGCCCTTGAGCCGGGTGCGGGCGACCGAGCGGGTCAGCGCGGACGGCTGGAACTGGAAGACGACGACCTCGTCCTCGGTGAGGTACTGCACGGCGTCGTGCTCCAGGCGGTACTGGACGCCGCCGTGCACCACGGGCCGGATCCGCTTGTACTGCTCGACGAGCATCCGGGCCCAGGCCAGATCCTCCTCGTTCCATTTCCGCAGGTCCCCGCCGATGCCCATCGCCCCCGCCATCGAGACATGGAAGCGGTACCGGATCGAGGTCGGGCGGGCGGTGAAGCTGTGCGGGCTGTCGGTGACCCAGGCGCCCATGGTCCGGGCGGGCAGCAGCTGGCAGTGGCCGTGCTGGATCGCGACCCGGTCGGCGGCGTCGGTGTTGTCGGAGGTCCAGACCTGGTCGGCGCGGGCCAGCACGCCCAGGTCGGCCCGGCCGCCGCCGCTCGCGCACGACTCCAGGTACAGGCCGGGCCGGGCGGCGCGCAGCCGGTCCATCACCTCGTAGACGCCTCGGGTGTGCTCGATCCAGACCCGGTCGGGGTCGGCGGCCCCGGGCTGCCCCGCCTCACTGAAGGGCCGGTTCATATCCCACTTGAGGAAGGCCACGTCCAGCTCGGTGACGGTCCTGATCAGCCACTCCACCGCCCATTCCCGGACGTCGCGGCGGGCGAAGTTCAGCACGTACTGGTTGCGACGCCGGGTGCGGGCACGGCCGTCCTGGCAGAGAATCCAGTCGGGGTGCGCGCGGAAGAGGTCGCTGTCGGGGTTGACCGCCTCGGGCTCGACCCACAAGCCGAAGCCCATGCCCAGCGCGCGGACGTGGTCGGCGAGCGGGCCCAGGCCGTTCGGGAACCGGTCGGGGTTGGGCCACCAGTCGCCGAGCCCGGCCATGTCGCTGGTGCGGGCGCCGAACCAGGCGTCGTCCACGACGAAGACCTCGACGCCGAGCCCGGCGGCCAGATCGGCCAGCTCGGTCTGCTGCTTCTCGCTGATGTCGAACTCGATCGCCTCCCACGAGTTGAAGATCAGCGGGCGTTCGGCCGGGCGGGCGGGCAGCACCTCACGTTCGACGTAGGCGTGCCAGCGGCGGCTGGTGCCGCCGAAGCCGTCGGGTGTGTAAAGGCCGGTGAAGACGGGGGTCTCCAGACCCTCGCCGGCGGACAGCTTCCAGACCAGGCCCTCGTGTCCGAACCCGCCCGTCCAGGAGGTGCGGCCGTAGGGGTCGCGGCGCAGGGTGATCCGGCGGCTGCCGCTCCAGGCCAGGGCCGCGCTCCAGACCTCGCCGTGCTCCTCGGCGGCGTCCTGCGCGTCGAGCATCAGCCACGGCCCGGCGTGCTGCCCCGTGATGCCGAGGCGGCTGGTGAACACGGTCTCCCCGACGGGCACCCGGTCGCGCCGGAGCTGGAACTCCCGGCCCCACTCCCCCACCACATGGCTGACCCGGTAGTCGTCGCGGATGGGCAGCGTCCAGGCGGCGGAGTCGAACCGCAGGACGTCCACCGGCTCACCCGCGGTGAGGACTGCCCAGCGCTCGATCTGGTCATGGCCGTCCCGAATCCGGTAGTTCAGGTCGAGACCGAGGGAACGGACGCGGTCGGTGAAGGAGAGCGTGAGCCGGTCGTCCTCGACCGTGTGTGAGACGAACCGCCATTCGAAGCCGCGGACGCCGTCGTCGAACCGGACGGTCAGCGACGGTGCCCCGAACCGCAGGCCGCCCTCGACCACGTACTCCTCACCGCCGGGATCGTCGCCGCCGGGGTCCTCGCCGGGCAGGTCGGCCGCGATCGCGCCGGCCTGCTCCAGGGTCAGCGGCCGGCCCCAGTGCACGTGCCGGGGGACGTCGTCGGCGCCAAGGCGGAAAGCGTAGGAGGTGCCGGGGGTGCTCAGAAGCCAGAGGCGGGCTTCGGAGTGGTGAGTGATCACACAAATCCTCGAATGTGAGTCAGGCTCATGTTCTGCTCATACGTTAGGAACATGAGCCCGCAACGCCAAGCCCCTGACGGGGGCTATCGAAATTCGCGGAGTGTGGTTCCGCCAGCCCTGCGTGGCCCGGTCGGCGAACGCGCCGGAAAGCAAGCAGGGGCCGGCCGGATCGGAAGAGCCGATCCGGCCGGCCCCTGCCCCGGGCGCCGCCTCACGGGTGCCTCAGTCGGAGTAGACGCCGACCTCACGCAGCGAGTAGCCCCACTGGGTGCCGCGCTCCAGCCCCTTGACTCGTACGTAGCGCGCCTGAGTTCCGGCGAAACGTGCCGTGTCCAGGCCGCCGTCGCCGGCGGTCGTGGCCCACGCCGTCTTCCAGTTCGTGCCGTCTTCCGACAACTCGACGCGGTACGACTTCGCGTACGCCGCCTCCCAGTCGAGGGTGACGCGCTTGACCGGCTTCGAGGATCCGAGGTCGATCCGCAGCCACTGGTCGTCGTTCCACTCGCTGGCCCAGCGGGTGCCGATGTCGCCGTCCACGGCCTTGCCGGGCTCGTAGCCGACGGCCGGGTTCCACCACTCCGACGAGGACGCCGAGGCGGCAGCGCCCGAGGCCAGGTTCTCCCCGGACGTGTGCTTCTCGGTGTTCCCCCAGGTGCGGAGGTAGGACTCGGCTCCCGAGAAGAGGTCGTCCACGACTCCCTGGCCGCCGACGATCCGGATGTCCTCGATCCAGTCCGGGACCATGCCGTAGTGCGCGGCGCCGTCCGTGTTGAAGTCCCATGTGCGTTCGCCGGTGGTCTGTTTGTCGATCACCGAGCCGCCGTCCGTGGAGCGGAAAGGGTACTTCACCGGGTTCGGGGTGTTGCCGCCCCGCGGGCCCGGCCAGCCGCCGACTCCGTTCATGTCGGTGCCGTAGCCGTAACCGACCTTGTACTTCTCGCGCAGCGCGTCCGTGCGCTTGGCCTCCGCGCTGAAGGCCTCGGAGCCGCTCATGTACTGGGCGGCGAACCCGCCGAGCCTGTAAAGGCGTTCGGTCCAGTTCGGATCCATCCAGCTGTGCGAGGAGATGGCGCCCGGGTACGACTCGGACTCGAGGATGTCGAAGGCCTGATCAGCGGCCTTGACGCTCATGTGGTCGAGCTCCAGCATCATGTTGCGCTTCATCATGCCGCGTATCGCGTACGCGCCCAGGTCGGTCAGCCCGCGGGTGTTGCACTGCGCGCCCGAGGCGTACGAGGGTACGGCCACGCCCTTCGGGAGCCGCTTCTCCGCCTCCGGTGCCGCCGCGTTGCCGATGGGGTTGTCGTGCTGCGGGCCGCGGCAGTTCTCCGTCTTCCAGAACGTGCCGGTCGACAGGAACTGGCCCACGTTGATGGCCGTACCGAGCGCGCCGGAGTCGAAGCGCACCCCGCACAGGGCGTTGTCGAACTTGTGGCACAGGAACATGCTGCGCACGCCCAGCTTGTACAGCTCGTCGAGGCCGCGGTCGATGTCCTCCTTGCCGCACCGCGGCTTGTCCAGAACCTGCTTGCAGCCGAACGGCTCGGAGGTCTCGACTCCCAGCACGACGGCCAGCTTGCCCTGCTCGATGACCTTGCGGGCCTGCGCGCTGTCGGTGACGATCCGGAACCAGCCCTTGCCCGGGCCGCCGTACATCCTGTCGATGTAGGCCTGCATGTCGTACGACTTCTGCGCCTCGAGACGGATGGCGGTCATCTCGTCGCAGCCGCGGTCCTTGAAGAAGTAGACCGAGCAGATCACGCCGTTGGTGACCAGGTCGTTGACCAGCACCCGCTGTCCGCCGCGCCAGGCCCGCTCGATCCAGGCGTAGTAGTTCTGCTGATGGGTCAGCGAGTCGTGGGCGGGCCAGTCCTTGAAGGTGGGCCAGCCGTTGGGGTCGTGCTTGCCGTCGCCGCCCTTGGTGATCATGTCGAAGACGGCGAGCGAGCCGTCGGGGTAGTGCTCGGGGCAGTCCTTGAGCGCGTCGGCGACGCCCTGCTCCGAGAACGGCTTGCCACAGATCAGCCGGCCGCCGAAGCCCTCGTTGGACATGATGTGGTCGTGGGCGTCGACGAAGCCCCTCACGTGCCCCTGGGCGTCGGTGCCCTTGAAGGGCTCGCCCGTGACGTTGATCCGGGCGTCGGGTGTGGGCCGCGCTGCCGGATCCCACCAGTGGGACTCCGCCGCGGAGCTGGGTATCGGGCCGAGTGCCAGAGCCATCGCGGAGAGGAGCAGTAAGACCACCGTGAGGGATCTGAACCTGCGGCGCGGAGGATGAACCATGATCATCGCGTCGATCCTTAAATATGAGTCAGACTCACGTTTCATTCATACGTTAGGGACGCGAGCCCGCGACGCCAACCCCCTGGCGGGGGCTGTCGCCGTGCGATGGGAAGAGCACCCCACCGGAACGGCCGCCGGTGACGTCGCCCGCTCGCTCTCGCCCTCCTGGCGCTGCCCGTGGTCGGCGGGGCGCGCCGCACCGCGGCCGGGTCCGCCGGATGAGGCGCCGCCCGCCGGGCCCGGGCGACTCCCCTGCCCAGGTATCGGGCCCGCCTCCTGGCGGCAGCCGCTCGACCGGTCGCCGAGCGAGGAGCCCAGCACGTGACCACGCAGGCGGTCACGGAGGACGCGAGAGCGAAGCGGGTCTGGCGGTGGTGGTCCAAGACCGGTGCGACCGCGGCCGACGTCGACCGTTACCGACAGGCGTTCGAGCACACCTTCCGGATGATGAAGTGTTCGGGAACGGTCACCGTGGCTGTTCCCCGACGGGGACCGCTGCGGCTGGGTGTGGCACGGGTGGCAGAAGCGGCTGCAGTACTCTGCCCGCGTGGACGGTACAGATGAGGTGAGGGGCCTTCCCGAGTGGCGGGTGCTCGTCGTCGGGGGCGCCTCGGGGATGGGGAAGACCGGTGTCAGCCGGGCATTGGCACGACGGTACGACGTCCCCGTCGTGGAGGTCGACGACATCGTGGAGGCCCTCCTCGCGGTAACACTGCCCGAGCACCTGCCGGAGGTCCACTTCTGGCGCACTCACCCGGAGGCCGCCCGCCAGGCGCCCGAGTCGGTGGTCGAGCGGCAGATCGCGATCGCCAAGGCGCTGGCGCCGGCGATCGAGGCGGTGGTGGCCAACCATGTCGGCACCGACACCCCGGTGATCCTGGAAGGGGACTACGTCCTGCCCGAACCGGCGACGCCCGAAGGTCCGGTCCGTGCGGTCTTCCTCCACGAGGACGACGAGGGGCAGGTGACGGCCAACTACCTACGCCGGGAGCCGGAGGCCGGACCGCAGCGCCAACGCGCACGCGTCAGCGTGCTGTACGGTCGGTGGCTCGCCGCGCAGGCGCGGGCGGCCGGCGTGCCGGTCCTCGCTCCGCGTCCGTGGGAAGACCTGGTCGGCCGTGTCGCCGAGGCGGTGGGGGGTGTCTCTCCGAACACCGTGGCATCGGTCCGTACCGCCGCCACCCGGAGCCCTTCGAGGAGCCCGGCGGCTTGATCGATCCGAAGGTGAGGGTCAGCACCTTCATCCTTGGCCCGCTTCATCCTTGGTCCGCCTGCTGTCACCTCGACCGAGTCCCCGCGTCGGCGGCTGCCGGCACTAGCGTCACGAGGGGCGCCAGGATCTGTGGCAGGTCGTTCTCGGAGTTGAGCACCGCGTGGTCCTGCCAGGCGCGCTCGGTTCCGGAGTCGATGAAGAGCAGCGAAGCGGCACCCGATTCCCAGAGAAACACCGTCCCCGTGCGCTCGTCTGATTCCAGTGTGAGACTCACTGCCGTGGCCTTCGGCCGCCCTCGGGACGGGGTTCCCGGGACGGACCGCTTCACCGCAGAGCTGATCCCACGAGAGCGAAGCTCGTGTTCATGTGCGGCATGCCAGTCCTTGAGCCACTGAGCGATCTCTGACATGGCGCCCCCCTGTGGCCCTCGAAGGGCCGTCGAACTTGATCGTAGGCCCGGCACTCACCGGGCGGTGGGTGCTTCGTCGCAGCGGGAAGCCGGGCTCGGCCCCATCAGAGGCGTCGCCCGGCTCTGTTGTTGCTGTCAGGACGTCACAGCAGCAGCCTTGTCGGCCGACGGGTCCGGTGTTTCGGCGGATGAGCCGCGCACCCACAAGGGCTTGAAGCGGTAGGTCAACAGGTACAGGATGACGCCGGCCCCGGCCGCGACGAACATGCTCAGGTCGCCCGCGCCCGGATACGCCTTCGAGAACGGCCCGGTGTAGAAGCTGGACTGCCAGAACGGCACCGACGCGGCGACCCCGCCCGCCCAGGCGACGAAGCCCCAGTCCAGCACCCGGCGCCGGTCGTAGAGTTCGGCGATCCGGGACGGGTCGGAGCGGCCGCCCAGGTAGAAGTCGAGCAGCAGGACGGCCGCGAAGGGGGCGATGAAGTAGGCGGTGAGGTTGAGGAAGACCTTGAACTTGGCCTCGGTGCCCGACTCGCCCCACAGGCTGATGGCATAGGCGAGCAGACAGATGCCGGTGACCGCCTGGGAGCGGGCGACCGGGATCCTGAGGGTCTGGACGGAGATCGCGCCGCCGTAGACGTTGAGGAAGTTCTGCGCGAGGGCGGAGAGGCCGACGGCGAGCAGGGCGGGCACCGCGAACGGGCCGGCCAGTTCGTGCAGGGCGGTGATGGAGTCGGAGCTGGTCGCGCTGCCGCCGACGACCACGCCCACGATGCCGAGCCAGCAGATGGTGACGAAGTTGCCGAGTCCGGTGTACCAGGCGGTACGGGTCACCACCTCGGGGGTGTCGGGCAGGTAGCGTGAGTAGTCGGAGGCGAAGGGCGCCCAGGCGACCAGGAAGGACAGGAACCAGCCGCCGAAGGTGACCCAGCCACCGGTGGAGCCGATGTACCCGTCTGCGTGCGGGTTGGCGTGGAAGAGACTTCCGCCACGCGCTATGGCGACCACGGTGATCAGCAGGAACAGCGGAGTGAGGACGTACGTCAGGACCCGCTGGAGGTAGTTGATCATGTTGTAGCCGTAGATCGACACCACGAGTTCGACGGCGGTGAGCGCCAACGCGCAGAGCCAGTACGGCAGATGGGTGAGTTCCGCGAAGGCCTTGCCACCCAGGATGACGGTGACGGCCGCCCAGCCGACCCCGGCGAAGACGTTGATGTAGGCGACGGGCAGGAAGTTGCCGAAGAAGCCGAGCGGGCCGCGGGCCTGGATCTGCTGCGGCACGCCGAGCCGTACGCCCATCCGGGACATCACGGCCATCAGCAGCGAGCCGAGCGCGGCCCCGATGACGATGGCGGTGACGGCGGCGGAGAAACTCATGCCGAACCAGGCCGCGCTGAAGCCGAGCAGGATGATGGGGAAGTTGAGTCCGGCGGCGAACCAGACGAAGAACTGCGAACTGGGCTTTCCGTGGCGTTCGTTGTCGGGGATGTGGTCGACGCCGAAGGGTTCGACCTTGGTGACCGCGCTGCCGTAGATGGGCGCCGGGGTGTTCTGCGCCTGTGTTCCCTCTGTCATGCGGGTGCTCCTGTCGGGCGGGTCACCACGGCAGCGGTGCCGTGTGCGAGATGTCGAAGAAGCCGCCGCCGCTGTAGACCAGCGGGGCGAGGTCGTCGTGGCGGGCCGAGACGACCCGGCCGGTGAAGACGGTGTGGCTGCCGGCCTCCAGCCGCTCGCCGATCTCGACCTCGAGCTGGGCGCAGGAGCCGTCGATCAGGGGGGCGCCGTGGGTGCCGGGCGTCCAGGAGACCTGGGCGAATTTGTCCTCGCCCTTCGAGGCGAAGGTCTTCGCCACATCGAGTTGGCCCGCGGCCAGGATGCTGATGCCGAGATGGCTCGCCCGGTGCAGCGCGGGATGCGTCGCCGAGCTGCGTTGGACGCAGACGAGGACCATCGGCGGGTCGAGCGAGATGCTGGAGAAGGCGTTGACGGCCAGGCCCCGGGGTGTGCCGTCATCGTCCGTGGTCACCACGGTGACACCGGTGATGAACTTGCGGTGCACCCCGCGTACGAGATCGGGGTCGATCGCCGCGCGCTGGGTGGTGGTGACGATCCCGAGCGCCTCCAGGAGCTGTCGGGAGTCGAACGTGACCCATTCCTCGGTGACGGCGGATCCGTCGAAGCGGGTGAAGGTCGCGCCGGACACCTCGACCGGCTTGCCGGTCGGCGGCACGCCCAGGAAAGCACCGGTGTGGCGGCCGGTGCTGCGCCAGCGGATGGCGATCCGGTCGCCGTCCTCGACGATGTCCTCGATCTCGGTGCGCAGGTCGGGGAAGGCCTCGCGCACCGCGCGGATGGAGTCCTTGAACTGGTCGCGGTCCTGGGCGACGGCAGCGGGTCCGCGCCGGCGGACGTAGGAGGGGCTGAGCAGGTCGTCCAGCGCCTCGACGCGCCCCTCGTCCCAGGCGGCTCGCCAGGCGGAGCGGATCCGGGAGGTGCGGTCGGCGGGAACGACGGGGTCAAGAGTGTGGGTCATTGGGGGTCCCTTGGTCAGCTCTTGTATGGCAGTGGACCGTAGGGAGATGGTGCATTCGTGTCAACACCTGCGGACAGAAAACCTCGAAGCCGCCGGAAGATCGAGCAAAAGCACAGGTCAATACCGTTTCTGAGCAGCGACCCCCTTGACGCCCCTCCCGAGCACTCCTAGCCTCGCTGCCATGGCACAGCGAGAGAGGGAAGGTCACGGGATGCGGTTCTCGATATTCCACAACCTCGGAGCGCCCGGACGGCTCGGCGAGTACGCCCAAGTCATGAACGAAGCCCGCGAGTTCGCGATCGCGGCGGAACAGGCCGGCTTCTGGTCCACCTGGTACACCGAGCACCACTTCGGGCACGAGGCGATCGAGATCACCCCGAACCCGGTCCTCATGGGCGCCGACATCGCCGCCCGCACCGAGCGCATCCGTATCGGCCAGGCGGCCTCCATCGCCACCTTCTGGCACCCGCTGCGTCTGGCCGAGGACATCGCGATGCTCGACCAGCTCTCCGGCGGCCGCGTCGAGGTCGGCCTCGGCCGTGGCCTGTACGGCCGCGAGGCCCTCAACCTCAACGCCCTCGCCGACCCGCGCGACCAGGAGCAGAACCGGGCGCTGTACGACGAGACGGTGGACATCCTGCGCAAGGCGTGGAGCGGCGAGTTCTTCTCGCACCAGGGCCGCTTCTACGAGTTCCCCGCCCCCGGCGTGAAGTGGAACCACCCCCTCTCCCCCGCCACCGACGACTACACCACCGCGGGCGTCATCACGAAAATGCAGGTCACGCCCTTCCCGCTGCAACGCCCGCACCCGCCGCTGTGGCAGGTCATCGACAGCCCCCGCTCCATACGGGCGGCCGCGGCGGACGGCGTGCAGGGCATGTTCTGGCTGCCGCCGGTGTCGGCCCTCAAGGAGCGTTTCGAGCTGTACCGTTCCACGGCGAGCCATGCCTCCGGCCGCGAGTACGCGCTCGGGGAGGGCATCGGCCTCGTCCGGGACGTCTACGTCGCCGACACCATGGAACAGGCCCGCGCCGAGTTCGAAGAGGCCCTGATGACGACGTACCGCTGGATCATGCACTGGCGGGGCCTGTCCAACCTGATGGAGGCCGGCGAGGAGCTCACCGACGCGCACGAGCTGTCCTTCGACTTCCTCCATACGCGCAACCTGCTGGTCGGCACCCCCGAGTACGTCGCCGGGAAGGTGGCGGAGCTGCGCGACGAGGTGGGCCTGGAACACCTGCTGCTGTGGACCACGCACCCCGGGCTCCCGCACCGCAAGGCGATGCGCAGCCTGGAACTGTTCGCCGAGAAGGTCATGCCGGAGTTCAGCGCATGAGCGTCACGAGCGGGATACGCAAAGTGGTGACCGTCGTCGACGAGGTGCTGCTGGAGCTCGGCCGCCCGGTCGCCACTCCCATACGACGGGTCGCGGCGGCCGCGGTGATCCGCAATCCCTGGGCGGGGCGCGGCTTCGTCGCCGATCTCCAGCCGGAGGTCGAGGAGATCGCCCCGGGGCTGGCGCACCTGCTGACCGGAAGGCTGGTCGAGACGCTGGGCGGCGTCGACCGGATCGAGGCGTTCGGCAAGGCGGCCATGGTCGGCGTCGACGGGGAGATCGAGCACGGCGGCGCGCTGATCCACACCCCGTACTTCGGCAATGTGCTGCGCGAGCTGACCGAGGCCACCTCGATCATCGTCTTCAGCGACGACCGGCTGCGCGCCGGCGAACCGCTCACCGTGCCGCTGTGGCACAAGACGGCCGCCGCGACCCGCTCCCACTACCAGACCTGCCAGATCCGCGTCCCGGACGCGCCCCGCCCCGACGAGATCGTGGTGGTCGCCGCCGCCTCGTCGGGCCCGCGCCCCAACGCCCGGATCGGGGACCGCCTGACCGACCCCGTCGTCCGCCTCGCCGATCTCGACGCACTGGAGAACGCCCGATGAAGCCGGAGAACGCCCGATGAACGTCCGCAAGATCATCACCTTCACCGAGGACATCCACACCGAGGGCGGCCGCCCGGTCGACCCGCCCGCCCGGACGGCGGTGGTCCTGGCCGTCATCGAGAACCCGTGGGCGGGGCAGGGCTTCGTCGAGGACCTGCTGCCCGGCATCGACGAGGTCGCCCCGAAGCTGGGCGGGTTGCTGGCCCCCCGGGTGGTCGCGGCGCTGGGCGCGCCCGTGGAGGCGTACGGGAAGGCCGCGATCGTGGGACTGGACGGGGAGATCGAGCACGGCTCCGCGCTCATCCACACGCTCAAGTTCGGCGACCACTTCCGCACCGCGGCGAAGGCCACGACCCTGCTGCCGGCCGTGGAGAAGCGGGCGGCGGCGGGCACCGTCTTCGACATCCCGCTCAAGCACATCACGGACGCGACCATCCGCTCGCATCACCAGAGCATCGAGGCCCGCGTTCCGGACGGCCCCCGCGCCGACGAGATCGTCATCGGCCTCGCCGCCGCTGCCCAGGGCCGACCGCAGTCCCGGCTGGCCCCGCTCTCGACCGAGCAGTAGGCGCTCATGATCAAGCCGAACCTCGTTCTGCTGCACGGCGTCGGGCTCGACCACACCATGTGGGAGCCCGCCACCGCACTGCTGGCGGACCGATTCACCGTGATCGCCCCCGACCTGCCGGGCCACGGCTCCCGCCCTCCGGCGAGGGAGGGGGTGACGCTCAGGGATCTGGCCGACGGGGTGGCCGGCGACCTCCCCGTGGGCTCGCACGTGGTCGGATTCTCCTTGGGGGCCCTTGTCGCCCAGCATCTGGCACTGCACCGCCCGGAACTGGTAGCCACCCTGACCTCGGTCAGCTCGGTGTGCCGGCGGACACCCGAGGAGCGGGCGTCCGTACTCGACCGGCTGCGGGCCGCCGAGGCCGACTTCGCCGCGAGTGCCGCCGCCTCCCTCGAGCGGTGGTACTCCGGCACCGACGTCTCCCCCGCCTGGGTCGCCCGTACCGAGTCCGTGTTGCGCGCCAACGACGTGAGGTCCTTCCTCACCTGTTATCGCGTGTTCGCCACGGCCGATGCCGAACTCGGACCCGACCTGGGCGCCATCACCGTCCGCGCGCTGGCCGTGACGGGTGGGGACGATCCCGGTTCCACCCCCGAGATGACGTACCGGCTCGCCTCGGCGCTCGGCGACTGCCGCGCGGTGGTCATCCCCCGGACGCGTCACATGCTGCCCGTCGAGCGTCCCGAGGCGTTCGTCTCCACCCTCACCACCTTCATCGGGGAGCCCGCACATGCCTGAGCTCACTACGTTGCAGCACTTCATCGGCGGTACGTGGGTCGAACCGGCCTCGGGCGACTACTTCACGAGCACCAACCCGGCCACGCGCCAGGTGCTCTACCGGGCCGCGCGGGGGGATGCCGCTGACGTCGAGCGGGCCGTGGCCGCCGCGCGGGAGGCGTTCGAGGACCCCCGCTGGCGCGACCTCAGCCAGACCCGGCGCGGACACCTACTGCGCCGTCTGGGCGACCTGATCGCCGAGAACGCCGAAGAGCTCGCCCACATGGAGACGCGGGACAACGGCAAGCTGCTGCGCGAGATGCGCGGGCAGCTGGCGACCTTGCCGGAGTACTACCACTACTACGCCGGTCTGGCGGACAAGATCCACGGCGACTTCCTGCCCACCTCCGACCGTCAGGTACTGAACTACACGGCACGGGAGCCCCTCGGTGTGGTCGGAGCCATCACGCCCTGGAACTCTCCACTGACGTTGACCAGCAGCAAGCTGGCGCCCGCGCTCTGCGTCGGCAACACCGTCGTCGTCAAGCCGTCCGAACACACCTCGGCCACGGTGCTCAAACTCGCCGAGCTGGCGCTCGCTGCGGGGTTCCCGCCGGGTGCGGTGAACGTCGTCACCGGGTTCGGTGCCGAGGCCGGGCAGGCCCTGGTCGACCACCGCGGCCTCGCGAAGATCTCCTTCACCGGCAGCACCGCCACCGGGTCGCGCATCGCCGCCGCCACCGCGAGCCGGTTCATCGGCTCGACCCTGGAGCTCGGCGGCAAGTCGCCCAACATCGTGTTCGAGGACGCGAACATCCCGAACGCGGCGATGGGGGTCGTCGCCGGCATCTTCGCGGCCGCCGGACAGACCTGCATCGCCGGCAGCCGGGTCTTCGCCCACCGGTCCGTCTACGACGAGCTTCTGGAGCGCGTCTGCGAGCGCGCGAAAACCATTCGCATCGGCGATCCCCTGAGGGACACGACCGAACTCGGTCCGCTGGCCTTCGAAGGCCAGCGGGACAAGGTCGCCGAATACGTCGACCTCGGGCGCGGTGAAGGCGCCCGGGTACTGACCGGTGGAAACCCCACCGACGGCGGCCTAGGCGGCTACTTCTACGAGCCCACCGTCCTCGTGGACGTCGACAACAGCATGCGCGTCGTGCGGGAGGAGATCTTCGGCCCTGTCCTGGCGATCATGCCGTTCGACACCGAGGAGGAGGTCGTCCGCCTGGCGAACGACACCGAGTACGGTCTCGCGGCCGGCGTGTGGACACAGAACCTCGCGCGGGCACACCGGATGGCGGCGCGGCTGGACGCCGGGACCGTCTGGGTGAACACCTACCGGGCCATGTCCCCGATGTCGCCGCGGCAGGGTTTCAAGTCGAGCGGGGTCGGCGTCGAGCACGGCACCGAGACGATCAAGGAATACACCCGGCTCAAGAGCGTCTGGATCAACACGAGCGAGGAGCCCGTGGCCGACCCGTTCGTGATGCGGAGCTGACATGCCGCAGATCACGATCACGATCGCGGAAGGCCGCTGCCCGGCGCAGATCCGGAACATGATGCACGAGGTGCACGCCGCGGTCCTGCGGACCGCGAACACACGACCCGAGTACATCCGTGTGGTCGTCCACGAAGTCCCCCGCACGCACTGGGCCACCGGTGACGTCACCCTGACCGAGATGGACGCCGCAAGCCCGAGTCGGACCGGCGGGAGCGCCGGACACCGGAGCGACCACGACGCCGCCGGGCGGCCGGTCACCACCGAAGGCGAGGAGCAGCCGTGAGATTTTCGTTGTTCGTGCACATGGAACGCTGGGACGAGGAGGTCAGCCACCGGCAGCTCTTCGAGAATCTCTCCGAGCTGACCCTGATGGCCGAGGCCGGCGGGTTCAGCACCGTGTGGATCGGTGAGCACCACGCGATGGAATACACCATCTCCCCGAGCCCGATGCCGCTGCTGGCACACCTGGCCGCGAAGACCTCGACCATCCGCCTGGGCGCGGGGACCATCGTCGCCCCCTTCTGGAACCCGATCCGCGTCGCCGGTGAAAGCGCGCTGCTCGACGTCATCAGCAACGGCCGCATGGAAGTCGGGCTGGCCCGGGGTGCCTACCAGTTCGAGTTCGACCGGCTGGCGGGTGGGCTGCCGGCCGGCGACGGAGGGAAGCACCTGCGCGAGCTCGTGCCCGCGGTCCGGGCCCTCTGGCAGGGCGACTACGCCCACGACGGCCAGATCTGGCAGTTCCCGACCTCGACCAGCGTGCCCAAGCCGGTGCAGCAGCCCACCCCACCCATGTGGATCGCCGCCCGGGACCCCGACTCCCATGACTTCGCGGTGGCCCAGGGCTGCAACGTCATGGTCACCCCGCTGATGAAGGGTGACGAGGAGGTCGTCGACCTCAAGCGGAAGTTCGACACCGCGGTGGCGAACCACCCCGAGGTGCCCCGTCCGGATCTGATGGTGCTGCGGCACACCCACGTCCACTCCCCCGACGAACCCGACGCCTGGCGCCCGGCCGCGGAGGCGATCAACCGCTTCTACCGGACCTTCGACGCCTGGTTCGGCAACCAGACGACCCCGGTGAACGGCTTCCTCGAGCCCAGCCCGCAGTCGAAGTTCGAGGGCCGTCCGGAGTTCGAGCCGGAGTCACTGCACAAGACCGCGATGATCGGCACCCCGGACGAAGTCATCGAGCGGCTGCGCTTCTACGAGGAGCTCGGCATCGACGAGTACAGCTTCTGGATCGACAACGGCCTGTCGCACGACGAAAAGCGCAGGTCCTTGGAGTTGTTCAGCAAGGAGGTCGTGCCGGCCTTCCGGTAACACCCACTTGCATGGCAGGTACGGGCGGAGAGGAGGGGCGGTTGACGCCGTGCCTCCCTCCCATTAGGTTCACGTACCATGCAACAACCCACAAGGCGAGCGAGGAAGCCGTTGCAGCAGACCAGCATGCAGGCCAGGGTCGCCGAAGAGCTGCGGCAGATGATCATCAGCGGTGAGCTGCCACCTCGCTCCAGCCTGTCCGAGATGGCCCTCTCGGAGACGTTCGGTGTCAGCCGCACCCCCATCCGCGAGGCGCTCAAGCAACTGCAGATCGAGGGCCTCGTCGAGGTGCGGCCGCGGGTCGGCACGTTCGTCGCCGTGCCGTCGCGGCGCGAGATCACCGAGCTGTTCCAGATGAAGGAGCTGCTGGAGGGTGCCGCGGCCCGGCTGCTGGCCTTCCGCGGCAATGTGCCCGAGGTCGAGCGGCTGCAAGCCAACATGCGGGAAGCCGACGAGGCCGTCCGCGGGGGCGACTCGGACCGCTATGCCGAGCTGGTGCACGAGTTCCACGACCTGATCGTCGTCGGAGCGGACAACACCAAGCTGGAGGCGTACTACCGCACGCTCATGAACCAGCTTGCCTACGGGCGTCTCGTCCGCACGTCGCTGACCCGGCCGGGCCGCCTCAGCGAGTCCGACACCGAGCACCACCGCGTCCTCGACCTCATCCTCGCCAAGGACGGCGACGGCGCGGAGCGGGTGATGCGCGAACACGTCCGCCGCAGCCACCAGGCCCTCATGGCCGAAATGGACGAACGGCTGGAGCGCTGACCGGCCCAGGCCGACGCCACAAGGACCTGGCCTGGGCCGGACTCCACGTCGCGGGCATCTTCCTCGGGTCCGCCGCTGATCCGAACGAGACCGTCTAGAGGCGAAGCCAGGCGGTCGCGTCCGGCGGTAGCAGTGCGCCTGGTGTCGGGGTGCTGGCGATGAGCACGTCCGAGTGCGCCGGGAGGGGCACTGCCGACTGCCCGAGGTTCGCGACGCACCCGAACCCGTCCCCGCGGGTGAACGCCAGGACACTCTCGTCACCGGGCAACCATGTCAGCTCGCCGGCTCGCAGCCCTGTCTCGGCGCGTCGGACGCGCAGAGCCTGTCGATAGAGCCCGAGCATGGACCGCGGGTCGCCCTCCTGCGCGTCGACGGCCCGCTCCCGCCAGGCCGCCGGCTGCGGTAGCCAGGGCGCCGCGGCGGCATCGTGCGGCGTGAACCCGAACCCGGGGGCCGCCGACTCCCAGGGCAGCGGAACACGGCAGCCGTCGCGTCCGGGGTCGGTGCCTCCCGACTGAGCCAGGGTCGGGTCCTGGCGCAACTCCGCGGGGATGTCCTCGACCTCCCACAGTCCCAGCTCTTCGCCTTGGTAGACATAGGCGCTCCCTGGCAGTGCCAGGTACAGCAGTGCCGCGGCGCGAGCGCGTCGGGTGCCGAGCCGCAGGTCGACCGGCGCGTTGTGGACGCGGACTCCGCCGGGTGCGAAGGAGGAGTCGGCGCGGCCGTACCGGGTGACGACGCGGGTGATGTCATGGTTGCCCAGGACCCAGGTGGCCGGTGCACCGATGGCCGTGTGCTGAGCGAGGGTCTCGTCGATGACGGCCTTGAGCCGGGCGGCGTCCCAGGGCGCTTGCATGTAGGCGAAGTTGAAGCCGGTGTGCAGCTCGTCGGGGCGCAGGTAGCGCGCCAGCGATTGCGGGCCTACCCAGAGCTCACCGACGAAGACGCGGTCTCCGTCGTAGGAGTTCGCGATGCGGCGCCACGCGCGGTAGATCTCGTGGACTTCCGGCCGGTCCTCGTACGGCGACGGCGAGTCCGGCGCCATCGACGGACGGTCCGGGAGGCCCTCCTGCTTGATCAGCAGGTTGGCCATGTCGATGCGGAAGCCGTCGATGCCGCGGTCCAGCCAGAAGCGAAGGATGGACTCGAACTCGGCGCGCACATCGGGGTGGTTCCAGTTGAAGTCCGGCTGCTCGGCGGTGAAAAGGTGCAGGTACCACTGACCGGGCGTGCCGTCGGCCCCGGCGACGCGCTTCCAGGCCGAACCTCCGAAACCGGCCATCCAGTTGTTGGGCGGCTCGTCGCCTGCCTCGCCCTTGCCGTCCAGAAAGTGGAAGCGCTCCCGCTCCGGTGACCCTGGGCCGCTCTTCAACGCGGCCTGGAACCAGTGATGCTGATCGGAGCAGTGGTTCGGGACCATGTCGACAATGATGCGCAGGCCCAGCGCGTGAGCTTCGCGGATGAGCGCCTCCGCTTCGGCGAGGGTGCCGAACAGGGGGTCGATGTCGCGGTAGTCGGCGACGTCGTAGCCGCCGTCCACCATCGGGGAGCGGTACCAGGGTGAGATCCACACCGCGTCGGCACCCAGTTCGCTCAGATACGGCAGCCGGGCGCGGATTCCCGCGATGTCTCCGATGCCGTCACCGTTGCCGTCGGCGAAGCTGCGCGGATAGACCTGGTAGATCACGGCGTTGCGCCACCACGGAGTGGCCTCTTGAGCGCTCATGCGTCGAGCCGATGCTCGAGCCGGGACACTGGTGCGCCGCCGCGGGTGAAGCGGAGGGTGACGAGTTCGAAGGGCCGCAGCCGCAGTGAAACCGCTCCTTCGGCGACACTCACCACTGCGTCGGACCGGTCGGCGAGCGGGCGCTCCAGCAGGTCGCAGACGCGCACGTCGGTGAAGTCGAAACCGGTCGTCAGCCGGGAGGTGGCCTGTCCGCCGTGCGCCTCGTAGCACCGCACCACGACGTCGCCGTCGGCGTCGTCGGCCAGCTTGACGGCGCTGAGCACCACGGCATCGTTGTCCAGGTGGACCAGCGGCGCGACATCGGCGTCACCGGGGACGCGGCGCTCGGGGAGATTGATCCGATAGCCCTCGCGGACGGCGTCGGCTATCGAGGCGCCGGGGACGAGGGCGTGGTGGAAGCGGTGCAGGCCCTGGTCGGTGTGCGGGTCGGGGAAGCGCGGGGCGCGGAGCAGGGAGACCCGTACGGTGGTGGTGGTGCCGTGGTCGTGGGCGCGGACATCGCGGGTGACGTCGTGGCCGTAGGTGGAGTCGGTGACGAGCGCCACGCCCCAGCCCGGTTCGTCGACGTGGATGAACCGGTGGTTGCATGCCTCGAACTTGGCCGCTTCCCAGCTCGTGTTGGTGTGGGTGGGGCGGTGGAGATGGCCGAACTGCGTCTCGGCGGCGTAGCGGTCGGCACGGATGTCGAGGGGGAATGCCGCCTTGAGGAACTTCTCGGTCTCGTGCCAGTCGACTTCGGTGTCGATGTCGAGGCGTTTGGCACCGGCCGCGAGGGTGAGGACCTGGGTGACCCGGGAGGTGCCGAACGACCGCGCCACCCGCACGGAGACCCGCTCAGGGCTGTCCGTGACGATGGCGATCTCGTCGATGTCGGTCAGGTTGGTGACGGTGTTCCGGTAGAACTGGTCGACGTCCCAGGCATCCCACATATTGGGGAAGTCCGGGTGAATCTGGAGCAGGTTGGCCGCGGCGCCGGGAGCGACAGCTTCGCGGTCGCTCGCGAGGTCGCGGACCGAGACCAGCAGACCGCGGTCGTCGAGGACCGCCCGCACCAGATCGTTGGACAGGACGAGACCTCCGCCGGGCCGTGCCTCGACGCGACATCCGCCGTCCGCCACGGGGGTGCGACGGGCGCCGCCGGCGGGCACGCCCGCACGCTCGTGGGGAGCCGCGTTGAACGTCACGGTACCGCCCGAGGCGGGGTCGCCGGCCAGCGAGCGCTGAGCGGCGGTGATGATGCCGTTCAGTTCCTCGGCGACGGCCGTGTAGGTCTTCTCGGCCTCCCGGTGGACCCAGGCGATCGACGAACCGGGCAGGATGTCGTGGAACTGGTGCAGCAGGACGGTCTTCCAGATCCGGTCCAGCTCCTGGTAAGGGTAGGCGAACCCGCGGCGCACCGCGGCGGTCGCGGCCCACAGCTCGGCCTCGCGCAACAGGTTCTCGCTGTGCCGGTTGCCCTGCTTGGTGCGAGCCTGGCTGGTGAGGGTGGCCCGGTGCAGCTCCAGGTAGAGCTCCCCGACCCAGACCGGCGGGTTCGCGTACTCCGCCTCGGCCTTGGCGAAGAAGTCGGCGGGCCGCTCCCACACGACCGTCGCCGAGCCCTCCAGGTTCCGCAGCCGGGCGGCCTTCGCGACCATCTCCCGTGTGGTCCCCCCGCCGCCATCGCCCCAGCCGGTCGGCGCAAGGGAGTGCCGGGCCATTCCCTTGTCCTTGAAGTTACGTGCGGCGTGGGCGATCTGGCTGCCCTGCATCGAGCAGTTGTAGGTGTCGACCGGCGGAAAGTGCGTGAAGATCCGGGTGCCGTCGATGCCTTCCCACTGGAAGGTGTGGTGCGGGAACTTGTTGACCTGGCTCCAGGAGATCTTCTGGGTGAGCAGCCACTTCGCGCCGGCGGCCTTGATGATCTGCGGCAGCCCGCCGGCGAAGCCGAAGGTGTCCGGCAGCCATGCCTCCTCGTTCTCGACTCCGAACTCCTCGAGGAAGAAGCGCTTGCCATGCACGAACTGCCGGGCCATCGCCTCGGAGCCGGGCATGTTGGTGTCCGACTCCACCCACATCCCACCCGCCGGGACGAACCGGCCCTCGACGACGGCCTTCTTGACCCGGGCGTAGACCTCGGGGCGGTGTTCCTTGATCCAGGCGTACTGCTGCGCCTGGGACATGGTGTAGACGAAATCGGGTTCGTCTTCCAGCAGCGCGGTCATGTTGGCGGTGGTGCGCGCGACCTTGCGCACGGTCTCGCGCAGCGGCCACAGCCAGGCCGAGTCGATGTGTGCGTGGCCGACCGCGCTGATCCGGTGTGCGGACGGCTCCGCGGGGGAGGCGAGCACCCCGGCGAGCCGTTCGCGTGCGGCTGACGCCGTCGCGTTGACGTCCTGCAGGTCGAGGGCGTCCAGGGCGCGCTCGATCGCACGCAGAATGTCCCAGCGGCGCGCGTTCTCCACCGGGAGTTCGGCCATCAGCTCGCCCAGGACCTCCAGGTCGACCACCAGGTTCCACACCGTCTCGTCGAATACCGCGAGATCCATCCGCTCGATCCGGTACTGCGGCTCACTTCCCGCGGTCTCCTTGTCGCCGAGTTCGGTCGGCAGGAACGGGTGGTAGTCGAGGATCACGGGGTTCGAGGCCGCCTCGACGTGGAGCAGGACCTCTTCACCGCCTTCGGCCGGAGCGGCGATCCGTACCCACTGGTTGCACGGGTTCAGGCCCTTGACCGGGGAGCCGTCGGGCCGGTACACGAGGCCCTCGCACTGGAAGCCGGGCATGTTCTTGTCGAATCCGAGGTCCAGCAGCGCCTCGACGCTCCGGCCGGCCCACTCCCGCGGCACCGTGCCTTTGACCGTCAGCCAGCTTGTTCCCCAGGGGGCGCCCCACCGGTCCCCCACCGAGATCGGGGACCGGGGCGCGGCCAGGCCCTCGGCGACGGACACCGGTTCGCCAGGCGCGACCCAGATCTCCACGTGGAGCGGCACCGACTGCGGGTAGACGGCGGGGCGGATGCGTTCCTCAAGGACTCGCTTGAGACGGGCTTCGATGAGACTGCGGTCGTCGTGCATGGGATGGGCTCCGTGGGAGTTGGGAAGGCGGTTTCCGGAGTTCGGACGAGTCAGCTCGGCATCGCGTCCCCCACCGTGATCAGGCGGGTGATTCCCCGTGCCGCCAGATGGGCCGGGTCCGAGGCTCGTTCGGCCAGGACGGCCGTGGGTCGTTCGCCGTCCGCGGCGAGCTTCATGAACGCCTCGAAGTACGCGCCACCGGGAGCACAGGTCGAGCGCTTGGCGGCATCGGGCAGGTCCAGCACAAGGGCCGTGGTCCGCGCCGGCGGCGGGGTCCAGTCGGCATGGACCTCCTCGATGATCCGCGCCACGGTGCGACCGAGCGGCTTGACGGCGCCCTCGTTGGTCAACAGCCCCAGGCTGTACTCGAGTTCGGGGAAGTCGGCGAGTGAGCGGTCGACGTCGTGAGAGCACCACCAGGTGACGCCCCACAGGTCCGGGCAGTCGAGCGCCGCGGTGATCGTGCTCCGCGCGAACCGTGCCGCGTGGTCGGCCGGGATGTGTGGGGCCGGTGCCCCGACCTCCTGGAGCCACACCGGCCGGTGCGGGGCGTCCGCCCATGCCTTGGACAGTTCCATCAGGTAGGCGGCGTGATGGTCGGCGGCGAAGGAACGCCCGCCGTATCGCTGGGCCGTGCCGTTGAAGACCCAGGCGTGGATGGCCGTCGCGAAGCCGTGACGGGCGGCATGCGCGGGGGTGAAGGGGTGGTCGTCCAGATACCAGGCGGCGTCGTACGAGGCGTGCAGGTGAAGACGATCGGGCGCGCCCTCCTCGCACGCGGCGAGCAGGCGACGCAGCCAATCGTCCGCCTGGTCCGGGGTGATCCGGTCCGGGTCGGGGTGCGGGTCGTCGGAGAACTGGTTGGTCTCGTTGCCCAGGGTCATGCCGATGAAGTTGGGCCGGTCGGCAAGCGCCTGCGCCAGAGTACGCAGGTACTCGGCTTCGCCGTCGACGACGTCCGGGTCGGTGAACATGTTGCGGCGGTGCCAGGTCAGCGTCCAGGCGGGCCGGAAGTCGAAGCTGGACAGATGGCCCTGCAGACCGTCGACGTTGACGTCGAGGCCCCGTTCACCGGCGGCGTCCACCAGCGCGACCAACTGCTCGACGGCGCGCGGCCGGATCAGGGTCCTGTTCGGCTGGAACACCGGCCACAGCGGGAACACCCGCACGTGGTCGAGGCCGAGGTTCGCGATCGCGTCCAGATCGGTGCGGACGGCGTCCAGGTCGAAGTCGAGCCAGTGATGGAACCATCCCTTGCTGGGGGTGTAGTTGACGCCGAAGCGCGGTCGGTCCATGTCTGTGGTGAATTCCCGTCGAGTGGGCAACGTGGGTCGTGCGGTCCGCACCGTCATCCCTTGACCGCGCCTTCGCCGACCCCTCGGAAGAAGTGGCGTTGGAGCGCCGCGAAGAGCACGAGGATCGGCAGAAGGGCGATCATCGCGCCGGCCGCGATGGTCCGTGGGTCGGCGGAGAACTGTCCCTGGAGATAGGACAGTCCGACGGTGAGGGTCAGTTTGTTGGGGTCCTGGAGCACGAGCAAGGGCCACAGGAAGTCGTCCCAGGCCCCGATGAACGCCAGGATCGAGACGACGCTGAGGGTGCCCTTGACGCTGGGCAGGCCGATGTAGCGGATGCGCTGCCAGACGCCGGCCCCGTCGATGACGGCGGCGTCCTCCAGCTCGTCCGGGATGGACGCGAAGGCGTTTCGCATCAGCAGGACGTTGAGCGTGCCGATCAGGGACGGCAGCGCCACGCCGAGCAGGGTGTCGGCGAGCCCGAACTGGGCGATGGTCTGGAACTGCGAGACGATGGTGACCTCGCCGGGCAGCACCAGGGTGGCCAGGAACAGCCCGGTCACCAGGCGCCGACCCTTGAAGCGCAGCCGGGCCAGCGCGTATCCGGCGGCTGACGCGCCGATGATGTTTCCCCCGACGCAAAGGACGGCGACGACGACCGAGTTCTTGGCGAAGTCCCAGATCGGGATGGTCTGGGCCACCCGATGGTAGTTGCCGAGAGTCGGATCCTGCGGGAGGAACTGCGGGGTGGCGGTGTACACGTCCTCGCTCGGGCTCTTGAGCGAGGTCGACAGCTCCCACACCATCGGGCCGACGGTGAGAACCAGGACGGTGAGCAGCGTCGCGTAGCGGGCGGTCAGGCCCAGGGGTGTCACCGCGTCGAACACGGCCGACTTGCGCCGGGGCCGGGGCCGGGGTCCGGCTGCCGGGCCCGTCCGGGCCGGTCCGGCAGCGGACTCGACGCGATCGGAGAGCACGGTCATGCCTGGTTCCTCCGGTTCACGCGGGCGAGCACCAGCAGGGGGCCGATGGTGAGGACGAACAGGAACACGCTGAGCGCCGAGGCGTAGCCCAGCCGCCCGTCGGGACCCGAGGCGGCCTGCTGGACGAGCATGACCAAGGAGACGTTCTGGCCGCCGATGCCGCCGTCGCGTCCGCCGAGGACGTAGAGCTCGGTGAACACGCGCATCGAGTTCACCCCGATCAGGATCGCGATCAGCAGCATGGTGCCGCGTACGCCGGGCACGGTCACGTGCCAGAAGCGGCGCAGCCTGCCGGCCCCGTCCACGGCCGCCGCCTCGTGCAGCTCGCGGCGGACGTTCCCGAGCGCGGACAGGTAGAGCACCATGTAGTAGCCCAGACCTTTCCAGACGGTCAGCGCGATCGCACTGAACAGGAGCAGCCAGCGGTCTTCCAGGAAGGGGATCGTCCTGTGGACGATCCCGACCTGTTGGGCGAACTGGTTGGCCAGGCCCCGGTCGTCGAGGATCCACTGCCAGATGAGTGCGACCGTCACAGCCGAGGCGATCACAGGGAAGTAGAAGACGGTCCGGAAGAAGCCCATGAACGGCAGTGCGCGCTCGACGAGCAGTGCCAGCAACAGTGGCAGGAACGTCAGCAGCGGCACACAGATCACCATGAACAGCAGCGTGTTGACGATCGCGTCCTTCAGGGCCGGGTCCTGCAACATCAGGGTGTAGTTGCGGAAGCCGATGAAGTGTCCGCCAGTGAGCTTGTGCACATTGGTGAAGGACAGCACAACGGTGTTGACGGCCGGCCAGAGGCTGAACACGGCCAGGAAGGCCAGCGCGGGCGTGACCAGCAGCCACGGCGTATAAGAACGGTGGTATCTCATCGGCTCCTCGCGAGCGGGCGGACGGCGCGGACGTTACTGGTCGAGCAGCTGGTTGCAACGGGCGACGATGTTGTCCAGCGCTTCCTTCGCGGGCTTCTTGCCGGTCAGAGCGAGGGCTATCTGCTGGTTGAGAATGCTGTTCATCGCGTCTGTCCAGATCGGCGGCGTGAAGTTCACCGCCTTCTGCATGCCCTTGTACGCGATCACCGCCGCGTCACCGGCGGGGGTGCCGTCGCTCTTGCTGAAGGCGGGGTCGTGGGCGGACGCGGCCGATCCCGGCAGGAAGCCCTGCGCCAGCTTGACGAACGCGACCTGGTTGGTGTTGTTCGTGGCGTACCGGGCGAACGCCAGCGCGAGCGGGAGGTTCTTGCTCTTGGCGGAGACCGAGATTCCCTGGACGTACAGCGGCGGGGTGTCCAGCGCCGGCGAGGGGACTATCTTGGAGGCCAGGCTCGGGTTGGTCTCCTGGACGCTCTGGATGAACTGGCCGGCCCCGGTCGTCCAGGCCACCTGCTGCTTGTCGAACAGCGCCGTGTTGCCCTGGTACTTGTTGCTCAGGACGTTCGCGGGCAGGTAGCCGGCCTTGTAGGCGGCGGTGTACTTGTCGATCATGGCGGCGGCCTTCGCGGTGTTGAAGGCGAACTTCGTGCCGTCCGGGCTCAGCAGGGGGGTGCCGGTGTTGGCGATGTCCATGAGCCCCGGAGCGCGGCTCATCAGATAGTCCTTGCCGTCGGAGGCGTCGTGCATGATCTTGGCCTGTGCGACCAGCTCGTCGAAGGTCTTCGGCGGCTTGGCGGCGTCGAGGCCGGCCCGGGCCATCATCGCCTTGTTCCAGTAATTGATGTCGGTGCCCAGGTACCAGGGGAAGGCGAAGCTGTGGTTGCCGGAGTTGGTGTCCGCGTAGGTGTATGCCTTGAGCCCGCTGCCCACGTAGTCCTTGGCGAGGGTGGGGACGTTCTTGGTGAGGTCGAGCAGGTTCCCCGTCTTCGCCGCCGTGTGCGCGATGTCCGGGGGAAGGTTGACGACGTCCGGCAGACTGCCGCTGGCGATCTGGCCGGTCACCTTGGTCGCGTAGCCCTCGCCGGGCTGGTCGATCCACTTGATGGTGGTGCCCGGGTGTTCGGCCTCGAAGCGCGAGATCAGCTTGGTGAAGTACGGCGTGAACTTGGGGTTCTTCAACGACCAGGTCTGGAAGGTGATCGAACCCTTGAGCGGCGCGCCGGTGGCCACCTTCTTCTGCGTCGAGTTGTCACTCTCCCCGCCGCCGACACCGCAACCGGAAAGGGTCATGGCGACAGCCGCTGCGACGGCCGCGGCAACACTGATTCTTCGCATGAGTCAACCTCGATCATGGGCTGGGAAGCGTTGGAGAGAGCTGCTGGGTGGAAGCCTGTGGCGCGATCGCCCATCGCCACGCGTTCCACCGACCGTGCGGTCCGGGTAGCCGGCCGGTCGACGTGTGTTTACTAAAGCGCTCTACTTGAAATGGGACTATGCTGGCGGCTGTAGCAGGTTGTCAAGAGAGGAAGCACAGCAGGGATGGCCAGACGCACAATTGACGACATCGCCCGCGAGGCGGGGGTGTCGAGAGGTGCCGTGTCGTTCGCCCTCAACGGGCGCCCCGGCGTCAGCGAGGCAACCCGGGAACGCATCCTCCGGATCGCCAAGGAGATGAACTGGCGCCCGCACAGCGCCGCACGCGCGCTGGGCGGCGCCCGTGCCGACGCCGTCGGACTCGTGGTGGCACGGCCGGTGGAGACGATCGGCGTCGAGCCGTTCTTCGGCCAGCTGCTCGCCGGCCTCCAGGCCGAACTGTCCGCGAAGTCGATCGCCCTGCACCTGATGGTCGTCGAGGACACCGCCGCTGAGATCGAGGTCTACCGGCGCTGGGTCTCCGAGCACCGCGTGGACGCCTTCGTCGTGGTCGACCTCCAGGTCAAGGACCCGAGGATCGCCGTCCTCGAAGAGCTTCAGGTGCCATCCCTGATACTCGGCGGTCCCGGCCGCCACGGCGGGCTCACCAGTGTGTGGGCCGACGACCGGAAGGCCATGCTCTCGGTGGTCGAGTACCTCGCGGCTCTCGGACACCGCCGGATCGCCCATCTCGCCGGCATGCCCGCGTTCCACCACACGGCACGACGCATGCGAGCGCTGCGCGACCACGCCAAACGGCTCGAGCTCATCGACGCCGTGTCGATCCCGACCGATTACAGCGACGCGCAGGGGGCCGCCGCCACCCGGACCCTGCTCGCCAGGTCACCGCGGCCGACCGCCATCATCTACGACAGCGACGTCATGGCCGTCGCCGGGCTGGCGGTGGCCGCGGAGATGGGCGTCTCCGTGCCGGACGAGTTGTCCATCGTCTCCTTCGAGGACTCGGTGCTGACCCGCATCGTTCATCCGCCGATCACCGCACTGGTCAGGGACACCTTCGCGCTCGCGAGGCAGGCCGCCCGCAGCGTGCTCGCGGCCATCGAGGACCCGGGCTCGGCCCGCGATCTCGAGACCGCGACGCCGATCCTCACCGTCCGCGGGAGCACCTCGCCACCGCCCGGGGACGCGGTTTATGAAACGGTTTAGTTTCCCGGGCCGCCGACGGGTGGACGGGCCGGTAGCGGACCGCGGTGGGACCGCCGACGACACCGCCGGCAACACCGCCGACACCGTTGGCCGCCGGATCCGCGCCATGGGCGCCGCCGGCCGGCCCCCGGGTCCCCCGGTGCTCCGGCCTCAGTGTCGATGGTAGTTGTCCGGCTGTGCCGGGTCACCCGGGTGCTCCAGCCCCGGCACCAAGGTCAGTCGTCGGGCCCGGGCCTGGTCGAGCCAACGGACGAAGGCGATCCGCCGAGCGCAGTCCCGCAGATGGGCTGCCGCCTCGGTGAGGGCACCGGTGGGGGCCTCCGGACCGGCCGGGGCCGGCTGGGAGACCGGCTCGGCCAATGCCGCCGTCCACCCCCCGACCTCGACCACCGCGCCCGGAGGTGCGCTGCGCAAGGCGGCGGCCAGGTCGGCCGGGAGAGTGGCCGGGTCCGCGTCGAAATCGCCGTCGGGCGTGGTGAGGCGCCATCGGGTCGTGGTCCGGTTCGTGGCTGCCCCGACCGCCGTACGGTAGGCCGCTGCCTCCGCCGCCGTGGCATCGACCTCGGCGGTCACGGCTGCGAAGACCGCGCGCACGGCCGCGTTGCCCTCGTAGGCGGCCGCGGCGATCGAGCCGAGCTCGACCGCCGCACGCTGGTCCAGACGCGCCAGTGGCGCGGCGGAACAGTCCAGGTCGCGCGCGGCGGCCTCGGCCCGGCACAGTTCTTCGGTCAGCACCACCTGCGCCACCCAGCGGGTCAACTGCCGGTCCTCGGCGGTGCCGGGGGCAGGCAGCGCCGAGCTGCGCGGGCCTGCGCGCAGGGCGGCGAGCCTGCGGTCGAGTTCGGTGCGCGGCAGCGGACGCCCGTCGAGGAAACCCAGCAGACCCGTCGCCCCTCCCCTGGCCGGCGGGCCCGTCACCTCCGGCGTGTTCACGGCGCCACCACCAGCTCGACGGTAGGTGCGTACTGGCAGCGGCCGAACCACATGACCTTGGTGACCGCCCAGTAGGAGCCCGGGTCGGCGTCCAGCGGTGGCGCGACGTCGAAGCCGATCGTCTGCCGCTCTCCGGGTGCCAGGAGGAAGCCGCACACCGGCGTGGAGAGGGCCTCCCAGGTGCCCCACGGGGAGATCGTCTGCAACTCGCCGCGGATCTCACCACGCGTGCGGTTGGTGAGAACGACTTCGTGTCGGGCACGCTCACCGGGCGCCACCCGCAGCGACGAGGCGGCGACCTCGACCGACAGACCGGTGTCGCGTCCGGTCGTCGCCGTGGTGCCCTTGGTCTGCTCCCATTCGGCGGGGGGTTCACCGGCGGTTGGCAGCAGCTCCGGTAGCTCGCCGACCGCGACGGTGGCCACGTCCTCGATCATCTGTCCTGCGTACTCGATGCGCACGGCGACGAAGTGGAGCCCTGGCGGGGTGTCGGCGGCCGGGGTCACGGTGACCGGGAAGCGCACCTCCCCGGCGGGTCCCAGGCGGTAGGGACGACGGCGCGGGCTGACCGCCCAGTCCTCCGGAGCGATCACCTCGGCAGTGCCTTCCACCGCCGCGTCCCGCAGGTGCGAGGAGAGCACCGCGGACAGCTCGACGCTGCCGCCACTGGTCGTCAGCAGCCCCGGGCTCACCCCCACGGAGACCGGCAGGTAGCCCATCGGGGCGGGTCCACGGTTGTGCAGCCAGTACCGGGCGTAGACAGGTTGGGCGATTTCCGCCACGGGCCCCAGCGGCCCACCACCCACCGCGGCTCCGGCCGGCACCGCGGTCACCGTGGCGACCTGCGCTCCGGCCAGTGCGAACTCCGCGCCGACCGTGTCCTGCGCGCGTTCGAGCAGATCGGCCCGGTGCAGCCCGCCCAGTTCCAGAGCGCCGCCCAGCCGTGCGGTGCGGCCGAGACCGGTGGACTCGACCAGCCGGAGCGTGACCCCGGCGGCGGGGTCGAGAGCGGCCGCGGAGCCGGACGCGATCGGGTTTCCGGTCGGTTTGAGACTGCTCAGCCGCACCTCGCGTGCGGGCTCGACCCGCAGCCAGGACTGTGTGGCCGGCAGCGGTCCGTCGTGTGCGGGGACCACCCGGGTGAGGAGCTCGTGATTGAACTCCTGGCCCTGGGCGGACAGCCCAAGGGCCCGCCAATCGCCCAGACCCGACACCAGGGAGTAGGTGAAGTCATGGGTCCAGCGCTGGAGTTGGAAGGAGGAGCCGTCCGGCACGGTGCGCCGCGGAGGGTCGATCCACACGCCCGAGGGCCACCCGGTGCACGAGCGCAGCAGCGACAGGTGCAGCGCGCCGGTGGGATCGACCGCGAAGCCCGGCAGGCCGTAGGTGATCAACGCGCCCGTGTGATCGGTGAGCCGCTCGGACGCGGCAGCCCACCGGCGCAGACGGCTTCGATCCGGGCGTCGTCGAGGTCGGCGACCAGAGCGGCGGGGTCGGTGACCACAAGGGCGGGCAGCGCCCGCAGGTCGCGCAGGTCGGCGTTGGGCTGCCACACCTCGGTCAGCGGCTTGTCGGCCGGCACCCAGACCCGGCCGCGGGCGGCCAGCACGGCCGCGTACTCGGCGCCGGCCCGCTCCAGCAGCCGCGCTGCCGCACTGTTGCTCCCGGGGCCGCCGAGAACGATACGGAAGTCCGGCAGATTGGAGTCGACGTCCAGCCAGCCGTACCTGGACCTGTCCGCGCTCGCGGTGGTGGCGGTGACACCTGCCCTGGCGAGCGCCACGACCAGGTCGCGGGCGTCGGCGGCGGCCGCCGGCTCGGGGACGATCACCTCGGCGACGCCAAGGGCGCGCTCGCCCAGGGCGGCGCCTTCCGGGTCGGTGAGCGTGACGCGTGCGGTGGCGCTGAGGCCGAACCAGGTGTTGGCGGGGTTGTCGAGGGTCCAGGGAGCCTCGGCCACGTCCACGTCGGGGAGGGCGAAACCGCGGCCGACGACGGCGTCGGCCACCTCGCTGACCGGCAAGGTGCCCGGCAGGTCGAGCGGGAAGCGCAGGCGCAGCAGACGGTCCGCGCCGGAGTGGTCGATCACCCGGGTACGGCAGTCGACACGGTCGGCGCCATGCCAGAGGGTGACGGTCTGCTCGTAGCCGAGGCCGTCGACGGCACCGGTGCTGATCAGCCTCTCCCCCAGCGGGCCGACCTCGCGCCGCACCTGGCCGGAGTTCGAACTCGACCCCACCGCCGGCCCCTTGGGCAGAAGGTGCCAGGGGCCCTCGCCGAAGTCCGGGTGCTGCGGGTACTCCTCGTACATCCGCAGCTCGTTGCCCACCTGGCCGGACCGGAGCAACTCGCGCCCGTGGAGCTTGTCGTGGATGCTGCTGAGGCCGCCGCCCCGCGCGGGGTCGGCCGTGACGCGGTAGCGCTGGTTCTCGGCGGTCAGTCCCTCAGCCGCTTCCCACAGCGGATCCGGCCGGCCGTCGAGGAGGCGCCACGTGCGCCATCCGAGCGCGGGTACACCTTCGGCGCGGAAGTACAGCGTGCCGCGGTCGACGGCGCACGCGACCGGGGCGCCGGTGTCGTCCACCACCCGGACCTGCGCGAGGTCCGCAGGCAGGCGGACCGAGACGATTCCGGTCCGGTCGAAGGAGAGCGTGTTGGCGACCACCACGGCCCGGCCTTCGCCGCTGGTGTCGATCCGGCCGACCAGTGCGTCCAGGGCGGTGTCGCGCACCTGCGCGGCGAGGTCGTGGGCCTCGCGCCATCCGCCGAGCAGATCGAGGTAGACCTGGTCCGACTCGGTTCCGGTGATGGCGTCGTGGTGGGCGCCGTAGGCGAGCTGGCGCCAGACCTTGTCGAGCGCGGCCTGCGGGTAGGTGCCACAACCCTGCAAGGCGGCGAGGGTGGCGAGCTTCTCGCCGTCCAGCGCGGCCACCTCTCCCGCGCGCTGGGCCTGCTTGGTGTCGATGTAGGAGACGTCCTTGCCGGTGTAGACCGGGTTCATGTCGCGGGTCTGCGGGCTGGGCCTGCGCCCGGTGGCGGCGAGTTCCTCCCGGACAGCGGTCAGGAACTCGCGGGGGATGGCGCAGACGAAGCGTGGCCAGACGTACTTGGCGGCCCAGGAACGGTGGATCTCGGTGACCCACTTGTTCGGTGGGGTGTAGTCGGTGCCGACCGGCAGCAGCAGGTTCTTCGTGGCCCCGACGGGCTTGAGCTTGCGGTACAGCTCGTAGACGGCGGCCTCGGCGGCGGCGAGGTCCTCGGACGAGTCCATCCACCACCCCGCGGAGTAGTGGTGCGGCATGTAGTGGGTGAGCACGCCGTTCCCGGAGGGCGAGACCCATTCGAACTCGCTGGGGAACTGCATGAGGGTGGCGTCGTCCTTGGCCGCCTTGAAGTTCTTCTGGACGGGGCCCCACTGGTGGAAGGGGCCGCGGGCCCAGGCGCTTCCCGTCAGCCCGGCGTCGGCGAGGTAGCCGGGGAACTGCGGGTCGTGGCCGAACACGTCCAACTGCCAGGCGGTCTGCGGATCACCGCCGAGGATGTCACGCTGGTAGCCGATGCCGTAGACCAGGTTGCGGATGGTCGCCTCGGCGCCGGTCAGGTTGGTGTTGGGTTCGTTGTAGGTGCCGCCGACCAGCTCCACCTGGCCGCGCTCCATCAGCCGGCGAAGGTCGGCGCGACGTTCGGGGTGCTGGTCGAAGTACGGCTTGAGGTAGTCGACTTCGGCGAGGACGAACTTGTAGACCGGGTCGCGCATCGCCAGGTCGAGGTGGGCGTCCACCAGGGCGAAGCCGTTTCGCTCCCAGAGCGGACGGGTCGTGGCGTCGCCGGAGAGCAGCTCCCAGGGGGAGGTGTAGGCGGCCTGGGTGTTCCACCAGACGGGGTCGTAGTGGAAGTGCGAGATCAGGTACATGGTCCAGCCGGGCTCGGCGACCGTGACGGTGGCCTCGGCACGGGCCGGACCGGCCGTGACGGTGACCGGAAGCTCGCTGCCCGGGGCGATGTCGGCCAGATCGAGCGGGACATCGACCGTACCCGTGCCCGTCGCCTCGCCGCGCACGCCCGGTCCCTGGGCCGTGACAAGGGTGGGCGGACCCTCGATGGACACACGCAGCACCTGGCGTGGCGTCTCTGCGGTGCCGACGAACAGGTCGGTGCATTCTACGGCGGTGATGGTGACCGGCACGGGTCGATCCTCTCTGGCTGCCAGGACGAGCGCCTGTGACCGGCTGGGCGGTCACAGGCGCTCCACGTGAGTCAAACGGTGGTCGGCCGGACGGGCCGAGGGCGTGTCACTTCATCGCCTTCTTGGCAGCGGCGTACCAGGATGCCGGGCCGGTGCCGTTCACCGGGACGGCGTTGAAGTACTCCCAGCCCGCGACGCCGGCGAATCCGGGGTACTTACCGGTCAGGGAGGCCAGTGTGCCGCTCAACTGCGCCGGGCTGACGTAGCCGGAGCAGTTCGCGGGGTTGGTGACGGTACCGGCGACCACCCGGGCGGGAGCAAAGCCGGCCTTGATCACCTTGTCGTAGTCCGAGGTGCTGCTCAGGGCACCCCAGCCGCAGTAGAACTGGGCGTTGTACCAGGATATCCGGCTGCCCATGTCCTGCTCCAGCTTTGCGTAGCTGAAGCCGCCGGAGAAGTTCGACTCACCCGACAGGTCACTGGCCACGGGCGCGAGGTTGATGACGAACCTGCTGCCGAAATCGGTGCGCAACTGGTTGATCAGACGCTCGGTGTCGGAGAGTGAGAAGCGCTCCTCGATGTCGATGTCGATGCCGTCGAAGTGGTACTTGCGCAGAAAGTCGCGCAACTGCGGGTAGTAGGTGTCGAAGTCCTTGTGCAGGGCGGCATAGCTGCCCTGGGCTGCGCCGCCCAGCATCGCCTCCATCCGCACGCCGCCGGCGCGTAGGGCCGCGAGGTCCCGCCACATCCGATCGTACTTGGCGGCCGAGGGCGGGTCGTCGTTCAGGGTGAGGGGGCCACCGGCGTTGAGGTGCACAGCGGCCACGTCGATGTCGGTGACTGCGTGTTCCAGCGGCAGCGGCGAGACGTAGTTCCCGTCGCGGTACTGGGTCTGGTAGTAGGCCACGACGCGGTGGGCCGATGCCCCGTAGTCGTCCGCCCGGCTCTCCCGAGGTACTTCCGCGTTGGCCGTGCCGGAGGCGAGGGCGAGAGCACACGTGGCCAGCAGCACGGAGCAAGCCCGCGCAAAGCGAGAAGACATGGCTGTCTCCTGGGGTGATGGGATCGGGCACCGAAGCGCCCGCGAATAGGCGTGAGGCTAAAGCGATTTATCTCGAACGTCAATCAGTCCGACGCCTGCGGATGTGCCGCCACTCCAGGTCGCACCCACGGGCGCCATCGCGCAGGCGGCTCACCAACTGGAGCCCGCCCGCGTCCGCGGCGAGAAACGCAACCGCGGGGGCGGAGGCCCCCCTCAACGCCACAGCATGACCGATCCGGTGGACCAATGCGGTCACAGCACTGGATCGTTTTAGTAGCGCTGGCACCCAGCGACGCCGACGCCCACCGCAACCATCCGGTCGATCCGCGCCGGGCGGCTTGTGCGAGGGGCCTGTGCGGACGGTGGCCGTTCCCTGCCTCAGCCGCGGCGAACATCCTGCTATGCCGTTCGAGAAGATCTGCGAATATTCGGATGCCTCCACCAACCATGCTTGATTTGGCGAAATACGGCCGAATTTGGCTAGGTTATGCGCACCTGAATCGACGTCCGCAAGGGAGCGGCAGCCATGAACCAACAGCAGAAGACCTTTCGTGCTATCGAGGTCGGCGACGGAAGCGACGGGCGATGGGCCGCCCGTATACAGGCTCTGTGGCCGCTCGCGGAGGGGTGGATGACCGAGGAGAGCCGGACTCCGGAGGGCGCAGATCGTGCTCAGAGGCTGTTCGAGGCGCACATGCCCGAGCTGGTCCCGGTGCTCGACCGCCTCGCCGGTCAACTCGAGGCGCCCGAGGCGAAGACCTTCCTCACCCTCGCGACCTTGCGGCCGTTCTTCTCGGGCTGCACCCAGATCGGCGGCAGTGGCACCCTGCTGCGCAACTACGACTTCAGCCCCGATGAATGCGAGGGCACTATTGCCTCCTCCCACTTCCTCCGACCGGTTGTCGGAATGCAGGAGGCCGCCTGGGGCCTGCTGGACGGAATGAACGATGCCGGGCTCGCGGTCTCACTCACCTTCGGCGGGCGATTCGTCCACGGCCCGGGCTTCGCCATCCCCATCGTCCTGCGCTACCTGCTGGAGACCTGTAACACCGTTGACGAGGCAGTCCGCAAACTGAAGTCCATACCGATCGCGATCCCGCAGAACGTCACCCTTGTCGACCCCGAAAAGGCACTGACGGTGTTCGTGGGGCCGGACATCCCGCTGACTGAGGCACCGGACGCCTGCGCTGCCAACCATCAGCACATGCCGGTGCCCGACGAGCAGGAGCGGTTCTCCCGGACCCAAGAGCGACTGAACGCCATGCGCGCGGCCGGTGCGGACGTGGCGGCGATGCTGAAGCCGCCGCTGTACCAAATCGCGTACGACGAGGGGCTGGGAACCGTCTACACCGCCCATTACCGGCCCTCCGAGGGCCGTGTGACCTACTACTGGCCCGGCGAGTCCTGGGAACAGTCCTTCGATGACTTCGCTCCGGGGTCCCGCACCGTGACCATCGGCCAAGCCGGCTGAGAACTCCTCTCGCCCTCTGGCTGCGGCTGGTCGTGGTCACGGACGGCTCTGGGCCGCTGATGCCGTCGGCCAAGACGGCGGCCCTGTGCTGCTCGTCGGCATGCCTCTGGCTCATGGCCTGCTCGTCGGCGCCGCGTGCGCTGTACCGGATCCCCCAGCGGTGGCGAACAGCACCTGGCTGGTGGATCTGGCCGCGGGCGGACAGGTGGTGGTGAAAGGCGGCCGGAGGCCGCCTGCGGGACGGTTCCGGACCGAAGCCGAGGGCCTGGCCGCGCTGCGCCGGCACTTCCGGTTGTGCGGGTGCTGGTGGCCGGACTTCCCGCTCCGCCCGCTTCCTCAGCACTCGATGACGTTGACGGCGAGGCCGCCCCGGGCGGTCTCCTTGTACTTGACCTTCATGTCGGCGCCGGTCTCCTTCATGGTCTTGATGACCTTGTCGAGGGAGACGTGGTGGCGGCCGTCGCCCCGCAGGGCCATCCGGGCGGCGGTCACGGCCTTGACCGCCGCCATGCCGTTGCGCTCGATGCAGGGGATCTGGACCAGGCCACCGACCGGGTCGCAGGTCAGGCCGAGGTTGTGCTCCATGCCGATCTCGGCGGCGTTCTCGACCTGTTCCGGGCTGCCGCCCAGCACCTCGGCGAGGCCGCCGGCGGCCATCGAGCAGGCGGAGCCGACCTCGCCCTGGCAGCCGACCTCGGCGCCGGAGATGGAGGCGTTCTCCTTGAACAGCAGGCCGATGGCGCCCGCCGCGAGCAGGAAGCGGACGACGCCCTCCTCGTCGGCGCCCGGTACGAAGTCGAGGTAGTAGTGCAGCACTGCGGGGATGATGCCCGCCGCACCGTTCGTGGGGGCGGTGACGACCCGGCCGCCTGACGCGTTCTCCTCGTTCACCGCCATCGCGTAGAGGGTCACCCACTCCATCGCGCGCCCCGCGGGGTCGCCCTCGCCGCGTAGCGCCCGGGCCGCCGCCGCGGCCCGTCGGCGGACCTTCAGGCCGCCGGGAAGGATGCCCTCATGGGAGAGGCCGCGGGAGACACAGCCTTTCATGACCCGCCAGATATGCAGCAGCCCCGCGCGGATCTCCTCCTCCGTACGCCACGCCTTCTCGTTCTCCAGCATCAGCGCGGAAATGGACAGGCCGGTCTCCCGGGAGAGCCGCAGCAGTTCGTCGCCGGTGCGGAACGGGTGGGCCTGCACCGTGTCGTCGAGCTTGATGCGGTCCACTCCGACGGCGGCCTCGTCGACCACGAAGCCGCCGCCGACCGAGTAGTACGTCTTCTCCAGCATGGGCAGGCCGTCGGCGTCGTACGCGAAGAGCGTCATGCCATTGGCGTGGTATGGCAGCGAGCGCCGGCGGTGCAGCACCACCTGGGTCGAGACATCGAAGTCGATCTCGTGGGTGGGGCCGATCTCGGCACCGAGGAGGCGGATGCGCCGGGTGCCGTGGATCCGCTCGACGTCCAGCTCCGCCCGGGCGACGTCGACCGTATGGGGCTCGTTGCCCTCCAGGCCGAGCAGTACGGCCTTGGGGGTGCCGTGGCCGTGTCCGGTGGCGCCGAGGGAGCCGAACAGCTCCGCCCGTACCGAAGAGGTCTGGGCGAGCAGGCCGTCCCTCTTCAGCCGGGCGGCGAACATCCCGGCGGCGCGCATCGGGCCGACGGTGTGTGAGCTGGACGGGCCGATGCCGATGGAGAAGAGGTCGAAGACGCTGATTGCCACGCCGTACTCCGTGGGATCGAAGAGGTGTGCCCATGTGCGCCATGGGCACACCTCCGCAGATGGGCGGGGGTGGGGAGGGATCAGTCGACGGCCCGTGTGTCGAGCTTTTCGCGCAGCCAGGTGTGGAACGCGCCGATGTGGTGTTCGCTGGGCACCAGGACGCCGCCCTTGGTGTACGCCCGCGAGCTCATCCCCGGCTGGGTACGCTCACACGCGTCGAAGTCCTGCTGGTTGACCCGGTGGAAGAGCTCCACGGACCGGCTGACGTCCTTGCCGCTCTCGACGACGTGCGGAAGGTAGAGCCAGTCGCACTCCACGATTGTGCGGTCGTGTGCCAGCGGGTACATGCGGTGGAAGATCACATGGTCGGGCACCAGGTTGATGAACACCTGCGGGTTGACGGTGATCGCGTAGTAGCGGCGGTCCTGGTCCTCGGCGACACCGGGGATGCGGTCGAGGCCCTCGGATCCGTCGACGGTGAAGCCCTGGACGTCCTCACCGAACTCGGCGCCGTGGCCGACGTAGTACTGGGCGGCGTAGCCGTCGGCGAACTCGGGGAGCACCTCGGTCAGTTCGGGGTGGATGGTGGCGCAGTGGTAGCACTCCATGAAGTTCTCGATGATGAGCTTCCAGTTCGCCTTCACGTCGTAGGTGATGCGGCGGCCCAACCGCAGGCCCTCGATCCCGTAGTTCTCGATCGACTCGACGTCGCCGAGCCGCGCGACCACGGCGCCGGTCACGTCTTCCTCGAAGGACGGCGGGGTGTCGGCGAGGCACACCCACACATAGCCGAGCCACTCGCGGACATGGACGTCGATCAGGCCGTACCCGGCCCGGTCGATGTCCGGCATCGACGTCAGGTTCGGGGCCGCGATCAGCTTGCCGTCCAGCCCGTAGGTCCAGGCGTGGTAGGGGCACTGGAAGGCGCGCTTGACCTCGCCGGACTCCTCGGTGCACAGCTTGGCGCCGCGGTGCCGGCAGATGTTCAGGAACGCCTTGATCGAGCCGTCCCGGGAGCGGGAGACCAGCACGCTCTCGCGTCCGACCTGATAGGTGCGGAACTGGCCGGGCTTGGCCAGTTCCGCGGCGCGGGCCACGCAGAACCACATGGCCTCGAAGACGCGCTCCTGCTCCAGGGCGAAGAGCCCGGAGTCGGTGTAGTACTCCCCCGGCAGCGTTGAGATCAGGCTCGGGGGCAGATCCATCATGGTCATCAGATCACCTTCGGAGGAGTCAGACCCGCACGCGGCGAGGGCCGAAAAGGGATGATGGGGTGCTCGGTGGTGCCGTCACAGGACCACCACCGAACGCAGGACCTCGCCGTGGCGCATCTTGGCGAACGCCGCCTCCACCTCGTCCAGGGCGATCTTCTCGCTGACGAAGTCGCCCAGGTCGAAACGCCCACGCAGGTAGAGGTCGATCAGGGCGGGGAAGTCACGGGAGGGCAGGCAGTCGCCGTACCAGGAGGACTTCAGCGCCCCGCCGCGGCCGAACACGTCGAGGAGGGGCAGGTCGACGGTCAGGTCCGGGGTGGGCACGCCCACCAGAACGACGGTGCCGGCCAGGTCGCGGGCGTAGAAGGCCTGCTTGTAGGTCTCGGGGCGGCCCACCGCGTCCACGACCACGTCGGCGCCGAAGCCGCCGGTGAGGCCGCGGATGGCCTCGACGGCGTCGGTCCTGGAGGAGTCGACGGTGTCGGTGGCGCCGAACCGCTCGGCCCACTTCAACTTCCGCTCGTCGATGTCCACGGCGATGACGCGGCCGGCGCCGGCCACCCTGGCTCCCGCGATGGCGGCCATGCCCACCCCGCCGCAGCCGATCACCGCGACGGAGTCCCCGCGGCCGACGCCGCCGGTGTTGACCGCGGCGCCGAAGCCGGCCATCACGCCGCAGCCGAGCAGCCCGGCCGCGGCGGCCGAGGCGGTCGCGTCCACCTTGGTGCACTGGCCGGCGGCGACCAGGGTCTTCTCGGCGAAGGCACCGATGCCCAGGGCCGGGGAGAGCGGAGTGCCATCGGCCAGCGTCATCGGCTGGGTGGCGTTGTGGGTGGCGAAGCAGTACCACGGCTTGCCCTTGCGGCAGGCCCGGCACCGGCCGCAGACCGCGCGCCAGTTGAGGACGGCGAAGTCGCCGGGCGCGACCTCGGTGACCCCTTCACCGACCGCCTCGACCACGCCGGCGGCCTCGTGGCCGAGCAGGAACGGGAACCCGTCGCCTATCCCGCCCTCCCGGTAGTGCAGGTCGGTGTGGCAGACACCGCAGGCCCGCACCCGCACCCGCGCCTCCCCCGGACCGGGGTCCGGCACCAGGACGGTCTCCACCGAGACCGGCGCGCCCTTCTGCCGGGCGACGACGGCGCGTACCTCGTGTGTCACTGTCGATCTCCTCGTCGCGGGACTGCCGAACGTCAGCTTCGGCGGGATGTGCCGGGTGGCGGGGGAACATCGCCCTTGTTGCGCAATGCGCAATAATCTTCGCCATAAGCAACGATCGAACAAACTGTCTTCCCTGCGGAGGACCACTGTCAAGGGGTTGTCCGAGGAACCTTGTCCCGTGTCGGGAGTCGGCCGGGAACCACCGGCGCGACGCGCGGCCGGAGGGGGCTGCACGCACTCCCGTCCTATAGTTGCGCCATGAGCAACAAGGGGCCAGATGGCGAAACAGCAGCTCCCGCGGCGAACGGGGTGCAGTCCGTCGACCGTGCCGTCAGCGTTCTGGAGATCCTCGCCCAGCGCGGTGAGGCGGGCGTCAGCGAGGTCGCCGCCGAGATCGACGTCCACAAGTCCACCGCGTTCCGCCTGCTCGGGGCGCTGGAGGCACGCGGCCTGGTCGAGCAGGCGGCCGAGCGGGGCAAGTACCGGCTCGGCTTCGGGATCGTGCGCCTGGCAGGTGCGGTCACGAGTCGTCTCGACATCACACAGCAAGGCCGGCCGGTGTGCGAGCGCCTCGCCGAGGAGATCGGCGAGACCGTCAACATCGCCGTCCTCCAGGAGCACTACGCGGTCAACCTCTGCCAGGTGCGCGGCCCGGGCGCGGTCGGCACGCACAACTGGGTCGGGCAGCTCACCCCGGTCCACGCCACGTCCAGCGGCAAGATCCTGCTGGCACACCTGCCGGCGAAGGAGCGCGCCGGAGTGCTCGCAGCGGCCGGGGCGCAGCAGCTGACACCGCACACCCTGACCGCCCGGGCGAGGCTGGAGAAGAACCTCGCAGAGGCACGGAAGCGCGGGTACGCGGTGACGCTGGAGGAATTCGAGATCGGACTGCACGCCATGGCGGCCCCGATCCGTTCCCACCACGGCGAGGTCGTCGCCGCCCTCAGCGCCTCCGGCCCCGGCTACCGTTTCACCGAGGAGCGCATCCACGAGCTCGCCCCCCTGCTGCTCGAGGGCGCGGACGAGATCAGCCACCGCATGGGCTACGTGGGCTGACCCCGCGCGCGGTCCGCGGGAGGGGCGCCACGGCGTTCCAGGCGTACCACGACGCTCTTGGACGTCGGCGTGTTGGAGGTGTCGGCGACGGAACCGAGCCGGACGAGCGGCGTCCAGCAGCAGCCGGGACAGCGCCTGGAAGAGCGCCAGGTCGCCTCCGAGCCGTGCGTCACCCGTATTCCACGGCCGCGTCCAGCAGCCAGTCCGTCAGATAGCCGGCGAAGGAGGAGCGCACCAGTACCCAGAACTCGTCCGTGCTCCGGTCGCGGGTGACCAGGACGACCTGGGTGCGGGCCAGCGTGGTCTGCGCGCAGCGGCCGGGGCCGAAGGCGCGCGGGTGGAGATCCAGTGAGCAGCCGTGGGAGAGCAGGTCGCGGGCGCTCGGTCCGGCGACCAGGACGGTGGTGCGCTGGGCGGAGACATCGGTGACGGAGACGTGGTCGTCCCCGGTCGCCGAGCGGATCCGGCTCTCCAGGTCCCGCTGGGCGCCGGGCCGCCCCACCACGAGCCATTCGTCGGGCCCCAGCCACACCGCGGTCAGGTCCCCGGCGCACACGACCGTGTCGGGTTCCACGGGCAGCTGGAGCCCCAGGGCGAGTCCGACGGCCTCCGCCGCTGGACTCCTGGGGTCGAGGCGGACGTTCAACTGTGCCAGGAAGGGGAGTTCGGCCAGGCGGATGGCGCCCCCGAAGGAGCGCGTCGCGGCGGCCAGGCGATCGGCGGCATGCGCCAGGGGGCTTCGCTGCCGGGTGGTCAGGGCGGTGTCAGCCATCGCGGCGGGCTCCCTCGGGGTCGTAGAGGACGGGGCTCGCGACGGTCACCGGGAGCAGCCGGTCACCGACGGGCGCGTAGAGGCGTTCGCCGACGCGCTCCCGGCCGCCCTTGATCAGGGCGAGGGCGAAGGTCCGGCCGAGCGCCGCGCTGCGGTAGCTGGAGGTGACGTGGCCGAGCATGGGAACGGGCGGGGCGGGCAGTTCGCCGCCGGCGACCAGCTGGGTGCCCTCGGGGAGGAGGGCGTCCGGGTCCTCGGGGAGGAGGCCGACCAGGTGCTTGCGGTCGGGACGGACGGTGTCGGCGCGGGCGTAGGAGCGCTTGCCGATGAAGTCCGGCTTCTTCTTCGACACGGCCCAGCTCATGCCGAGGTCGTGCGGGGTGACCGTACCGTCGGTGTCCTGGCCGATGATCGGGTAGCCCTTCTCGGCGCGCAGCACGTGCATGGTCTCGGTGCCGTAGGGGGTGATGTCACAGGGGGCACCGGCCTGGTACAGGGCCTCCCACAGGGCGAGGGCGTCCCAGGGCGACACATTGATCTCGTAGGCGAGTTCGCCGGAGAAACTGATCCGGCACACGCGGGCGTCGATGCCGGCGACTCTCGTCTCACGCCACGCCATGAAGGGGAAGTCCTCGTTGCTCACCGCCAGTCGGGGCGCGAGCGAGGCCAGGACCTCGCGGGAGCGCGGGCCGACCAGGGCCACGGTGGCCCACTGCTCGGTGACCGAGGTGCAGCGGACCCGCAGTTCGGGCCACTCGGTCTGCAACCACTCCTCCATCCAGTCCAGTACGGCGGCCGCGTTGCCGGTCGTGGTGGTGGCCAGGAAGCGGTCCTCCGTGAGGCGGATGACGGTGCCGTCGTCGAAGACCATGCCGTCCGGGCGGCACATCACGCCGTAGCGGATCATGCCGACCTTCAGGGTGCTCATCATGTTGGTGTAGAGCCGGTCGAGGAAGAGCGCCGCGTCCGGGCCCTGGACATCGATCTTGCCGAGCGTGGAGGCGTCCATGAGGGCGACCCCCTCGCGGGCGGCCCGGCACTCGCGCAACACGGCGGTCTCCATGTCCTCGCCGTCCCGCGGGTAGTACCAGGGCCGCTTCCACTGGCCGACGTTCTCGAACAGGGCGCCGTGCTCGACGTGCCAGTCGTGCAGGGCGGTCCTGCGGATCGGGTCGTGCAGCGCGCCGCGGTCCCGTCCGGCGAGGGCGGCGAAGGAGACGGGGGTGTACGGCGGCCGGAACGTGGGCAGGCCGAGCGCGGAGATGTCCAGGCCGAGGAGTTCGGCGACGACCCCGCTCGCCAGGACACCGGCCGTCTTGCCCTGGTCGTTCGCGGTGCCGGCGGTGGTGTAGCGCTTGGTGTGCTCCACCGAGCGCAGGCCCGCCCCGGTCGCCCGCGCCAGGTCGTCGACCGTGACGTCGCGCTGGAGGTCGACGAACCGGGGGGCGCCGGTGGAGGTGGGGACGGTGAAGACCCGCATGGGCGGGGTGTGCGGCCGCGCGGCCACGGCCGGGAGGGCGGGTGCCTCGGCGGTGCAGCCCTCCGCCTCGACCGCGCGGGCGCCGGCCGCCGCGCCCTGGGCGAGGGTCGTGGCGAGGTCGAAGGCCCCGTTCGCGCTGCCCGCGACCGCCACCGCCTGACGGCAGGTGTCGGGCACGAATGTGCCGAGTTCGTCGTCGTGGCGCAGTGTGCCGCCCGCCTGACTGAACAGGTGCACGACCGGGTTCCAGCCGCCGGAGACCAGGAGCAGGTCGACGGCGAACTCACGTCGGCCGGTGGGCTCCCCGTACGGGGCGACCGTCACGGCGGTGAGGCGGTTCCCGCCCTCCGTGCCGGTGACCGCGTGTCCGGCCAGCACCTCGATCCCGGCGGACCGGGCACGCTCGGCCCATTCCCCGGGGTCGGGCCGGGTGTCGACGATCGCCGTGATGTCCACCCCCGCCGCCGCCAGGTCGAGCGCGGCGGCGTAGGCGCTGTCGTTGGTCGTGAACACGGCGGCGTGGCGGCCGGGCAGAACGGCGTACCGGTGGAGGTACGTCCGGGCCGAGGACGCCAGCATCACGCCCGGGCGGTCGTTGTCGCCGAAGGCGAGCGAGCGCTCGTGGGCGCCGGTCGCGATGATCACGCGCCGGGCGCGGATCCGCCAGACCCGCTCGCGGGAGACATGGTCCGGAGCCGCGGCGCCGAGGTGGTTGGTCCGGCGCTCGACGGCGAGGAGGTGGTTGTCGTCGTAGTGGCCGAAGACGGTGGTGCGGCGCAGGATACGCACCTCGGGGGTGGCTTCGAGTCGCGCGCGCGTGGCCTCCACCCAGTCGAGGTGTTCGCCGGTGCCGAGCAGGCTGCCGCCGGGTTCCGGCTGGTCGTCGGCGAGGATGACGCGTGCGCCGCTGTTCGCCGCGGCCGCCGCGGCCGCGAGGCCGGCCGGGCCCGCGCCGACGACCAGCAGCTCGCAGTGGGTGTGCACGGCGTCGTAGCGGGCGGGGTCGGGTTCGGTGGCGAGGCGGCCCCGGCCGGGGAGGCTGCTCGCGACCAGGCCGTCGTAGAGCTCGACGGCCGTGGCGGGGAGCATGGGCTCGGGGAACGGGGCCTCGATCTGGACGACCGCGTTGGGTTCTTCGACGCCGGCCGAGAAGATGCCGCGGGGGCGCCCGAGCTTGATGCTCGTCGCTACCGTGATGACCCCGGCCGCGAGGAGCGCCGAGGCGAGGGTGTCGCCTCGGTAACCCTGGTGTTCGGCACCGTCGAAGACGAAGGTGAGGGGAGTGTTCCGATCGACTCGGCCGCCGGTGGGGAGGCGGTACGGCTGGTTCCTGTCCCCCGTCGCGGCGGTTCCCACCGCGTCCGGTGTGCGGCTGCCGCCGCGTGGCGCGGCCCCGGCTGTGGGCCCCGCCCCCGGGCCCTGGGACCGCTCTTCGGGCCCGCCCTCGAAGGCCGGTCGGGCGGTGGGGGCGGGACGTGGGCCGGAAGGGACCGGGAAGCCCGGCCCGGCACGCCTGGGCTCAGGGGTCGCCGGACGCGGCTCCCCCGCCCTGTAGACGGCGAGGATCTCGTTGGTCGCCGTGTTCCGCACCGCGTTGAACCACCTGCGGCAGCCCGCCGCGTGGCTCCACCGCTCGGCAAACGGCCCTTTGGGGTTGTCGCGGAAGAAGAGGTACCGCGCCCACTCCTCGTCGGTGAGGGCCGCGGGGTCCTCGGGGTAGGGCACGTGTGCCTGGCCGCCGTAGTGGAACTCGGCCTCGTCGCGGGGCCCGCACCACGGGCAGGGGATGAGCAGCATGGTTCGGCTCCCTAGTGGGCCACCGCGGCCGCGCCGTGCTCGTCGACGAGCGCGCCGGTGATGAAACGGTCGAGCGAGAAGGGGGCGTTCAGGGGGTGGGGGGTGTCGTGGGCGATGGTGTGGGCGTAGACCCAGCCGACCCCTGGGGTGGCCTTGAAGCCGCCCGTTCCCCACCCGCAGTTGAGATAGAGGTTGGCCACCGGACTGAGGCCCACGATGGGCGAGGCGTCCGGGCTGACGTCCACGATTCCTCCCCAGGTGCGCAGCACATGGGCACGGGCGAAGGCGGGGAAGAGTTCCAGCGCGGCGGACATCTGCTCCTCGATGATGTGGAACGCGCCGCGCTGGGTGTAGGAGTTGTACGCGTCGATTCCGGCGCCCATCACCAGCTCGCCCTTGTGCGCCTGGCTGACGTACACGTGGACGGCGTTGGACATGACCACCGTGGGGTGGACCGGCTCCAGGAGTTCGGAGACGAGGGCCTGCAACGGGTGGCTCTGGATCGGCAGCTCGATGCCTGCCATGGCTGCCAGCACCGAGGTGTGACCGGCCGCGCACAGGGCCACCTTGCCCGCCGCGATCGGGCCGCGCGTGGTCCGCAGGCCGACCACCCGGCCGCCGGCCACGTCCAACCCGGTGACCTCGCAGTTCTGGATGATGTCGATGCCGGCGGCGTCAGCGGAGCGGGCGAAGCCCCAGGCCACGTAGTCGTGCTTGGCGATGCCGGCGCGCGGCTGGTAGGTGCCGCCGAGGACCGGGTAGCGCACATCGGGGGAGATGTTGACGATCGGGCAGACCTCTTTGACCCGCTCGGCGTCCAGCCACTGGGCGTCGACTCCGTTGAGCCGGTTGGCCTCGACACGGCGCACACTGTCGCGGACGTCCTGGAGGCTGTGGGCGAGGTTCAGCACGCCGCGCTGGGAGAAGAGGATGGGGTAGTCGAGCTCCTCCTCCAGCCCCTCCCACAGTTTGAGGGCGTGCTCGTAGATTCCGGCGCTCTCGTCCCACAGGTAGTTGGAGCGGATGATCGTGGTGTTGCGGGCCATGTTGCCGCCCGCGAGCCAGCCCTTCTCCAGGACCGCGACGTTGGTGATGCCGTGGTTCCTGGCCAGGTAGTGGGCGGTGGCCAGCCCGTGTCCGCCGCCGCCCACGATGACCACGTCGTACGACCGCTTGGGTTCGGGCGTGCGCCAGAGCCAGTCGGGGTGGTCGGGGAGGTCGGCGCCGGGGGTGCTGGGGCTCATCGGACGTCTCCGTCTGCCGAAAGGTGAGGGTAGAGCGGGTGCTCGGCCGCGAGTGCCCTGGTGCGCGCGCGGAGCGCGGCCACGTCCGGCTCGGGCTGGAGGGCCAGCGCGATGACGTCGGCGACTTCGGCGAAGTCCTCCTCGGTGAAGCCCCGGGTGGCCAGCGCCGGGGTGCCGATGCGCAGGCCGGAGGTGACCATGGGCGGGCGTGGGTCGAAGGGGACGGCGTTGCGGTTGACGGTGATGCCGATCTCGTGCAGCAGGTCTTCGGCCCGCCTTCCGTCGAGTTCCGAGTCACGCAGGTCGACGAGGACGAGGTGGACGTCCGTGCCTCCTGTCAGCACCTTCACTCCGGCCGCGGCCGCGTCGGGCCGGGTCAGGCGCTCGGCCAGGACGCGGGCCCCGGCGAGGGTGCGGGCCTGGCGTTCGGCGAACTCGGGCGATGCCGCGACCTTGAAGGAGACCGCCTTCGCGGCGATGACATGCTCCAGCGGGCCGCCCTGCATGCCGGGGAACACCGCCGAATTGATCTTCTTGGCGAGGTCGGCGTCGTCGGTGAGGATGACTCCGCCGCGCGGGCCGCCGAGCGTCTTGTGGGTCGTGGTGGTGACCACGTGCGCGTGAGGGACGGGGCTCGGGTGCAGTCCGGCCGCGACCAGGCCCGCGAAGTGGGCCATGTCGACCATGAGGAGGGCCCCGACCTCGTCGGCGATGCGGCGGAAGGCCGCGAAGTCCAGTTGCCTCGGGTACGCGGACCAGCCCGCGATGATCATCTTGGGGCGGTGCTCCTTGGCGAGGTGTTCCACCTCCTCCATGTCCACGAGGTTGTCCGCCTCGCGGACGTGGTACGGCACGACATTGAGCATCCTGCCGCTGTAGTTGATGCGCATGCCGTGGGTGAGGTGACCGCCGTGCGCGAGGTCGAGACCGAGCACGGTGTCGCCGGGCTGGAGGAGGGCGAAGAAGACGGCGGTGTTCGCCTGCGCGCCCGAGTGCGGCTGGACGTTGGCGAAGCCCGCCCCGAAGAGGGACCGGACGCGTTCGATGGCGAGGCGCTCGGTGACGTCGACGTGTTCGCAGCCGCCGTAGTAGCGGCGGCCGGGGTAGCCCTCGGCGTACTTGTTGGTGAGCACCGAGCCCTGCGCCTCCATCACCGCGGAGGGTGCGAAGTTCTCGGAGGCGATCATCTCGAGGGTGGACTGCTGGCGGTGCAGCTCGGCGCGGAGGGCGGCGTGGACCTCGGGGTCCAGTCGCGCCAGGGGGGTGTTCAGCGCGTTCATGCGGTGTTCGCGTTCCTCTCGGCGGCTTCGACGACGTTGGCGAGCAGCATCGCCCGGGTCATGGGCCCCACTCCCCCGGGCATCGGCGCGTGCCATCCGGCGACCTGGGCGGCCTCCGGGTGGACGTCGCCGAGCAGCCCGTGCTCGGTGCGGGTGATGCCGACGTCCAGGACGGCGGCGCCGGGGCGCAGCATGTCCTTGGTGATCAGTCCGGGCGATCCGGCGGCGGCGACGACGATGTTCGCCTCGCGTACGTGCCAGGCCAGGCCCTTGGTGCCGGTGTGGCAGAGGGTGACGGTGGCGTTCTCGGACCTCCGGGTGAGCAGGAGGCCGATGGGCCGTCCGACGGTGATCCCCCGGCCGACCACGCACACGCGCGCTCCGGCGAGCGGCACCTCGTACCGGCGGAGCAGTTCGACGATGCCGCGCGGAGTGCAGGGCAACGGGCCCTCGACGCCCAGGACCAGCCGGCCGAGGTTGGCCGGGTGCAGACCGTCGGCGTCCTTGGCCGGGTCCATGCGTTCCAGTACGGCGTTCGCGTCCAGGGGGCGTGGCAGCGGCAGTTGCACGATGTAGCCGGTGCAGGCCGGGTCGGCGTTGAGTTCGTCGATGACGTCCTCGACCTGCTGCTGGGTGGCGTCGGCGGGCAGCTCGCGGCGGAGGGAGGCGACGCCGATCTGCGCGCAGTCGCGGTGTTTTCCGGCGACGTAGGCGTGGCTGCCCGGGTCGTCGCCCACCAGGACGGTGCCGAGGCCCGGCGGGCGGCCGCTGTCGGCCGTCAGCTTGGCCACGCGTTCTGCCAGTTCACGGCGGATGGCGGCCGCGGTCGCCTTGCCGTCGAGTAGCTGTGCGGTCACCGGCGGCGCTCCTTCCTTCGGGACTGACACTGCCTGCTAGCCACGGAGACGGGACATGGTGGGGTCGAACAGGGGCTCCTCGGCGACGACTGCCTCGACACGCTGGTCGAAGTAGCCGATGTGCACGGTGGTACCGGGGGTGGCGAGTTCCGCCGGGAGCCAGGCGTAGGCGATGCCCTTGCCGATCGTGTAGCCGTAGGCGGCGCTGGTGACGTAGCCGACGGCGCGGTCGCCGTCGTAGACCGGTTCCTTGCCGAGGACGACGGCCCGGGGATCGTCGATGGTGAGGCAGCTCAGCTTGCGCCGTACGTCGGCCTTGCGCCGCTCCAGCGCCGCCTTGCCGACGAAGTCCTCCTTGTCGAGCTTGACGGCGAAGCCGACACCGGCTTCGTAGGGGTCGTGCTCGTAGGTCATGTCGGTGCCGAAGGAGCGATAGCCCTTCTCCAGCCGCAGACTGTTGAAGGCGCCGCGGCCCGCGACGACGCCGCCGAGCGGTTCGGCTGCCGCCCACAGGGTGTCCCAGAGCTTCTGGCCCAGGTCGGCGGTGGTGTACAGCTCCCAGCCGAGCTCGCCGACGTAACTCAGGCGCATCGCCGTCACCGGGACACTGCCGATGTGGGCGCGCTGGGCGCGGAAGTACTTCAGACCGGCGCCCGAGAAGTCGTTCTCCGTGAGGGGCTGGAGCACCTTGCGGGCGAGCGGGCCCCACAGGCCGACGCAGCAGGTGCCGGAGGTGATGTCGCGCACCTGGACCGAGCCGTCGGCGGGGAGGTGCCGGGTGAACCAGTCGAGGTCGAGGTTGCCGTTGGCGCCGATCTGGAAGAGTTCCCTGGCCAGCTTGGCGACGGTGATGTCGCTGCGGATGCCGCCGTCGCGGTCCAGCAGCAGGGTGTACGTCACCGAGCCGACCGACTTGTCGACCTTGCCGGTGCACAGGTGTTCCAGGAAGGCCGCGGCACCCGGGCCGCTCACCTCCAGGCGCTTGAGGGCCGTCATGTCGTAGAGGGCGACGGTCTCACGGGTGGCCTGCGCCTCGGCGCCGACGATCGGGGACCAGTACCGCGCGGCCCAGTCGTTGGGCGTCGGGATGGAGCGGCCCTCGACCAGGGAGGCGTTGGACTCGTACCACTGCGGGCGCTCCCAGCCGCTCGCCTCCAGGAAGAACGCGCCCATCTCCCGCTGGCGGGCGTAGAAGGGGCTGGTGCGGATCGGGCGTGGCTCGCCGGCCGGCTGGAGGGGGTGGAGGATGTCGTAGACCTCGGCGAAGTTCTGGCAGTCGCGGGCCAGGACGTACTCCGGGGCGAGCTGGTGCGGCTCGAAACGGTTGACGTCGCACTCGTGCAGGTCGAAGGAGGAGCAGTAGCCGTCGACCAGCCACTCGGCGACGGCCCGGCCGACGCCCGCGGAGTGGGTGACCCACACGGCCTCGGCGACCCAGAAGCCCTTGACGTCCGGGGACTCGCCGAGCAGCGGGTAGCCGTCGGGGGTGAAGGAGAACAGGCCGTTGATGCCCTCTTCGATCTTGGCCTCGCGGGTCGCCGGAAGCAGTGACCTCGTCGCGGCCCAGGCGTCCTCGAAGTCCTCCTCGGTGAACTCCAGGACCGACGGCATCTGCTCGGCCTGGTCCACGGAGAGGATGTCGTCCGCGGACACGGGCATGGGGCGGTGGCCGTAGTAGCCGATGCCGATGGTGTCGAAGCGGTCGCGGTAGTAGAGGTCGGCGTCCTGGTGGCGCAGGATCGGGCGAACCGCTTCCTCGGCCTGGCCCGCGAGGGCGGGAATCGGGCCGGTCCAGGCGAGCTGGTGGGCGAGTGGGGTGAGCGGCAGGTTCATCCCGACCATGCGCGCGATCTTCGGCCCCCAGATGCCGGCGCAGCACACGACGATGTCGGCGGGGATCTCGCCCCGGTCGGTCAGCACGCCGGTCACCCGGCCCTCGTCCTGCCGTACGTCGAGGACTTCGTGGCGGGCGAGGAAACGCACGCCGCGTTCGGTGGCCCGGCGGATCTGCGCCTCGACGGCGAGGACGGCCTTGGCGAGGCCGTCGGTGGGGATGAGGAGGCCGCCCAGGACCTTGTCACGGTCGACGAGCGGGTGCTGCTCCACGCACTCGTCGGGGGTGAGCAGTCGCGCCTCGACGCCCCAGGCGGTGATCCAGCCGTGACGGCGGTGGAGTTCGGCGAGGCGCTCGGGCGTGGTCGCCACTTCCAGGCCGCCGACCTGGAGGAAGCAGGGCTTGCCGTCGACGTCGAGGGAGCGGAACTTCTCGACGGTGTAGCGGGCCATCTCGGTCATGGCCTTGGACGGGTTGGTCTGGAAGACCAGGCCCGGGGCGTGCGAGGAGGATCCCCCGGTGGCCGGCAGGGGGCCCTGGTCGACCACGGTCACTTCGGTCCAGCCGCGTGCGGAGATCTCATCCGCGAGGGCCGCTCCCACGACACCCGCTCCGATGATGACCACTCGGGGTCCTGCCATCGCCCAACCTCCGAACTTCAAACCGCTCTCGTTGCTTTCCACGCAACTTGGTTCAGGTTGCGCAACTCAATGTGCCTGTCGCCGAGGAAGGGTGTCAAGGGGTCCGTGACGCGCGGAAAACGGCCCGGAACAAGGCGACGCCCGGCGGGCGGTGCGCACCTGTGCACACCGCCCGCCGGGCGTCCTCGGCCGGCCGTCGCCGGCCCGTGCTACTTCAGCCAGGCGTCGACCTTGTCACGGTTCGCTTCGACCCACTTCTCCGCCGCCGCCTCGTCCGACATCTTGTCCACCGCGATGTACTTGGCCACGGTGTTCTGGTCGTCGTTGGTCCAGTTGAACTTCTTCACCAGGCGGTACGCCGGGCTCCCCGACGTGGCGAACTTCGCGCTGACGATCTTGTCCAGGTCGTAGACCGGGTAGTCGCAGTCCACCTTGGCCGCGTCGGCGTCGCAGCCCGTCGTGTAGGCGGGCAGCTTGACCTTGACCAGCGGTACCTCGGACATGAACCACTGGGGTTCGTAGAAGTAGCCGATCACCCATTGCCTGTTCTTCTCGGCGGTTCGGAATGCCTGGATGAGCGCCGTCTCGCTGCCCGCGTACACCACCTTGTAGTCCAGCTGCAGGTTCTTCACCAGCGCCGCGTCGTTGGTGACGTACGACGGGTCGCCGTCGAGCAACTGGCCCTTGCCGCCCGACTCGGAGGTCCTGAACTTCGACGCGTACTTGTTGAGGTTCTTCCAGTCGGTGATGTCCGGGTGCGCCTTGGCCAGCCACGGCGGCACGTACCAGCCGATGATGCCCTTGTTGCCCGTCTTCCCCGCATCGACGGCGGTCTTCTGCTGGGCGATGTACTTCTTCTTCAGATCGTCGTGTCCCCAGTTCTCCAGGACGGCGTCGACCTCGCCGGTCCCGAAGCCCTGCCAGGCGATCTCTTCCTTCAGGTCCTTCTTGTTGACCGTACAGCCGAGGTCGTGCTCCGCCACGTATGCGATGACCGCCGCGTCCGCCTGGTAGCCCACCCAGGGGTTGACGGCGAGGTTGAACGTGCCGCACTTGCCCGAGCCCTTCGAGCCCGAGGAGGAGTTGTCGCCGACCTTCGCTCCCCCGCACGCCGTGATGAGTGTCAGGCCGAGGACGGTCAGGCCGACCGCTCCCGGTCGCCAGTGTCTTGCCATGATGTCGTGCTCCTTATGCCCTGGCGCGTCGCGCCGCAGCCTGAGTGATCCGGTCGAACATGACTCCGAGCAGTACGATGGCGAGCCCCGCCGCCAGACCCTTTCCGTACAGCTCTCCCTGCGAGAAACCGGCCACGACGTCATAGCCGAGCGCGCCCGCGCCCACCAGGCCGCCCACGACCACCATCGACAGCACGTAGATCAGTCCCTGGTTGATCGCGAGGGTCAGCGCGCCGCGTGCCATCGGCAGTTGAACCTTGGTGATGATCTGCCAGGTGTTGCACCCGGCGGAGGTGGCCGCCTCCACGGTGGTCTCGGGCACGTTCCGCACCCCGTCCGCGATGATCTTGATGGCGACGGGCGCCGCGTAGACGACGGCCGCCACGATCGCGGTGAACCGTGTGGCGCCGAAGAGGGCCAGGAACGGGACGAGATAGACGAACGGCGGCATGACCTGTGCGGCATCCAGGGTGGGCCGCACCAGCCGGTCCGCCAGCGGGCTGCGCCCCATCCACACGCCGAAGACGACGCCGAGCAGCATCACCAGAACGGTGGCCACCGCGGTCGACGCCAGCGTCGTCATGCCGTCCGACCACAGCCCCGTGCCGACGAGCAGCCCGACGCACACGCCGGCGGTCACCCCGGCACGCCATCCGCCGAGCACCGCTCCGAGCGCGGCCAGCGTGATGCCGACCAGCCACCACGGCGAGTCGGTGAGCAACGTCTGGAACGGGTTGAGCAGGCCGTTGGTAAGGGCGTCCCGGAGGGCGTTGGTCACCCCGGAGAGATGATCCTGAAGCCAGGTGGTCACGGTGTCGGCCGCACGCGCTATGTGACGGCCGGCGCTGCCGTCACCGGGGAACTCGGCCGCCCACACGTAGCTGTGGGACAGGTAGACCAGGACGGCGGTCACGATCCCGCCGGCCGCCAGCAGTGGCCGGCGCCACGTGCGGAGGCGCCCTCCCGCGCTGCGGGCCGTCTCGGTGCGCGCGGCGGCCGCCGTGGTGACCCGGTCGAGCACGATGGCCATGACGACGATGGCGAGGCCGGCGTTGAAGGCGGTGCCGACGTCGAGTGACTGCAGGGCCTGGACGACGGTCTTGCCGAGGCCGGGGGCGTCGATCAGGGCGGCGATGGTCACCATGGCCAGGGCGGCCATGATGGTCTGGTTGACGCCCATGACCACCGTGCGTTTGGACATCGGCAACAGCACCTTCACCAGTTCCTGGGATCGCGTGGTGCCGAGCGACTCCGCTGCCTCGACGGTGGTCCGCGGCACGGAGCGGATGGCGTGCGCGGTGATGCGGATGGCGGGCGGTGCCGCGTAGATCACCGTGGTGATCACCGCGGAGGCCCCTCCGATGAGGAAGATCAGGGTCAGCGGAGCGAGGTAGACGAAGGTCGGCATCGTCTGCATGAAGTCCAGAAAGGGCGTCATGATCCGGTTGAACCGGTCGGACAGTCCGGCCCACACGCCGAGGGGGATGCCGATGAGCAGCGCCACGAGGACCGCCGACAGGGTCAGCGCCAGGGTGTCCATGCTCTCCTGCCACAGACCCTGGAGCCCGAAGAAGGTGAAGCCCGCCACGGCCAGCAGGGCGACCCGCCAGTTGCCCACGGCCCAGGAGACGTAGCCGGTGAGCGCCACCACGCCGAGCCAGCCGACCTGCGGGACCGGACGGCCGCCGGTGGGCTGGGAGATCAGCGACTGGACAAAGGTCACCAGGGTGTCGATGGCCAGGCGGATCTCGTTGAAGAAATAGAGGAAGAGCGGGTTGGAGTCGCGGCCCGCGCCGACGGTGTCGTTGACCTCGTTCAGCCAGCGGTGCAGACCGGTCAGGTCGGCCGCCGCGAGCGACAGAGTCTGCCGGCCCCGCAGCACGGCGAAGAGCACCAGCCAGGCGAAAAGGATCGCGGCCACCACCACGGGGCGGCTGACCTTCCCGCGTACGCTCGCCACCGGCGCGGTCGTCTTGGCGACGACGGCCATCACGCACCGCCTTCCTGTCCGGCGACCACGGCGAGGATCTCCTCGTCGCCGACGATGCCGAGCAGCGTGCCGTCCTGGACGACCTTGACCGGCTTCTCGGCCGCGAGCACCGCGCGGGTGGCCTCGCGGACGACGACGTCCGGGCCCAGCTCGGGGCCGTCGAGTTCGTCGTCGGGTTCCACGGGGCGCATGATCCAGCGCAGGGTCAGTACGTCGCCGCGCGGCACGTCCTTGACGAAGTCCCGTACGTAGTCGTCGGCAGGGGCGCCGACGAGTTCGTCGCCGGTGCCGCACTGGACCATCTTGCCGTCGCGCATGATCAGGATGCGGTCGCCCAGCTTGAGGGCCTCGGAGAGGTCGTGGGTGATGAACACCATGGTCTTGCCGACCTCGTGGTGGAGGCGGATGACCTCGCTCTGCATGTCGCGGCGGATCAGCGGGTCGAGCGCGGAGAACGGCTCGTCGAAGAAGAGGACGCCCGGATCGCCGGCGAGGGCGCGCGCGAGGCCGACGCGCTGCTGCATGCCGCCGGAGAGCTGGTCGGGGTAGGAGTTCTCGTATCCGGCCAGACCCACGAGCTCGACGACCTCCCGAGCGCGCTTCATGCGCTCGGCCTTGCCCATGCCCCGGATCTCCAGGCCGAACGCCACGTTGTCGACCACCCTGCGGTGCGGCAGCAGGCCGAAGTGCTGGAAGACCATGGAGAACTTGCTGCGCCGCAGTTCGCGCAGGCGCCTGGGGTCGGCGCCGCGGATGTCCTCGCCCTCGAAGACGATCTCACCGGAGGTGGGTTCGATCAGCCGGGTCAGACATCGCACCAGGGTGGACTTGCCGGAGCCGGACAGGCCCATGACGACGAAGACCTCGCCGGGGGACACCTCGAAATCAACCTCGCGCACGGCCGCGGTGCAGCCGGTGCGGTCCATGAGTTCGCGGCGGGTCAGCCCACACAGTTCCTCTGACTCCGGCACCCGGTCGGCCTTCGGCCCGAACACCTTCCACAGCCGGCGCACGGAGATGACCGGGGTGGGGTCCTTGGGGTTCGGGGACGTGCCGCGCCGCTGCGACACCTCGGTCTGCGCTGTGGTCACGTTCGACCTCTCTTCGGCGTTCAGCCGCGGAACCAGTTTTGCGGCCGGGGTTGGATGTTCTGCCAGATGTGCTTGGGCTCTCGGTACTCGTCGAGGCCGGTCGGCCCCAGCTCACGGCCCACGCCCGAGCGCCCGAAGCCACCCCACTCCGCCTGCGGCACGTAGGGGTGGTAGTCGTTGATCCACACCGTGCCGTGACGGAGTCCGCGCGCGACCCGCTGGGCCTTGCCGGCGTCCTGTGTCCAGACGGCGCCGGCGAGGCCGTATTCCGTGTCGTTGGCGATGCGAACGGCGTCGCCCTCGTCCTGGAAGCGCTCGACGGTGAGCACGGGGCCGAAGGACTCCTCGTGCACCACGCGCATGTCCTGCCGGCACTCGTCGAGGACGGTGGGCGGGTAGTAGAAGCCGCCTGCCAGCGCGGGATCGTCCGGACGCGCGCCACCGCAGCGCATGACGGCACCCTCGGCGAGTCCGGCGGCGACGTACGCCTCGACCTTCTCCCGGTGCTGCGCGGATATCAGCGCCCCGGTCTCGGCCTCGGGATCGAAGGGGCCGCCGAGCCTGATGAGCCGGGCGCGGCGTACGACCTCGTCGACGAAGGCGTCGTGCAGACAGTCCTCGACGATCAGGCGGGCGCCCGCCGAGCAGACCTGCCCGGAGTGCAGGAAGACGGCGGTGAGCGCGAAGTCCACGGCGGCCTCGAAGTCGGCGTCGGCGAAGACGACGTTCGGGTTCTTGCCGCCGAGTTCCAGCGCGACCTTCTTCACCGTCGCGGCGGCGGTGGCCATGATCCGCCGCCCCGTCTCCAGGCCTCCGGTGAACGACACCATGTCGACGGCCGGGTCCTCGGCCAGCGGCGCGCCCACCTCGGCGCCCGCGCCCAGGACCAGGTTGGCGGCACCGGGCGGGAGCCCTGCCTCCTCCAGCGCCCGCATCAGCAGGATGGAGGTGGAGGGCGTGAGTTCGCTGGGCTTGAGCACGACGGTGTTGCCCGCGAGCAGCGCCGGGGCGACCTTCCACGACGCCTGGAGCAGCGGGTAGTTCCAGGGGGTGATCAGTCCGCAGACGCCGACGGGCTCATAGGTGACCCGGCTGACCGCGTCGTCGCGGCCGGTGTCGACCACCCGGCCGGCGTCGGTGCCGGCGATACCGCCGTAGTAGCGGAAGCAGGAAACCACGTCGGCGATGTCGTACTCGCTCTCGACCAGGCGCTTGCCGGTGTCCAACGACTCGGCGCGGGCGAACTCCTTGGCCTCGCGTTCGAGGATGTCGGCGGTGCGCAGCAGCAGTGCGCCGCGCTCCCGCTCGGGGGTGTGCGGCCAGGGACCTTCGTCGAAGGCGCCCCGGGCCGCGGCGATCGCCGCCTCGGCGTCGGGACGCGTACCTTCCGATACCGTCGCGACAATCGTGCCGTCCGCTGGACAACGGATCTCCCGATGGCCACCGGCCACCGGATCGCGCCAGTCTCCGTCCACATACAGATCTGCCACGCGCGGAGCCCTTCGAACGAAATTCGTTGCGCATTGTGCATTGAATTGCTTGTGGTGGAACACCCTGACCGAATGGCCGGACAGACGTCAAGAGGTCGGCACACCCCGGTTTCGCCATCGGGACAGTTCCCCCGTCACCCTTGACCGCGGGACGCACGGGACCAACGATGTTGCGTATCACTCATCGCGTTGTGTGATACGCACCAAGGGAGTTCCTCCATGTCCCCTAGCCCGCGTCCCGGCCGCGAGTACGTCCTCACTCTGTCGTGTCCGGACACCGCCGGACTGGTCCATGCCGTGAGCGGCTTTCTCGTCCGCAACTCCGGAAACATCCTCGAGAGCCAGCAGTTCGACGATCGGCTGAAGGCCCGTTTCTTCATGAGAGTCCACTTCGACGTTTCCGATCCGGACGTCGACCTGGAAAATCTGCGTTACCGATTCGGCCCCGTCGCCGAGGCCCACGGGCTCACCTGGACCCTCCGGGACGCCTCGACCCCCGCCCGGACACTCGTCATGGTGTCCCGGTTCGGCCACTGCCTGAACGACCTGCTCTTCCGCTGCCGCACCGGCGCCCTCAACATCGAGATCCCGGCCATCGTCTCCAACCACCGGGACTTCGAGGCGCTGGCGGGCACCTACGGCATCCCCTTCCACCACATCCCGGTGACCCGGGACAGCAAGCCCGAGGCCGAGGCGCGCCTGCTGGAGCTGGTGCGGGAGCTGAACGTCGACCTCGTGGTCCTGGCCCGCTACATGCAGGTCCTCTCCGACGACCTGTGCAAGGAGCTGGAGGGCCGCGCCATCAACATCCACCACTCCTTCCTGCCGAGCTTCAAGGGCGCGAAGCCCTACCAGCAGGCCCACGAGCGCGGGGTGAAGCTGGTCGGCGCGACGGCGCACTATGTGACGCCGGACCTGGACGAGGGGCAGATCATCGAGCAGGACGTGGTCCGGGTGGACCACTCCCTCGACCCCGACGACCTGGTCACGGTGGGTCGCGACGTGGAGGCGCGGGTACTGGCCCATGCGGTGAAGTGGCACACCGAGAGCCGTGTCATGGTGGACGGCAACCGCACGGTGGTCTTCCGCTGAGGGACACGTGTCGATCGGGCGGAGCCGGAGTCGCTGGATTCCGGCTCCGCCCGGCGTTCGTATACGGCGCCGCGAGCTCAGCCGAGCCGATCGAGCAGCGCCCGGCGCCACCGCTCGGTCTCCGCGATCTGGCCGAACGTGAACACGTGCAGGCCCGCCACCCCCGCCGACGGCCCGCCGAGCACCTCCGCCGTGCGGCCGAGGAACTTCTCCGGCGCGTATCCCCCGGGCGTGGCGAACCGCAGGAACCAGGAGGCGTGCCTGGTGAGGAAGCGTGTCGACTCCCCCACCCCGATCTTCGCCGCCATGGACAGCAGCTTCGCCCGGTGCACCGGCCCGGCGACCCCCAGGTACACGGGCAACACCACGCCACGGCGTCGTATCCGGGCAACCCAGTCGCCGAGTACGCGCGGATCGAAGCACAGGTTGCTCACGATGTATGTGGCGTGTTTCCGCTTGTCCCACATCGCCTGGACGGTGATGTCGTCATGAAGGATCGGATGGCTCTCCGGATAGCCGGTGATCCCGGTGTCCGCGAAGGGGCTGCCCAGCTCGCTCAGCCGGCGCAGCACCGGCAGCGCCCCGGCGTAGGCTCCGGCCGGCGGGTCCGCGTCGCCCGCCGGAACGAAGACGTCGTCGACTCCCGCCGCACGCAGCCGGTCGACGACGTCCTTCAGGTGCGCGTCGTCCCGCAAGAGCCGGGCCGGCACGTGCGGGACGACACGGTAGCCGTGCGCCGCGAGCCGCTCGGTGAGGCCGAGCGTCGGCTCCAGGCCTCTGACCGGCGACGCCGTGACCGTGACCGTGATGTCGCGCGGGACATGGGCGAGGACTTTCTCCGCGGTCGACTTCGCCGGCAGCACCTCGTAGCGGACGCGGCCCAGCAGCCCCCGCAGGACCTCGGCGCCCAAGGCCTACCCGGCCTGCTTCTGGGCGTCGCGGTGCCGGTAGTACGCGGCCCTGGAGGGCGGCAGCGGATCCTTGCCGAGGATCAGGTCGGCCGCCTTCTCGGCGATCATCATCACCGGCGCGTAGATGTTGCCGTTGGTGACGTACGGCATTACCGAGGCATCCACCACGCGCAGCCCTTCCAGCCCGTGCACCTTCATGCTCAGGGGATCGACGACGGACATCTCGTCGGTGCCCATCTTGCAGGTGCACGAGGGGTGCAGAGCGGTCTCCCCCTCCTTGGCCACCCAGGCCAGGATCTCCTCGTCGGTCTCGACGGAAGGGCCGGGCGAGATCTCGCCACCGTTGTAGGGGGCGAGGGCGGGCTGGTTGAGGAGCCGGCGGGTGAACCGGATGGCCTCGACCCATTCGCGGCGGTCCTGCTCGGTGGAGAGGTAGTTGAAGCGCAGCGCGGGGTGTTCCCGCGGGTCCTTGCTCTTGATCTTCACCGAGCCGACGGCGTCCGAGTACATGGGCCCCACGTGCACCTGGTATCCGTGGCCGCCGGCCGGCGAGGAGCCGTCATAGCGGACCGCGACGGGCAGGAAGTGGAACATCAGGTTGGGGTAGTCCACGTCCTCGTTGCTGCGGGCGAACCCGCCCGCCTCGAAGTGGTTGGTGGCCGCGGGCCCCGTGCGGAAGAGCCACTGGAGCCCGATGAAGGGGGCGCGCCACTTCGCCATGTACGGCTGCATGGACACGGGCTGCTTGCAGGCGTACTGGACGTACACCTCCAGGTGGTCCTGCAGGTTCTCGCCGACGCCCGGCAGGTCGTGGACGATGTCGATACCCAGGGCCGACAACTCGGCGGCGTTCCCGACGCCGGAGAGCTGAAGGAGCTGCGGCGAGTTGATCGCGCCGCCGCACAGGATGACCTCCCGCGCCCGGATCTGCTGCGGCGCGCCGCGCCCGTGCCGGTACTCGACGCCGACGGCCCGTTTGCCCTCGAAGAGCACGCGACTGACGAAGGCGCGGGTCTTGACGGTGAGGTTGGGCCGCTTCCGTACGGGCTTGAGGTAGGCCTTGGAAGCCGACAGACGGCGCCCTCTGTGGACATTACGGTCAAAGGGTGCAAAGCCCTCCTGCCGGTAGCCGTTGACGTCGTCGGTGCGGGCGCAACCCGCCTCCTCGACGGACGTGAGAAAGGCGGTGAAGAGGGGGTTCGTCGCAGGGCCGCGCTCGAGGACGAGGGGGCCGTCATGGCCGCGGAACTCGTCGTCGGGGTCGGCCGCGAGGCAGTTCTCCATCCGCCGGAAGTACGGCAGGCAGTGTGCGTAGTCCCAGGTCTCCATGCCGGGGTCGGCGGCCCAGCGCTCGTAGTCCATGGGGTTGCCGCGTTGGAAGATCATGCCGTTGATGCTGCTGGAACCACCCAGCACCTTGCCGCGGGCGTGATAGACGCGTCGGCCACCCATGTGCGGCTCGGGCTCGGACTCGTACTTCCAGTCGTAGAAGCGGCTGCCGATCGGGTAGGTCAGCGCCGCGGGCATGTGGATGAACACGTCCCACGGGTAGTCGGAGCGACCCGCCTCCAGCACCAGCACCCGGTTTCCGGAGTCGGCGGAGAGTCGGTTCGCCAGTGCGCTGCCGGCTGATCCGCCGCCGACGATGACGAAGTCGTAATGCAGAGGAGCCATGGTGCCTCGTCTCGCTCGCGCTGTCGATACGCGAGGCATGCTAGTACGGGTAGCGTCATACGCACCAGGTTGCGGTGAACGCAACTTCGGCGAGATGTCGCCCCGGCGACCTGGACGTTGTTTACTCCGCGTATAGTTTCGTCATGAGCAACTACAGCCCAGATATCGAAACGACAGGCCCCCAGACCGGCGGGGTGCAGTCCGTCGACCGGGCCATCAGCGTCCTCGAGATCCTGGCTCAGCGCGGCGAGGCGGGCGTCAGCGAAGTCGCCGCCGAGATCGGTGTGCACAAGTCCACAGCGTTCCGTCTGCTCGGCGCCCTTGAGGCGCGCAACCTGGTGGAGCAGTCGGGAGAACGCGGCAAGTACCGGCTCAGTTTCGGCATCGTACGCCTGGCGGGCGCGGTCACGGGACGCATCGACATCACCCAGCAGGGCCGCCCGGTGTGCGAGCGTCTGGCCGAGGAAATCGGCGAGACGGTCAACATCGCGGTGATGCAGGAGCACTATGCGATCAACCTCTACCAGGTGCGCGGCCCGGGAGCCGTCACGGCGCACAACTGGGTCGGCCAGCTGACCCCGCTGCACGCCACCTCCAGCGGCAAGATCCTGCTGGCCCACCTGCCCGCCCATGAACGCGCCGCACTGGTGGCGGAGGCCGGCCTGAAGAAGGTGACACCTCGCACGATTTCCTCCAGGACGAAGTTGGAGAAGAACCTCGTCGAGGCCCGGAAGCGCGGCTACTCCTGGACGCTGGAGGAGCTGGAGATCGGACTGCACGCCATGGCGGCACCGATCCGCGACCGGGAAGGCCAGGTCATCGCCTCGATCAGCGCCTCCGGGCCCTCGTACCGGTTCACCGAGGAGCGCATGCACGAGCTGGCTCCGGCGCTGGTCAAGGGCGCGGAGGAGATCAGCCACCGCATGGGGTACCTGGGCTGAGCGCACCGGTAGGTTCGCCGAGCGGCCCGCGTGCGCCCGCGCGGGCCACGGGTCCCTCTTTCCGCGCTGCCGCGGCTGTCGAGTCGGTGATGTGCGGGTGGCGGAGCCAGTCGCGTTCCACGACCGTGCGGTCGGCGGCCACGGGACACATGCGGTGGAAGGTCGGAGCAATCGCCGCGAGCTGTCGCCAACGCTCCGTCAGGACGCTTCGGAGGCCAGCTGCTTGCGCCAGCGGGTGAACAGCCTCGGCTGGTTCATCCCGAGCACGGCGACCGGCCTGCCGGCCCTCCGGTAGACGGCCAGGAAGCTGCGGTCCTCGGTGGCGCCTTCCTCGACCGTCACACTGTCGGACCCGGCGGTGTGTCCGGCGAACTGGATCTTCACGCCGTACTGATCGGACCAGAAGTACGGAGGCCGGGGTGTGCCCGGCACCGTCGCCCCGTGGGCGAGCAGCGTGGCCACGGCGGCGTCGGGGCGCTCCAGCGCGCCCGTCCAGTGCTCGACACGGCGGTGGATTCCGGCGCGCGGGTCGTACCAGTTGGCGCAGTCCCCGACGGCGACCACCCCGGCAAGACTGGTGCGGCCGTCGGCGCCGCACTTCACGCCGTTGTCGAGCGCGACGCCCGACCCCTGAAGCCAGTCGACACAGGGCTTCGCGCCCACGCCGACCACGACGCTGTCGGCGGGCACGCCGCGGCCGTCCTCCAGCAGTACGGAATCCACCCGGCGCTCCCCGCCCACCCCCTTGACCCCCACCCCGCACAGCAGCCGCACTCCGTGGTCCGCGTGGAGGCCGGAGAGGACCCTGCCCATGGCCTCGCCGAGCGGTCCGGCCAGCGGTGTCGGCGCCGCCTCGACCACGGTCACGTCGAGGCCGAGGGCACGGGCCGTGGAGGCGACCTCGGCGCCGACGAATCCACCGCCGATCACCACCAGCCGCCCGCCGCGCGCCAGTTCGTCCCGCAGTGCCCGGGCGTCGTCCAAGGTGCGCAGCACGTGGACTCCGGCGAGGCCCTCGGTGCCGGGCAGCGTACGGGCGGCCGCACCGGTCGCGATGACCACTCCGTCGGCGCGCACCTCGCGGCCGTCGGCGAGCCGTATCGCCCGCTCGGTGCGGTCGAGTCCGGTGGCACGGACGCCGAGCACCCACTCCGCCCCGAGTTCCTCGTCGTCCCTCTCCAGTGCGAGATCCGCTTCGCCGATGGCACCGGCCAGGAACTCCTTGGACAACGGCGGCCTGTCATAGGGGCGGTGGACCTCGTCGCCGATGACGACCAGCCGGCCGTCGTATCCCCGGTTCCGCAGCGACCGCGCGGCCGACAGGCCGGCCAGCGAGGCGCCGACCACGGCCACGGTCCTCACGCGGGGCCTCCGGCCAGCCGGGAGGCGATGCACGGCGGCAGGTTGGGCGCCTCCGTGGACAGCCGCACGTAGACCATGCCGTTCTCGACGACGACCTCGTGGGTGCGGACCGGAAGCTTGGCCGGCGGTGCGTCCACGGCTCCGGTCCTCAGGTCGAACTTCGAGGCGTGCAAGGGGCATTCCACCTCGCAGCCCTCCAGCCAGCCATCGGCGAGCGAGGCGTCCTGGTGGGTGCAGGTGTCGTCGATGGCGAAGAGTTCGCCGTCGTCGGTGTGAAACACCGACACCGGCGGATCGATGTCGAGCCGGTGGGCCTCGCCTCGCGGCAGATCCGCGAGAGGGCACGCGGGAATCATCATGACACCTCGGGTGCGTATAGCGAAACGAATTGCGGTGAACGCAACGTCAGTCTGAGGGCCCCCCGGAACGGTTGTCAAGGCATCCAGAGACAGGGGTGCGCGGGGGCCGACGGCGGTCTTCCGGACACGCCGGAACCGGCTTCGAAAGCGCTGGTGAGCAGGCGGAACACAGGTCGGCACAGGTGCGGCGACGGCACTGCCCCGATGCCGTCACGCGGTACGTCACCGGGGCAGGGCCGTGACGGGGGCGGGCCGCCATGGAGGCAGGGCCGTCACGGGGCGGGGCCGTCACGGGGCGGGACCGTACGGGGCGGGGCCGTGACCGGGTGGTCAGAAGCCGCGGTCGATCCACTCCTGGAGGTGCGGCGCCTCGGCACCGATGGTGGTGTTCTCTCCGTGGCCGGTGTGCACGACGGTGTCGCCCGGCAGGGAGAGGAGTCGTTCGCTGATCGAGGCGATGATGGTGGGGAAGTCGCTGTACGACCTACCCGTCGCCCCGGGCCCGCCGGCGAACAGGGTGTCGCCGCTGAAGAGCGCGGAGAGGCCGGGGGCGTGGAGGCAGACGGCTCCGGGGGCATGGCCCGGGGTGTGCAGCACGGTCAGCTCCGCGCCCGCGACCGTGATGCGCTGCCCGTCGGTCAGGGCGCCGTCGGGCGCCCGTTCGGGCTGAGTCTGCTTCCACAGCGGCAGATCGTCGGCGTGCAGCAGGATCGGGGCGCCGGTCCAGGTGGCGAGGTCGGGCGCGGCACCGATGTGGTCGTTGTGCGCGTGGGTGCACACGATCGCGCGCAGGGTGCGTCCGTCGAGGGCCCGGGCGATGGCGCCGGCGTCGTGCGCGGCGTCGATGACCACCGCCTCCTCGTCGTCCCCCACGATCCACACATTGTTGTCGACGTCCCAGGTGCCGCCGTCCAGTGAGAACTTCCCCGAAGTGATGAGACGTTCGATGCGGGCGCCCGCCATCACAAGACCACCACCGAGCGCAGGACGTCGCCGTGGTGCATGCGCTCGAACGCCTTCTCGACCTCGTCCAGCGCGATGGTCTCGGTGACGAAGGCGTCCAGGTCGAGGCGACCCTGGAGGTAGAGGTCGACGAGCATCGGGAAGTCACGGGAGGGCAGGCAGTCCCCGTACCAGGACGACTTGAGCGCCCCGCCCCGGCCGAAGACGTCCAGCAGCGGCAGCTCCAGCTTCATCTCCGGGGTCGGCACGCCGACCAGTACCACCGTCCCGGCGAGATCGCGCGCGTAGAAGGCCTGCCGGTACGTCTCCGGACGGCCCACCGCCTCGATGACCACGTCCGCACCGAACCCCCCGGTCAGCTCGCGCACCGCGTCGACCGCGTCGACCTCCTTGGAGTTGACCGTGTGGGTCGCGCCGAGCTTCTTCGCGGTGGCCAGCTTGCGGTCGTCGATGTCCACGGCGATGATCTTCGCCGCGCCCGCCAGGCTCGATCCCATGATCGCCGCGTCCCCCACGCCTCCGCAGCCGATCACGGCGACGGTGTCACCGCGCCCGACGTTGCCCGTATTGATGGCCGCGCCGATGCCCGCCATCACCCCGCACCCCAGCAGTCCGGCGGCGGCCGCCGACGCGGCCCGGTCCACCTTGGTGCACTGACCGGCCGCCACCAGCGTCTTCTCAGCGAAGGCGCCGATACCCAGAGCCGGCGAGAGCTCGGTACCGTCGGTCAAGGTCATCTTCCGCTTCGCGTTGTGCGTACTGAAGCAGTACCAGGGCCGCCCGCGCAGACACGCACGGCACTGGCCGCAGACCGCCCGCCAGTTCAGGATCACGAAGTCACCGGGCGCCACGTCCGTGACGCCCTCGCCGACCGCTTCCACCACACCCGCCGCCTCATGTCCCAGAAGGAAGGGAAAGTCGTCGTTGATGCCGCCCTCGCGATAGTGCAGATCAGTGTGGCAGACGCCGCATGCCTCGATCTTGACCAACGCCTCACCCGGGCCGGGGTCGGGCACCACGATCGTTTCCAGACTGACGGGGGCACCCTTGCCCCGCGCGACGACAGCACGGACCTGCTGAGTCATGGCCACTCCTCGGATGACAGGGATGTGAGGTGTTGCGTGTTGTTGTTCTGTTGTTGCGTTGTTGCGCATTGCGGTATACATCTCGTGTTCCGCAACACAGCATCGCGGAGAGCGAGGCAGGGGTCAAGGATCCGAAAACGCGCGGTCGATGTCTGCGGATGCTGCCTGGCTGCTGCAGCTGTAGGCGGCGTTCGGCGGCGGCGTCTTCAGTGATTCCGTCTACTTTCTGGGACCCGACGAGGGCCTCGCGTTCGACTTGCCGACACAGTGGCGGGTCTGGCTGTCGGCCGACCTTGCGGGCTCAGGACGCCGGGCCAGGTCGGTTGCCCTGGCCGCGGTGAACCGCTGCCGCCGCTGCGGCCCCCGCGGTGTTGTCCCTCCTGGCTAGGGTGTGGCTGTGATCGATGACTGGAATACCGGCAGAGTGCATCGCTTCCGCGCTGAGGCGGCGTCCCGTGGGCTGCCGGCGGAGGAGGTCGAGCAGTGGATACGGGCCGCTGTGCCGGGCACGTTCTTCACACAGGGCGGTGACGGGCCGCTCGTGGCGCGGATGGGCGGTGATCCGGTACTGCCGGAAGGCGCCCCGGATCCATGCCACCCCCTGATCGCCCGCGTCGACTGCGCGCTGCTACCCCAGGGCGCCACCGGCCTCCCCCTGTCGTCAGCGGGCCACCTGCTGTTCTTCGCCGACCTGGAGCTGGGCCTGCACGGCCCGATGCGTGACGCGGTGTGCCATGTCCCCGCCGGGACACCGGCGGTTGTCCGGCGTGTGGAGACCGGGTACGGGCCGTTCGAGCCGCAGGACATGCGCACGATGTGGCACCACTTGTCCCCGCCGATGCCGGAGAGCTTCGCGGAGGCCAGGTGGGACGCCCCCGACGACGAGGAGTACGAACTCGCCGAGGAGTTGGAGAGCGCCTGGACGCACGTGGGGGGCTCCTGGCCGACCTGGACGTTCGCACTCGGCGCCCACCCTGTTGTCCTCAACGACGACCCTCTTCTCCTCGCCAGGGACGACGAGTCGGAGACCGGCGACGCCGCGACGGACACCGGCGACTGGGTCCTGCTGGCCACCTGGCGTTGCGGTGAGCAGGTCCGCGAGCTGGACTCGCGCGTCGTCAGCTGGATGATCCGCCGCCAGGACCTGGCGTGCCTGCGCTTCGATCGCGTGTACGGCCACGTCGACAGGGCATGACGCCCGGCCTTGCCCGCACCCGTCGGCCGCACACGCGGCCGAGATGACGGCGAGGCGCGGGCCGGGGCCATGGAGCGGTGCGCCCTCCCGCCCCGTGGCGGGGGACTCGGTGCGGCAGCCCCGGGCCGGTGCTTGGGGTCAGGAAAGCGGGCGGTGCGCCTGTATCTGGCCGACCGCTGTACCCCGCGCCCGGGCGTGTTGCCGGGGCTGGGCGCTGCAGTCGTGGCACACGCTGCACACCCGCTTCCGCCGCTACACCCTCGACGGAGGCTTCACCCGGGCCCTGCGGCACATCCGAGCCCACGCCGACGCGGCCGGCGACATCGACTCCGTGCCTACCTGCGAAGACGCGACATCGTGCACACCATCCCCGAGCCGGAGCCGAGCTCCTGGGGCAGGGACTTCCACTGGATGCCGGTGTGCAGACACGAGCGGCATCCCGCACAAGGCCTGCCGGTCCGGTACCCGCGGCCTGCCCTCCACCAGCTTCGGCCCGGTGATGGGCGTCGGCTACCGGTGCGCTGCCAGGAACGGCAGGACGACGTCGGTCATCTCGTCGGGTACTTCCTCCGCGAGGTCGTGGCCCGCGTCGAGGACGTGTCCGGTGACGTGGTGGGCCACGAGCCGTGCCTGGGACTCGTTGCGTGCGCCGATGAAGGCGGAGCCGCCGAGCGCCAGGACCGGGATGTCCAGCTTCTTCCGGGCGGCCTCCCGGTTCTGCCTGGCGTCGGTGAGCATGGCCCGGTAGACGGCGAGCATGGCGCGGATGCCGCCGGGCATGGAGTAGCAGCGCACGTACTCCTCGATCGCGTCGGGGGTGGCGGTGTCGGGGTGGCTGCGCTCGTTCTTGATCATGTAGGTGATCAGTTCGCGTTCGTGCCCGGCGATCAGCATCTCGGGGACATCGGGCTGGAAGTAGAAGCCCAGGTGCCACAGGTGCATGCCAGTGGAGACGTTCTCGGGGGTGAGGGCCGTGTGGTCCTCGAAGCCGAAGCCGGGGAACAAGGCCTCGGCGAAGACGAGGGCGGTGGCGTGGTCGCGGTGGCGGGCGGCGAGCTGGTAGCCGATCACCGCTCCCCAGTCCTCGCCGATCACGGCGTAGGTCTCGTGTCCGAGGCCGGCCATCAGCTCGGCGATGTCGTCGCTCATCGTCGCGGAGTCGTAGCCGTTCGCGGGGCGGGCGGAGTCGCCGAGACCGCGCAGGTCGGGCACGACGACGGTGTGGTGGGGCGTCAGCTTCGGGACGAGGTGGCGCCAGTGGTAGCCGGTCTTGGGCACGCCGTGCAGCAGTACCACGGCGGAGCCGGCCCCGGCCGTCCGGTAGTGCAGGCTCGTTCCGTTGACGGCGGCACGGCCGGTGCGCAGGGGTGTTGAGGTGTGGTCGTACATCATGACGTGGTGTCTCCTGTCTTGAGTGGTCGATGTGGCCGGCCGGCGGCTCGGCCGTCGGCGCTGCTTGGGGCGCTGTCGTCGCGGCCGGGACGGGCTTTCATTTTCTTGAGCGACCGTTACAGATTCGGGGCAGGGAAAACGTCCCGCCGGGGTCGCGGGGCCCTTCAGCCGAGAGCGGTCAGCGCGACTTCCACGAGGGGTTCGAGGGCGGACGCGTCCGGTGTGATCTTCGAGGAGACCAGCAGCCCGTTAAGGAAGGTGACCAGGAACGCGGCAAGCGTATGCGGGTCGCGCCGCGCCGCGATCTCGCCCCGCTCCATCGCGGTCCGCAGCACCTCGGTCAGCGCCTCCCGGCTCGCGTCCTGCATGTCGCGCACGGTGCGCCGGGTCGCCGCGTCCTGAGGCAGTCGCTCACAGACGGCGTTGACGGCCAGGCAGCCCTGGCCGCCACTCCTGACGGCGATGCGGATCCGCTCCGTCAGCAGCGTACGGATCGCCGCGCGGGCGTCCGCCTCCTCCTCCAGACTGCGCAGGGCCGCCGCCGCGAGGGTGGTGCGGTAGTGCTCCAGCGCGGCCCGGTACAGGCCGTCCTTGTCGCCGAACGCGGCGTACAGGGATCCCTGTCCGATCCCCAGGTGCTGGGCCAGATCGCGCACCGAGGTCGCCTCGTAGCCGCGCGCCCAGAACAGTTCCATGGCGCGGCTCACCGCCGCCTCGGTGTCGAACTCCCGGGTCCTTGCCATGATCCCACCGTAACTTATCTGGATCGATCGCTCAAGAAAGGGGGGTGTGGCCTGACCATACGCTTGCGGTCCTGGCACATCTCCGCGGAACTGTCCGCGATCTCGCGCGCCGGGCCTTCCTCGGGCCGCAGCGACCTGATGCCACGCTGTACGGGGTCTCCGACGCCGCCGAGTTCCGCCACCAGGTCGCCATGGAGCCGCACGCCGCCCTCACCCGCCACCCCACCGATCCCGCGGTGACCGGCCTCGTCGACGAACTCCGCGATGCCAGGCCACGTCCGGCACCGCCACCGGGGCATCCGCGCCGACCTCGGGCGACGCAATCCTGGCCGGCCGAATGACGGCCGGTGGGTGCGATCAGGTGTCGCTGGTGTCGGTCGGTGCCGCCTCGAGCATGGCGGAAGTCAGCACGTTGCCGGAGATGCCCCAGCCGCCGTCGGCGACCTCTTCGACCAGCACCATGGTGTTGTTACGGGCGCGCTCACCGTAGATCTCGACGTACAGCTCGGTGGTGCGGGTGACGATCTCCTCCTTCTGCTTCGGGGTGAGGGTCTTCTCGGGGACCTTGAAGTTCGCGAAAGGCATGGCTGGTTGTTCCTTCTCTCAGTGGGGCGTTACAGGGAGCTGCCTGCGGTGAGCAAGCTGCCGGGGATGCGGGACGGTTCACGGCGGCTTCGGCCTCGTCCTGGTTGCCGGCACAGCCGACCGCGACGGCGTACCCGTCGGCGGCCGGCCGACGGACTGGCGGCCGATGCCGCGCGAGCCGCCAATGACGATCGCGACACGGGGTGAGGCCGAGGGCTGGGCCGGGGCAGCCATCCCGTCGGGGGAAGGAAGGACAGGCACTACTGACTCCTGTAGTAGATACGGTCAAGGCCGCGGTCTCGCCGTCGCCCTGCTGCGACCTCAACGATCGGCCGTGCCCCCATCCCTAGCCAGGGTTGCGTTTACCCAGGGGACGCCACCCCCTGGCTACGGCCTGGCGCGCGCGACCATGAAGGAGATCGTCGACGCGTGGTCAGCACCGGCGTGCCCGGTGATCGATGTGCGCTTGGTCAAGGGGACTTTCCGAGTTTCTGATCAGCCTGTGGACAGGGAGTGCGCGAGGCCGAGGGAGCACGGCCGGCTGGGAATGAACTGGTCCGAGGACCGTCCGCTGCGGCCGTAGCCATGGCAGAACAGACGGTCCGCGCTGGTCGGGGCGCCGGGGCGCAGCCAGTTGCTGACGTCGACCGCCAGGACCAGACGGCCGTCGGCAGCCCGCGGCATCGGCAGAGCGGTCAGCGCCTGCCGCAGCCGAGGCACGTCCACACTCCGCAGTTCAACGGCTCGTACATCGCGCGGTACCCAGGCAGGTGCTCAGCCATCGGCGTCAGATCCACCGGCCACGTCACCGGAAGCGTCCGCGTACAGCAGCGCATCGACGAGTTCGCGGGTCGCGTGGCAGGCGCCGGTGGGTGCGGCGTCGAGGGGGCGCCGCCCCCCGGCGGCCCGGGCCACGCCGCCCCCGGTGTCCGGGGCGTCACGGGCCATGGGCGGGGCAGCGGGTGTTGGTTGTCGTCACGCCGTCGTCGGGAGGTAGGGGCCAGGGCCCTTCAGGGTGCGGTGTATGGGGGCGGTCGCTGTGTGGCGGAGGCCGGGGAGGGTGGCCACCGACTCGGTGAGGTAGCGGTAGAAGTGCTGGGCGGTCGCCACATCGATGCTGGCGTAGAGGTTCGCCGTGCCCGTCGTGGCGGTGGCATACGCGACTTCGGGGTGTGCGGCGAGTGCCGCCCCCGCCTCGGCGAGGCGGGACGGGTCGATCTCCAGCCAGAGGGCGGCCCGGAAGTGCTGCCGGAAGATGTCCGGGTGGTACTCGACGTCGAAGTACAGGGCGCCGGCTCTGCGAGCGTGACAAGGCGCTCCCGCCCGCGTTGCAGGAGCGGATGTCCGCCCGCGCCGGACACGTCGAACGACTGAATACCGGCCACTCCCCGTTCCTGTCCGCGCCCGCCGAACTGGCCGCGCTCCTGGGCCGGATCGGCTCCAGCTGTGACCCTCGCGGACACAGGCCTCGCCGGACATGATCTGTCCGGGGGTGCAGTAGCCGCGCTGGAAGGCGTCCTGGTCGATGAACGCCCGCTGCAGGGGATACAGTCGGCCGGTGCTCCCCCGCCCCGCCGCGTCCCAGCCGTCCAGGAAGGCGGCCAGGGCGCGGCGTTGCTCCTCCTCTCGGCCGATCTGCCGGGCGAGGATGCCGCGGTCGATGTAAGGGCCGACGGCGGTGAGGACCAGGCGCCGGAGTTCGGCCGACTCCAGCGCCTCCACCTCCCACCGCACCGGGCAGCGGGGGTCGAAGCCGTAGCGGCGGGCGAAGGCCGGCCACCTCGGGTCGTCGTGCTTGCCCTCGGTCGCGGGCAGCTCGTAGGCGCGCACCTGCTCGTAGCTCAGCAGCACCCGCTCGGTGTGGCTCCAGCAGCCCGTGCGTGCCACCCAGTCCCGCTCGATGTCCTCGCCCGAGCAGTCGAAATCGCCGACTACGAGGAGAACCCCGTCGCGAGGGTCGGCGGTGACCCGGTCGTCGACGATGTCGGCCTACGACTGCGAGCCGAAGCCGCGGACCCCCAGGACCGGGACGCCGCCGTCGGCGAGCCAGCCGGTCAGCTGCTGGCTCAGGGTGTCCTTCCCCGCCGCGACGTACAGGGCCTGCTCCTGGCCCTTGGTGCGGTCGAGGCGGAACAGCCGGGCATCTCCTGGGCGAACGCGTCCGCGCCCGTCCATGCGGGCGGGACGTGGGCCTCGCGGAAAATGTCGATCAGCTCGGGGAAGCGGCCCTCCCGGTGCCCCTGGGCACCCCGCCGGCGCAGCGCCCAGGCTGCTCGGAACCGGGGCTCAGAAACAGCCACTGAGCTTGGCTTTTGACCTCGGCTGCGCTCCCGATCACGCGGGACGCGAGAGTTGCTCGCGCACCCATGCAGGATCGGGGTTGGTGTGCGGCCGGCCCGCCACGATGACGGTCGGCACGGTCTCGTTGCCTCCGTTGGCTGCCCTCACTGCTGCGGCTGCAGCCGGGTCGCGCCAGATGTCGACCCAGTGCACCTGGCGGGCCCTGCGGCCCAGCCGGATGCGTAGCCGCATGCAGTACGTGCAACCGGGTCGCCAGAAGACGACCGGCTGGCCGTCGACCGCGCTGCGGCGCTGTGCCTCCAGCGCGTCGATCGACCTTGGGAAGATCAGAGGCGAGTTCACGACTGCGAGCAGCACAAAGACGAGCGAGGGGACGGCGGCTGTGCCGGGTGTCTCACTGGCGATCAGCCCAGCCGCCAGGACTGAGCCGCAGAGCACCAGCAGCATCGGCAAGATCCAAGCGCGCATCATGAGGATGAAGGCTATCGATGAGTCGAAATGTCGTTCGCTGGACTCGATGCCTTTGCGGGCGATCCGTACTCCGATGCGTTTGCCACGTAACCATTCCGCAAGTCAGTGCAGTCGTAGGCTGTGTCCGCATGGAGGCGCTGGGGCTTGACGTGGCGGCCGCGGTGGGGGTCGTGTCTCCTTTGATGACCTCCGGCCACGGGCTTCAACCCTTCGCTGTCGTGGGTGTGCCGGCCGAGACGCCGACAAGGAGAGGCAGTCCGTTCGCGTCCGACAGGGCGTGCACCCCGCCTGGTTCCTGGCCACGGCGACCGCCGTCCCGGCACCCGAAGACCAAGCCGACGGTGTGGTGCGGTTGCTGGACGACGGCGAACTCGCCAAGCACCCCGATCCCGCGGCCGTCCTGCAGTCCTGGCTCGACTCCCCCGCCACCGGGGACATCCTCGCCCGCTCCGAGATCTACCGCGCCGTCGTGAAATCCCGCTACCGCGCCCTGGAGCACCTGCGCCAGATCCCCGCCGACGAGGTCCTCGCCCGCCACGAACCCGAAGTCGCCCTGCAGACCCTGCTGGACCACTGCGGGCGCAGCACGCAACGGTGGGAGGCACTCGCCACCGCCATGACCTTCGACTACGACGAAGAGAAGATCACCTTCGGCCAGCTCCTCGACTCCCTGGACCCCACGCCCGCAGGGGCCCAGACACCCTGACCCGACTTCCCGCAGCCCGTTGCGTGGCGTGGTGCTCCGCGTGCGTGCCGTCCACCAAGAGCACGCTCGGCGGTCGGGAACTGGGCGGGACGCAGGTCCTTCCCGGCCTCCAGCGCGGCGCCGGCGTCGCCGAGGTCCCAGTGAACGCCGTCCGCGTACGGATCGACGGCCGCGGGACTGAAGGGGAACAGGCGGCCCGGCGGGAGTGCCTCGGGCAGTCGGCGGGCGGAGCGGCGGGCCTCTTCGACCATAGCCAGCGCCTCCGTCCGTTGGCCGGCGCGTGCGGCCGTGTAGGCCGGCGTGCACAGCATCTGCGCGTACGCGGCCGCCGCCGCGTCGGTGCGCAGGCCGGTCGCCTCCACGTCGGCGGCCGCCGCTGCCATGAGGCGCTGGGCCTCGCCGTGGCGGTCCTGGTGGCGTAGCACGATCGCCAGCTCCCGGGCGGCGGCCACGCGGCTGTCCAGGGGCCCTTGGCCGCTTGTCGGCGCGGGGGTGGCCGCGAGAGCTCCTCCGGCGCCGTGAGCAGGGCGGCAGGGCCTGGGGCCGCCGTGGCGGTGAGCAGCGTGCGGCGGCGCATGGGGCCTCCTGAGCGTCACGCGGGCCGGCCGTCACTCCGGTGCCGGCCGGTGCTCCATGGCTGGTGGCGCCAGAGAAGTCAACAGGACCTGCCGGGGCATGCCGACCTCGGCCGCCGCCGGGCGTACCAGCCTCAAGTCGACCACCCGCGAGCGGCGTTCCAGCCGCGAATGGTGGCCGTGGAGCAGCCGATCCGCTCCGCGAGCACGGCCAGCGTCCAGGTGCGGTGTTGACGGCCGAGGCGGATCGGGGCGCCGGGACGGCGCTGTGCGGCCATCTGGCGTGCCGCCGTGCTGTTCCAGAGCGGGTCTACGGGCACGGGCCCCTCCCACAGCGTGCTACCGGGGGCACGCGCGGGCATGACGTACGTCCAGGTCGGCGGTCGGGCCGGCCTGGGGAGCCAGACGCAGTACCCGTCCCCAGTGACGGTGGAGGCCGACGGGTTGTGTCCCCGGGGAGGGACACAACCCGTTCGCGTGTCATGCGAAGGCGGCACCCAGTGTCCAGCAAAGGCGACATGAAGCGGCACGTGCCCATGCGGGTGGCCCCCGGACAGCGTGCGACGGGCGCCCGCCGCTCGCTGTTCACCCGGACTGACGTCGGACGCTGCGAAGGTGCCTGGCTTTCGGCCTTCAGGTGTCCGCAGGGCCCCTGCCGGATGGTCGCCTTGTCGGCCTCTTCGAGCAGGATCACCACGGGCCGGGCCCGCGTCCCGGTGGGGAGTGGGCCCGGTGCGCGGTTGGGGTGGTCAGTCGGCGAAGTTGGCGCCGAAGTTCGGTGTGCCGGTGGTGGAGACTCCCGATGAGCTCGGCGAGATCGAGCGGGCGCCGGTTGTGGTGATCTTCGTGCCGCTGGAGGGCAGGTACGTCACCGCGCCGTTGCCGGAGTTCTCCCAGGAGCTGACCAGCAGGTCGGCCTTGCCGTCGCCGGTGACGTCGTCGAGCTTGGTGTCGAAGCCGAACCCGTCGTACTTCTCGTCGTCGCCGGGCACGCCGGCGGTGCTCTGTGCGAAGTACTGGGCGCCGGAGCTGGTGTTCAGGCCGCTCGCGGAACCGTACAGGACGGTGACCGCACCGGTGTCGGCGACGCCGTTCAGGTCCTCGCCCGCGGCGCTGATGACGATGTCCTGGTAGTTGTCGCCGTTGATGTCACCCAGGTCGAGCTCGTAACCGAACCCGTCGTTCTTCTCAGATCCGCCGGGGACGTTGCCGGTGTTCTGAGTGATGCCCGTGGTCGAGCCGGGGCCCCCGCTGGAGCCGTAGGTGATGTTGACTTTGCCGCCCAGGGCGGAGTCCGGGATGGGCGTGCCGTCGTCCGCCGTGTTGTTCCAGGAGGCGCCGCTGACGATGTCGCCGAAGCCGTCACCGTTGACGTCGCCGATGGCCGTGATCACGCCGGGCTTGAGGGTCTGCGCTGAGGAGATGCTGAGGCCGCTCGAGGTGCCCGGCACGTAGTAGTTGGTGTTCCAGCCCCAGTCCGTCTGCGTCTCGAAGCCGTCGACCACGAGGTCGGTGCGGCTGTCGCCGTTGACGTCACCGGCGGTGAGGTTCAGCGGGCCCCGGGCGCTGCCGCCGGACTGGATCGGGGGCTTGATCGTATAGCGGCCGCCCGCGGTGCCGGAGGTGCTGATGCCGCCCTTGTAGACGTAGACGGTGCTGGAGGTGTTGCCGACGGCCAGGTCGTCCTTCCCGTCGCCGTCGAAGTCGCCGGCGGCCAGGTTCTTGCCCCAGGAGTCGTGCGACGAGGGGGCCGGGTCCGCGATCGTGACACCCTTGCCGGTAATGCCCGAGGCCGAGCCCCACAGCACGGCGAGGGTGCCGCCGTCGGTGTCGCTACCCACGTCCTCACCGGCCGCGGCCACGGCGATGTCGTCGTAACCGTCGCTGTTGAAGTCGCCGTAGGCGGTCTCCCCGCCGAAGGCGTCCTGCGCCTCCGCGGTGCCGGGGACGCCGGCGCTGTTCTGGCTGAGCACCGTCCGTTTGGCGGACGACACACCGGTGGAGGTGCCGTAGAGCACCACGAGCTGGCCCGCGGTGCCCCTGCCGTTCACATAAGCGCCGGCGGCCGAGAAGGCGACGTCGCCGACGCCGTCGCCGTTGAAGTCGGCGCGGGGGACCGTCGTCGAGTCCGCCGCCCTGGCGGCTGTCGCCGCCGATAACGTGAGCACACCGCCCGTCAGCGAGGCCGCGGCGGCCGTCGCGAGAGCGATACGAAGGTGCTTGTGCACGCGGGGTTCTCCTGCAGCATGTGGGGGATACCTTGGCAGGTATCCGCAGTCAATGGGTGGCATTCCGCCCGCGTTCGCCGGAAGGCAGCCACGGCTTCGCGAGACGGTTGCCGATCAGGAGACTCCTGACGGAACCCAAGGGTTGTATGCGTGATGGCGGCCGCGCACCCTTCGGAGTGCACGCACAGCCCAGCGTCCCCGCCCGCTGGTTGGCAACCGATCCAACGCGGCCGCATTCAGCGGCCGGGGCCCGTGGTCAATGAGGTGTCCTGGCAGGAGCAGCTTCCGGAGGCGAGGGTCTTGGTGTTCAGGAGGGTCAGACCCTGGCTGCGCCGTGGCGGCGGGCGGGCCGGCCACTGCTCAGCCGTCGGCAACCGCGGCGGTGGGGCCGAGGATCCCCCAGGCCGAGGCCAGCCGGGAGGGGTGGACGTTCTGGCTGTTGCCGTAGAACTCGCAGAACTTCATGATCAGGGGATCCCATCGGTCGGCGTCGATGTGGCGGCGGTTACCCGGCACCAGCAGGTTTTCCTCGACGTGGACCCGGACCACGCGCGCGTCCACGGCCACGACGCCGGAGTCCTCCTCGCCGAACGGATGGACGCGGTCGACGACGGCCTCGAGGTGGACGGGGCACTGTGTCACCCGCGGGGGGCTCACCTTCTCGGAAGGCGTCGGGGACAGTCCCGCCGCCCCGAATTTGTCACTCTCGTACCGATAGCCCTTGCGGAGTTTGTGGTCGGGCACGACACGCGAACCGGTGAGCAGCGCCAGGCGATCGACCGCGTCGGCGAGTTCCGCTGAAGCGAGATTGAGTACGCATTCACCGGTCCTGATCAGGTTCTTGGTGCTCTGGGAGGTCTCGTCCAGGCCCAGCATGCACGACTGCCCTACCCACCAGGCTGAGGACATCGGCGCCAGATTCGCCGAGCCGTCCTCGTTGGAGGTGCTCAGCAGGACCACAGGTGTGCCGAAGTAGAGCACTCTCGGTTCGACGGTCAGATGCATGGGTTCCTCGCTCAGGTGGTGCGAACGTGCGGTGCGAACATGCGGTGCGGTCGGGCGGCGTACGTGCGGATCGGGCGCGACGCTAGCCTGGCCACTGTGCCGGGCGACGGTGTTTCCGGCTGGCGGAAATCGGACGTCGCACTCCCCGGGGCGCCGACACGGCGGGGCAGGACCGCGTGGTGGATCGATGCGGCGAGCGGACGGCCACCGGCGGAAGCGCCGGAAATCGTCCTTTGGGCGAAGCACCGGGTGTGCCATGGTGATCGCATGACGTGGAACGGTGAGGAGTACCAGGCCCGGTTCGACCGCATCGCCCGCGAGGGAGGGGATGTCCATGGTGAAGCCGCGCTGGTCCGTTCCTTCGCGCCGGCCACGGTCCTCGACGCGGGCTGTGGCACCGGACGGGTGGCCATCGAGCTGGCCCGCCACGGGATCGCCGTGACGGGCGTGGACGTCGACGAATCGATGCTCGCCACCGCCCGGCGCCGGGCGCCGGGAATCAGCTGGTGTCAGCGGGACCTGGTGGGGCTCGACCTCGGGCAGTCGTTCGACGTGGTGGTGATGGCCGGCAACGTCCCCCTGTTCACCCCGCCGGGCACGGAACCGGCCCTGGTGGCCGGGGTGGCACGGCACGTCCGGCCGGCCGGGCGTCTCGTCGCCGGGTTCTCCCTGGACCGCGGTTACACGCTGGACGACTACGACGCTCACTGCCGTGCGGCGGGGCTCACCCTCGAGGCCAGGTACGCGACCTGGTCCCAGGACCCCTACACCGGCGGGGACTACGCCGTTTCCGTACACCGCAGGTCCTGACCGCCCGCCACCGGGCCCAGCCTGCCACCGGGCCCGCGCTCAGGGCAGCGCGTGCCGGAGCGCGTCGGCCAACTCCACCGGACGGTCGCGCAGCAGGTTGTGTCCGGCGGCGATCAGCGCGGTCGTGTGGCCGCCCGTCGTCAGCGCCGACCACGCGGCGATGTCCTCCTCGGCGACGGTCTCGTCCTCCGTGGCACGGACGGCGAGGATCGGTGACGCCACAGGGGCCCACCGGGTGGATCCGGTGAGGTACTCGTAGGTCGCCCGGTAGTCCGCGCGCAGAGCCGGGGCCACCATCTCCAGGACGTCCGGGGCATCGAGCAGTTCGGCGGGCAGGTAGCCGTCCGTGACGACCTGGGCGAAGAACCGGTCGTCCGGGAGGTCCCAGGCCCCGGCGGCCGTACGGACGGGTGTCCCCGGCGCCTGTTGCGCCGACACCACGAGCAGAGCGGCGGTCTCCGGCTCCAGCTCACGGGCTGTCGCGTACGCCAGCACCGACCCTGACGAGTGGCCGCAGAGGATGATCTGTGCCTCCCCCGCGTGCGTACGGATGGCGGCCGCCAGCCGCCCGGCCACGGCCGGGAGGTCGGCGATCGGAGCCTGGTCGAGCAGCGATTCCCTGCCGGGCAGACGGACTGCCACCGGGTGGGGGTCAGGGGCCAGGGCCCGGCCCAGTGCCAGGACCGCGCTGACGCCCGCGCCCGCGTGGGGGAACAGGTACGCCACCCGCCCCGGCCGCTCGGCGGGCACGAGGTCCACCAGCCAGTTCCTGCTCATCGCGTCTCCTCCCGCGCTGCCGTGGCCAGGACGGTGGCGAGGGAGCGGAGGTAGTCGCAGGCGGTGTCCAGAAGGCGTTCCGCCTGACCGCCGTCGCCCGCGTGTGCCAGCCGCAGCCTCAGCTCGTCGTCCTTCGTGTAGGCGCTGAACTCCCAGTGGAACGGCCTGGGGTTGCTCGGCCCCCGGTCGTCCCGGTACGGCAACGGGACTTCCGCCAGGCCGTCGTCGCGTCCGGTCGTGCCCGTGAACACCGATCCGATCCCGCCCAGGTAGTTCACGCTCACCCACGGGCGTTCCGCTGCCGTGAGCCGGGAGGCAACGGTGGTGTCCGAGGTGCCGTACCGCACCATGCCGTGTTCGGGGGGATGGTGTGCACGGGCCCTCCGAGCGCTGTCGAGCACCTCGCGCGGCTCGGCGTCCGGTGCGGCCTCGACCAGGACGGGAGCCAGGGCGGTGAACCAGCCCACGGTCCGCGACAGGTCCGCACCGCCGACCACCTCCTCTTCGCGACCGTGCAGTTCCGTCACGACGGGGACGGCGCGACAGCCCAGGTCGGCGGCGGCCGCGTCCGCCGCGGCCGCCAGCACGGCGTCAGCCGGGTGCGCGCCCCGCCTCCGCAGGCCCTCCAGCAGGGATCGGGTGTGCACCGAGTCGAGCGCGCGCTCGACGACGCGGGTGCCGGCCTCGTATGTGGTGGGCGGCGGGCCGGGGAGCGCGCCGGCCGGTACGGCGGGGCCGGAGCGCCCGGCGACGTTGTCGGTGTGCTCCCGCAGGGCACGCGCCCACTGGTGGTAGGCGACGGGCACCGGGGGCAGCCGGACGGGTTCTCCCGCGGCGCGGTGGGCGCAGGCGGTGCGCAGGTCGTCCAGGAACACCCCCCACGACAGCGCGTCCACCACGAGGTGGTGGGCGGTGAGGACCAGCAGGCGCCGGCCTGCCCCGTCCCGGATCAGCGTGGCGCGCAGCAGCGGCCCCGCGGCGAGGTCGACACCCCGCCTGGCCCGGGTGATCGCGGCGGACAGGGCATCGTCGTCGGAGGCCGTCACCTCCTCGATCGCCACGGTCTGTGCCGTCGGATCGCTGACCTGCTCCCAGTCCGTGCCCCGCTTGCGGAAGCGGTGGCGCAGCACGCCGTGGTGGTCGGCCACCGCTTGGACCGCGGCCAGCAGCGTCTTCGAGGCCAGCGACCGCGGTGCCCGCACCGCGACTGACTGGTTCCAGTGGTTCACGTCGGGCAGTTCCAGCTCGAAGAACCAGCGTTGGACCGGGGTCAGGGGGATGGACCTGCGCCGGGCGAAGGTCTCGCTCACCTTGGTGGCGCCGGCGGCCGAGGTGGTCACCCGGGCCAGGGAGCGGATGGTCGGATGGGTGAACAGGTGCCGACGGGTGACCTGCAGCCCTTTTTCGGCAGCCTTCGTGGCGATCCTCACGGCCTGTACCGAGTCGCCGCCCAGCGCGTAGTAGTCGTCGTCCAGGCCGACGTGGTCGACGCCGAGGATCTCGCGCCAGACGCTCGCCAGCGCGGCCTCGACCTCGGTCATGTCCTGTGCGGGCACGGGCGCCTGAGGGGTGGCGACCGCCGGTGTCGCCGGGACGCGCGATGCCTTGCCGTCCGGCGTCCTCGGCAGCCGCGCCTCGCACCGCAGTTGTTCGGGCAGCAGGTGGGTGGGCAGTTCGCGGGACAGCAGATCCATGAGCTCGCCCTCGGACACCGAACCGTCCGTCTCCACCACCGCGAGGGACCGTCCCGCTCCGTCTCCTGGAGCCGTGGCCGCCCGTACCGCCGGGTGGCCACGCAGTACGCGCTCGACCCGGGCCGGGGCGTGGTGGTAGCCGTGCCCGGAGTGGATCTCCGCGAACCGGCCGAGCACGACCAGCCTCCCGTCCGGGAGGAACATACCCGCGTCCCCCGTCCGCCGCACCCGGGCATCGGGGAGCCGCGGGTGCCGGAGTGCGGGGTGCTCCCGCGCCGCGCCGAGCGGTGCCGGGGCCTCCTCGGCATCCACGCAGATCTCCCCGGGCACTCCCGTCGGGCAGGCACGGCCCCACGGGTCCACCACGCACAGCAGCGGGTCGGCCGAGGGCCTGCCCACGGGCACGATGCCGGTGTCCGGTTCCACGACCGCCGGGGCGTGGCCGGCGGGCACCTCCTCCTCGCAGACCACCGGTCCCCACTCGACACCGCCGTACCTGTGCACGAGGCGGCTCCGCGGAGCGTGGTGCCGCCACCGGTCGGCGAGGTCCGAGCCCAGGGGCTCGCCACTGACCACCAGGGTCCGCACCAGGGGGGTGCCGCCGCCCTCGTCCAGGCCGCGGAGCAGGTCGGCCAGTTCGGTGGGGGTGATCCGGGCCGAGGCCGCCGCCCTGCCCTGCGCGAGCTCCGCCAGCCGCGTGGCGGGAGCCAGGGGCACCGCGGTGCTCCCTGCGGCGAGGGCGGTGAGCAGGTCGAGCGCGAGCCGGTCGGCCGTGCCCCGGGCGATCAGCACCTCGCCCCGCTCGGCGTCGCGCACCGCGCCGGCGAGCGCCCGGTGGGTGAGCGCCATCGGCCGCCGGGCGCCGGTGGTGCCGCTGGTGCGTACGACCAGCGCGGGCGCCCGCAGGCCGGTGGGGTGCTCTGCCGGGGGCGCGGACGCCGTGGACATGATGTGCACGCGCACCGCGGGTGAGCCCGGGGCATCCGCGGACCCCGCCATGTCCACCAGGGCCGATGCCCCCACCTCGGGCGCCTCGGCGGGCTCGGGGCCGTCCTCTCCGGTGACAGGGGCACAGACCAGCCCCGCGCGCAGCACTCCAAGGCACGCGGCGGCCAGGTCGGTTGCCCGCTCGGCCCGCACGGCCACCACGGCGGGACGGGCCGGGCCGGTGTGGGCGGCGAGAGCGGCTGCCACGTGGTCGGCGGCCCGGTCGATCTCGCCGTAGGTGGCCGTGTCCGTGCCGTCGACGACCGCCGGGGCCTCGGGGTATGCCTCGGCCCACCGCCGTACGCGGTCGGTGATCGGTTCGCCGGGGCGCGGCCCGATGAGCCCACGCGGGTGCGGGGCGAGGGCGGAGAGGGCTCCCAGCTCGGTGTCGGGTGCGGCGAGCAGGGTGTCCACCAACGCCCCGAAGCGGGCCGCCATCCGGCGCACCGTGGCCCGGGTGAACAGGCCCGCGTCGTACTCCCAGGTGATCGAGATCGAGTCGTCGCCCTCGAAGACCGCGCCCGACAGATCGTAGACGGCTCCCGTGCGGCGCAGCGCGACCGTTTCCAGGGTCAGCGGACCCAGGGGCACCCGTACGCCGTCGCGGTCGGCGAACAGCAGCGCGCCCACTCCGCTCAGCGCGGGGTCGTGCGCGGTGTTCTGCCCGAAGCCGACTTCCACCAGCGGCGCGCGGCTTCGGTCGCGGGGTGCGCCCACCGGTCCCAGCAGCTCCGCGAAGGTGACGCCGCTGTGTCCGAGCCCGGCCAGCAGCGTCTCGGTGACCGAGTCGAGCAGGGCGGAGAACGTCTGGTCCGGTGCCAGTCGGACCCGGTGCACCACGGGGTTGACGAAGTAGCCGAGCACATCGCCGAACTCGGGCCGCTCGCGGCCCGCGGTGTTCACCCCGACGGCGCTGTCGGCGCGTCCGGTGTGGGCGTGCAGCAGCACGTGGAACACCGCGAGCAGCACGGCGAACGGGGTTGTCCCGGTGGCACGGGCGTGTGTGCGGACGGCGGCTGCCCGGGCCGGCGACAGGTCCGTTCGCACCGCCGAGCCGCGCTGCCCGCGCACCACGGGTCGGGGCTGGTCGGTGGGCAGGTCCGCGGGCGGGGGCGGGGGCGTCAGGTGCCGCACCCAGTATGCGAGGTCCTCGGCGCCGAGGGGGGTTTGGGACCGTGCGAGCGACCAGGCCGTGAAGTCGGTGTAGGCGTGCGCGGGGGCAGGCAGGTACGCCTCCGCGCCGGTGCTCTCCGCCGCGTAGACCACCGCCAGCTCCCGGAGCATGGTGATCATGGACCAGTAGTCCGTGATCAGATGGTGCTGGGACACCACCATCACCGGCCCCTCGGCCGGTCCGGTGTAGAGCCGGACGCGCAGCGGCGGTCGCGTGGTCAGGTCGAAGGGCTCGAACGCCGAACGGACCAGCTCCTCGCGGTTCGCGCGGTCCCAGTCCGACGGCACGGGTACGACCGCGAAGTCCACTTCCGCCGCGGCGGACACCTGCTGGACCGGGGTGCCGTCGCGCAGGGGGAAGGAGGTGCGCAGAGCGGGGTGCCGGTGGGCCAGGGTGGTCCAGGTCCGCCGCAGGGCCTCCACGTCGCAGCCGTCGGCCAGGCGCGCCGCGAAGGCCACCACGTAGGCCGATCCGCCGAGGTCGAGACTGTCGGCGTGCCACAGCGACATCTGGTTCGGCGCCAGCGGGAACCGGCCCTCGACCGGTCCGTGCGGAACCGGATCGGTGTCGTCCTCGGGCTCGTCGAGCCGATTCGCGAGTTCGTCGGTCAGCTCCCTCAGCGCGCGTGGTCCCAGGAGAGAGGGCAGCGGCAGCTTCACCCCCAGTTCCCTGTGCACGGCCATGCGCAGCCGCAGCGCGGCCAGCGAGTCCACGCCGGCCGCCCGCGCCGGGGCGCCGGGGTCCACCGCGGAGGGCGTCGTGCCCACCACCTCGGCCACCCTGAGGCGCAGGTGTTCGCACACCTCGGTGCGCCGCAGGTCCGCAGGGAGCGCTGCCAGCCGCTCCCGCAGACCGGCTGCCACCTCGTCCCGCTCGTCCGCGAGCCGGGCGGCGAGCGCCGCGCGGCGAATCTTGCCCAGCGGAGTGCGCGGCACCTCGGCCACCACGCGCACCCGCTGGGGCACCGCGTAGGGGGGCAGGCGCCGTGCGCAGTGCGCGAGCACGTCGGGGGGCTGCGCCCGGGTGCCGTCGCGGAGCCGTACCGCCGCCACCAGCAGTGCTCCCCGGCCGGGCAGCGGGAGGCCGGCCACTCCGGCGTCGGCGATCAGCGGGTGGTCGGCCAGCACCTGTTCGACCTCGACCGGATTCACCTTGTGCCCGCCGGTGTCGATCAGCACCCGGGACCGCCCGACGACGGTCAGCCTGCCGTGTGTGTCCAGCCTGCCCAGGTCGCCTGTTCTGTGGTGGTCGCTTCCGGGGTCGTTGACCACGGCGGGGCCGTAGACCACGATCTCGCCCGTCACACCCGGCGGCAGGGGGGCGCCGTTCTCGTCGGTCACCTGGACCTGTACGCCCTCCAGCGGGGTGCCGACCGTGCCCGGGGAGGGTTTCGCGCCGACGTCCCAGCAGACGCTGCCCGCCTCCGTGCTCCCGTAGGTCTGGCGTACGGGGAGGCCGAAGCGCGCCTCGAAGCGCTGCGCCACGGCGGGGTCGAGGAAGTTGCTCCCGGACAGGCACAGGCGCACCGTGTCCAGGTCGACAGGGGTGGTGGAGGGCAGGTCGCCCAGGGCGTCGAAGGTCTGGGGCACGCCGATCAACAGCGTGACGCGGTGTCGGGCCAGGGCGTGCACCACGGCGTCCACCGACGACGCGCCCGCGCTCCGGTCCGGCAGCACCAGCGTGGCGCCGGAGCGCACCGCCGCCAGCAGACAGCAGAACTGTCCGAGCGCGTGGAACAGCGGCACCGGGCAGAGCAGGACGTCATCGGAGGTGATGCCCGCGGTCGCGGTGATGTTGGTGGCCTCCGCGACCTGGTGGGCCTGGCTGCGGACGACGCGCTTGGGTTCACCGGTGCTGCCGGAGGAGAGCGCCGTCACCCACGGGCCGTCCGCCTGTGCCGGCCGGCGGCCCGTCGTCGCCCGCGACCGGGGAAGGGGGGCGTCGACGGTGAGGACGGGGCAGTCGGCGAGTGCGGCGACGGGGTGTCCGGACGTGGTGACCACGACGGCCGGCCGACCACCGGCCAGCCTGCGCCGCAGCACCTCTTCCGGCTGGTCCGGATCGATGGCCTCCACCGTGCAGCCCGCCTCGGCCGTGGCGAAGTAGGCGACCGCGAACTCGGGCCGGTTGTCCAGCGCGAGCAGCACGTGGTCGCCCGGGGACGCGCCCGCGCCGGCCAGTGCCGCGGCGAAGCGGGCCACGGCCGCGGCCAGTTCGCGGTAGGTCAGCGACCGCTCGCCCTGGACGACGGCGGTCGCCTCGGGGTGGGCGGTCGCTGTGGTCGTGACCATGTCGAGCACAAGGCTTGCGCTCACTGCCTCTCCTCCGTCAGCCGCTCGGCCAGCTCGGCAGGGGTGGGGTGGACGAACACGTCGCGTACGCTGACCCGCAGGCCCAGCCGCAGACCGATCTCCGTCACCGCGCTCACCGCCCGCGCCGAGTCACCGCCGTGCAGGAAGAAGTCGGAATGGACGGTGAGGCCGGTGACGCCCAGCACTCGCTCCCACACCCGCACCAGCGCCTGCGGGGTCGGTGCCGGGCGGGGCGGACCCGGCCGGGCACGCAGCAGCGCCCTCCGGTCTATCTTGCCGGCGGGGGTGGTGGGCAGCCGGTCGACTGTGCGCACCTCGGTGGGCACCATGTGACCGGGCAGCAACCGGCACAGGTGGGCGCGGAGATCGGCGGTGTCCGCGTCGCCGTGCCCCGGTTGCCACTCCACGAAGCACACCAGCCGCTCCGCCCGGCCCGCGTCGTCCGTCGGAGCGGCCACTGCCGCCCGCCGGACCGCGGGATGGGCGACCGCCGCGCTCTCCGTTTCGCCCAGCTCGACGCGCTTTCCGAAGAGCTGCACCTGGTCGTCGAGGCGGCGCAGGAACTCCAGGTCGCCGGTGGGCAGTTCGCGGACCAGGTCGCCGGTGCGGAAACAGCGTTCCCCGTCCACCTCGACGAACCTGTGCGCGGTGCGCTCGTCGTCGCCGACGTAGCCGATGCCGACGGTCGGGCCGCCCAGGTACAGCTCCCCCGGTGTGCCGGGCGCGACCGGCTTCCCGCGCGGGTCTCGGACACTGGCCCTGATGTGCGGCAACGGCGTCCCGATCGGCGGCAGGACGCCGCGGTCGGGCCACGCGGAGACGTCGCAGAAGACCGCGCCCGCGACGGTCTCGGTCGGCCCGTACTCGTTGAGGACGCGGCTGGGGAAATCCGGCGGTGGGTAGGCGGCGAGTCGCTCGCCGCCGGTGCGGATGAGCCGTACGTCGCCGAGGTCCACGCCGTCGAGGCGGAATATCGACTCCAACAGCAGCGGGGGGACGTAGGTCTGGGTGATCCGGTTGGCGCGCAGCCAGTCCACCAGCGCCCGGGGCGACGAGCGGTCGGTGTCGGAGGCGATGTGCACGGATGCGCCCGTGCTCAGGAACGGCCAGAGCTCGTCGATGGTGACGTCGAACCCGGGCGAGCCGATCTGCGCTCCGCGCTCTCGTGGCGAGGCGCCCACCAGCCGCGCGAACGCGGCGACGTACACGTCCAGTGCGGCACGGCTGATCAGGGTGCCCACCGGCGTTCCCGTCGATCCCGAGGTGAACAGACAGTAGGCGGGGTCCTCCGGCCGGGCGCCCGGATCGGGCGGGGCGGGGCAGCCCCGGGCCGGCAGCCCCTCGGGCCGGACCGTGGGGACGCCGGCGGCCCCGGCCAGTTCGTCGTCGTCGGTGATCAGCAGCGCCACGGAGGCACGCTTCAGCAGCAGGCGTAGCCGGTCCGGTGGCTGGGCTTGGTCCAACGGCGTGAAGCAGGCACCCGCGAGCAGCACGGCGAGTTCGAGGACGAACAGGTCCGCGGTGCGGGGCAGCACCAACCCGACGCGGTCCCCGGGGCGTACGCCGAGGGAGGTCAGGGCGCCGGCCGCCGCACGGGCGGCGGAGTCGAGTTCGGCGTAGGTGAACCGGGTGCCCCGGTGGTCGGTGAGCGCCGGCGAGTCCGGCGCCCGGCGGACCTGGCGGGCCACGGCGTCGAGCATGTCCATCGTTACCCCTTTTCCTACGGGACCGGACGCGCGCGGTGGGCGTGGCGCGCCCCTGCGGCCGGGAGGTGTGCCCTGGCGGGGTCAGGAACGGGCGCTCCTGGTCATCCTGCGCCCGACTCCGCACTCGTCGAACCACAGCGAGGTCTCGGCCGTGCGGAAAGAGCCGTCCGGCGCGGGCTCGTACTGCCGGTAGCGGTGGATCGCGGTGAGGTAGACGTGGACAGTGGCCGCCCAGCGCCTCTCTTCGTTGATCATCAGATGCAGTTGCTTGTCGTCCTCGGGCAGGATCGGGGTGACCCGGCCGGGCGCGATGGTGAACTCGCTGCCCTGGGTGAGCTTGACGTGCTCTCCCTCGCACCGGGTGACGATGTACTTGATCTCCTTCGTCTCACCGGTGAGCGCGCTGACCGCGCCGATCGTGTCGTCGTGGTCGTGTATCGGGCTCCCCCGTCCGGGGCCCCAGAACACGAGGACGATCTGGTAGGGCTCCTGCGGGTCGTTCAACAGCAGCCGCGTGTAATTCCCGCTCGGGCGGTACGCCTCGGCGAAGCCCTGGTTCTCCGTCGAGGTGGTGAACTCCGCGAGCGGGCCGGAGAGCCTGTCGATGATCTCCTGGTGGGTGAGCTCGTCGGCCTCACTCTTGATCCGTGCGACCGCGTCGATGAGTGTGGTGACGTCCATGGATCACTTCCACTGCGTGAGTCGTATAGCTCCGCTGGGGGTCAGTCGCGTGGCGGGGTACGGGACCGCAGACGGTGCGCACCGGTCGGCGTCGGGTGCCGCTCCTGGCGGTGGAGCGGCACCCGACGCTGTGCTCCGCGGTGTTGCCGCGGAACGGACGACCTGCTGGGGAGCGGGTCGCGTCCGGATGGCGGTCCGGACACGACCCGTGGCGGGACGGAGAGCGGAAGGTGGCGGGGTGGGCAACGTCTGGCGGGTGGTGTGCGGGCTCCTCCTCTCACGTCGGCAGCGGTGGCCGGCGGGTGCCACCGGTGCGGGTGGACGGCGGTGGGTGCGATCTCACCCGTGGGCGGGCTGGGCCGCCGCGTCGGCGGGAGGCAGATCGCCCGAGGCGACCACGGCGTCGCGGAGCGGCTTGCACAGCGCGATGAGCCGTTCCGCACGGTCGGCTCCCAAGGACCGGTAGGGGGGAGCCGCGGCGGCGTCGGTCGCGTCCTCGATCCGGGAACGCAGCCGGCTGCCCGCCTCGGTCAGCCGTCCGGAGGAGTCCAGGAGGCCCGCCTCGGTGAGCGCGGACACCTCCGCGTCCCACTCCTGCTCGGACCAGTCGCGGTGCTCGCGCATCTGCTGGGCACCGAACAGGGATCTGCCGGTGGCGGTATCGGTGACCAGCGCCGCGATGGCGCCGACACCGTGGCCGACCAGGGCGGTGATGTGGCCGTCGCCCCGGTGCTCGCGCAGGAGCGTGATGGCGTGCCACAGCACCAGGTGTGGTTCACGGGGCCACGGCAACTGGGCGTGCGCGGCGTACAGGGGCCGTCCCTCGGGGGAGCATGCCTCGGCGGCGGCTCGGGCGAGTGCGGCCGCTTCGGCGACCTCCGGGCCGCCCACCGCCTCGTCGCCGAGGATGCGGCGCAACGCCCGGTCCACGGCGGACAGACGGGCCTCGACCACACGCTCCGGCGAGGCCAGGTCCCACGCCCTGGGCAGATGGCGGGCGACGAGAGCGGGGTTGAAGTTGTAGAGCATGGCTGCCACTGCGGCGGACGAGGCGCGGCCGAGCGCAGCGGCACGGCCGGCGAAATACGCCATGTGTCCTGGCTCGAGCCCCGTCGAGGTCAGCTCTTGTTCTACCTCGGGGGCAAAATAACAGAGCAGGTGTATGGGATCGGTCTCCTGATGACATCGCGCCGCAATTTGCGGAATCGAATCACTGACCATAACGCGATGCTAGGTTGGCCCGCCGAGAGGCGTCAACGACATGCCGAAGGAAGTAAATAATTTGAGCCAAGCCTATGTCGTAGAGTGTCTCCCCGTGATCGTACGGGTATCTTTCGTCGCACGGGGGACGGTTTTCCGGGCACGCTTCAGCCACATGTGACGAAAACTGTTCATCGCCCCGACTGTATCCGCATGACGCGCCTGACCTGCTATTTAATGCGTCATTGCGCCGCACCTTTCACCAGCGTGCGAGACGCGCGCACCGAAGTCGGATTTGTCGCGGAGAAATGGATGTGTGATCAGTGAGCGTTAGTCAATTGGGCACGGAAGATCATCCTTACGACGTCTTGATCGTGGGCGCGCGCTGTGCCGGTGCCCCGCTGGGAATGCTTCTCTCCCAACGCGGCTATGTGGTGGAGATGGTTGACCAGATGTCTGCCGGAACTGACACGATATCCACGCACTGGATCCGGTGGCCGGGCGTTCAACAGCTCCGCGCATGGGGCCTTGTTCCAGCATTGGAGAAAACGGGGTGCCCGCCCATTGCAAGCGCCTCCCTCGATTTCGAGGGCCGTGTGGTGGCGGGCAGGCCGAAGGCCGGGCGGACGGAAGCGGTGACCTACGCACCCCGGCGGACCGAGTTGGACGCCCTGTTGGTGTCCGAAGCCCGCGCCAAGGGGGCGCGGCTGCGGGAACGCTTCGCGGTCACCGGCCTCATCGTCCACGACGGCAGGGTGGCGGGGGTGCTGGGGACCGGCCCGGACGGGCCCGCCGGCCTGCACGCCCGCGTGGTCGTGGGGGCCGACGGCCGCAACTCGACTGTCGCCCGCCTGGTGAGGTCCCCGGTCCTGGAGGACAGGGGGGTACTCGCGCGCAGCCTCTACGGCTACTGGACAGGTGTCGCGGAGCGTGGGGTGCGGGTGGTCTTCCGCGGTCGGCGCGGCATCTCCCTGTGGCCGACGAACGGCGATCTCACCGTGGTCTCGCTGGTCTTCCCTCCCGAGGAGGCCCCCGGCCCGGGGCGTTCGGCGCTGGATGAGTTCTACATGTCGTCGCTGAGAGAGGTGGCCGAGGTCGGGCAGGCCCTGGCGGGCGCGGACCTGGTGTCGCGGCCTCGGTCCGCGGCCGTCCGCAATGCCCGCAGGCGCGCCCACGGCCCGGGGTGGGTCCTGGCCGGGGACGCCGGCCACCACAAGGATCCCGTGTCGGCGCAGGGGATCTCCGACGCCTTCGCCGACGCCGCCGTGCTCGCCGACGCCCTCGACGCCGGGCTCTCGGGTTCCGCCGGGCTCGACGAGGCGCTGGCGGGCTATGCCGCGACCCGCGATGCGCAGCGGCTCGCGGCCTTCTCCTACACCTGCGAGCAAGCCGAGTTGCGCCCCTTCACCGCCGAGTTCCTCGACGACCTGGCGCGGACCGCTGCCGACGAGCGGGCCGTCGAGGCGTTCGTGAACGGCTTCGTCGGGTGTGACGCGCCGTCGGACGCGGGCTGGCTCGGCGAGTCCCACTAAGGGGTGTCCGAACACGGGCCCCTCCCCTCTGTCGGTGGCGGACGCGGTCAGTGTGCGAGCCCCGGGGGAAGCCCCAGGAACAGGCCGCCGCTGACCTCGATGAGCTGTCCGGTGACCCACCTCGCGTCATCCGAGGCGAGGAACGCCACGACGTCGGCGACATCCGCGGGGGTGCCGATTCGGCCGAGCGCGGTCATGTCGATGATGACCTGCCTGGTCTCCGGCTGCTCCCGCCGCTCCGCCGCGGTCAGGTCGGTGTCCACGGCACCGGGGGCCACGGTGTTCACCGTGATGCCACGCTCGCCCAGCAGGTGCGCCAGGGTCCGGTTCATCGCCACCACCGCGGCCTTGGCCATCGTGTAGGCCACGTCCGCCACCGCCACCCGGACCGCCGCGGAGGAGACCGACACCACCCTGCCGCCGTCGGCGAGCAGCGGCAGCGCGCGCTGCACCAGGAAGAAGGGTGCCCTGGCATTCACCGCGAACAGCCTGTCGAAGATCTCGGGTGTGGTGGCCTCGAAGAACGTCGTGCTGAAGCCCGCGTTGTTGACCAGCACGTCGAGTCTGTCCCTGCCGCCGTCGGCGAACCGGGAGCTCGTCTCGGCCAGCAGGCCGTCCACCCCGGCGAGCGTGGAGAGGTCGGCGCCGACGGCGAACGCCTCTCCGCCGCCTTCCCGGATGTGCGCCACGGTCTCCTGGGCAGCTCGCTCGTCGTGTCCGTAGTGGACGGCCACCCGGGCGCCGTCCGCCGCCAGCCGCTCGGCGATGCCGCGGCCGATCCCGCGCGAGGAACCGGTGACCAGTGCTGTGCGGCCTTTCAGGTCGAGCATGGTGCTCCCTCAGCGAATCGGCCGGTCCGGAAAGGACCGGGGATGGCCGTATGGTGTTCTGCTTCTGCCGGTATGGGCTCGGAAGGGGCCCGGTCCCGACGGCGCGGGCGGCGTGCCGCCGGCCGGGGTCAGGCCAGGGAGATCAGGTCGGCGTACTCCTCGTTCCACAGGTCTTCCTCCCCGTCGGGGAGGAAGAGGACCCGGTCGGGACGGAGTGCCTCCACCGCGCCGCGGTCGTGGGTGACCATGATGACCGCGCCCGGATAGTCGCCCACGGCGGCCAGGACCTCGTCACGGGAGACCGGGTCCAGATTGTTCGTGGGTTCGTCGAGCAGCAGCACGTTCGCGCCTGAGTGGATGAGGCAGGCCAGCGCCAGCCGGGTCTTCTCGCCGCCGGAGAGGACACCCGTGGGCTTGTCGGCGTCGTCGCCGCGGAACAGGAACGCGCCGAGCACCTGTCGCACCTCGCCGTCGGTCAGTCCCGGGGCCGAGGACGACAGCGACTGGAACACCGTCGCGGCGGGATCGAGCGTGTCGTGCTCCTGGGCGAAGTACCCCAGACGCAGGCCGTGTCCCGGCACCACCCGTCCCCGGTCGGGCGGCTCCTCACCTGCCAGGGCGCGCAGCAGCGTGGTCTTGCCCGCACCGTTGAGCCCCAGCACGACCAGACGGCTGCCCCGGTCGACAGCCAGGTCGATCCCGTCGAAGACCGCGTGCTCGCCGTACGACTTGGCCAAGCCGACCGCCGCCAGCGGGACGCGCCCGCAGGGTTCCGGGGTGGGCAGCCGCACCCGGGCCACTCGTTCGGCCCTGCGGGCCGGCTCCAGTTCCCGCACCATGGTGTCCGCGCGCCGGACCATGTTCCGCGCGGCCACCGCGGTCGCCACGTGTGACCGCATCTTCTCCGCCTGCGCGCGCAGCGCCGCCGCCTTGCGTTCGGCGTTGGCACGCTCCCTGGTCCTCCTGCGCTCGGCGGCCTCGCGGTCGGTCCGGTAGCGCTGCCAACCGGTGTTGTAGACCTCGATCGCGAGCCGTTCGGCGTCGACGTGGAAGACCCGGTTCGCCACATCCGCGACGAGATCGGTGTCATGGCTGATCATCAGCAGGCCACCGGAGAACCCCGACAGGAAGGTACGCAGCCAGGCGACGGAGTCGGCGTCGAGGTGGTTGGTCGGTTCGTCGAGCAGCAGCGTGTCCTGCTCGGCGAAGAGAATTCTCGCCAACTCCACCCGCCTGCGCTGCCCGCCGGACAGTTCACCGAGCCGCTGCGTGAGCACCCGGTCGGGCAGCCCCACACCCGCCGTCACCTGTGCGGCCACGGCCTCGGCCGCGTAGCCCCCCAGGACGTCGAACTCGTCCTGCGCCCTGGTGTAGGCGCGCATGGCCCGGTCCCGCTCGGTGTCGGACCCGGCTTCGGCCATGACGGTCTCCGCGGCGCGCAGTGCGGCTGTGACGCGGTCCAGGCCGCGGGCGGCCAGGACGCGGCCCATGACCGTCTGGTTCTGGTCGGCTCCGCGCGGGTCCTGGGCGAGGTATCCGACCGGTCCGGTCGCCCTGATGGTCCCGGCGGCGGGCCGCAGTTCACCCGCCATCGTGCGCATGAGCGTCGTCTTGCCCGCCCCGTTGCGCCCGACGAGGGCGACCCGGTCACCGGGCGAGATGTGGAAGTTGACGTCCGACAGCAGCAGACGGGCGCCGACACGCACATCTACATGACAGACTGTAATCACTTTGGATACTCTCCGTGGCTTCCTGAAGGCAGACCTGTCCCCTCGGGCGGGATGGGCCGCTAGGAAACACGGGGAGTCGACATGTGGGTCATGTTAGCGACCTCCTGACGAGACATGCCAGCTGATTATGCGTCAGCCGGTGCGCACGCATCCGTACGGCTCAGCCCACCGCGGTACTTTCCCCCGCGCGGGCGGTGCGCGAGGCACCCGCCGCCGCGGCGGCGCAGACGGCCGCCGCCACCACGCCGAGCACCCCCATCCCGGCGCCGAACCCCAGGTGCCCCGCCTCGGTGGCGCCGACGAGCACCCCGGCCGCACTCGTGCCGAGGCCGGCCGCGGTCACGTCGCTGATCTGCAGCGCCGACGAGTTCGTTCCCGTCTCCTCCTCGGCGGACTGTTCGAGTACGAGTACGCCGGTGGTGGGAACGGACACCCCCATGCCCAGCCCGCCCACGATCCACAGCAGGTACACCGGCCACCCCGGCGCCCCCTCCAGGCACAGGGCCGCCATGCCCACGAAGCAGCACGCCAGGGCGACGAGGCCCCATCGAAGCAGCGAAGGCCTCGTCATCCTGGTGATCCGGCCCTGCGCCTGGGCCCCGGCCCACCAGCCGATGGATCCCGCCAGCAAGGGCAGGCCGGCGGCCGCGGTGCCGAAACCGTGGAGCGTGGCGAGGCTCAGCGGCACGACGGACTCCACCGCGTAGAACGCCCCCGCCAGCAGGCCGCGCACCGCGATCACGGCGGGCACTCCCCGACGCAGCCGGGTCGACCCCCGGGGCAGCAGTTCCCGCAGCCCTGCCACCAGCGCCAGCAGCCCCGCCCCCAGCAGGAGCACGGTCAGCGGCGTCCGCCCGGCGACGACGGCGTTTCCCCCCGCCTGGAGGACGACGACCCCACCCCCGGCGAGCAGCGCGAACAGGGGCTTGCGAAACCCGCCCGCCGATGTGCCCTCGGGCGCGGCCGACATGCGCAGGGCGCGGAGCAGCGCCCCTCCACAGGCCAGTGCCAGCGGCACCAGGCCGAGGAACACCCAGCGCCACCCGACGTGCGCGGTGATCGTGCCCGAGAGGATCGGCCCGACCAACGCCGGCACGACGTAGGCCGCGGAGATGATGGCCAGTGCCCGGGGGCGCAGTTCCGGCGGGTAGGCGGTGGCCACGAGCTTGAACACCGCGGTCGAGGCCAGCCCGACACCGATCCCCTGCGCGCTCCTGCCCAGGACGAAGATCACCATGTTCACGGCGGTTCCCGCCACCAGCAGGCCGGCGGTGAACACCGCGATGCCGGTGAGCAGCGGCCTGCGCGGACCGACGCGGTCGCACCACTGGCCCGCCGCGCCGAGGCCCACCAGGTTCATGACCAGGAAGGCGCTGTAGGACCAGCCGAAGAAGGCGAGCCCGCGGAGTTCGCGCACCGCCGAGGGCATCGCGGTCGCGACCGCCAGACCCTCGAACGCGAACAGGCTGATGGACACGGCGATGCCGATGCTGGTGAGTCGCCACTGCGGTGCGAGAACCCCGGGGGAACGTTCCACGATCTCCAAACCCAACTGCTACAGACGGTGCGTCACTTGCTTGATCCGTGTGTACGCCTCGAAACCGTATCGTGACAGATCCTTGCCGTGGCCGGACTGGCGAAAGCCGCCGTGCGGCAGTTCCGACGGGAACTGCAGATGGGTGTTGACCCATACGGTCCCGTAGGCCAGCTCCGCCGAGAGCCGCATCGCCCTTCGGTGATCGGTGGTCCACACGGCCGAAGCGAGGCCGTACGGCGAGGAGTTGGCCCGACGGAGTGCGTCCGCTTCGTCGGTGCAGCGCTCGACGGTGATCACGGGGCCGAAGATCTCCGTACGCGTGATGTCGTCGTCCCCGCGCACACCGTCGATGACGGTGGGGGCGTAGAAGAAGCCTCGGTCGCCCACCCGGTGGCCGCCGGTGACCACCCGTGCGTGCGGCGGCAGCGCGTCGACGCATCCCTGCACGCGCGCCAGCTGCTCGGGGTTGTTCAGCGGCCCGTACGCGCTGCCGGGCTCCGAGGGCGGACCGGGGCGCCGTGTCGAAGCCTCCGCCACGAGCGCCTCGAGCAGCGGGTCGTGCACCGGGTCGGCCACCAGGACCCGGCTGGCCGCCGTGCAGTCCTGCCCCGCGTTGGTGACCGCCCCGGTGACGATGGTCCGCGCGGCGTCGGCGATGTCGGCGTCGGCGCATACGAGGACCGGGGTCTTGCCGCCCAGTTCGAGGTGGGTGCGCTTGAGCGTGGCGGCGGCACGGGTGGCCACGTCCACCCCGGCGGAGACCGATCCGGTCAGCGAGACCGCGGCGGGCACCGGGTGCTCGACCATGAGCCGCCCCGTCGCGGGGCCGCCGCAGACCACGTTCAGCACGCCGGGCGGCAGGATCCGGGTGGCGAGGTCGGCCAGCATGAGCGCCGACGAGGGGGTGGTCTGCGCGGGCTTGAGCACGACGGTGTTCCCGGCGGCGATCGCCGGAGCCGACTTCAACACCGCCATCAGCAGCGGAAAGTTCCACGGGGCGAGTTGGGCGCACACTCCCACCGGTTCGCGCCGGGTGTAGGAGGTGTGTCCCGATGCGTACTCGCCCCCCGCCACCCCGTCGAGCAGCCGCGCGGCACCGGCGAAGAAGCGCAGTTCGTCGACGATCCCCTGGATCTCGCCCGCGGCGTCCCGGCTTCCGGTGTCACGCAGCTCCGCCTCGCCGAACTCGGCGGCCTGCCCGGCCACCGCGTCGGCCAGCTCCAGCAGCGCGGACTGACGCTCGCCAGGTGTGGTCCGCGACCACTCCTCGAAGGCCGCCGCGGCCGCGCGCATGGCGCGGTCGATGTCTTCGGCACCGGTACACGGCACGCGTAGGTGCGCTTCGCCGGTGCACGGGTCGAGCACCTCGATGTGTTCGGTGCCCGGGACCGGCTCGGTCCGCTTGCCGTTGACGACATTGTGCACGGTGGGTGCTGTCACGGTGGTGTTCTCCTGTCCGCTCCGAGGAGTCCGGTCCGGGTGGTGAGGTGGATAGCCGCTGGTGGCGGACGAGCGCGGTGACCCGCCGACCGCGCGGTGTGCGGGCCGGCGCGGTACTCAGACGCCGCCGGTGACCCAGAGCGAGGTGAAACCATGAAAGCCGAGGTTGTTGTTCCAGTCGGTCGCCTGCGGCGGCACGTGCAGATCCGGCCATCTGCGGTACAGGGTGCTCAGCGCGATCCGGGTCGTCTGGCGCACGAGCGGGTCGCCGAAGCAGAGGTGCCGGCCGATACCGAAGGTGAGATGCCGGTTGGGCAGCGGCCGGTCGAGGACCAGCTCGTCCGGGTGCTCGAAGACCTCGGGGTCGCGGTTGGCCGAGGCCACGTACAGCAGCAGGGGCTGCCCCTTGCGCAGCGGGACGACCGTCCCGTCGGAAGCCGTGTAGTCGAAGTCCTCGGCCGCGACCCGTCCGACGAACGAGACCGGTGTGCACACGCGCAGGAGTTCTTCGACGGCGGGGCCCACGGTGTCGGGATGCAGCAGCAGATCCCGCTGGGTGGCGGGGACGTCGGCGAGGGCGCGCACGCTGTTGCCGATGAGGTACCGGATCGACGCCACGCCCGCGAACAGCAGCAGCGCCGCCTGCGCGACCACGTCGCGCTCGGAGAAGCGGTACCCGTGCACCTCCGTCTCCCGTAACCGGTGCAGCAGCCCGCCCGCGTCACGCGAGCGGCGCGCGTTGTCCTCGGACGCCAGGAAGGCGGCGAGTTCCCGGGTGCTCTTCCTGGTACGGCGCAGGTGCTCCACCGAGACCGAGGTCGAGCCGAACAGGTGCGCGATGTCATCCGTCCAGCGGTTGAGCTGGGGGTGCGCTTCGACCGGGACGCCGAGCACATCGGCGATCACCATCGCGGGCAGTGGGAAGGCCACATCCGCTATGAGGTCGAACCCGGTGGGGTCGACCCGGTCGAGCAGCCCGTCGACGATGCCCTGGATGCGCGGCTCGAGGTACTCGTCGGTGAACGGCACGTAACCCCGGTTTGCCTGCCGGCGGTTACGGGTGTGCTCCTTGCCGTCGTGGAACGCCAGCCAGCGGCCGTAGACGTCGAGCATGTCCGCGAACTCCGCGCGCTGCTCAGGATCGAGGAAGCGCAGCGGGACCGCCGAGCGCGCGTTGGACAACCGCTCGTCCTTCATCAGGCGCGCACAGTCGGCGTACCGGAACATCAGCCAGGTGCCGCCGAAGATCGTTCCGGACAGGTGGGCAGGGCTGTGCTCGCGCATCAGCGCGTAGAAGGAGAACGGGTCCTCGATGTACTGGACGTTGTTGTGGGAGAAGTCATCGATTGCTGTCAGGTCGAGTGACACAGGAAGGACTCCCAAGAGGTGGGCGGGAGGGCACTGGACATCCGATAGCGCCGGATTGGACACCGGACTCGGAGCCGGGGCATGAATCCGTGGCTCTCGCGGTGTCACCGTAATATATTTTTCTCGGCGGTGTTTCAAGGCGATGGAATTCGGTCTCCCCTTTCTGGATTCAGGCCGGAAACCCGGGTGTTCTTCGGCCAGCTCCGGCAGGCCTTCAGCCGCTGCCCGGCAGGGCGCGGGCACGGGTCCAAGGCGCACGTCGGCCCGGCCGGGACCCCCGTGGCGCAAGGGGCCGATTCGACGTGACAGGGGGCCGGATATCGCCAGCGGCGGTCCCGGTCTTTCTGGCTTGGTTGCGGTGGTCGCCGTTCCCGCGCGGCCGGCGGTCCGACGCGGTCGGCCTGCCGTCCGGTAACCCGTGCATCCCGCCTCGACACCCCGCGCGACCGGGGGCGATGGCGTCGTGGCCCGGCCGCGGCGCGGGAGCGGAGACACCCCGGGGGAACGGGACGGGTGGCGCACGGCCCCGGGGACCGGCCCTTGCGTGCCGAAGTCGCCGCACCTAGCATCGGCTTGACGGTGAGCGGCGCTCCGTGGTCTGGCGGGACCCGGGGTCCTCATCCGGTAGTGGACCTACGACGCGGCAGCCTGGCGGGGTTCGCGTCCGCGCTCCCACCCTGTCCTCCTTCTTGATCTGGCCCTCGCGGCGCTGTGCGATCCCCGTTTTCGGCATGGGCTGCCGTCGATGTGTGATGCGCGGTTCGCCCTGCCGTGAAATTGCCCTCGGGAGGGATTTATGTCGTTCGGAGTCGATGGTTCGGTGCGCGCGATCGGTCGCCGTGCATTTATTGACAGCGACATCCTCGATGCTGAATACGATCGTGTATTCCATCCTTCCTGGCAATTGCTCGGATTCGCCGGCGAGGTGCCCGAGCCGGGTGATTACGTGCTGCGTATGCTCGGCCGGGACGAGGTCGTCGTCGTGCGCGGAGAAGACGGAGAAGTACGCGCGCTGCACAATTCCTGCACTCACCGGGGCACCCGCCTGTGCCGTGCGAGCCTGGGCAACACCGCCCACCTTCGGTGCAGCTATCACGGCTGGACCTTCGCCAACGACGGCAGGCTGGTCGGTGTGCCCGCGCTCCGGTCGGGGTACCCACCGGACTTCGACCGCGCCCGTCACGACCTGCCCGCGGCACGCGTGGCCTGCCGGCGCGGGTTCCTGTTCGCCACCTGGGACACGGAAGCCCCCGCCCTGGAGGACTACCTCGGCGAGATCGCCTGGTACCTCGACGCCATCCTCGACTGCGGGGCGGGAGAGTGGGAGGTCTGCGGCCCGCCGCAGCGGGTGCGCACCAAGGGGAACTGGAAGATCCCCACGGACAACTTCGCGGGCGACGGGTACCACATGCGGACCACTCACCAGATCGCGCTCGACCAGGGGATCTACGGTGACACTCTCGCCAACGGCACCCGGGGGCGTGCGGGTACCGACCTCGTCGCGGTCAACATCGCCACCCCGGCCGGGCACAGCGTGCGAGCGGGCTACGTCGTCGAGAGCGGGCTCTCCATCGAGGACAGGGACCTCACCGCACCGCAGTTCCCCGGCTATCCGCCCGAGCGGTGGGCCGAACTGACCGCGGCGCAGACCCCGGAGCAGGTGCGGTTCACCTCGCACTGCGAGGTCGCGCACGGGGTGGTGTTCCCGAACACCGTGTTCCTCAGCGTCGCGCACGACCGGGCGGTGGGCGAGGACGCCGACCCCCTGACCCGCTACCTGGTGGTCCGCAGCCACGTGCCGGTCAGCGCCCGCGAGACCGAGTGCCTGTACTGGACGCTCGCCCCCACCGCGATGGATACGGAGTGGCGGCGCCGCTCCTACCGCTTCCAGGCACGCACCCAGTCCGCGGGCGGGATCCTGTTCGAGATGGACGACTTCGAGAACTTCGCCCGGATCGATGCCGCCCTCGCCCACTCGGCACCGGGACGGGGAGGGCCTGTGGACCTCACCCTCGGTGTCGGCCGGTCCACCCCCGCCCGGGGATTCCCCGGGCCGGCGCGGGCCGAGGTCGCCACCCTCAGCGAGCACAACCAGCGCGCCTTCTACCGGCGCTGGTCGACATTGATGGGGGAACTGCCGTGATCGACCAGCCCGACCCGCGCCCCGCGGCGCCGTTCGCCGTCCGCCCCGAGGAGTTGGCCCGAGGCCCGTTTCCCGACCGCGGCCCACGGCTCACCGGTCTCGACGCGGAGATCACCGCCGTGCTCACGGAGGAGAGCGCCGCGCTGGACGAGGGCGAGCACCAGCGCTGGCTGGACATGCTCGATCCCGCCTTTCGCTACGAGATCCCGGTGCCGCTGCTGCGGGAGGACCCCGCGCTGCCGCGGCACAGCCGGTCCGCCGTGCTGTTCGAAGCCACCAAGCGGGTGCTCGAGCTGAAGTTCGGCCGAACCGGACTGCTCCCGGCATGGTCGGACCGTCCGGCCACCACCACGCGTCACTTCATCGGCTCGGTGCGCGTGTTCGACGCACCCGCCGCCGAGGTGGTGCGGGCCGACGCCAACCTCCTGGTCACCAGTAACCGGGGGGTCGAGCACACCGTGCTCGTCAGCGCCGCGCGCCGGGACCTGCTCCGCGAGCGCGACGGGCGCTGGCTGCTGCTGCGCAGGTGTGTCCTGCTGGACGTGGAGGTCGCCACTCATGAACAGCTCTCCGTCATCTTCTGAAGGCGAACACCGGGAGGATGTCCTGTTGTGCAGGGTGTCGTGCGAGTCGGCGTCGGTCGGGGTCCTGCTGCACCCGACCGGCAACGGCCGGCGGTTGCTGCTGGTGTCCGAGCGCACGGGACACCGTGCGCTGCTCGACGCCACGGTCCTGGACGCGTTGTGCGCCCTGCCTCCCTCGGCGCTCACCGCGTTGGTGCGCGCCGCCGTGCAGGAAGGGGCGCCAGCGTGACGGCCGTCGCGTTCGACTACACCGCGCCCACGACCGTCGATGACGCGGTGCGCGCGCTTCACTCCCCCGGCCTCGCGGTGACACCGCTGGCCGGGGGGCAGAGCCTGGTCCCCCTGCTGACCCGCCGCGAGGTGCGCCCGGACGTGGTGGTGGACCTGAACGGGATATCCGGTCTGGCGGGGATCGAAGTGGCGCCCCACCGCGTCAGGATCGGCGCGATGACCAGACTGCGCGATCTGGAACAGCACGCGGAACTGACCGCCGCCCTGCCCGTGCTGGCCTCCGCCGCCGCCTCGGTGGCCCATCCGCACATCCGCGTGCGTTCCACGCTGGGCGGCTCGCTGTGCCATGCCGCCCCGGCCGCGGAACTCCCCGCGGTCGCCGTCGCGCTCGGCGCCGACGTGGTGCTGCGGTCGGTGCGCGGTGCGCGGTCCGTCCCCGCGGCCCGGTTCGCCACCGGCGCGGGAACCACCGTCCGCGCGCCCGACGAGCTGCTGACCGAGGTCGTCTTCCCCCGCACCGGCGGGCTCACATACGAGTTCAGCGAGCTGTGCACGCGCGGCAGCACCGGGTACCCCGTCGTCGGCGTGTGCCTGGGGCTCCACGTCGCCGACGGTCTCGTCCGGGCCGCCCGCGTGGTGGTGGCCGGGTGCGGGCCCGTCCCCGCTCGGCTGCCCGGCGTCGAGGCCGAACTGGCGGGACGCCCCGTCGCCGGACCGCACCCGGGGCTGGTCGCCTCGGTCGGAAGGGAAGCCGCCCGAAGCCCCGGGCCCGAGGACCAGGAGTACCGGGCCGAGGTCGCCGGCGTGCTGCTGCTGCGGGCACTGGCGGCGCGAGCCGGCCGGGAGGAACGATGAACGTCCGGACGATCACCATACGGGTCAACGGGATCGCCCGCACCGAGGACACCTGGCACCACACCACGCTGGCCGAACACCTGCGCACCGCGCTGGGGCTGACCGGCACGCATGTGGGCTGCGGTACCGGCGACTGCGGCGCCTGCGTGGTGCTGCTCGACGGGGAGCCGGTCTGCTCCTGCCTCGTACTCGCGGTGCAGGCCGACGGCCGGGACGTCGGCACGGTGGAAGGCGTCGCCGGCAGCGGTGACCTGGTGAGGGTGCAACGCGCCCTCGTCGAGGAGCACGGCCTCCAGTGCGGATTCTGCACCCCCGGCCTGGTGGTGCGCATGGCCCACGCCGCCGGCAGCGGCGGCAGCGAAGCGGACGTGCTGGCCGGGCACTTGTGCAGGTGCACCGGCTACGACGGCATCCGCGCCGCGCTGCGCGGGATCTCCGGCGGCTCGGGGGGCGGCCGGTGAGCGGAGCACACCACCACATCGGAAGGCCCGTTCCGCCCCGCCACCACGACCGGTTGGTACGCGGGCACGGCCGCTTCCTCGCCGACCTGCGCGCGACGGGAGTGCTGTACGCGGCGCTCGTGCGAAGCCCGCTCGCGCACGCCCGGGTCGTCGGCTTCGACGCCACCGCCGCCAGGAGCGACCCGCGCTGCGCACTCGTGCTGGGCCCCGACGACCTCGCCAAGCGCACGGCGCCGATCCCCACCGTCTGGCGGTTGCCCGGCCAGCCGGAAGACCGCGTCCCCATCGCCGCGCACACCGCTCGCTACGCCGGGCAGCCGCTGGGCATCGTCGTCGCGGACACGCCGACCGCGGCCGAGGACCTGGCCGACGCCGTACGCCTCGACCTCGATCCCCTGCCCCCGGTCCCCACCGTCGCCGACGCGCTGGCCGAGCACGCTCCGCCCATCGTGCCGGGGGCCGCGGGCAACGAGGCCGGGAGCATTCGCTTCGGCGCCCCCCAGGAGGAGATCGCGGCGGCTCTCTCGCGGGCGGAGCTGGTCGTGGAACGCGAGTTCACCCTGCCGAGGGTGAACCACTCCCCCCTGGAGTCGCGCGGTGTGCTGGCCGAGTACGACCCGGGCACCGGACTGCTCACCGTGCACGCCAGCAGCCAGTCCCCGCACTCGATGCGCCAGGACCTCTGCGCCGTGCTCGGCCTGCGCGCGGACCGGGTGCGCGTCATCGCCCCCGACGTGGGCGGGTCGTTCGGCAGCAAGGTCCTGCTCTACCCGGACGAGGCGATGGTGTGCGCGGCCGCGGTCGACCTGGGCGCCGCGGTGCGCTGGGTGGAGTCCCGCACGGAGAACTTCATCTGCGCCTACCAGGGGCGGGGCCAGCGGACCACGGCTCGCCTCGCCATCGGCCCCGAGGGCCGGTTCCTCGTGTTCGACGCGCACATCCTCGCGGACCTGGGCGCGTACGCGACCCAGGCGGGCAGCGGACCGCATCAGGTGACCGCGCTGACCCTCCAGGGCCCCTACCACGTGGACGCCGCTGCGGCCACCGTCACCGGGGTGTACACCACCCGCGTCCCCACCGGCGCCTACCGCGGGTACGGGATGCAGGAGGCGGCGTTCATCCGCGAACGGCTCATTGACGAAGCGGCCCGTGAACTCGGCGTGTCACCCCTGGACCTGAGGCTGGACAACCTGATCCGGCCGGAGGAGCTGCCACACACCACGCACACCGGACTCACCTACGACAGCGGCGACTACGGTGCCGCGCTGCGCCGGGCCGCCGCCCTGGCCGAGCGCCCGCCCCCACCGGACCCGCCGTGGGTGCGCCGGGCCGGCGCCGTCGTGGCCGCGGTGGAGATCAGCGCGTTCGCGCCCTCCGCTCTGCTCGAGGCGTTCGGGATCGCGTGGAGCGGCTGGGAGGGGGTGCGGCTGCGGATCAACCACGACGGGACCGTCACCGCCTATTCCGGGGTGATCGCGGTCGGCCAGGGTATCGAGACCAGCCTGGCCCAGATCGCGGCAGAGGGGCTGGGCGTACCCCTGGACTGGGTGCGGGTCGAACTCGGGGACACCGACACCGCCCCGCACTCCGACCTGTCCGCCCAGGCCAGCCGGGCGCTGACGCTCGCGGGCGGCGCACTGCTCATCGCCGCCCGGCGGCTCGCCGACCGCATGAGAACACTGGCTGCCGGGTTCCTGGGCACCGACCCCGACCGGGTGACCCAGCGGATCGCCTCCCATGCGGACCCCTCGTCCCCGGACGCGGCCTTTCATGGTGCCGACGGCGCGCGGATCACCTGGCGCGAGGTCGCCCACCGGGGCTACCGGGGATGGGGCCGCAGGAAGAGCACCGACCGGATCGTGCTGGAGGAGGCGGTGGACTTCGACCCGCCGCAGCTCACCTTCGCCCACGGCGCGCACGCCGCCGAGGTCACGGTCGATCTCGGCACCGGGCGCGTCACCGTGACCGGCTACTGGGCCGTGCACGACAGCGGCGTGCTGGTCAACCCACTCATCGCGCACGGGCAGATCGCCGGGGGGATCGCCCAGGGACTGGGACAGGCGCTCACCGAGGAGGCCAGGGCCGACGCCGAGGGGGTCCCCGTCACCCGGTCGTTCCGCGAGTACGCCATCCCCGCGGCCCAGGACATCCCCGAAGACCTCGTCATCGAGCACACCTGCACCCCCAGCACGGCGATTCCCGGCGGCTTCAAGGGGCTCGGTGAGGGTGGCACCATCCTGCCACCCGCGGCGGTCACCTGCGCGGTCGCCGCCGCGGTTCCCGAGATCGCACACGCCCTCACCTCGCTCCCCCTGACTCCTTCGCGCGTCCGCGCGGCGCTGCGAGCAGCGGGCATCACTGCGGAAGGCGGCATCCGATGACACACTCCGGAGAAACGACGACAGTGCGCGAGGCGGTGTTCGACCTGCTGCGCGCGGAAGGCATGACCACGGTCTTCGGCAACCCCGGGTCGCTGGAGCTGCCCATGCTGCGCGACTTCCCCGACGACTTCCGGTACGTGCTGGGCCTGCAGGAATCGGTGGTGGTGGCGATGGCCGACGGGTACGCGCAGGCCACCCACCGCCCCGTACTGGTCAACCTGCACTCGGCTGCCGGGGTGGGGCACGCCATGGGCGCGCTGTTCACCGCCCGTCGCAACCGGACGCCGCTGGTGGTCGTCGCCGGCCAGCAGGCGCGCTCGCTGCTGGAGGGCCACCCGTACCTGTTGTCGGAGGACCCGGCCACACTGCCCCGCCCGTACGTCAAGCTCAGTCGCGAGCCCGCCCGCGCACAGGACGTGCCGTCGGCCATCTCCCGCGCCCGGCACCTCGCGACCGCTCCACCCGCGGGGCCGGTGCTCGTGTCCGTCCCGAGCGACGACTGGGACCGGCCCGCCGAGCCACCCGTCACGGCCAGGCTGACCAGCACCACCGTGGCCGCGGACCCCGGCCTGCTCGCCCGCGTCGGCCAGGCGCTGGCGCGCGCGGAGTCGCCCGCCCTGATCGCGGGGGCCGGGGTCGACCGCGAGAAGGCCGTACCCGACCTGGTGGCGCTGGCCGAAGCACACCAGGCGCCGGTCTGGGCGGAACCGATGTCCCACCGCTGCGCCTTCCCCGAACTGCACCCGCTGTTCGCCGGCTTCCTGCCGCCGGTGCGCGAGGACATCGTGCGCGCTCTGACGGGGCGCGACCTGGTGCTGTCGGTGGGTGCGCCGGTGTTCACCTATCACGTTCCGGGAACCGGCCCGCACCTCCCGCCCGGGACCGACCTCTACCTGCTCACCGACGATCCCGAGCAGGCGTCCTGGTGTCCGAGCGGAACCGCCGTCATCACCGGGCTGGCGCCCGCGCTGCGGATGCTCGGCGCCCACCCGCCGAGGAGGCCGCGCACCCCGCCGCCCGCTCGGCATCCCCGGAAGCCGCCCACGCCCTCCGCCGACCGGATCTCCCAGGCGCACTTGGTGCACGCCCTCGCCGAGGAACGACCTGGGGGGTGCGTCCTGGTGGAGGAGGCTCCCGGAACCCGGCCGGTGATGTGCGAGTACCTGCCCAACCTGGGGCCCGAGACCTTCTACACCACCGCGAGCGGCGCGCTGGGACACGGACTTCCCGCGGCGGTCGGCATGGCGCTGGGCAGGCCGGGGGCCCGAGTGGTCGCCGTGGTGGGCGACGGCTCCGCCATGTACGCCATCCAGGCGCTGTGGTCGGCGGCCCGGCTGCGTCTCCCGCTCACCGTCATCGTGGTGAACAACCACCGTTACGCCACGGTGGAGGGCTTCGCCGACCGGTTGGGCATGGGCAAACCGGTGGGCACGACGCTCGACGGGCTGGACTTCGCCGCACTCGCCACCGCCCAGGGCTGCGTGGGCAGACGAGTGGCCGATCCGGCCGAACTGGTGCCCGCGCTGAGGGCCGCGCTCACCGCCACCGGCCCGTACCTGCTCGACGTGGTGGTGGACGGGTGAGCCGCGCGTTACCGCACGGTCAGGCCGCCATCGCCCTACCTCACGGTCAGGCCGCCGTCGGGCCGCAGCACCTCCCCGGTCATGCCTGCCGCCGCGGGGGAGGCCAGGAACCGGTAGAGCGGGGCGACCTGCTCGGCGCACAGCACCACGCCCAGTGGGTTGAACGCCCGCACGGTCGCCGCGATCTCGTCAGCGTCGGCGAAGACCTGCCGGCCGTCCGAGGTACGCAGTCCGGTCACGATCCCACCCGGGGCCACGGCGTTCACCCGGACCGCGGGTGCGAGGTCGGCGGCCAGGTGGCGCACCATCCCCAGCGCCGCGTGCTTGGCGGCGGCGTACGCGATGCCCGCGCCGTTGCCACGCACGAGGTAGGACGCGTCGGACAGGGTGAAGACCATCGATCCCCCGCTGTCGGCCAGGGCTTCGGCGGCAGCCCGTGCCCCGAGCAGGTAGCCGACGACGTCCACGTCGAGCACATACCGCGTCACTTCGGCCAGCTCGGCGCCGCCGACATCGCGCACCCCGATCCCGCCGTCGTGGACCCCCGCGTTGCCGACGAACAGGTCCAGCCCTCCGAAGCCGGACAACGCGACGTCCACCACCCTGTCGTTCGCCTCGGGGTCACGTACGTCGCCGACCACCCACCTCACCCGGTCCGCGTCGCCGTCGGCCGGAGCCTCCCGGTCGAGCACGGCGACCCGGTAGCCGTGTGCGGCCAGGTCGGCCACGACGGCGTGGCCGATTCCGGAGGCGCCGCCCGTCACCACGGCAACCGGTTCCCGCTCCGTCCGCCGACCGCCTTCCCCTGCCATGCCGCTGTCCCCTCCCACGGGATCCTCTCCCTCGCCCCTCGCCCCTCGCTCATCGACCCGCCCCTCCCGGTCACACCGGCGGCGGCTGCCACAGCCCCATGTCCGGGCAGCCCAAGAGGCTCGCCGACACCGCGTCGTCGCGCGGCGACGCCACCCCCCAGGTGTCACTGGTCTGCGCGTTGCCCGGGTAGACGCGAGGAGTCCACTCGTGGTCGGGGTCGATGCGCAGCATTCCCGTGGTGTATTCGGCGACGAATCTCGATACAGGTTCCTGGAAATATGTGAAAGTGTTCGCCCCGACCCCGTGCCGGCCTGGTCCCCACAGCGGCGAGTACCCGTTCCTGACCATGGCACCGGTTGCCCGCATGAATTCATCGATCCCGCGCAATTCGAAGGCGATGTGATTCAGCGACGCGTGCGGTGCGCGGGTGAAGGCGAGCATGTGATGGGCAGTACCGGAACGGAGGAATACCATGATGTCCTCCACCCAGTCGCTCACTCTGAAGTCGAAAATCGATTGGTAGAAGGCCAGCGCGGTCGGCAGATCAGACGTGTTGAGCACCACGTGGCTGATCCCGGTCGGCCTGCCCTCGCCCGGTTCAACGGACCGGAACGCCCGCACCGCCACCCGGGACGACACCTCCACCGTGCGCCCCTCGCAGTCAAGGAACCGGAACCGGTAACCGCCACCCGCGTCATCGCAGGTGGCAGGCTCACTGACGAGACGGCCGAGCGGATGCGCCGCCACTCGCCCGGCGATCGCGTCCACATCCGCGTCCGTGGCCGCGGCCAGGCACAGCAGGTCGACCCGCGGCTCGGCGGTGGCCCGTAACCGCAGCACTTGGCTCTCCTGGCACCCGGCTCCGAGAAACACCCGGTCCGAGTCCGTATCGACGAGGTCCAATTGCCAGTGCTTCTCGAAGAATTCACGCGCGGCGGCAAGATCGGGTACACCGAGCGCTACACTCCGGACATGGGTAATCAAGGGAGTCGCACCCCCGGGCTCATGCAGTTCGGCTTCGGTGGTTTCGGCGAAACGATACTATCGCTCGCACCGAAAAGAACTACCCTGAATCGGCCTTCTTCACCGGCCTTCTGCGCCAATATTGGTTCCCCGGACCATCGGGGCTTTCTCGGCATCTTTCCTTCCAGACGCAGCGGGGGCGGAGAAGCAGGCCTGAGCGCGGCCGTGAGCAGCGCCCTCTGGAACGGGCTGTCCGGAATTGGAGGACGTGGCCGAGCGGGGCGCCCGGGTGGCGCCCCTGGCGGGAGCCCTCTTCAACCAGCAAGGGCGTCAGGAAGCCGTGCCGGAGGAACACGAGGCCATCCTGGACGCCCTGGCCGCCGGTGACACGGGCCACCGGCGGGTGCGGAGGACCGCCGGGACCTTCGGCAGGGGTGTGGTCGGCATGCTCACGACTTCGGGTCCGCGAAGGCGGGCCGCGTGCCGTACTTCTCGACCGCTTCCGGGGCGAGGGACACTCCGAGGCCCGGGCCGGAGGGGATGTCGAGGTATCCGTCGGCGTCGAGCCGCCAGCCTCCCGCGACCAGGTCGTCCACATAGGCCGACCCGGTCTTGTACTCGACGAGGTCGGTGGACGCCAGTGCGGACGAGAGCTGCAGATCGGCGGCGAGACCGATGGCCGTGTTCCATCCGTGCGGGATCAGGCGGATGCCGAGGTCCTGCGCCTCCCAGCCGATCCGGCGCGACTCGCTCAGACCGCCTCCCTTCGTGGTGTCGGGCTGGACGATGTCGAAGGCACGGCGCCGGAGATAGGGGGCGAAGCTCTGCCTGCGGGTGAGGGTCTCGCCACCGCTGATGGGGACGGGTGACCCCGCGCGCAGTTCCGCGAAACCCTCGAGGTCATCCGGGGCGAGTGCCTCCTCGAACCAGGCGACGTCGTAGTCGGCGAGCATCCGCGCGGTTCGCTTCGCCCAGGCCAGACCGCCTGGGAAGAAGCCCTCGGAGCCGCCGGCGTCGACAGCGAGCCACCGGTCGCCTATCGCGGCACGGGCGGCGGCGACGGTCCGCTCGTCGGTGGCGGCGTCCACCCGTCCGAACTTCCACCAGCCGATCTTGAACGCGGTGAATCCCTGCTCCACGAGTTGTGTGAGGTTGTCCGTCATGGGGCCGGCCTCGTCCATGAGCACCGAGGCGTAGGGGCGCACCCGGGTGCGGTGGCGTCCGCCGAGCAGTCGGCCGACCGGCTGGCCGAGCACCTGGCCGGCGAGGTCCCACAGGGCGATGTCGATCGCGCTTGTCGCGTGTGTGAGCGCGCCGCCCCGGCCCATCCAGAAAGCGGTCTGGTGCAGTGTTTCGGTGATCCGCTCGACCTCCACCGGGTCCTGTCCGATGAGGTGCGGGAGCAGGAGGTCGATCGCTCCCCGGACCAGGTTCTCGGTGGTGAACGCGCTTCCGATGCCCGTGACGCCTTCGTCGGTGTGGATGGCGACGAGCGTGTGCACGACGTCGTCCGGACGCAGTTCGTTCGACCAACCGCCCTCGGGGGTCGCCCCACGAAGACCGCATGTCTCGACCCTGGTGATTTTCATGGAGTGCCTTTCGTCACGGGTGTCATGGCCGCGGGTACCGACGAAATCGCGGCGGCCGTGTTCGGACCGTACCCGACCGAGAAGGCCATTGTCGACAATCGACCATTGGGCTACAGTCTGCCGAACGGCCGCCCGCCGAGGGCGCCGCACCACCACGGGAGCACCCATGCCACGAAGCGCCACTCCCCCGCCGCGACCACCGCCTGGCCCTCAGCACCCGCCTCGCCGGATCCACGCCCACCGACCGCGGGAGCCGCCACCCAGCGATTGTCGACAAAGTACAATCCTGTTACGCTCCGGCCATGTCTGCACTTCCGGCGCTTCCCGCGCTCCCCTCCGGCTCCCTCGCCTCCCGCCGCGAAACCGTCGCGGACGTCCTGCGCGAGGCCATCACCTCGGGCCGTCTCCAAGCGGGTCAGAAACTCACGGAGTCGGGAGTCGCCGAACAGCTGGGAACCAGCCGGGCGCCGGTCCGCGAGGCACTGCGCCAACTGGAGCAGGAGGGCCTCGTGATCTCCTACCCCTACCGCGGTACGGAGGTGCTCGGCGTCTCCCAGGAGGAGATCGAGAACGTGCTCGTACCTGTCCGCATCTCCCTGGAGAAGTTCGCCTTCCGCAAGGCAATGCCCCGTCTGACCGACGCGGATTACGCCCACCTCCGGTCGCTCGTCGACAACATGGAGGCAGCGGCCGACGCGAACGACGCGGCGCTGCTCGCCGACGAGGACATCCGCTTCCACGAGGCGGTCGTGACCTTGTCGGGGCAGCAGCACTGCCTGCAGATCTGGCGGTCGATCCAGCCCCGTGTGCGCGCCTACTTCCGGCGCGACGCGAGCCACTACTCAGACGCGACCGTGGTCGCCGCCCAGCACCGCGAGCTCATCGACGCACTCCTCGCGGGCGACGAGCACGCACTGGACCGCGCCGTCACCGACCACATCAACACCCATTTCAGAGCCACCGAGGACCCCTCCGAATGACCAGGACGATCTTGATCACCGGCGGCGGAAGCGGCATCGGCCGCGCCACCGCGCTCGAAGCCGCACGCCGGGGCTGGGCCGTCGGCATCCTCGACCGTGACGGCGAGAGCGCCGAACGGGCGGCGGCCGAGGCCCGGCGCACCGGCGCCCCCAGGAGCTGGTCGGCCGCGCCGGACGTCACCGACGAACAGGAACTCGTCGACGCGTTCGGCGCGGCGAGCACCGCGCTGGGTCCGCTGGACGGGGTGACCGCCAGCGCCGGCATCGAGATCAACGCACCCCTGCCGCAGATGCCCCTCGACACATGGCGCCGCGTTCTGGACGTGAATCTCACCGGCACCTTCCTGACCGTACGCACAGCGGTTCAAGCCCTGCGGGACACCGGGAGGCCGGGCTCCATCGTGTGCGTGTCGTCCCCTTCCGCCTTCGTCGGCTTCGCGGGCGGCTCGAACAGCGCGTACGGAGCGTCCAAGGGCGGAGTCTCCGCGTTCGTGAGGGCGGCCGCCATCGATCTCGCCCCTCACGGCATCCGCGTCAACGCGGTCGTCCCCGGCGCCACCGACACGCCCATGCTCTACTTCGGCCTCGACGGTGACGAACTCGAGGCGGAGCGCGCACGCCTGAGAGACGCCGCGGCACGGCAGATCCCGCTCGGCCGGATGGCCGACCCCGTCGAGATCGCACGTGCCGCTACCTGGCTCCTCTCCGACGACGCCTCCTACGTCACGGGCAGTCACCTGGTATGCGACGGCGGCCTCATGGCCAAGAGCGCGAACGACTTCTGACCAGACCGGAACTCACCACGGAAAGGCGTACTCACATGACGACCCCGGCGATCGGCACCACGACATGGGTGGTCGCGGACGGCTACATCCCTCCGGGCAGCACCGGGCCGGCACCCGCGATGACCAGCCATGACAGCATCTGCATGCTCAACGCGGGCAGCGACCCCGCGCACGTCACCATCGAGGTCTTCTACACCGATCGCGAGCCGGTCGGACCCTATGAACTCACCGTTCCCGCACGTCGCGCACACCACCAACGGATCAACGACCTCCGCGGCCCCGAGCCGATCCTTCCGGGGATCGACTACTGCCTCGTGATCCGCAGCGACCGGCCCCTCGTCGTCCAGCACACCCGCCTCGACTCGCGACAGGCGGAGAACGCCCTGATGTCCACGATCGCCTACCCCGCCTCTCTGTGATCTCGCGTGGTCGACAATCCACAATCCACAATCGGCAATCGACAAAAGGACCTCTCATGTCCCCTCCACGCCCCACGGAGAGCGGCCGCCTGACCCGCCGCGTGGCCACGATGGCGGTGGCCGCCGCCATCGGAGGCTTCCTCTTCGGCTTCGACACCGCTGTGATCAATGGCGCCGTGGACGCCATCGAGAGCAACTTCTCGCTCGACTCCATCGGGCTCGGCACCATCGTCGCCGTCACCCTGCTGGGCGCCACACTCGGCTCGTTCAGCGCCGGGTGGATCGCCGACCGCATCGGGCGCCCGCGCACCATGGCGGTCGCGGGCGCGGTCTTCCTTGTCGCCGCGATCGGCTCCGGCCTCGCCCAGGGCCTGTGGGACCTCGCGATCTGGCGCCTGCTCACCGGCTACGGGGTCGGATTCGCGACAGTGATCGGGCCGCTCTACATCTCGGAGATCGCCCCGGCAAACGTACGCGGCCGCCTCGCCTCCCTGCAGCAGATGGCCATCGTCCTCGGCATCTTCACCGCCCTTCTCTCCGACAGCTCGATCGCACTCGCGCTCGAGGGCGCGGACGCGCGGACGTTCCTCGGCCTTCCCGCCTGGCGGTGGATGTTCATCGTCGGCATCGTGCCGGCCCTGATCTACCTGGTCATCGCGCTCACGGTGCCGGAGTCGCCGCGCTTCCTCGTCGCGCGCGGGCGAGCCGCCGAAGCGCGCGACGTGCTGCGAAGGCTGCAGGGCATCACCGACGAGGAAGCCACCACACTGACCAACCGCATGGCCGCGACACTGCGGAGCGACCGCTCCGCCCGCTTCCGGGACCTCCTCGACCGACGGCGCGTTCTCCTCCCCGTCATCTGGGTGGGGATCGGGCTCGCCGCCCTACAAGCCCTCGTCGGCGTCGACGTCATCTTCTACTACTCCACATCGCTGTGGCAGTCGGTCGGCTTCGACGAGTCGGCGGCGTTCGCCCTGTCGGTACTGAGTTCCTTCGTGAACGTGGCCGCGACGGTGGTCGCGATACTCCTCATCGACAGGGTCGGCCGCCGTCGGCTGCTGCTCGCCGGATCAACAGGCATGTTCGCGAGCCTCGTCACGGTGGCGGTGGGCTTCTCCACCGCCACCGTCACCCCGGACGGCGAGCCCACGCTGTCCGGAGTCTGGGGGCCGGTCACCCTGATCGGCGCAAACGTGTTCGTCGTGGCCTTCGCGGTTTCCTGGGGCCCCGCAGTCTGGGTCCTCCTGGGCGAGATGTTCCCCAACCGCATACGCGGCGTCGCGCTGTCGGCGTGCGCCGCCGCCAACTGGCTCGCAGGCGTCCTGCTCAACTTCTCGTTCCCGAGCCTGCGCGACGTCTCCCTGGCAGGAAGCTACGCGGTCTACGCGTTCATGGCCCTGCTCTCGTGGCTGCTCGTGTTCTTCTTCGTCAGCGAGACGAAGGGACGCCCGCTGGAGGACATGCAGGAGAGCACCACGCCGGCGACACAGGCGAACACCACGCCGGCGACAGCCCCGCTGAAGTGACGCGTGTCAGCAGCCTCGCTCCACCACCGGGGGCACCTCTCCTCCGACGACCTCTCCGGCGAGCACAAACACTCGCCCATGGGGTTCTCCAACCAGTCGAAGTTCGCCAACGCCGCCGTCGGTGGGAACTGCCGGAACAACTCACCGACGTGTGGTTCTCCTTTCCGGCCACTTTCCAACCAAGAGGCCGCGCGGATGGGCGTGGGGTTCGGTGACCGTGTCATCGCTTCACGCGGCTGCGCACGGCGAGGACGGCAAGCCCGAGCAGGGCCGGCTCGACGAGGCGGGCGGTCATCTCGACGTACGTCCCGGTGGTGGTCAGGTCCTGTCCGGAGGCCCGGAAGATCACCGAGTTGGCCACCACCCTCATGGACTTCTCGAACCGCACAGACGACAGACGCCTTGTGTACGGCCCTTCCGGGTTGACGGGTGCCGGCTTCCTGGTCGTCAGGGTTACCCGACGGCCGTCGGTGGTCCCCGCACTGACCAGGTCCGAATCGCCCTGCGGCAGCCCCCACAGCATCATCGCGAGCACAGTGGCTGTCATCGCCAGGACCAGCCAGGCCAGGGCACGCCCGGCGCGCAGCCCGTATCCGGAGAGTGCCCAGTACAGCCTCAGCAGCGTCCGCTCGCCGCGGGACGCCGTGGAGTCGTGGCGGCGCATCTCCATCTCGCCGTAGTAGAAGTCGGCCGCGCCCGGCTCGTTCCGGCCGTCCTCGAGCGCCTTGCGGAACTGCCGGTAGACCGGCGCGAGCACAGCGGGTTCATGCGTCTCGACACCCGGTGGTGCGGGCGTCCAGCCGTCACCGTACCGGGTCGCCCGCCAGTGGTGTTCCTCGGCGAGAGTCTGGCGGCGTATCCAGCGCAGCCCGGCGGGTGGTGGCGACAGGACGCAGCGGCCTTCGAGCCGCAACTGGTCCAGGTGGACCGCCTCCACGAAGAGACAGCCGGTCAGGTCGACGTCGGCCAGTACCAGATACGCGGCGTCCACGCCCTTGACCGAGGTGACACGCACCCGGCCATCGGTGAGCACCGGCTCGGCGATCACCTCACCCTCCGGTGAGACGAACGGGCGGGGCCGACCGACGACGGTCACCGGGAACTCCACTACGGCGTCGCTCAGATCCACCCTGGCGTACCGCAGCCGCAGCGCGGCGGTGGACGCCCACCGTGTCCGCCGGCAGCGCGCCTTCCGCGCGGCGGCCTCCAACGTCACCGCGGCCTCGAACACGGCGTCGGAGAAGTCCACTGTCCCCGGGCAGACGAGCGGGCCGATCCCGGCGGTACGCCGGAACACCGCCCGCCGGAAACCCACGCCGGCCTCCAGCCGGGCCCTGGAGAACGACAGGTCACCGCCGATCGTGGCCCCGTCGAACGTGGCTTGTGCCGCGAAGTGAGCCTCGGCGAACGGCATGTCCCCGCCGATGTCCGCCCCGTTGAAGCAGGCTCTGCTCCGGTGAAAATGCGTACCGTCGAAACAGGCCCGGCCGGTGATCCGGATCTTCCCGAAGTCGGCACCACCCTCGAAGACCGCGCCGTCGAAGGCGGCTTCCCCGTCGATGACCGCCCCCTCGAAGGAGGCGACGCCACCCACCCGGACCCCCGAGAAGTAGGCATCCCCGCACGTCATGCCCTTGAACATCGCCCCGCGGCCGACCTCGCGGACACAGAACCGCAACGTGCCCTTGATCCGGGTCTCGTAGAACCAGGCATCACCGCCCACTTCGGTGTCATCGAGCCACAGATCTCCCGCAACCCGCGCCGCGCCGAGGCGGAAATCGCCCCCGGTATGCACCTCCTGGAGGACCTGGAGGAGGAACGGGCAGGCTGGCCGGAATGGCGACTTCGAGCCGAACTCGAACGCACCCGCCCGCCCCGGGAGGACCTGGTCGTCTGCCACGGGGACCTGTGCCCCAACAACGTGCTGCTCGACCCGGAGACGGGCAAGCTGACCGGGCTGATCGACGTGGGCCGGCCAGGCCGCGCCGACCGGCACGCCGACCTGGCCCTCGCGATGCGCGAGCTTTCGCGCGAGGAGGATCCGTGGTTCGGTCCGCACTGCGTACAGCGCTTCGTCGAGCGGTACGGCGCGGAGCGCGTCGATCCGGCGAAGACTGCCTTCTACCAGCTCCTCGACGAATGCTTCTGATACCGGGCGTGGCCCGGCCGACAGCCCCTGGCTCTTCCGCTTCCGCTTCCGCAGATGACGCGACCGTGTGGGGCTCGTGAAGTCATCACCGCAGGTGGTGACGGTAGAGCGCTCTCAGCAGGGGGCGTCTCGAACCTGTTCGAGCACACTGGCCACGGCCGGGGCCACGAGCTGAGGGGCGCCACTCACAGCTTCAGTTGGGCAGGACAAGGACCAAGTACCACCGGGGGGCACCGGTGTGCCAGCGCCGCACCCACTCTGCGAAGCCCATTACGGCGCCGCCGGGCGCGGGGACGCCGGGCGCGGGGGCGCCGGGTACTCGCGAAGCTTCTCCACCACCCACTGTCGCCCGGCGATCCCCCCTTCGGTGGGCAGTGTGGAGTAGTCCTCACCGGGGATGGGGGTGATGTCGTCAGCCGGGACGCTGAACCGATGAGTTTCCCGCGCCGCGACGGTCTGTACGCGTGAGACCGACTCACGGAAGGCTGCGGCCATGCGGAAACTGATCTACGGCATGAACCTGACCCTGGACGGCTACATCGCCGCGCCCGGCGACGACATCGGCTGGAGCGTGCCGAGCGACGAGCTGTTCCAGTTTTGGTCCGACCAGTTGCAGGCGACCGACCTGTCACTGTACGGGCGCAAGCTGTGGCAGACGATGAGCTCCTACTGGCCGACCGCCGACCAGCAGCCCAACGCCACCCCGGCGGAGATCGAGTTCGCGCGCCGCTGGCGGGACATGTCGAAGGTGGTGTTCTCCTCGACGATCGACAAGGTCGACTGGAACACCCGCCTGGTCACCGGCGACGCGGTCGCCGAGATCAGCCGGCTCAAGGCCGAGGACGGCGGCCCGATGGACATCGGCGGTGCGACGCTCGCCGGGGCGGCCATGCGGGCCGGGCTGATCGACGAGTACCTGCTGGCCACCGCGCCGGTCCTGGTGGGCGGCGGCACGCCGTTCTTCACCGTGCTGGACAGCTGGGTGAACCTGAACCTGGTGGAGACGCGGACGCTTCCCTGCGGCGTGATCCTTACCAGGTACGAGACGAGGCGCTGAGCGCCCGCCACGCGACCCGACCGCCTGCCGGATCCACCCGCGAACGCCACTCCTGAGGTGGACAGCCGGCAGTGCGGCTTCCCATGTGCGGGCCTGCCCTCCACAACGGCTCCCAGCAGGAAAGGCTGGGCCACGATGCCGCGTACGGTCGGACAGAGGTCGACGCAGAGATACGACGGGGTGGCGCCGAAGCGAGGTGGCCCCGCACCAGCGAAATGGCCTGCCCCGGCATCCGGAAGACACTGCTGGCGAATCCCAGGCGAGCGTGACGTCGGCCTTCATGACCCGTTGTGGTCGTGAGGGCCGACGTCGCGTTCGGGGAGGGTGTCGATGTCGCTGCACACGAGGAAGATCGGCGGGGTTCCGGAGGAGACGGCCCGGGTGGCGAGGGCCGCATTCCTGAAGGGCAGCCGGCCACGCGGGTCCGTGACGAGCTGGGCGAGCTGTTCTCGGACGCTGACTTCGCCGGCTGTACCCGAGCCGGGGGAGCCTGCGTGATCGCCGGGCCGGCTGGCGCTGGTGTCGGTCGTGCAGTTCGCCGAGGGTCTCTCGGACCGGCAGGCCGCGGACGCGGTGCGCCGGCGGCTGGACTGGAAGTACCTGCTGGGGCTGGAGCTGACCGCTGCGGGCTTCGACCACTCGGTGCTCGCCGAGTTCAGGGACAGGCTGATCCAGGGAGACGCCGGGAGCTGGTCCGGGCGCTGCGGCAGATGTGGATCCAGCAGTATTTCGTCGACGACGGGCAGGTCCCCCGCCGCCCGTACGTCTGATCGCCCCGATCCACGCTCACCTCGCCGAGCGGCGCCTCCTGCCCGAGCGGCACCTGGTTGACGCCGGCTACGCGACAGCCCGGGAGGTGGTCACCGCCCGCCGGGATCACAGGGTCGATCTGGTGGGTTCGATCCTCGCTTCCACCAGCTGGCAGACCAAGGACAGCGGTGGCTTCTCCCAGGCCGGCTTCACCATCGACTGGGAGACCCGCCAGGTGACCTGCCCCAACGGCACCACCACCAGCCAGTGGCGGGAAGACCGCTCTCAGCAGGGGGCGACCGTGGTCCGGGCACGATTCCCGACGGCCGCCTGCCGCCCCTGCAAGGCCCGATAGCAGTGCACCCGTTCCAGCAACCGCGAAAGTCAGTCGGCACTCTCGCTCGGACTGGCTGCCTGCCAGCTGGACATGGTCACTTCCTCGTCTCGCAGTACCCACATGGGTACGGCTTGGGCGGGCCCATCGGTCACCCGCAGTTGGTGAGAGCGGTACTCGTCATGCGCATCCTCAGCAGCGAATCCGGCAGACGTCAGGATCGCGGCCATCGCTCGCAACATCGCGGCCGCGATCTCGCTGGAGTGGCGCAGCAGCGGATCGTCCAGCAGCCGAAGGCGGAAGGCACGCCTCGTGCACTCCCGCAGGCGAGGGCTGATCAACCAGCCCACATACACGCCACCGGCCGCGTCGGCCCCACCGTCGACTTCCACCTCCGCGCCACTGGCCAGAACGCCATCCAGACCGGGCGTGAGCACAGGAAGGCCAGCAGCGGCCAGTTCATTGCGCACCCGCGACGCGAGTGCCTCCTGGCGCTCAGCCTCTTCAGCACTCACCCTCTCGACCATCCGCTCGATTTACCTGCCCCTTGAGGCTGGGCACAGACGCCTGCCCCGGGACAGAGGGGACTGCGCGGACAGATGGCGCAGGGCGGGCTTCGCGTAGTACATGACCGACACCTGGCCGAGGGACGCGATTACCGGGCAGCGGGTGGTGCCAGCCGAGCATCACGAGGCAAGGGAATTGAGAGTCGGTCCGTAGGTCAGTTCCGAATGATGCCATCGGCGTCAGGGGTCTTCCGCTTGGCCTCTGTGTAGAACCACTCGATCACGTGGGTTCCGAGCAGCATCGCTGCGAAATCCGGATCCTCCTCCGCACTCAAGTCAGGCATAATCCTCTGGCTACGGATGAAAGTGATCCCGGGATGGCTGGCCATGGAAAAGGACACGGTTGCCCATACACCGTCCTCGCGAGTATCGAGGGCCAGTTCCCGCAAGGTGCCGCGATCTTCTTCCGTGGTGAACTGGCTGCGCATGCTGGCTTCCGCGGCTCGCTGAAAACGCTCGAGCCACTCTTCTGGGCTTAGCTCACCGTGTACCGCCCCGAGTTTCACTGGCGAACCCCTGCTATCGTGTCAGCTCATTGGTTTTTGGCCTCCCATTATCAAGGGTCTCATCCATCCAGCCGTACAGGGAGGTGTCGGGCTGCGGTGACGGATGTGCTTGTGCCCTTTTCCTAATGTTGTCGCCGCCAGTTGGACCAGTGCAGCAGCTTCGCGGCTGACACGGCTGGCGGGTCGAAGACGGCGGCGAGTAGGTGTCGGATCTCCGGGACGGTGAGCTGGGTCAGGGGGCGGCTGCGGGTTGAGTGAGCCGGTTGAGCGGGTCGGTCGGAGGCCGAGTTGGCGGCGAGGGCGGTCAGGAAGGCCAGGGCGAGCATGGCGAGGGTGATGTACCGGTGCCATGAGGTCCGGTGCCTGACCTGGTAGTGATCGAGTCCGACCTGGCCCTTGGCGGCCTGGAAGCACTCCTCGACGCTCCAGCGGACACCGGCGAGGGCAGTGGCCTACGACGCTCACATCTCAAGGACGGCACGGTAGCGCGCTCGACCACGGCGGACGTGGTCGAGTGCCTCGTCGATGCGGGAGACCGGGTATGTCTCCGTGGCGGCGCGGATCCCGTGGCGCGCGGCGAAGTCAAGCATCTGCCGCGTCTCGGCGGGCGTCCCCGCGAGGCCTCCCGCGAGTTTTCTTTCGCCCGTCAGGATGCTGAGCGGGTGCACGGTGAAGCTGCTGTCAGGGACGCCGACCACGCACAGGGTTCCCTGAGGACGCAACGCGTTGAGGTACGTGTCCCACGGCAGATCGCCCGAGACAGTGGACAGTACGAAGCGGAACGAGCCGGCCAGGTCCTCGAACCCGTCGTGGGGGGTGACGACCGCGTGGGCGCCGAAACGGCGGGCGTCGTCCGCCTTCTCGGCACTCCTGGAGACGGCGGTGACGTGGCAGCCCCACTTGGCCAGGAACTGGATAGCCAGGTGGCCCAGACCGCCCACACCCACGACGGCGACCCGGTCTGTGGGTCGGACATCGTGACGCACGATGGACGAGAAAACGGTCGCACCGGCGCACAGCAGCGGTCCTGCCTGCTCGGAGGTGATGACGTCCGGGAGCGGGTGCACATGCCGCCAGTCGCTGGCGCGGAGTTGAGTGGCGAACCCGCCGCGGTCGCCGCGGAAGACGGTTGCGTCGCCGGCCGGGCACAGGTGCTGGCGGCCTGTTATGCACCAGTCGCAGGCGAAGCACGACCCCGCGTACGCGCCGATTCCCACGCGCTGTCCCAGAGCGAGGCGGGAGTGGTCCACGGCGTCACCCAATGCCGTGATCACCCCGACAGCCTCATGCCCCGCTACCACCGGGAACCGTGAGATCCCGTGACTGTTGTCGATCATGCCTATATCGGTGTGGCAGACGCCGCAGTGGGTCACGGAGATGTCCACCTCAAGAGGTCCCAGCGGCTCCGGTTCGTACTGACGCACCTGCACAGGGCCACCCGCCCGCTCCACCGCATACGCGTGCACAGTCATGCAAACGATCCAATCCGATCACAGAAACTAACTAGTTCGTTTTCACTTATACATCATAGAGGGCGGGATGAAAACTAACTGGTTTGTATGATGAGGCTGTGCCGTACCCCAAGAGTGAAGACACCCGCCGCCGCCTGCTGGACGCCGCAACCGCCGACTTCGCGGCCCACGGCATCGCGGGTGCCCGCGTCGACCGCATCGCGGCCGCTGCGGGTATCAACAAAGCTCGGTTGTACGCCTACTTCGGTGACAAGCTCGGCCTCTTCGACGCCGTCTTCCGCGCCCACTCCGAAACCGTCGTCGACTCGGTCCCTTTCACTGCCGACGACCTCGCCCAGTACGCCACGGGGCTCTACGAAGCCGCTCTCGCGCAACCGGAACTGATCAGGCTTGCCGCCTGGGCCCGGCTGGAGGGAGTCACGCCCACGAACACCGCGACCGCAGCACCGGAGACGGGCGCCAAGCTCCAGGCCATCACGCAGGCCCAGCGCGACGGGCGAGTCGTGTCATCGCTGCTGGCAGAGGATCTTCTCGCGCTGGTGACGTCCATGGCGCTGACTTGGTCGGATGTGGGCCCCTCCGGCACCGCGCAGGACACCCCCCCACCGGACCACGAGCGCCGAAAGCACGCCCTGGCCGAGACCGTCCGCCGCGCCTTCCACACCCGTGAGGTTTCTCCGTGATCGCGAACCCTCTGCTTCCGCACTGCGGGAATGGGTGTGCTGGGCTGGTCGCCGCGAGCGAGCGCGTGCCTTGCAAGACCGACCTGCCCGACGAGTAGCGGGCTTGCGGTTCCCAGGTAACGGCCGTCCGACCACAGGAGATCCGCCACCTCCTCGCCGCTTTCCTCAACCCACCGACGGTGTCAGCGAGAGTTCGGCTCCGTCGTCGAGGTGACTGCGGCCGTCGAGATGACTGCGGCCTCCTTCGGCGGACACCAGACGCGTGTCGATGCTGCGGCACCGCAGCGGGTGGGTGGTGTCGTGGCTGAGGCGCCCGCCGCCTTGCGGCAGGATCCGGTCGGTGGCCTCGACCAGCACCCCTTTCATCCGGATGGGCTGGATCTCCGGGTAGCGGGTGCAGGCGTCCCAGGCCGCGTCCTGCACCTCGCCCAGGACCTCCACTCCGGCGAAACCGCCACCGACGAAGACGAAGGTCGGCGCCGCCTGCCGTCTGCGCGGTGAGACCGCTGCGGCGGTCTCGTCGAGGCAGGCGAGCACGTGGTTGCGCAGAGGGATGGCCTGGACGACGGTCTTGGCACCGGTCCCGTTCTCGGCCAGGCCGAGGGGCGTCAAGGCCCGGGAGACCGGGACCGGCGCCAGCGCCGACACGTCGTAGGCCAGCGACACCGGATCGCCATCATCGGAGCGCAGGTACACGATCCGCTGCGCGTGATCGATGGAGATCACCTCCCGGACGATCGCGTGCGCCCAAGGAAGGGCCTGCCGCAGCGGCACCACGACAGGGCGTGCCTCGACGCTGCCCGCGGCCGCCTCGGCCGGCAGCGGCTGGTAGGTCATGTGGGAGTGGGCGTCGAGGATGGTGACCGTAGCCTGCCGGTGGCCACGAGACACGCCGGAGCAGCAACGCCATGTTCATACCCCGTCCCGCCACCGACGATCAAAATCTGCGGCCCTGCCGGCCCGGAAGTCGATGCGCCGGTCACTGCTTCTTGGCCAGCCATTCGGCCAGGACGGCGGCCTGGCTGTGGTCCACGTCCCGGGTGGCGGTCAGCAGCGTGAGCCTGTCGTGCGCGGCAATGTCCCGCAGATGCTCCGCGGCCCGCCGGTGCCCGGCATCGCGCAGTTCAGCCAGATAGCGGCGGCGGAACTCGGTGAAACGGCTGGGTTCGTGTGCATACCATTTGCGCAGATCGCTGGACGGGGCGACCTCGCGCAACCACTCATCCAGGTGCGCTTCCTCCTTGCGCATGCCCCGTGGCCAGACACGATCGACCAGGACACGCTTGCCGTCGGCAGGAGAGGTCTCTTCGTAGACTCGCCGGTAGGTGATCTGCTTGACCATGATGGCACCCTCCGAACCAGATCGGCCGCCCCGGCCCGGAGCCGGTGGACGGCTCGTACCGCACTGCATACGGGTGTCTTGCCATGCCAAGTCTATCGACGAACCCTTGCGCGAGCCGGTCGAACAGCAGCCGGGAGCGCCCGGCCACCGCCCGGGTGCGACCAACGACGAGGAGGAGGCCGAGCATGCGCACCAACCGCCGGACGACGCAGAAACCTGACTTCCCCGCGCGCACCGCTCCCCGCACGGGCTCGCTGGACGAACTCGACGCGGTAATCGCGACCTGTCGGGCCTGTCCGCGCCTGGTGGCCTGGCGGGAGGAGGCCGCGCGGGTCAAGCGCAGGGCGTTTCGGGACTGGGAGTACTGGGCGCGTCCGGTGCCCGGCTTCGGCCCGTCGGACGCACCGCTGACCGTCGTCGGCCTGGCGCCGGCCGCGCACGGCGGCAACCGCACCGGGCGCATCTTCACCGGCGACCCTTCCGGCGACGCACTGTACGCCGCCCTGTACGACATCGGACTGGCCTCCCAGCCCACCGCCACCCACCGGGGCGACGGGCTGGGGCTGTGCAGGGTGCGGATCACGGTGCCGGTGCACTGTGCCCCACCCGACAACCGGCCCACCACCACCGAGCGGGACACCTGCCGGCCGTGGCTCGCTCGCGAGCTGGAACTGCTGCGACCCACTCTGCGGGCGATCGTGGTGCTCGGCGCGTTCGCCTGGCAGGCGCTGTTGCCGGTGCTCGCGGAAGCGGGATGGCAGACGCCTCGCCCGCGCCCGGCCTTCGGACACGGAGCCGAGGTCATGCTCACCCATGCCGGCGACGGACGGCCACTGCACCTGATCGGCGGCTACCACCCCAGCCAGCGCAACATGTCCACCCGCACCCTGACCCCCGCCATGCTCCGCGACGTGCTGCGCCGCGGAGCCGAGGCCGGCGGGCTCCTGGCACTGGACCCGCAAGTCGCGGCCGATGGTGCCGGTGGGGCCAGGACCGAACCGGGCTACGGCCGGCTCGGGGCCAGGGCCCGGCGAGGGAGGTGCCCATTGCCTCGCGAGGAAGATGCCCATTGCCCGGCGTTCGGCGTTCGGCGTTCGGCGTTCGGGGTTCGGGGTTCTGGGTTCGGGGTTCGGAGTTCGGTGAGGCGGTGAGTGGTGAGGGTGTAGGCGCCGGGCCGGCCGGCTCCGGTTTCACCGCGAGCAGCGGACCACTTCCCTACCGGTCTCAGCGTTTCGGCCACACGGGCAGCGGACTGGAGCCGCGCGAATCCGGGGTGCGTGTATCCGCCACCCCGAGATGCCGCGGAAGCAGCTTCGTCTTAAACACGTGTGTTCGATCTCGCCGTTCCCCTCGTTGACCCTGGCAGCGCCGATCCGATCGCACCCCCGCAAGAGGAGGGCAATTGACCTCTGCAGTTGCCATGGATGCCAAGATCGAAACACCTGAGAGCAGAAGGAGGGACCGCAGTACCGCTCCTCGACGCTCACCGCCTTCCAGGAGAAGCCCCTCACCACGGCGGGATCGTCCGGGAGGGCACCTACCCCCAGCTCTCCCAGCAGCCGGACCGTTTCCGGCAGCTGCTGCCCTGCCAGATCACGTCCGGGCCTGACGGCGAGAAGCGCGAGACCCCCGCATGAGCAGCCCCGGTGCCCCCTCAGCACACCCTGCCGAAGCATCCGCCCCTGTCGCCGAGGACCTCCCCGACGCTCCCACGTCTTCCCGAGGTGATTACATGCCGCTCACCTGTTCCCACATACGCGCGACTGTCGAGGCGTACCTGGCCCGGCACCCACACGAGCGGGAATCCCTCGCCGGGCTGCTGTCCCTCCTGGACCGCGCCGACAACCCGGCCGGCCGTGCCACGCTCCCCGGTCACGTCACCTGCAGCGCGGCGGTCATCGACCGGGAGCAAAGCGTTCTGCACATCGGTCACAAGGCCACAGGGCTGCTACTCAATCCAGGTGGCCATGTCGAGGACGACCGGAGCCTCCTGGCCGCGGCGCTGCGGGAAGTGTGCGAGGAGACCGGCCTCCGGCCGGGCGATCTGTGCCTTACTCCGCAGTTCGTCGACGCTCCGATCGACATCGACGTCCACGACATCGACGCCAACCCGGCCAAGGGCGAGGACGAACACCAGCACTTCGACTTCCGCTTCGTCTTCTACCTCGTGCCCGAGCAGCACCCGCAGCTCTTGCTGCAGGACGATGAGGTCGTCGGCGTCCGGTGGCTTGAGTTCGCCGACGTCAGGTCCCCGACCTTGCGCGCCAAGCTCTTGGACGCCCGGGGCCAGGGCCTCGACGGGCGGCCGGAGCCGGTCAACGCCTCCGCTCTGATCCACGACGGCCACGGCAGGTACTTGCTCCACCTGCGGGACCAGCGTGAATATATCTGGGCCCCTGGCAGGTTCGCTCTCCTCGGGGGCGGCCGCACCGTGGAGGACGTCAGCGTGGAGGCGACCCTGCGGCGGGAGGCGTCCGCGGATCGGCCTCGTCTTTCGGGCCCGCGCCTGGTCCGGCACCCCGGCCGTCCTGGAACCCGACCGGTGCGTGGAGTGGCGGTGGTGGAACCCGAAGGATCTGCCGCCCGCCGTCGTGCCCTACACCCGGCAGGCGATCGACGGAGTGCTCGCCGGGAGCTCGTATTCGCAGAGGGGGTGGCACGACCAATGAGCGCCCTGGATACGTGCTCCCCCGGCGGAGTCCAGGCACCAGGACACGTCGCACGGCCGGCAGGCAGCGAGCCGTCGTCGGAGACGGCGGAGGGTCCGGCTGCCGCCGCCCGGGCAGCGATGGTTGCCCAGCTGGAGGAATCCGGGGTGCTGGGGCCGGGGCCTGTCCGCGATGCCTTGCTGGCCCTGCCCCGCGAGGTGCTGATGCCGCAGGCGTACGTGCGGCGCAGTGCCCCGGGCGAGGAGCCTCCGCGGTGGGAGCTGCTGGACTGGTCGGCGCCGCAGGACCGCCCTGAGCTGCTCGGGCTGCTGTACGGCGGGGACAGTGTGCTGGTCCAGCACGACGGGGAGCCCCTGCTGGGCCGCGTGCGCGGGACGCGGTCGGGGGCGTCGATCACGTCGATGTCGACGGTGATGGGCCTGACCGCCGAGCTGCTGGAGGAACTTGATCTGCGCCCGGGGCAGCGGGTGCTGGATGTGGGGACGGGCACGGGGGTGACCGCCGCGGTGGCTTGCCAGGTCTGCGGCGACCAGGGGGTGGTCACCCTCGACCGGGACCGGCATCTCACCGACGCAGCCGCGGTCCGGCTGGCCGGCCTCGGCTTCCGGCCGGACGTAGTGTGCGGCCAGGGGGATGCGGGGTGGCCCGCGCGGGCGCCGTACGACCGCATCTTCGTGTCATACGCGGTGGGGCGCATGCCGACGGCTCTCGTCGAGCAACTGGCCCCCGGGGGCCGCCTACTGGTACACGTCACCAGCGCGTCCCCGTCCTGGCCCGCCCTCGCCGTCGTCGAGCGCACCCCCGCCGGGCAGGTCACGGCGGAGCTGCGGGCCGTAGAGTTCGCTCATCGGGCCGGTCACGGGATAGAACGGATCTGGCTGGACAAGGAGTTCCGGCAGCGTATCGCCACCGAGCAGGGCACCTGGACCCAGCGAAGCATGCTGGCGCCGCCCGCGGACACCGACCGGGGCCTGTGGCTGGCAGCGGACCACCTCCTCGGCGGGCTGGTGCGCGACTTCGGCGCCGAGCACCTGTCTGTCGGCGCGCCCGGCTGCGGCTCGTGGCTACGGGTGGAGCCGGTGGGGCGCAGTCGCTGGGATGTCACCATCCACGGTCCGCGCGACATCTGGAAGGAACTCCAGGATCTGGCCGTCCGGTGGCGGGTGGCCGGCGGCCCCAGCCGCTACCGCCTCCTCTTCGAGCCGGACGGTGGTCAGCGGGTCGTATCGGCGTGCGGCCGGCTGTCCTGGCACCTCCCCACCCCCCGCCCGCTCGACGAGGGAGCTTCCACGTGACCTACGCCGACAATCCCTTCCCGGGCCCGGCTCCGGGAAAGACGGCACTGTACGCGGCAGCCGCCCCGCCGAACTCACCCGCCGAGTACGACCGCTACCGGTCGACCAGAGACGGAAGCCTGCGGACGTACGAGGCCGGCGGCACCATGGACAAGGGCGAGCGGCCGTGGGAGACGGCCGTACGCGAATGCCGGGAGGAGACCGGCCTGACCGTGTCCGGGCCGCCCCGGCTGCTGGCCACCGTGTACGGGCTGCCGGCGCCGAGTGGCCGTACAGCACGATCGGCATGGTCTTCGACGGCGGGCGTCTCACCGCGGCTCAGATCCGCGGCATCACCCTCAATCCGCAGGAGCACGACGAAGTCCGTGTCCTGCCCCTGGCCGGGTGGCAGGCCCTGATGCAACGACCGGCACTGGGCGCTGCCGACACGGCAGCCAGCCGCCCTCTATGGCTCCGGCCTGTCCTGACACTGCACCACCAATCGCGTCTTTCACCATCGAGGAGCGACCTGTGGGATACACCCGCAACGACTGGTCCGAGTACTACGGCGGCGGGCGAGGCTTCCGGCGGCTCGGGGACGAGGAGAGGGACCTGCTCGTCGAACACGCGCCGGCGCCCGAGGGCGGCCGTGCGCTCGACATCGGCTGCGGCACCGGCGAGCTGTCCGGCTACCTCGCCTCCCTCGGGTACACCGTGGACGGTGTGGACTTCGCCGAGGGCGCGCTGGAGCGGGCCCGCGCGGAGCACACCGGAGTGGCAGGGGTGCGCTGGCTGTGCCTGGACGTGGAGCACGACGATCTGGCCGACCTCGCCGACGGCGGTTACGCCCTGGTCGTGCTGCGGCTGTGCATCGCCTTCATCCGCGATCGCGCCCGTGTCCTGCGGCGCCTGGCCGCACGGCTGCGCGACAGCGGGGTGCTCGTCATCATCACGCCGGTCGTGGAACACACCGCTGACGAGCGGCGCCACGCCGCGCTCGACGAGAGGGAACTCGCCGCGTTGACCGACGGATTCGAGCACGCCGAGCGATTCGACGCGGAGGGCCTGGCTCTGCTGGTCCTGCGCGGGCCGGCCGGCTCGTTCAGCGCGGAGGAGAAGCTGAGGCCCGAGCCGCAGGCCGTTTTCGGTGCCGCGGTGGTGGTCACCGACGCGTCCGGCCGGGTCCTGCTGGGCCGCTCAACCCGGGACATGTGGGAGCTGCCCGCAGGCCGCGTCGAGACGGGCGAGGCCGCGCAGGTTGCCGCCGTACGGGAGTTGGCGGAGGAGACCGGGCTGATGGCGCGGGTGGAGGACGCCCACGTCATCACCGTGCTCCACGACGACCGCCTCGACGTGCGCCGCGTCACCGCCGTGGTCCGGGTCACCACCTGGAGCGGTGAACTCGGCCTGCGCGAGCCGCACCGCTTCGTGCGATGGGAGTGGCACGACGTGAACACTCTGGGCACCCTCGGGAAGATCTTCGCGCCCAGCGCCCAGGCCCTTTCCGCGGTATGGCCCGGAGTGCTTCCGGGGTTGCCGCCCACTCACTCCTACGCGTGCTCCACTGCCATCCCGCCGGTGCCCGGAGAGCCGGCCGAGGCCGGGCGGCTCCGCGAGCGCATGGCGGACCTCGTGACCGAGAAGGGCTGGGCGCCCTCTCCCCGGGTCCGGGCCGCGCTGCGCGAGGTTCCCCGGCACCGTTTCGTCCCCGAGGCTCCGCTGGAGGCCGCCTACCATGACGACCTCGCCGTGGTGACGGTCCGGGAGTCGCCCCGGACCGCGCTCAGCTCCGTCTCCGCAGCCTGGCTGCAGGCCGACATGATCGAACAACTCCGGCTGGAGCCCGGGGGAACCGTCCTGGAGGTCGGCTCCGGCGGGTACAACGCCGAACTCCTGGCACACGTCCTCGGGGAGCGCGGGCGCGTGGTGACCGTGGACGTCGACCCGTACGTGGTGCACCGCACGCAGCGGCTCTGCGCGGAAGCCGGCAGCGGTCGGGTCACCGCCGTCCTCGGCGACGGAGGTCTCGGTGCCCCCGGCCAGGTCCCCGTCCACGGGTTCGACGGGATCGTGATCACGCACAACGCGTCGGACGTCGCCCCGGCGTGGCGAGAGCAACTCGCCGAGGGGGCGCGGTTGGTCGTTCCGCTGGCGATGGGCGGCTACACCCGCTCCCTCACCCTGGTCCGGCGCGGTGACGTGCTCCACTGCGAGCACTGGACGTACTGCGGGTTCGTGCGGGACCGCGGTGCCGCCGCCCGTGCCACCCCCGCCGTCCCCCTGGCCGGCGGCGACGTCACGGTGCGGTGGGAAGACGGTGAGCCTGGCGATACCTCCGGGCTCGAGAAGGCGCTGCGCGGACCGCGGCGCGAACTCACCACCGGACTCGTCGTCCGCGGCATCTTCAATTTCGAGACCCTGCAGATCTACGCCGCGACCACGCTGCCGGGGTTCTGCCGCCTGGCCGCCCCGGAGGGTTCCACCCTGATCGCGCAACAGGACGCGGCGGCCATGCTGTCGGACGGCTCCCTCGCCTACCTGACCCACCGCAAGATCAAGGACGCCCCGGACCCGGCAGACCGCCTGACCGAGTTCTTCATCCACGCCTACGGACCAGCAGCCGACCAGTTGGCGGAGCGCTTCGCCGACCGCGTGCGCACCTGGGACCAGATGGTGCGCGAGAGCGGCTACCCGCCGCTGACCATCCACCCGGCCGGCACCCCGAACGGGCAACTGCCGACCGGCGACGTGCTCGACAAGCCCTCAGCGAGGCTCGTCTTCCAGTGGCCTGGACGCGTGCGCGACAGGGCGCAGGGCCTGCTCGCTGCCGGCGGACAACCTGGACCATGATCCACCAGGCGAGATCATTTGACGACAGGTCCTAGACCTGCGGTGCGAGGGTGCGCAGGACGTCGAACTCGTTGCCCTCGGGGTCGGCCATGACCACCCAGTTCCGGTCTGGGCCCTGACCCACGTCCGTCTTGGTGGCGCCGAGGCCGAGCAACCTGCTCACCTCGTCCTCGGTGCTGCCGTCGACAGGGCTGACGTCGAGATGAAGCCGGTTCTTGACCGTCTTGCCCTCGGGCACACGGATGAATACCAGGGTGGGCGGCATCTGGCGAGCCTGGACATCCTCGACGGTCGGCACCCAGGAGCCGATCTCGACCTTGCCCTCGCTCCGCTCGATCACTTCGAAGTCCAAGACCTCGCACCAGAAGGCCGCGAGTCTCTCCGGATCGTGGCAGTCAACGACCAACTCGGTGAACCTGCTTGTCATGCTTCTCCCAGATAGTGCGGACGGGGCTCAGCGTAGGCCGCCCGTCCGGGAGCTCCGAGATCTTTTTGACCAGGGACATCACGGGCTTGGTCCGGAGGAAACGCCTAGGCCGAGACAGGCGTGCGGGACAGGGCGGTGCGCAGCGCGAAGACGCCGAGCAAGCCGCCCGATACGAACCGCTGAGCGGTCATCACGCGGGGCCGGCCGACCAGAAATCCCGACACCCGTGCTGCGCCCAGCATGATCAGAGCGTTCACGGAGATCCCCACGATGATCTGCACACTACCGAGCTGGAGCAGTTGCGCCCAGTCCGGGCCCGCCTGCGGATCCATGAACTGGGGCAGAAGAGCGGCGTACATGAGAGCGATCTTGGGGTTGAGCAGGTTGGTCAGGAGCCCCATCGAGAACAGGCGGGCGTCGGAGACCGGAGGCAGGTCCTGGGCCGGGGAGAAGGGCGAGCGGCCACCGGGCTTGAGCATGCCCCAGGCCAGGTAGGCCAGGTAGGCGGCCCCAGCGAGCTTGACCACCGTGAACGCCAGCGGCACGGCGGCGAACAACGCGGACAGACCCGCGGCCGCGGCCAGCAGGTAGCACAGGAATCCCACGGCGGTCCCGCTCAGGCTGACCAGGCCCGCCCTGCGGCCCTGGGTGATCGCGCGAGAGGCAAGGTGGATCATGTTCGGTCCCGGAGTCAGGGCCATGCCCAGTTCGACCAGGGCCACTCCCCCCACGGCGGCCAGACTGATCACCGGTCAACTCCTGATCGTTCGCCGGGCACCTGGTACCCGGGGTGGGGCGGAGCCCGGCTGCGACGGGCGGCTGCGGGCGCATCGGCAGTGCGTGCATCGCCTGCCTCAGGATACGGCCCTGGCCCTCGGTGTCTCCGTGCACCCTGACTCCAGCCGGTCCGCACTGCCGGCCGCCGCCCGGTGCCGGCGGCTGGGCGACGACGCGCGGTGCCCGGCCAGATCGCCGGCGCGCGGCCGCGGGCAGGCGCACGCACCCCGGCTCGCTCACCCGGAGCACATCCGTACGCCCTACCGCACGACCTGTCCCCACGCCAGCATGACCCTCGTATCCACACGGATCGAAGGGGGGAGCCATGGCAGGCAAGCATGAGAAGCCCGAGCCCGACCCGGGCCAGGGCACACCGCCGCCGGGGAACAGCGACGGCCAGGTGCCACCACCGCCTCCCGGGAACGGCAAGCACAAGAAGTGACGGAGTACGACGAGCAGCGAGACCGCCTGGCGGAAGTGATGGACGAGCGTGGGGCATGGCCCGCCCGGTCTCCATGGATCCGTCAGGCCGTCGACGCGCTGCCGCGGCACCACTTCGCCCCCGACCGGCTCTGGCGTTGGAACGGCCACGCCTACATCCCGGTCGACCGCGATGCCGACCCCGAACAGTGGGCGGCCGAGGTCTACGCCTCCCCGGACACGGCTGCGGTCACCCAGGTGACGGACGGCGTGCCGTCGTCGAGTCTGTCGGCGCAGGGCGTGGTGGTGGACATGCTCGACTCGCTTCTCGTCGAGCCCGGTGACCGCGTGCTGGAGCTCGGCGCGGGCACGGGGTGGAACGCCGCTCTGCTGGCCGAGCGGGCGGGGCCGGGGCGTGTGGTGAGCGTCGAGGTGGACGCCGAGCTGGCGACGGCCGCGGCCGGTCGGCTGAAGGCGGCCGGCGCGGACGTGGCCGTCGAGATCGGCGACGGCGCGGCAGGCCGGCCATCCGGTGCGCCGTACGACCGCTTGATCTCCACCTATGCCGTGTCCACGGTGCCGTGGGCGTGGGTGGAGCAGACACGGCCGGGCGGCCGGATCGTCACCCCGTGGGGCCGCATGGGACACGTGGCCCTCACCGTCGCTGACGACGGCCGCTCCGCCACAGGGTGGATGCAGGGGCTCGCGATGTTCATGCCCGCCCGCGGCACCCGGTCGGCGCTCGGCTGGCGGCAGATCCACGGCGACGGCCCACCCGACGACGAGCGGCCCTTCGGGCGGGATCTCCGCCCGCTGAGGGAGGACCCACACCTGCTGTTCGCACTCCGCGTCCAGCTGCCCGACGTGCGGGTCACCACGGGCGTGGACGACGACGGGGTGAACGTGTGGCTCCATGACGGCGTCGCGTCGTGGGCGACGCTCACCACGCTCCCCGACGGTCGGGCCACCGCCTACCAGGGCGGCCCGCGGCGCCTCGCCGACGAGCTGGAGCCCGCGTGGGACTGGTGGGTGAGCGAGGGCGAACCGACGCTGTACGACTTCGGGATGACGGTCGAGCCGGCCCGGCAGTACGTCTGGTGCCGGGACGCCGCCACGGGCCCGCGCTGGCCCGTTGCAGCTATGGCGTAGCCCGTCCTCGGAAGGGAGTCAGCGCCATCGCCCCGGCCGGCCCGCGAGGAGGGGGCGACCCGGTGCGGCGAAGGCACGTGCCGGCCACCTTGGCACTCACGGCGGCCGCCCGCGTGAACGGCTTCGCGTGGCGTCAGCGTGTGAACTTTTCGATGGCCGCTGGAGTGACGGGGGTGAAGAAGTTGATGAGGTTGCCGTCGGGGTCACGGAACAGCAGCGACCGGTTGCCCCAGGGCATTGTGGTGGGCTCATTGACGAAGTCGGTGACGAAGCCGGTCAGGTTCTGGTGAACGCGGTCCACGTCGTCGACGAGGAACTCGGTGATCACGCTGTGGTTGGCCGCCGGGCGGGCAGAGCCCGGGGCGAACAGCGGGACGGTGCTGGTGCCGGCGATCGCGAGGGTGGCGCCGGCGGTCTTGAGTTCGGCGAAGACTTCGGTGGCCCACGTCGCCCGCACCCCTGTGGCTCGCTCGTAGAACTCGACGAGGCGAGCTACGTCGCTGGTGATGATGCGGATCGAGACGAACTCCATGGAGATCTCCTTGGCTGTGCTGGAGGCGTGCACTGCGCAGACTAGGAGGAATAGTGGACAGAATCGGTCCTCTATTCAGGTAGGATTGTGCACATGTCCCGACCCACTGCCCGCGTGCTGACACTCCTGGAGCTGCTGCAGTCGGGCGGCACCCGGACGGTGGCCGAACTGGCCGACCGGCTCGGCGTCGAAGGGCGCACCGTGCGGCGGTATGTGGACCAACTGATCGACCTGGATGTGCCCGTGGAATCGGTGCGCGGCCGCTACGGCGGGTACCGGCTCGCTCCCGGGTACCGCTTGCCTCCGCTCATGCTCAGCGACGACGAGGCGCTGGCCGTGCTGCTCGGCCTGGTCGCCGGCCGCCGAGCAGGGCTGACGACGGCGCAGCACACGGCGAACGAGACGGCATCGGCGAAGATCCGGCGGGTGCTGCCCAGGCACATCGCCCGCCGGCTCGACACACTCCTGGAATCCCTGGCCTTCACGGAACAGCCCGGGGAGTTCGACACCCCGGACACCGGGGTCCTGCTCACGGTCGCCGATGCGGTACGCCACCGCCGGCCGGTCTCGATCCGCTACACCGACCGCGACGGACGGCGCACCGAACGCACGCTGCACGCGTACGGGATCGTCGCCCATGCGGGCCGGTGGTACGTCACGGGCAAGGACGCCCGGATCGGCGAGGACCGGACCTTCCGTCTCGATCGCATCGCGGACGCGCGGACCCTGCCCGGCTCATTCGAGGCGCCCGTGGGTCCCGGTCCGGCGCAGCGCGTGTTGTCGGCGTTCGCCACGGCCGAGTACCGGCATGAGGTGGCCTTGCGGATCCACGGGACAGTTGAGCACATCCGCGCCCACCTGCCCGCCGGCATCGCGCACCTGGAGGAACACGAGCCCGGGGCAGGCCAGGACCAGGCGACCGAGCGTTGGCTGCGCGTCGAGCTGCGGGCGGAGCGGCTCGACTGGTTGCCTCCAGTGCTGGCCGCACTCGACCGGCCGTTCGTCATCGAGCGCCCCGATGAACTGCGCGACCTCGTCACCGCGCTCGCCGATCGCCTGGGGTCCTGCGCCCGCCGAGCCTGACCGCGAGGAACCGATGTCAGGTGGCCGGATAGCCGACGGGGACCGTGGCCGCGCCCTGCCGCGGCCACGTCCGCCGCACCGCCGGGAGGCCCGACCGCGATCAGTCCGGGCCCGCGACCACCAGCCTCGCCCCCTGGGCACGGTCGGATGAGGGCCCGGTCTCCACGAGGAGAGTCCCGGGTTCGACGGCGAGGCCGAGTTCCCGGGTGACGGAGCCGAGGGTGTCGGCGTCGATCCGGAACACGGCGTCGGCCTCGTCCCCGGGGCGCAGCTCGAGGCGGGCGAATCCGCGCAGCTCGCGTACGCGGGGCCAGGAGGCACCGCCCGACAGCCGCCGTATATAGAGCTGGACCGTCTCGCGTACCGGCCGCTCGCCGGTGTTGCGCACGGTGACCCGGCAGGTGAGGGTGGGATCGTCGGGGGTCACACGGGCGCGTGACAGCCGCGGTGGCGCGTAGGCGACCGTGGTGTACGACAGGCCGTGGCCGAAGGCGTACCGGGCGGTGGCGGGCTGGTCCGCATAGCCGCGGTACCCGTGGTCCTTGGCGTTGTAGAACACCGGCAGTTGCGCGGCCGACCTCGGTACCGACACCGGCAGCCGCCCCTGCGGCTCCGCCGCGCCGAACAGCACGTCGGCGACGGCCCGTCCACCCCACGGGCCCGGGTACCAGGCGCTCAGCACGGCGCGTGCGGTGCCCGGAAGGTCGGGGACGGCGTGCGGACGGCCCTGTACGAGCACCACGGCGACCGGGACACCCGTGGCCGCCACCGCGTCCAGAAGAGCCAACTGCCCTTCGGGGAGGCGCAGATCGGCCAGATCGGCGCCCTCTCCGCAGGTCGTGTCCGCTGGGTCGGCGGAGGTGACGACGGCCGCGCCGTTGGAGTCGAAGACGGTGTCGCCGGACCGGGCGCTGGACCCGCCCAGGACGAGCACCGCGATGTCCGCCGCCGCCGCCAGCGCGGCCGCCTTCGCGACACCGGACGGATCACCGCCCACCAGCTCACACCCGCGCGCATAGGTGACCTCGGTGTCCGGCGGGGCGGCCGACCGGATGCCCTCCAGGATCGTGACGTGGTGGGAGCCGGGCCGCTGCGGCGCGGTGTAGTCGCCGATCTGCTGGGCGATCGAGTCGGCGTTCGGGCCGAGGACGGCGATCCGGCGGGGCGCCGGTGTGATCGGCAGGACCCCTCCGTCGTTGGCGAGCAGCGTGATCGAGGCGCGGGCCATGCGTTCACTCAGCTCGCCCGGGTCGCGATGCTGTTCCCCGGGCGCCTCGGCATGCGAGGAGAGCCGGTCGAAGAGGCCCAGGCGGAACTTCAGGGTCAGGACCCGGGCCACGGCGGTGTCCAGGGTCCGCTCCGCGACGAGCCCCTGCGCGACCGCCTCGCCGAGCCTCGGCCAGCAGGCGTCCCAGAGGCTCAGATCGCATCCGGCGTTCAGGGCCAGGGCGCCCGCGGACACCGGGTCTCCCGTGAGCCGGACCAGGCGGTCGACGGCGCGGCCGTCCGCCATGACGATGCCCTCGAACCGCCATTGGTCCCGGAGCAGTTCGGTCAGCAGCGCCCGGTTGGCGACACAGGGCAGGCCGTCGAATTCGTTGTAGGCCGCCATCACCCCGGCGGCGCCGGCCCTCACGCCCGCCCGGGCCGCCGCGAGATGGATCTCGTGCAACTCGCGGGCGCCCAGCTCGGTGGCCGCGCTGTTGCGCCCGCCGACGGTGGCCCCTTGGCCGGCGAAGTGCTTGAGCACGACGGCCACCCCGGCGGCGCGCATGCCCCGCACCAACGCCTCGGTGAGCCGGGCCGCCAGGTACGGGTCCTCGCCGAAGCACTCCTCCGCGCGGCCCCAGCGCGGGTCGCGCACCAGGTCGAGGGCCGAGACGAGCGCCACATGGCCGCCCCGTGCCCGCAGCTGTGCCCCGGCGGCGGCCGACGCGGCCTCGTAGAGCTCGGGGTCCCAGGTGGCGCCGACGGCGAGGTTGACCGGCAGCACGGTGCCGTCCAGGGCCTGGTGGCCGTGGGGAACCTCCTCGACGAGGAGCACCGGTATCCCCAGCCGGGTGTTCTCCGTGACATGCCGCTGCACCGCGTCGGCCACCCGGGCCCCGTCCGCGGCCGTGATGCCGTCGGCGAAGCCGACACCGGACCACGGGTCGGCCCGCTGGAGCCCGTACAGGGCTCCCATGCCGTCGTACGCGGCGACCTCGGCGCGGAAGGCGTCGGTGAGCCGGTGGCCGTCGGCCGTGCGCTCGTAGGCGTTCCAGCCGTACATGCGCTGGTTGACCTGGCCGACCTTCTCGGTGAGCGTCATGCGCCCCAGCAGATCCCTGACCCGCTCCGCCACGGGCGCGGAGGGGTCGCGGTAGAGGTGATCGGTCACCTCAGCTCCAGGACACGGACGCCGTACGGAGGGAGGGTCACGTCGGCGGTCGGCTCGCCGGAGGCGAGATCGTGCAGTGTGCCGTCGGCGGCGGGGCGGACGGTGAGCTCCACGGGGCTCTGGCTGACCAGCCATACGAAGCGGCGCCCGTCCTCGTGGACGAGCAGGTCCGCGCCGACGTGCGGGCTGTCGATGGTCACCGGGCGCCGGACCCCGGCCACATCGGCGAGCGCCGCGTACAGGCGGTGGGTTTCCTCGGGGTTGACGCGGGCCGTGCGGGCGGCCATGTGCTCCAGGGGGTAGGTGGCCAGCACGGTGCGGCCGCGTCCGGTGTCGCGCACCAGGAGAGCGGGCCGGCCGTGTGCGTCGACGGCGACCACACGGGCGTCGCCGGGGAGGACCGGCAGGTACGCCCGGCTGTCCTCGTTGCCCGCGACGGGGAAGCGCAGGGTGTCCCCCGCGGTCAGCCCGCCGAAGTCGTCGGTGAAGGTCATCTCCAGGACATCGTCCTCGATGGGCTCGGCGACACCGTAGGACAGCTGTAGCTCGACGCCGAACAGCCCGTCCAGGTCATCGAACCACGGGCCGCGGGTTCCCGGGTGCTCACCGGAGCAGAACGAGAGATAGACCGTGGCGCCCTCGTGGGCGCGGTGTTCGAGCTCGCGCCGGGTGCGCGTGGTGAGCTGACGGGTGGCCGGCAGCAGATACAGGGCCGCCTCGCCGGGCAGGGCGTCGGCCTCGCGGGTGAAGCCCACCGGCAGGTCGGCGGCGCGGGTGGCGACATAGCTCTGGTGCAGGGAGGTGAAGATCAGTGGTCGGTCGGCGGGCCTGCTGTACGGGTAGCCGCGCTCCAGGAAGGCGGGCACCACCAGCGCCGCCTCCGCGTCGGCGCGTCGGCAGTGCGCGAAGTCCACGGCCTTCAACACCTCGGCGAACCGGGCCAGTTCGAGCAGCGGGGCCTTCGGGGCCCCGGTGCTGTCGGTGATGCCGAAGTGCATCTCGAAGGGGTGGTGGTCGTACGGCGAGCGGTCCCACAGATCGTCGTAGTCGGTGTTGTTCCAGGCGATCCAGCCCGTCGCCCCGCCGAGCAGCGAGTTGTGCAGGGTCTGCCGGTAGTAGATCGCCGCGTTCCGGGCGGACACCGTGTCCGTGGAGAGGCCGAACTCCTCCAGGACGACGGGGTGTCCGGTGACCGAGGCCAGTTCGCACTCGAAGGCGGCGCGCAGGTGCTGACGGGGCCGGTCGGTGTCGGAGCGGTACACATGCGGGCCGACGAAGTCGATGTACTCGGCGGTCTCGCGCAGCGAGAAACCGTTGTCGCGGCCGGTGACCTCGATGCCCCACGCGCCGTCGCCCAGCGAGACCGGCTGGGTGCCGCCGGCGGCCCGCACGGCGTTGCACATGGCCTGCGCCCAGGCCGTCACCACCTCGGAGGAGGGCGGATCCACCTGGTAGACGCGGCCGTATCCCGGCATCTCATTGGTGATGAGCCAGCCGGTGACCGCCGGGTGGTCCTTGAAGCGGCGGGTCATCTGGGACACGAACCACGCCTGGCGGCCGACCATCCACACGTCCTCGTACAGATCGCGGCCCCCGCGCCAGGCCGGGTCCCAGTTCTCGCCCGACATGTGCCCGACGATGAAGGTGGGCACCGTGGCCATGCCCGTCTCGCCGTGGGCGTCGAGGAAGTCGCGGAAGTGTTCGCACAGGGCCTCGTCGATGCGGTGCGGCGCAGGGTGGAAGTCGGGCCAGTAGAAGAACGACCGGGTCATGGTCAGGCCGTGCTCGTGCAGCACCCGCAGTTCCGCGCGGACCGTCTTGGGGTCGTAGTCGCGCCACATCAGGGGCCCGCCGGTGCGGGACCAGAAGTTGGCGCCGAGCCAGGGCAGGACGGCGGGGTGGTGGGTGAGCTGGGCGCTGTGGCGTCGCATGGTCCTTCTCGGATGTCGGGGTGCGGTGTGGGGGTACGCGGTGCCGGCTGGAATTGCCGGTCGGGGTGGCGGCGTGGCCGCCGCGGGTGTCAGCCGGGGGAGGCGGGGGCGGGCCCGGTGGACTCGCGGACGACCAGACGGGGCCGGTCGTCGAGCGCCGTCTCCTCGACGTCCTCGCCGCAGTGGGCGAGGAGCAGCCGGGCGGCGGCCGCGCCGACCCGCTGCACCTGCTGGTCGACGGTGGTCAGCCGGGGGTGCAGCCAGCTGCCGAGGGGCAGGTTGTCATAGCCGACCACCGACACGTCGTCGGGGACGCGCAGGCCCTCGCGCTGGGCGGTGCCGATGCCGCACACCGCCATGGAGTCGTTGGCGTAGACGATCGCCGTGGCGCGGTCGGGGGCCTTCAGCAGCGCCCGGGTCGCGGCCACGGCGGACACTTCGGTGAAGTCGGTGTGCAGGACCGCGTACGGCCGCAGACCGGCTGCCTTGAGGGCCGTCTCGAAGACACCGCGCCGCAGCCGGGTGTGCTGGAGATCGGCGGGGCCCGCGACATAGGCGATGCGCCGATGTCCGAGGTCGAGGAGGTGGCGGACGACCTCCTCGACGGCGGCGCCCTGGTGGCCGAGGCCGACGCTCGGCACCGCGGCGGCACGGTCGGGGGGACCGAGCAGCACGGCGGGCAGGCCGAGGCGGGCCAGCAGATGGGGGCGCGAGTCGTCCGTGCGCGCGTCCGTCAGCACGGCTCCGTCGACCCGGCCCTCGGCCGTGAGCTGCCGGTAGAGGGCGTTCTCCTCCTGCGCCCCGGCGACCAGGTGCAGCAGCAGACCGTAGCCGCGCGGGGCCAGCTCGCCTTCGATGCCGGTGATCAGCTCGCTGAAGTGCGGGTCAGCGCCGAGCACATCGGTGGGGCGCCGCACCACCAGCGCGAGCGTGCGGGTGCGGGCGTTGCGCAGGGCGGCGGCGGGTGCGCTCGGCGACCAGCCGAGCGCACCCGCGGCGTCCAGGATGCGCTGCCTGGTCGGCTCCGACAACCGGCCCTTGCCGTGGAACGCCTGGGACACGGCCGCCGTCGACACCCCGGCGGCGGCCGCCACCGCCTTGATGGTGGGCCGGCGCCCCTGCCTCCCGGTGGGCGCGCTCACATCTTCACCGCGCCGCTGACGAGCGCCTGCTGCATGCGCTTCTGCAGCACCGTGTAGACGATCCATACGGGGACGAGGGTCAGTACGGTGCCCGCGGTGAGGACGCCGTAGTCGGTGCCGGTGACCGCCCTGAGCGTGGGCAGGGCCGACTGGACGGTGCGCTGGTCGGGGTCGGGGCCGATGATGACGAGCGCGTACAGGTACTCGTTCCAGAACGTCAGGAAGTTCAGGAGGATCACGGTGGCGATGCCGGGCAGGCACATCGGGGTGTAGATGTGGCGCAGCACCGTGTAGGTGGACGCCCCGTCGATCCGGGCGGCCTCCTCCATCTCCCTCGGGATGGTCCGCATGAACTGCACCAGGATCACCACCGACAGCGGCATCGCCGTCGCGGGCAGGAAAAGCACCATGAAGAGCTGCGTATGGAACAGCCCGGTGGCCGCGGCGAGCAGGAACGTGGGGAAGAGCGCCGCGAAGGTCGGGATCAGAAAGCCGAGCGAGAACACCTTCTCCATCGCCGAGGCCAGCCGCCCGGTCGACCGGGCGAGCGCGAACGACGCGGGCAGTGCCAACAGCAGGGTCAGCGCCAGGGAAAGGGCCGTCACCACGGCCGAGTTGACGACGGCCCGGCCCAGGGAGGCGCTGTCGTAGGCCGTCCGGAAGTTGCCGAAGCCGAGCGAGTCCGGCAGCGCGAAGGGATGGGCGAAGATCTCCTCGTTGCTCTTGAACGCGGAGGCGAGGAAGTAGTAGAGCGGCACGATCAGCAGCACCGCGTAGGTCCACACCAGAAGGTGTGCGGGCAGCCAGCGTTTGCCGAGTTTCATGGTGACCGCTCCGATCAGTAGTTCTGGCGAAACGCACGGCGGATGGCGAGCAGCCCCACGAGCCCGGCCAGAAAGAGGACGACGCCCACGGTCTGGCTGTAACCCAGGTCGGCCGCCATGAACGCCTTCTGGTACACGAGGAACGACAGCGTCGTCGACGAACTGCCGGGGCCGCCCTGGGTGAGCAGCAGCACGTGCTGCGCCGAGCCGAAGAGGGTCCACAGGAACTGCAGCATGGTGACGACACCGACATAGTCGCGGATCACGGGGAAGTGGATGCGCCACATGGTCCGCCAGTGCCCGGCTCCGTCCAGCTGCGCCGCCTCGCCGAGTTCGTCGGGGACGCTGTCGAGCCGGGCGGCGAACAGGACGGCGGTGAAGCCGATCCCGCTCCACACGTCCAGGGCGATGAGACAGGCCAGAGCCGTCGACGGCGAGGCGAGCCAGGCGTCGGTGAGCGAACCGAGCCCCGCGGACTGCAACGCGCCGTTGACCAGCCCGTCCGGGGACAGCGCCGCGTAGAACACCATGGCCTTCGCGGGGGTGGAGATCAGCCCCGGGATGAACAGCAGATAGCGGATGACGCGGTGTCCGGGGGGTTTCTGCGCGACGTAGTAGCCCAGCATATAGGCGCATACGATCATGATCGGCAGCGCCACGGCCAGCTGGACGGCGGTGTTGTTCACCGCGTCCCAGAACACGGGGTCGTCGAGGACCGTGCGGACGTTGTCCAGACCGGCGAAGGACACCGGTTGGAGCATCCCAGGCCAGTGCAGGGCGGCGATCACGAAGATGGCGATCACCGGACCGATCATGAAGATCGCGTACCAGACCAGCGCGGGGACGGCGAGGATCGTGCCGCCCTGTCGGGGTGTGCGGGAGTGAGCCGTGGCGGAGGACGGAGCGGGGTGGCGGATCGCGGCCCCGCCCGGGGGCGACGTCAACGTCGTCATGAAGTGACTCCCGTGAGGTGGGCTCGAGGGGATGAGCGAGCGGGCGGGCGGATCACGCGGAGCCGTACGCGGTTTCGAGTGCGGCGCGGACCTTCGCGGCGCTGGTGCCCCGGGTGAAGGACGTGCTGGTCGCGGTGATCAGCGGCTGAGTGGCGGCGGGCGGGACGTATACGTCGGGCAACAGCACCTGGCTCACCCGGGAACCCAGCCGTTGCGCGGCGGCGACCAGCGGAAAGTCCGTGCTGACGGCGTCGGAGCGCAGCGCCATGTCGCGACCGCTCTCCTTGATGAAGCGGGAGACGGTGTCGGGGCGGTACATGAAGCGCAGGAACTTCTCGACCGCGTCGATCTTCTTGACGCCGTTCGGGCTGATCCAGAACGCGATCAGGGTGTACGTCCGCAGGATGGTGGGCTTGTCGTGCGCGGAGCCGTCGGCCAGTGGCCAGCCGCCGACCTCGGTGTGCCGGGCCACCTCCTCGGGCACCTTCGCCAGCGCCGACGACATCGCCGACTCGATCGCCGCGGACCGGGTGTTGAACTGCGTGGTCATCAGGTCCGAGGTGAGGCCCTGCGCCTTGTCGGCGAAGACGCCCGCGTCCCGCAGCGTCACAAAGTATTCAATGCCCTCCCGGGCACCCCTGCTGCCGAAGTCCCCGGTGGAGTAGGCGTGCCGGGCCTCGTCCTCGGTCAGAAAGGTCTGGATGATCTGGGCGAGCAGCTTCTGCCCCGTCCAGTCGTTGCCGCCGACGGTCACGGGCGCGATTCCCTTGGCGCGCAGCTTGCGGGCCGCGGCGATCAGCTCGTCACCCGTGGTGGGTATCGCGTCGACGCCCGCCCGGTCCAGCAGCGCCCTGTTGTAGGCGATCGGCCAGTTGGTGGCGAAGTAGGGAAAGGCCCGCAGCCTGCCCTTGGCGTCGGTCCACGCGGCGAGGGCCTCCGGGCGCACCCGCTCACGCAGCCCCCAGTCGTCCAGGTAGCCCTTGACGTCGACGGTGGCGCCGACGTCCGTCCAGGCCAGCGTCTTGTCATAGAGGTTGACCATCACCACGTCCGGCTCCTTGCGGGCCAGCCGGGAGGTCTCGTAGACCTGGGCGAGGTCGTCGCCGTTGATGAGGTTCTTGACCTCGAGCCCCGGATTCTCCTTGCGGAAACGGTCCAGGGCCGCGAGGTAGGTGGGCGATCCCGGCGCGGTGGTGCCCAGTTGGCTGTGCACGACGAGCGTGTCGGGATCGGAGTCCGCCGCGGCCACCAGGGAGCAGCCGGACAGGGCAGGCAGGACGGTCGTGGCGGCAAGGCCCGAACCGGCGGCGAGGAGGCCGCGCCTCGTCAGCGGTGAGTGCACTGCGGGGTGTCTCCAACCAGGCGGTTAACGAGTGGTTAATCGATCTACCTCGAGGGTGTGAGGAATGTAGGAGCCGCTTCGCTTCCGGTCAAGCCCTGGGGCGTGCGGTCGTCTCCGGCCAGGAGTTCCCCTCCGCCGTCGATCTGGTGTCAAGCCCTGGGGCGTGCGGTCGTCTCCTGGGACGCGGTGTCCGTGCGGTGCCGCACCCGGCTGGAGCGCAGATGCCCCGCCATCGTCTCTGCGGCCCGCTCGGGGTTGCGCCGCACCACCGCGTCCAGGATCCGCTCGTGTTCGTCGATCGTGGTACCCACCGCCCCCGGGGCGCTGGTGAGGCGGAACAGGTGGAGGTGGGCATGGAGGCGGTGCACCGCGTCGGCGAGCAACGGCCGGCCCGCCGCCCGTGCGAGCGTGTCGTGGAACTCCTGGTCCAGCAGCGCGAAGCGGCGGTAGACCGCGTAGCTGTTGCCGGTGTCGGGGTGGCGGCGCATCTTCACGCCCTGTCGCCAATCATAGAGAATCCGCAGGTCACGTCACGCCTCGATCCGCTGGTGGAGCGTCTCACCGGTGGGCCGCCGTGGTGGGCGTCGATGACGGTCAGCGCGATCTCGTTCCGCCCGGGGGTACGGGTATGTGTCCGGGCAGCAGGCCCTCCGCGCGCAGCGCCGCCCACACGCCGTCGGCCGGCGGGCGCCTCCACTGCGCCGCGGCGTCGCGGACCTCGTCCGCCGAACGCGCGCCGACCAGGACGGAGGCGACCGCCGGATGCCCGAACGGGAACCGGAGAGCCGCGGCGCGCAGGGGCACACCGTGCGAGGTCGTGATCTCCTGCATCCGTGCGGCCCTGCGGAGGGGCTCCTCGGGAGCCGCGGTGTAGTCGTACATCGCGCCCGGAGTGGGGTCGGCGAGCAGCCCGGAGTTGAAGACGCCACCGATGATCACGCTCTTGCCGGTCTTCTGCGCCGCGGGCAACAGGGTGGCTGCGGCGTCTTGTTCGAGGAGGGTGTAACGGCCCGCGCACAGCACGGCGTCGACGTCCGTGTCGGCCAGGAAGCGGGTCAGCATCCGGCTCTGGTTCATGCCCGCGCCGATCGCGCGGACCACTCCCTGCGACCGCAGCTCCTCCAGCGCCGGATACGCCTCGCGGAACGCCTGTTCCTCGTGGTCGTCGGGATCGTGCAGCAGGGCCAGGTCGACGCGGTCGAGTCCGAGGCGGGTGAGGCTGTCCTCCAGGGAGCGGCGTACGCCGTCTGCGCTGAAGTCCCAGCGGCGCCGGAGCGTGGCCGCTACGGCGAAGCCGTGATCGCTGTCGTCGCCGGGGCCGTCGGCCGGATCGAGGACGCGACCGACCTTGGTGGACAGGACGTAGCTGTCACGGGGTCGGGTGCGCAGCACCGCACCGAGCCGGCGTTCGGCCAGGCCGAGGCCGTAGTGCGGCGCGGTGTCGAAGTAGCGGATGCCCGCGGCCCAGGCCGCTTCGACGGTGGCCGTCGCCTGGTCATCGGTCACCGGCCGGTACAGACCGCCGATCGAGGCACCACCGAAACCGAGCGCGGTGACGGGGACGCCGCTGCGACCGAGGGTGTGGACGGCCAGGGGTGGCGTGTCGGGCGTGGGCGGGGGCTTCACGCGGCTCTCCCTCGGGTGCGCGGCTGGGCATGGGGCGGTGCGCTCTCTACTCCGGGAAAGCCCCCTGGGCGGGTTGCGTGGACGAGGTGGACCACGTGCGCGACGCGTTTCACGCCGCTCCTTTCCGGCCCGGGACCGCCCGGGGGGAACGGTCGTGGATGATGCGGATGATCTGCCCGCTCATCCGGTCGTAGTCGTGGTCCCCCGTCACCTCGCCCCGGATCCGGCGGCCGGCCATGACCACGACCCGGTCGGCCAACGTGATCATCTCTCCGAGGTCGCTGCTGATCAGCAGGATGGGCAGTCCCTCGCGGGCGAGGTTCCACAGCAGTTCGTGGAAGGCGTGCTTGGTGCGCACGTCCACGCCGACCGTCGGCTCGTCGACGATCAGCAGCCGGGTGTCGGCGGCCAGCCACTTGGCGAGGCTCACCTTCTGCTGGTTGCCGCCGGACAGTTCACCCGCGTGCTGCTCCAGGCCGGAGACGCGGATGCCGAGACGTTCGATCAGCGTCTCGGCGATCTCCCGCTCCTGACGGGACGAGACATCGCCGAAGGCACGGGCGATCTTCTTCCACACGGTGACCGTGATGTTGCGCAGGACGGGCTGCTCCAGGAAGACGCCCTCCTCCTTGCGGTTCTCCGTCAGGTAGCCGATGCCGTACCGGTGCAGGGCCTCGCGCGGGGAACCGATCCGTGCCCGCTCGCCGAACACGCGGATCTCGCCGGCCGTGACGCGCTCCAGGCCGAGAACGGCCTTGACGAGCTCGCTGCGGCCCGCGCCGACCAGACCGTAGAGGCCGACGATTTCACCCGGGCGCACGTCGAGCGACACGTCCTGGTGTCCCGCGGCCGTGGCCAGGCCGGTGAGGGAGAGCGCCGGGGGCGCGGCGGTGTCCACGGTGCGCGGGATCATGTCCTGCGCCGTGTGGGCCCGGCCCACCATGAGGGTGACGACGTCGTCCTGGGTGTGCTCGGCGAGCGGCGCCGACGAGAGGACGGACCGCCCGTCGCGCAACACGGTGACGGTGTCGCAGACCGCGAAGACCTCCTCCAGCTTGTGGCTGACGAACACGACGCAGGTACCGCGCTCCGCGAGTCGCCGTACGACGTCGAAGAGACGCTCGGCCTCCAGCGGGGAGAGGGACGCGGTCGGCTCGTCGAGCAGCAGGACCCGACTCTCGGTGTAGAGCGCCTTGGCGATCTCCACCAGCTGCTGTTGTGCGACGGACAGTTCACGCACCGGTCGGTGCGGGTCCAGGTCCAGACCCAGCTCGGCCAGGCAGCGCAGAGCCGGGTCGGTCATCGCCTTCCGGTCGATGAGGCCGCGGCGCGAGGGCGGGTCCTGCAAAGTGATGTTCTCGGCGACGGAGAAGCCGGAGATCAGGTTGCGCTCCTGGTGAACGACGCCGATTCCGGCGCGGGTGGCGTCCAGGGGGGAGCGCAGCCGCAACTCCTCGCCGTCGCGCAGCAGCCGGCCCCCGTCGGGGGCGTGCACCCCGGTGATCACTTTGATCAGCGTGGACTTCCCCGCGCCGTTCTCGCCGAGCAGCGCGTGCACGGATCCGGCGGTGAGCTTCAGGCCGACCCCGTCGAGGGCGCGTACGCCGGGGAAGACCTTGACGATGTCCTCGCACTCAAGAAGGGGCTCGGTCATCGGGAACCTCCCGTGCTCGGCAGGGCAGCGGCGGCAGTTGCCGTGGCCGCCCCGGGGCCGGTGCCCTTCTTCTCGATGCGGGTCTGGTGGAAGCGGCCGCCGACGACCGTACCGAGGACGACCAGGCCGATGAGGAAGTTGACCCAGCTGGGGTCGAGCGAGAACTCCGCGCGCGCGGAGTCGATGAGACGCATCAGGAAGGCGGCGAGCACGGTGCCGAGGATGGCCACCGAGCCGCCGGTCAGTGCGACGCCCCCGATGATGGGTGCGGCGAAGCTGGGCAGCAGCCAGTCGCCGCCGACGCTCCGGTTGACGCCCGGAAGCGAGGCCGTCGCGGTCACCGCGGCGATGCCGACGAGCAGCCCGGACAGGGTGTGGGCGATGACGATCTGCCGGTCGCCGGAGATGCCCGACAGCCGGGCGGCGAGCGGGTTGCCCCCGGCGGCGAGCAGTCGGCGTCCGGCCACTGTGCGGTACATGAAGGCGCCGAGCAGCCCCGCCGCGATGAGCGCGGTGACGAAGACGAGCGGGATGTCGAGCGGGGCGGCGCGACCGAGGTCGCGCAGCGTCGCCGAGTAGCCGTCGACGGTCCGTGTCCCGGACAGCCGGTACTGCCCGCCGAGCAGGATCGTCATGGTGCCGAGCGTGACGATGAAGCCGTTGATCCGGGTGGCGACGATGAACACGCCGGTGACCAGCCCGGTCAGGGTGGCGACCGCCACCCCGATCGGCACGGCGACCCCCGCGGGCACCCCGCTGTCGGCCATGAGGACACCCATGAGGCAGGCGCTGAAGCCGCCGAGCGCGCCGACGGCGAGATTGAGCTGGCCCACGCACAGGGCCACCATCTGCGCGAGCCCGATGAGGACGGGAGTGGCGAGGTACTGGAGGAACGTGCGGACGGAGGCGCCCTCGAAGAACGCCCCGGACGACGCGATGCCCAGGGCCAGATAGCCCACCACCACCGCGCACAGCAGGATCATGGTCGTGGAGCGGGAGAATCGCCGCATCGCCGGAAGCGCGGCCGCGACGCGCGCGTTGAGCGGGGTCATGTGGAGCGCACCACCTTGCGATAGGACACGACGGTGCGCACCCGGTCCGCCGACAAGGCGAGCAGGAGTACGCAGCCGAGGTAGATGTTGAGGCTTTCCAGCCCGACGACGAGCAGGTCCAGGCCCTTGTGGATGACACCGACGAGGGCGGTGCCGAGGAGGGTGCCGAGGACGGACACGACGCCTCCGGTGAGCAGCGTGCCGCCGAGCACCGCGCCGAGGAATGACGGCAGCATGAAGTCCTCGCCGATGGAGGCCCGGAAGGTGCCGGTGCCGACCGCGGCCATGAATCCGGCGAGCGCCGCGAGCAGCCCGGACAGCGCGTGCGCCAGGACGACGCGGCGTCCCGCGGGGATGCCGGAGAGTTCGGCTGCCGCCGGGTTGGCGCCGGTGAGCAGAAGTTCGCGGCCCATCCGGGTGCGTGCGTAGAGGAAGCCGAGACCGACAAGGGCGAACAGGGTGAACTGGGTCATCTGCGGCACGGCAGGAGAGCCGCAGAGCCGCCCGACGCAGATGTCGGCGAGCGACGTCGAGCGCAGATCCGCGAATCCGGCGGGCTGGGTCGTGAACGCGGCGTTGTCGGTGAGGCTCGAGTACAGCAGGGAGACCAGACCGAGCAGCGCGAAGTCCATCGCCAGGGTCACGACGAAAGAACTCACTCCGGTCCGGGCGATGATCCAGCCGGTGAGCGCTCCGATGCAGCAGCCGGCGATCAGGCACAGCAACAGGCCCAGAGGAAGCGGCAGCCGGAGCTTGTCGTAGCCGAACCCGGCGAAGAAGGCACCGAAGGCGGCCATGCGGCCGACGGCGAGGTTCATGTGGCCGACGGACAGCACGACCATCTGCGCGAGGGCGACCACCGTCAGTATCGCGATGTCCCGTACCAGCGGGAAGAGAACGAGCCGTTCGTCGAAGAAGGCCGGTTCCACGGTCCCGAAGACGGCGACCAGCGCGACGACGAGCACCAGCAGGCCGAGGCGCTGGTTGACCCAGAACGGCAGCCGGTGCGCGGGGCGCGCCCCGTCGGCGGGTCGGCCGGTGGCGCTGTCGGGCAGGGGTGCGGTGGAGGTCTTCATGCCACTCTCCGGTTGTCGAGCGCGTCCAGGTCCCAGTCGATGCCGATGCCCGGCTCGTCGGGCGCGACCGCCCGGCCGTCACGCAGACGCATCTCGGTGCGGGTCACGGCGCGCAGCTGCGGGATGTACTCCACATACGCGCCGTTGGGAACGGCGGCGACCAGGCTGACGTGCAGCTCCATCAGGAAATGCGGGCACACCGTGATGTTGAAGGTCTCCGCGAGGTGGGCCACCTTCAGCCAGGGGGTGATGCCGCCGACACGGGCGACGTCGACCTGCACGACCGAGGCGGCACCGGTCTCCAGGTAGGTACGGAACTGCATCGGCGAGTACATGGACTCGCCGACCGCGATGGGGATCCGGGTCGCGCGGGCGAGCTGGGCGTGCCCGCTGATGTCGTCGGCCGGAAGGGGCTCCTCGAGCCAGTACGGTCCGAACGGCTCGAGGGCGGCGGCCAGCTGCAGCGCGCGGGACAGTGACTGGGACTGGTTGGCGTCGGTCATGATGTGGAGGGACGGGCCGACTGCCTCCCGCACGGCGCGCAGCCGCTCCGCGTCCTCGGCGGGGTGCGGCTTGCCCACTTTGATCTTGACGCCGGCGAACCCGGCCTCCTGGGCCGCGAGTGCCGATCTCGTCAGGTCTTCCGTGGACAGATGCAGCCAGCCGCCCTCGGTGTCGTACACGGGAATCTCCTGTCGATGGCCGCCGGCGAGGCGCCACAGCGGTTCGCCGGCGCGCTTGCAGCGCAGGTCCCACAGCGCGGTGTCGACCGCGGCGAGCGCGAGCGAGGTGATCGCACCGGTGGTCGTCGCGCGGGTGTGCGCGAACAGTTCCCGCCAGAGCCCTTCGACGTTCCGGGCGTCCTTTCCGACGAGCAGCGGGAGCAGGTGTTCCCGCAGCAGGGCAAGGACGGAGACGCCGCCGGTTCCGATCGTGTAGGCGTATCCGGTGCCCTCGATGCCGTTGTCCGTGGTGAGGCGGACGAGGATCGTCTCCTGCTTGACGAACGACTGCACCGCGTCGGTGCGGTCGGTCTCCACCGCGATGTCGGCGAGCAGGGCGGTGGCGTGGGTGATGAGGCTCATGTGGGGTTTCCGGCCTTCTGTGTCCATGGCTGCTGTGGTCTCGACGAGGGCCGGGATCAGCCGCAGGAGAGGAGCGAGTCGGCGAACTGCTTCCTCAGGTCCGCGGTCTTCTTCCGCCGGAGGGCGTCGTAGCCGGTGACGTTGTCCTTGGTGACGACGAAGGAACCGGAGTCGACGATCACGCCGGGCTTCGCCATCGTGCACTGCCCGGACTCCAGCAGGGCGAGGACCCAGATGCCGATCTCCGCCTGGCCGAGCGGATTCTGCACGACGGTCGCGCTGACGGAGCCGTTCTTGACCGAGGAGAGGATCTTGGCGTCGTCGTCGATGGCCACGACCTTCGCCTTCGAACCGGACTCGCGTACGGCGTCGGCGGCCGCGACCGCCGGGTTGTACGCGGTGGAGACGATGCCCTGGATCTTCGAGCCCTTGGCCGCGAGCAGGTCGGACACCGCCCTCTGCGCGGTCTGCAGGTCCTTGTCGATGTCGGTGATGGTCTGCAGCAGCTTGACCTTGCCTCCGGTCTCCGCGACCGCCTTCTCGACGCCCCTCACCCGGCGCTGTGTGTTGGCGTCGACGTTGGCGCCGGTGAGGTGGACGAGCGAACCCTTGCCGCCCATCGCTTCGATGGTGGCCTTCGCCGCCTTGTACGCGGCGAGTTCGACGTCCGTGGACAGGCAGAAGTCGGCCTCGTTCTTCCTGCCTGCGGGGCACGAGCCCAGCGAAGCCACCGCGAAACCCTGGGACTTGAGGTCGGCGAACGTGGTGTTGATGTCGGTGGGTGAGACACCGAAGAGGCCGAATGCGTTGAAGCCGCGGGCGGCGAGCGTCGAGACCAGGTTGTTCTGCTTCTGCTGGTCCCACTCGGCGGTCTCGTCGAAGGTGACACCGCCGAGCCCGAGCTCCTCCTTGGCCTGGACACCGGCCTTCTTCCACGGCGTGAAGTACGGGTGGGCACCTCCGGGCACGAGGGCGACCTTCACCTTGGAGCCGTCGGTGAGTTCCGCGGACCCGCTGCCCGCCCTGGGGGCGGCGGCCCCGGGCCCCCCGGACCTCCCGGGGTCGTCCGAGGACTTGATGGTGCAGCCCTGTGAGGCTCCTGCAAGCAGGACAAGGGTGATGGCGGTCGATGCCGCGGTGTTGTGTCGGAACATGAGACCACCCCGCTGAATCAGATAGGATTTTTGTATCCGCGATACTGGGCGAGGTTCCGAGGCCCCGTCAACCCCTCTTCATAAAGTGGCATATCGTACTGAACCTTCCAGGCAACGAAGGTCGCGACTGTAAAATCAGATAGGATCCACTGCGGTCGGGCAGGCCGGGAGGAAGAGGGAGTGGCTCACGCCCCCGGCGCGAGTCGCTTTCCGACCGGCCGCGTCGCGGCGGCTTGGGCGGCCCGAGGCGGTGGCAGGGGCGCCACGGCGCGTGCGTCGTGGACGCGGGCCCCGATGGCGCGTCGCAGGCCGGCCGCCGTGCGCCTGCGAGCGGCTGGCGGAGGCCCCCTGCGACCGCGCCTTGAGTGTCCGCGCGAGCGTACTGGAGCGTACGGCGGTCACCGCCCGGCGCGAGGACGTCCCATCCGCTGCCGAACTGGCACTGCGAAGCCGGTGCCGCTCATCGGGACGGTGGTGGAGCAGCCCGCGAGGGCCACACAGGCCGTCGCGGCGGCGGTGATGGCCTTGACACTCACCGGCCGGCCACGCGGGTGGCCGTCGTGCCGCCGTCGTTCTGGTCGAGGACGACGCGCAGGTGCCGGGCGCGCCAGACACTCAGCAGCCACGCGGACGGCAACTGGAGGGTGAGCAGGGCGAAGCTCGCCATGGCGAACGCGTCGTCGACCGGCACGGCGGCTCCGTCGCGCCATGCGGAGAATCCGCTCCACAACAGCAGAACCAGCAGGTAGACGCCGGTCGTCGTGGCGCTCACCACCGCCACGGTGGTGCTGCTCGCGGTGCAGTTGGGGGTGATCCGCCGCCGGTTGAATCGCAGGTCGGACCGGGTGCTTGCCGGGGAGGACCTGCCACGCTCGCGCGACCACGTGTACTACGTGGCCTTCGAGACCGCCAAGGTGATCGCCCTGACGATGCTGGGGATCAGCCTGCTGGCGCAGTAGCCCGACTGCCGGCCGGGGCGCCTCGTGCCGAACGCGGGTCACCGGTGGCGCGGTCGGCGTCACGGTCCGGGACAGTGAGCCGAGGCTACCGGCCCTCCGGGCGGCCGATCGTCGACCGGGTCGGCCGGCGCAGGCCGGCCGACCGGGACAGGCCGGCCGACCGGGACAGGACAAGGTGCTCGGGTCAGGCCGCGTCGGACCGCTGCTCCGGCAGGTCCGGCTGGGATCGGGCAGCGTTCTGCGATGCCCGTCCCGGAATCAGACGCAAGTGACGGTGGGCCCGGGGGTGGTCCGCCGGGTCCCGTCCGGTTTCGGCCAGCCAGTCCTCGATACGGTCCACTGCGATCAGCAGAAGCACCAGCACGGGTAGCAGTAGAGCGGCGACGAAGAGCACGAGAGGGCTCCTTCTCTCACGGCGCGAGCGGCTTCCGGGTGCCCGCGAACCGATGCCCGTCACCCCCGATGGGTGAAGGTCCGGTGAACGTGTCGCGGGCCGGTCGCCTCGATCGAGCGCCCGGTGCGGCGCGGGTTGCGCCCTGGATTCGGGGCAGCGAACGCGTAGGGTGACGTCGCTGGACGAGGTGGTGACCGCACTCGGCAGTCGCGGGAAGGAAGAGGTATGGCGCGCGATCCGGGACGGCGGCCGGGCGACGGCTTCGGCCCTGATGACACCGCGCCCGGGGCGAATCGGTCGCCGGTGCCCGAGGAAGCTCGCGATGCTCCGGGCGCGCAAGCGCCAGAGGCGCCTTCGGACGAGCGCCGTTTGCGGCGCCTGCTGGACGCGGTCGTGGCCATCAGCGCCGACCTGGACACCGAGGCGGTGCTGCATCACATCGTGGAGGCGGCTGCCGACCTGGTCGCCACGCGCTACGGGGCGCTGGGCGTGCTCGGGGAGAACGGCGCCTTCGCCGACCTGATCACCGTGGGCATCGATGACCCGCGTCTGTGCGCCGCGATGGGCCTGCCGCAAGGCCATGGCGTGCTGCGGACTCTGGTGGCCGACCGGCGGTCGTTGCGGGTGTCGGAGCTGGCCGTGCACCCTGATGCCGTCGGGTTCCCGGAGGGCCACCCGGTCATGACGACGCTGCTGGGTGTCCCCCTCATGGTGCGCGACACCGTCTACGGGGACCTCTACCTGGCCGACAAGCGGGACGGCACGCCGTTCACCGACGACGACGAGGCGCTGCTGACCGCGCTTGCCAGCGCGGCGAGTGTCAGCGTCGAGAACGCCCGCCTGTACGAGCATCTCAAGCATTCCGTCGAGCATTTCCAGCGCAGCATGCTGCCCACCCTCCCCGACCTGGCACCGATCGAGGTGCAGGCCCGCTACCAGCCGGCCTCGCATCTCCCCAAGCTCGGCGGGGACTGGTACGACGCCCTGCCACTGCCCGACGGCGCCACGGGTGTCGTCATCGGCGATGTCACCGGTCACGATGTCGAGGCCGCGCCGTTGATGGGACAGATCCGCAACATGCTGCGCGCCCTGGCCCACGACCGGGGCGGGCCGCCGAGCCTCGTGGTGTCGAAACTCGACGCCGCGTTGACGATGTTCGGCCCTCCCCCGGTCGCGACGCTGGTGTTCGGCCGTATCGAGGGCGGCACCGAGGCCGGGTACACGTTCCGTTGGACCAATGCCGGGCATCCGCCGCCGCTGGTGGTCACCACCGACGGAGCCACCCGCTATCTGGCCCCCGCCCGGCACGGGATCCCCGTGGGCATCGAGCCTTCTGTCCCCAGGTTCGACCACGTGCATCCGCTGCCGCCGGGGGCCACGCTCCTGCTGTTCACCGACGGCTTGGTCGAGCGACGCGACGAGGACATCGACGTCGGCCTGCGTGCGTTGGCCGAGCATGCCTCGCGGCTGGTCAGGGCCCCCATGGATGTACTGTGCGACGAGCTGATGGCCGGACGTGGCCAGAAGTTCGACGACGACGTCGCCCTGCTCGCCCTGCGCCTTCCCGGCACGGCCGGCAGTTGAGCCCGGCCTGGAACCGTCCCGCCGACTCCGGCATTGCTGACGAGTACGTCGAGTCGGCCGAAGCACTCACTGGCCAGCGCGACCAGGGCCTTCAGGTCGTCCCGCCGGGTCACGTCGGTACGGATCTGCACGGCCGTGCCACCTGCCTTCTCGATCCGGGCCACCAGTTCCGTCAGGCGTTCGGACCGGCGTGCCCCGAGGACGAGTCGCGCGCCGCGTTCGGCGAGCAGCAGCGCGGTCGCCTCGCCGATGCCACTGCCGGCTCCCGTGATCGCCACCACTTTGTCCTTGATTCCGGACATGAGTTGCCCTCTCCGTCTTCGGCACCGGGGGCCGGGGTGCCGAGTGGTAGCGGGCCCTGGAGGAGCGTCCGAAGCCGTTGCGCACGAGCAGACCGGGTGCCGGTGGGGTCGTGTGAGGCCTCGCCGCGGCGCTGCGGCTCGACCGGCACGAGCGCGATCACCTTCTCCAGCTTGCCGGTCACGCCCCGGCGGCCGAAGCCGAGGAACGCGGGCCGCTGGCGGCCGAGGTGGGTACCGCGCGGCGAGGAGTGGCCGGCCGCTCGCTGCGCCGCGCGCCCGGCGACCGGCTCTTCAGCCGGTCGCCGGCGCCAGGGGCAAGCGAATCGCGTTCCTAGTCGATCTCGTCAATGTGGTCCTCCACCCAGCGCCGCAACTGCCCGAGCGGCTGGGCCACACTGCGGCCCAGGTCCGTCAGCGCGTACTCCACGTGCAACGGCACCGCGGGATAGATGGTCCGGTCCACGAACCCCTTCTCCTCCAGGCGACGGAGCGTGGAGGTGAGCACCTTCGGGCTGACGCCCTCCAGGCGTCGCTGCAGCGCTCCGAAGCGCTGGGGTCCTTCCTCCATCGCCCCGATCGCGAGTGCCGACCACTTGTTGGCCAGCAGATCCAGCACCTCGCGACACGGGCACTGGGCCGCATAGACGTCGTGGTGATCGTGTCGCGCGGATGCGCACGTCGTCGCCAATTCTCGCGTCCCTCCCTCATGATTCTGTCCTCACCAGCTTACTTCCCTTGGGGAAGTAAGTGCCGTTGAAAGTTACTACCTCCCCACGGGTACGTTGCTGAGGCAGCCAACACCCCGGCACCTTGAGGAGCAAGAGATGACTGAGATCCCGACCACCATGCCGGCGGTCGCCTACCGCGAGAGCCTGCCCGTGGACGACGCGGAGAGCCTGGTCGACATCACGCTGCCGGTCCCCCGGCCCGGTCCCCGCGACCTGCTGGTACGCGTCGAGGCCGTCGCGGTCAACCCGGTGGACTACAAGGTGCGGCAGAACAACGACCCGGGCGGTGAGCCGAAGGTTCTCGGGTGGGACGCCGCGGGGACGGTCGTCGCCGTGGGCGACCAGGTCGAGGCGTTCAAGGCCGGCGACGAGGTCTTCTACGCCGGGGCCATCGACCGGCCCGGCAGCAATGCCCTCTTCCACACCGTGGACGAGCGCATCGTCGGTCACAAGCCCGCCACCGTCTCCTTCGCCGAGGCGGCGGCCCTGCCGCTGACGTCGCTCACCGCGTGGGAGGGCCTCTTCGAGCATCTCGGTCTGCGCGACGGCGCCCTGGAGAAGACCGGCACCCTGCTGGTCACCGCGGCGGCGGGCGGTGTCGGGGCGATGGTGGCCCAGTTGGCGCGGGCGCTGACCAGCCTGACCGTGATCGGCACCGCCTCGCGCCCGGAGACCATCGAGTTCGCCCGCCGGATGGGGGTGTCCCACATCGTCGACCACCGCGAGCCCCTGGCCCCGCAAGTGGCGGAGCTGGCTCCGGGGGGAGTGGACTTCGTCTTCGGCACCGCGGGCACGGACCGGAACCTGGCGGCCTACGCGGACATCCTCAAGCCGTTCGGACGGCTCCTGGCGATCGACGACTTCGGCCCGGTCGAGATCGGCCTGCTGAAGTCCAAGAGCATCTCCTTCCACTGGGAGTTCATGTTCACCCGCTCGCTGCACCGGACGCCCGACCAGGCGGTGCAGCGGCACATCCTGAACCAGATCGCCCGCCTGGTGGACGCCGGGATCCTCACCACCACCGCCACCACCGACCTCGGCACGATCAACGCGGAGCACCTGCGTGAGGCGCACCGCGTCCTGGAGGCGGGCAAGGCCATCGGCAAGATCACAATGACCGGCTTCTGAGCACGGTTCCGCGGCTGGCCCGCGTCGGGCACCCTCCTGCGGCGAAACGCCGACGCCGAGCGGATGGCGGGGGGTCAGGGCAGGTGGGCCTGCGGTGTCCGCGGAGTGTCCGAGTCGGCGTGGTCGTGGGTGACGAGAAGGACTCCTGATTCAGGCTTCCGTGACGCGGATGATCGTCTTGCCTGGAGTGCGTTTGCCGGGGGCGAACGCGGCGGGCGCCTCGGCGAGCGGCCGCACAGCACCGACGACCGGCTTGAGCCGGCGGTCCCTCAGCCGCATGGCGAGATCGGCGAGCCGGGCGCGGTCGGGTTCGACGACGAAGAAGACCACCCGCCCGTCCTTGGGCCGGACCTTGGGCGGCTCGACGATGGTGACCAGCGTGCCGCCGGCTCGGACCAGGGCGGCCGAGCGGTCGAGGATGTCGCCGCCGATCACGTCGAACACGACATCGGCCTCGCCGGCGTCCTCCAGCTTCTCGGTCTGCGGGTCGATGAAGGTGTCGACGCCGAGTGCGAGTGCCCTGTCCCGGTCGTAGGCCCGGCCGGTGCCGATGACGCGGGCGCCGGCCTCGCGGGCGAGCTGTACGGCGATCGAGCCGACACCGCCCGCGGCACCGTGGATCAGGACTGTCTGGCCCGCGGTGAGGCGGCCGTGGTCGAACAGGCCCTGCCAGGCGGTCAGCCCGGAGATCGGCAGCGCGGCGGCCACGGTGTGATCGATGTCCGCAGGCAGTGGGGCCAGGTTGCGGGCCTCCACCGCGGTGTACTCGGCGAGCGTGCCGTTACGGGCCCAGTCGGCCAGGCCGAACACCCGCTGTCCGACGCTCAGGCCGGTCGTGCCGTATCCCAGCTCTGCGACGACACCCGACAGCTCATGCCCCGGCACACTCGGTGTACGGTCGCGGCCGGCGCGATCGGTCCAGGTGGCGGGCCAGTCGAGCTCACCCCGGGTGAAGCCGGCGGCGTGTACCCGCACGATGACGTCGTTCTCGGCCGCATGGGGGCGGGGGATGTCCGTCAGGGACATCCCGGCAAGACCGGCGTCACGGTCTCGCACAGTGATGGCTTGCATAGAGGTCCTTACTAGGTCCTTACCGGGAGAGGCGACCCGGGCGCATGGCCCGCTCGCGCGCCGGGCCCATAGCGGCTGCAGGTGTATGTATGCCGTTCCGCGTGATCGATCTAACCTGCTCTCGCGTGCGGCAGTGCGGTCCGCGTGCACGCGGGTGGCTCCCGGGTGCGCACCGGTGTGCCGCTGGATGTCACCACCCCGCCGCCGCACCAACGCGACGAGACGGTCGAACTGCACCGGGCTCGACGGGCAGAGGGCCGCGCCGCTCAGACCATGCGTCGCAGCGCGGTCTCCACGGCATCGACCAGCGGATCGCCCTCGGTCCGCGGGTGCCTGGCCAGGCCGAGTTCGATGTCCGGCAGGCCGGGCAGGGCGTCCGCGTCGTGGCACGCCATGGCCGGTTCGAGATTCCCGGGCAGCACCGCCGTAACGCCGAGCCCGGCCCGCACCGCGGCGAGCACACCGACGAGACTGTTGCTCTCGAACGCCACCCGCCAGCGGCGGTCGGCGCCTTCCAGGGCTTCCAGCACCGACGCACGCCAGGTGCACGGACCCGAGAACAGCACCACGGGCAGCGGATCGGCAGCCAGGTCCACACCCTGGCCGACCGCCCAGACCAGGGGTCGGCGCACCGTCCAGCGCGGCCGCCCGGGAACGTCCGCCGCCTCGTCGAGCACGAGTTGGACGCGTCCCGCGTCGTACGCCTCGCGCCGCGCGTCGCCGGAGAGGCTGAGCACCTCGAGCGTCGCGCCTGGATGCAGCCGGGCGAGGTCGGCGAGGGCCTGCGGAAGCTGGGACGCGGCGAGGTCTTCGAGCAACCCGACGCCGCAGTGGCCGGTCAGTGAGCGGCCGGCTTCGGCGAGTGCCTGCGCGGAGAGCGAGAGGATGCGCTCCGCGTACGGCAGGAGTTCGTCACCCGCGCGGGTCGGCGAGACGCCGGTCGTGGACCGGCGGAGCAGGGGGCTGCCGATGGTGTTCTCGAGCTTGCGCAACTGCTGGCTGAGCGCGGGCTGGCTCTGCCCCAGCGTGCTTGCGGCGCGGCTGATGCTGCCCGCCCGCACCGCGGTGACGAACGACCGCAGCAGTACGATCTCCAGATCCCTGGCCATAAAAATCCATTATATAGGTTCCAATCATATGATCACTTCCTATCGCCGGATGATCGGAGCTAGCGTCACGCGGGTGACTCGATACCGACAGGTGCTCGCCGTGCCCGGGATGGCATCGCTGCTGGGCGTCTCGCTTCTCGCCCGCACCGCGATCACGGCCTCCGGGATGGCGCTGACGATGTACGTCGTGCTGGGCCTGGGCATGAGCTACGCGGCAGCGGGAGGAGCCGCGGCGGCCATGACCGCCGGTCTGGCGCTGGGCGGTCCGCTGCTGGGCCGCGTGATCGACCGGCGGGGCGCGCGTATCGTGCTGCTGATCACCGTCGCGGTTCAGATCGCGTGTTGGCTGAGCGTCGCGGTACTGACGTACCCGCCCCTGCTGGCCGCCGCCTTCGCAGCAGGTCTGCTGATGGTGCCGGCCCCGATCGTGACCAGGCAGGCGATCGCCGCGATGACGGGGGCGGGACAGCGCCGGGCCGCCTTCGCGCTGGAAGCGGTACAGGGCGAGCTGTCCTACATGGTGGGCCCGCCGATCGTGATCCTCTGCGCGGCACAGCTGCCCTCCGGCGTGGTGGCCTGGGGCGTCGGCGCTGCGATCGCGGCGGGCGGTGCGGGGATCGCCCTGCTCAACCCCCCGCTGCGGGCCGGGGACGAGGCGCCGGCCGCCCCGGCCGACCGCCCCCGTCGCCGGGAGTGGCTGGGCCCGAGAATGATCGCGGTGCTGGTGATGGCGTTCGGCGCCACGATCGTGCTCAACGGCACCGACCTGGCCATCGTGGCCACTCTCGAGGAAGCCGGCCAGGTCTCCTGGGCCGCCCTCGTGGTGGCCGTGTACGGCGCGGCCTCCATCACCGGCGGGCTTCTGTACGGCGCGCTCCCGCGACCGCTGCCCACCTGGCTGCTGCTCGGCCTGCTCGGGCTGGTGACCATTCCCGCCGGACTGTCCCACGACTGGCGCTGGTTGTGTGTGGCAGGCTGCGGCGCGGGGCTGCTTGCCGCACCGACTCTTTCCGCGTTGTCCGACGCCGTGAGCCGGCTCGCGCCCGCGAGCGTGCGCGGTGAGGCGACAGGCTTGCAGTCCTCGGCGCTGGGCGCGGGCTTCGCCCTCGGCGTCCCGATCGTCGGCGGGGCGATCGACGCGTCCGGACCGGCAGGCGGCTTCGCGGCGGCCGGCCTGGCCGGCCTCGCCGCCGCGCTGATGGGATGGCTGCTGTCCCGGCGCTCACCCGTCCGACCGCGGTCGGTGCGCGGCGATGCCGGCTTGCTCGGGGTCTCGGACGCGCGATGATCTCCCTGCCGTCCGGTGGCTGAGCCTTCGGTGAAGGGCCAGGCGTCGCCGCCGATCGCAAGCCGGCGCGAGCCGGTGTCCTTACGCGGCCTTCTTCTTCCGACGGCGCCCGGCCCGGGTCAGAGCATCCGCCAACTCGTCATGGCTCATCTTCGACCGGCCGGGAATGCCCTGGTCACTGGCCCGCTGATACGGCTCCGCCTTGCTCAGCTGCCGCAACTCGCGCCTCCCCTTATCCCGGCCGCCTGCCGTGGCCGACGTGCTCGCCTGCTTGCGCGAGGTCGTCTTGGCCGCCACCTTCCCCGCCGGTTTCCGGGCCGCGGTCTTCTTGTCCCTACGCTCCTCCGGTGCCTTGCCTCTGGACCCCCGGCTCTGCTCGACGCTCCGCTGGAGGGCCTCCATCAGGTCGATGACGTTGGTGACCTCCGGCGGGGCTTCCTCGCTGACGATCTCCTTGCCCTGGGCGTCGCCGCGGCTGGGCAGCACCGGAAGTTCCTGGTGGGGGTCGCGGACTTCGTCGGCCCCGTGCAGGGTGTGCAGCATCAGCACCTGCTCCTGTGCGCGCAGGGCGACGAGGTACTGCTTGCCGCGCATCGCGAAGGTGGCGATGCCGGTGTTGTGTCCTGTGCGGCCCTGTCCCGGGCCCGGCGCCGGGCCTCGTGTACGGCCCGGTTCACGTCCCGCGCGTGGTCGCCGGCCCTCCACCGAGCGGAACGTGGACCTGCGCTCACCGGGCAAAAGCGCGTCCCCGGAAAAAGCCTTCGCCCAACGCCACGCCGGTCCGGCAGGCTCTGGGCAATGACCACACCGTCCTTCATCCCCGGACTGGAGCTCTCCCGCCGCTTCTACTTCGAAGCCGTCCGGCCCCTGCTGGACGAGGCCGCGCCCGACATCTCTCACTCCGCTGCCCGTCTCGGCAGCGGCTCGGAGGTCCTGGGATTCGACACCGCCCGCTCCGCCGACCACGAGTGGGGGCCGCGCCTCCAGCTTCTTCTGTGCCCAGAAGAGGTCGCCCGCCACGGGGCGGCGATCAATGACCTGCTCTCCGCGCGTCTGCCGAAGACCTTCTACGGGTACCCCACGCACTTCGCCCCCACGGCCGAGGCGGGCATCCGCGTCATGCAGGCGACCGACGGGCCGGTGCACCACCGCGTCGACATCACCGACCCGGCCACCTGGTTCACCGCTCAGTTGGGCTTCGACCCCGGCCGGGGCGTCACCCGAGCGGACTGGCTGGCCACTCCCACGCAACGGTTCGCAGAAGTCACCGCCGGCGCCGTCTTCCATGACGGCCTCGGCCGACTCGTTCCGGCCCGCACGCGTCTCGCCTGGTACCCCCACGATCTCTGGCTCCACGTACTCGCCTGCCAGTGGCAGCGCATCTCCCGGGAGGAGGCCTTCGTCGGCCGGTGTGGCGAAGTGGCCGACGAACTCGGCTCCGCCGTCGTCGCGGCCCGCCTGGTCCGCGAACTGATGCGGCTCTGTCTGCTCATGGACCGCCGCTACCCGCCCTACAGCAAATGGCTCGGGAGCGCCTTCGCCCGCACCCCGCAGGCAGCCGCCCTCACGCCCGTCCTCTCCGCGGCCCTCGCCGCCACCGACTGGCACACCCGCGAGCACCACCTGGCCCGCGCTTACGAGACCGTCGCCGCCGCCCACAACCGGCTCCGCCTCACCGACCCGGTCGACCCCACCACGCGCACCTACCACAGCAGACCGTTCCAGGTCCTGCACGCCGAACGCTTCGCCGCGGCGTTGACAGCCGGCATCACCGACCCAGCGGTCCGCGCACTGCCACTGACCGGCACCGTCGACCAGTTCATCGACAGCACCGACGTCCTCAGCCACCCAGGACGGGCACGAGCGGTGACCCGGGCCACCACCTCCGTCCCGCAGTCGTGACGCCGCGCCCGGCCTCCGTCAGCTCACCGGCCTGCCAGGGCCAGAGCAAAGGTCAGCTGGTGCTGCTGCGCCGACGGATCTGCTCGGCCAGCCCGCGGTCCCCCGCACCACGCGCGGCCTCGACCCGGGCGTCCCACGCCGGGGGGAAGCCACCCGAACCGCCGCGGAAATCGGCTGCCGAGCCGAAATGCGACGCGTTCCGGGCCCTGTCCTCCGGCGACGCAGGCCGGGCGGCACTGCGGGCGCCGCCCGGCTACTCGTCCGAGCCCGCGGCCGATGGTGGTACCTCGACGACGAAGAACAGGAAGCAGGGCTTGGTCGAAAGATCATGGAAACCGTCGGGGAACAGTTCACGGGCGGCTGGGTCGGGCTGCGGCTCGGTGATGGCGGAAAGGCGGAAACCCGCGTGGGTGAAGGCATCGATCATCGCGTGCAACGGCTTGCGCCAGAACCGCATCGGGATGGACTGCCCGCCGAGTATCCAGTCGAAGGTATAGGCCGTGGTCGCAAAGTAGTCGGGCCGAGGATCCCGGATCGTGTAGGCCGTGACAGGATGGTCCACCGACGCAATCAGCCGGCCGCCGGGCCTGAGCACTCGCCGCAACTCGGCCAGCGTCGGCCCCCAGTCCTCCAAGTAGTGCAGGACCAGCGACGCGACGACGTCGTCGAACACACCGTCGCCGAACGGCAAGCGGTCGCGCAGGTCGACCACGTGCAGGGCCACGTCGTTACCGAGCCGCCGCCTGGCCAACGCCAGCATCCCGGCGCTGGCGTCGATGCCGGTGACGACCGCACCGCGTTCGCACAGTGCGGCGGCCAGGGGGCCCGAGCCGCAACCGGCGTCCAGGACCCGGTGGCCGGCCACGTCTCCGGCGAGAGCTAACATCGCCGGCCGTTCGTAGTACGCGTTGACGAGGCTGTTCTCGTTCTCCGCCGAATAAGCCTCGGCGAAACCGTCGTAGTCATTCACCCTGTCCGGTTCAGCAGACTGGGCCGTGCTCTCGGGCACGTCGGTTGCGCGTTCCATCGTCGCAGCCTAGTAGTCGCGTGATCGGCTATGTGTCTTCCTTCCCGGAAGCCGGGAGAGCCGGCAGCCCTGCCGACAGTCGCCCAAAGCCTCGCCCGGTACCAAAGCCTGCAGGTCGACTGGTTGCCAGCCCAGCGTCACCCCGCTGACAGGCCCGTGGGCAACCTTCGTCCCCGCCCAGGCGGGGCCTCGTCATTCGTGCCTGTACAGGCTCCTGCCGACCGGAAGAAAAAGGGGGACGGAGACTCATGGCTACCGCAGACATCGTGGTCGTCGGGGCCGGTGTGGTGGGGGCCTCGGTGGCTTATCACCTCACCCGGTTGGGGCACGATCAGGTGACGGTCGTCGACGCCAGGGATCGCGACGTGTTGCCGGGATCGACCGGCCTGGCCCCCGGCTTCCTCGGTCAGCTCAGCGCCACGCCCGACGGTGCCGCCGACCCGGCCGCCCTCACGCATGCGCTGGTCGCCGCCGCTGAGCGGGGCGGTGCCGGTTTCCGCTGGAATTAGCCCGTGCGGGCGCTGGAGCGGGAGCGAGGCCGGGTCGTCGGCGTCCGCGTGGGCGAGGACGCCGAGCTGCTCAGGGCCGACCGGGTCGTTCTGGCCGCAGGCATCTGGGGCCCCGTACTGGCGGCGGACGCCGGGGTGCGGCTGCCCATGGTGGACGTCCAGCACCCCTACGTGTTCACCACTCAGGTGTCCGGCCTTGACGACACACCCATCGACATTCCGATCGTGCGCTATCCCGACCACGCGGTCTACACCCGCCGCCACGGCCGCCGCTACGGACTGGGGACCTACTCCCACGCCCCGCTCTCGCTGACTCCCACCCCCGCACTCACATCGGCCGAACGCCCCTTCCGCGACGCCGACTTCGGCGCCGCGGTCGCAGCGGCCGGCGCCCTCGTCCCGGCGTTTCGGGACGCGCCCCAGGGCCGTCGGCTCAACGGGGTGTTCGCCCTGACCCCCGATGAACTCCCCCTCGTCGGCCCCGCTGCCGAGCTGCCCGGGCTGTGGTTCGCGGAGGCGTCGTGGGTGACACACGCCGGAGGTGTCGGCCGCCAGCTGGCGAACATGCTGCTGGATACCGGCCGCCACCTCGTCCCGCCGGAGCGTCTGGCCCCCGGCCGCTTCGCCCACTGGAGCGACGAGAAGATCCACCAGACGGCACTGGGTCACTACCAGGGAATCTACGACGCACACTGACACGGTGGCCCAGGGTGCTGACGGGGTTGCGGGTGGATCTCGCTGGAGAAATGAGCGGCAGGGTTTCAGGTCCTCTTGGTACGGTGCACCGATGTCAGCGATCAAGAAGTTCCAAGTCACCTTTGACTGCGCAGAGCCTGAGCGTCTTGCTCGTTTCTGGTGCGAGGTGTTGGGGTACGTCGTACCGCCGCCGCCAGATGGGTTTGCCACGTGGGATGATTTCAATCGCTCGCAGCCACCTGAGGAACGGGATTCATGGTTCGCCTGTATAGATCCCTCAGGTGTTGGCCCGCGGCTGTACTTCCAGCGCGTTCCGGAAGGAAAGGCCGTCAAGAACCGGGTGCATCTTGATGTGCGGGTCGGCACCGGACTCGTGGGTGAAGAACGCCTCGCCGCGCTCGAGGCGGAATGCGCACGACTGATACCGCTCGGCGCAGTACATGTGCAAACGCTGTACGACGGCAATGATTCGTGCATCCCCATGCTGGATATCGAGGGCAACGAATTCTGTATCGACTGAGCGATCAGCGGCTCAGCCGGCGGCTCCGGCCGCGGGCCCGGCACGGCCATGTGTGCGGTGTCACTCCTCCTCGTCCTCCTCGCCGTCCTTGAGAACGCGACGGACGGGGTGTCCAGGGCCGGGGTGTCATCGGGGTCGAACAACGTGTGGGGTCGCTCATGACCGGCACCGTAGTGGCCGGGGGTGGAGCGTGGTGCGACCGGGCCGACGCTTCTGCCGCGGTGAAGACGACGCCTTGCGGACCACCGGTTTTCCAGCTGGCGGATGGGGTACCCGGGGCGTCCTCGTACGCCGTCTGGCGAGCCGATGGGAGCCTTCGCCATGGAAGCGACAATCACGATCACGGTCGACGGCGAGAAGCGGACCGCGACGGTGGACACTCGGGTGACCCTGCTCGATCTGCTGCGCGAGCACGTGCGGGTGGCGGCGCCGAAGAAGGGTTGCGACCATGGCCAGTGCGGGTCCTGCACGGTCCTGCTCGACGGCCGGCGCGTCACGACGTGCCTGGCCTTCGCGGTCCAGCACGACGGCGCGGAGATCGTCACCGCGGCGGGACTCAGCACGCAGGACACCCCGCATCCGATGCAGCGCGCGTTCCTTGACCGGGACGGGTTTCAGTGCGGGTACTGTACGCCGGGCCAGGTCTGCTCGGCCGTCGGGATGCTCGCGGAGCTGGAGGCCGGCTGGCCGAGCCATGTGACGCCCGACGTCGGCTCGGCACCCGAGCGGACGCCGGCGGAGATCCGCGAGCGGATGAGCGGCAACCTCTGCCGCTGCGGCGCGTACGTGAACATCGTCGCCGCGATCGAGCAGGGGGCGGCACGGTGAAGGCGTTCGACTTCCAGCGGGCGAGCGACGCGCAGGCCGCGGTGGCGCTCGTCGCGGACCGTCCCGGTGCGGCGTTCCTCGGTGGCGGCACAAACCTCGTCGACCACATGAAGCTCGGGATCGCCGCTCCGGAGCTGCTGGTGGATGTCACCCGGCTGCCGTTCGACTTCGTCGAGGAGCGCGACGGGGGCCTGCGCATCGGGGCCACCGTGCGCAACTCAGACCTGGCCGCGCACCCTCTGGTGCGCGAGCGCTATCCCGTGCTCGCGCAAGCGCTGGTGGCGGGCGCCTCCGGCCAGCTGCGCAACCTGGCGACCACGGGCGGCAACCTGCTGCAGCGCACGCGCTGCGTGTACTTCCAGGATCGCACCACCCCGTGCAACAAGCGCACACCCGGCTCGGGCTGCTCGGCGATCGGCGGCTACTCGCGTGAACTGGCCATCCTCGGCGTCTCCGACCACTGCATCGCCACCCACCCGTCCGACATGGCCGTGGCCATGATGGCGCTCGACGCGGTGGTGCGGGTGCAGGGGCCCCAGGGGTCACGCGGCATCCCCCTCCACGATTTCTATCGGCTTCCCGGGGACGCGCCGGAACAGGACACGACACTGGCCCAGGGCGAGCTGATCACCGCGGTCGATCTGCCTCCGGTGGCCGGGCGCTCGGTCTACCGCAAGGTGCGGGACCGGGCCTCCTACGCGTTCGCGCTGGTCTCCGTCGCCGCCGTGCTCGATCTCGCCGGTGACACGATCGACGACGTGCGGATCGCGCTCGGCGGAGTCGCCCACAAGCCGTGGCGCGCGTCGGTGGCCGAGGCACGGCTGCGTGGCGGCCCGGCCACCGAGGAGGCGTTCCGCGCCGCGGCAGAGGCGGAGCTCGAGGCGGCGACGCCGACCGAGGACAACGCGTTCAAGGTGCCGTTGGCGCTGCGCACGACCGTGGCCGTACTACGCGACCTGAGCGAGCGGAGGTAGCCGATGGCCACCGTCCAGCAGCGCGAGATCGGCACCGACCGCGAGCGGCGCGACGGTCCGGCGAAGGTGACCGGCACCGCGCCCTACGCCGCCGAGCACCCCTTCACCGCTCCCGTCCATGCCCACCCCGTGCAGGCCACCGTGGCCCGCGGCACGATCACCGCGATCGACACCGAGGCCGCGTCCGCCGTCCCCGGCGTGCTCGCGATCCTCACGCACGAGAACGCCGAGCGCCTCGCCTCCGACGAGGACAAGGAGTTCTGGGTCCTGCAGTCGCCGGAGGTGTTCTTCCGCGGCCAGTTCGTCGCCGTGGTCGTCGCCGACAGCGCGGAGGCCGCGCGTGAGGCGGCCGAGTCGATCGAGGTCTCCTACGACGCGCAGGACCACGATGTCCTCCTGCGCCCCGACCACCCCGACCTCTACGCGCCCGAGCAGGTCAACCCGGTCTATCCCACGGACACCGAGGACGGCGACGTCGAGGCCGGCCTCGCGTCCGCCGCCGCGACCGTCGACGCCACCTACACCACGCCCGCCTACCACAACAACCCGATGGAGCCGCACACCACAGTGGCCCGCTGGGACGAGGCGACCCGGCACCTCACCCTGCACGACTCGACGCAGAGCGTCCATGGCGTGCGGGAGCTGATCGCGCCCCTGTTCGGCTTGGAGGTCGAGCAGGTGAGTGTGATCGCGCCGCACGTCGGCGGCGGCTTCGGCTCCAAGGGCACGCCGCACGCGCACGACGTCCTGGCCTCCCTGGCCGCTCGCGCCACCCCGGGCCGGGATGTCAAGCTGCCGCTGACCAGGCAGATGCTGTTCTCCATCGCCGGCTACCGCACCCCGACCGTGCAGCGGCTGCGGCTCGCCGCCGACGCGGAAGGGCACCTGCTCGCGCTCGTCCACGACGTCTGGGAGCAGACCTCGCGGATCAAGGAGTTCGCCGAGCAGACCGCCGTCGCGAGCCGGGTGATGTATGCCTCGCGGGCACGGAGGACCTCGCATCGGCTCGCGCCGCTGGACGTGCCGATCCCGTCCTGGATGCGCGCGCCGGGCGAGAACCCGGGCATGTACGCGGGCGAGTGCGCGATCGACGAGCTGGCGATCGCGCTCGGCATGGACCCGGTCGAGCTCCGCGTACGCAACGAGCCGGCCGTGGACCCCCAGACCGGCAAGCCCTACTCGAGCCGCAACCTCGTGGCCTGCTTGCGCCTGGGCGCCGAGCGGTTCGGCTGGGCCGACCGCGAGCACGCGCCGTCGCGCAAGCCCGGGCCGGGCGGCCGGCTGGCCGGCACCGGCGTCGCCGCCTCCACCTATCCGGTCCACCGCCTGCCGGGCTCCGAGGCGGCCATCGACGTCATGCCCGACGGCCGCTACCGCGTGCGCATCGGCGCCGTCGACCTCGGCACGGGCACCTGGACCGCGCTCGCGCAGGTCGCGGCGGAGGCGCTGGCCGTACCGCTCGAACAGGTCGACCTGCGGATCGGCGACACATCACTGCCGCACGCGTCCGTCGCGGGCGGCTCGTCGGGCATCACCACCTGGGGAACCGCGATCTACGACGCGGCCGGCAATCTGCGCGACCGGCACGGCCATCGCCCCGACCCGGGCGCCTCCGCCACAGGCGGCACCGGCGACAACGAGGCCGCGGAGCATTACGCCATGCACGCGTTCGGCGCGCAGTTCGTAGCGGTCGAGGTCGACCCGGACACGGGCGAGATCACCGTGCCGCGAGCGCTCGGTGTCTTCGCCGCCGGCCGTATCGTCAACCCCCGTACCGCGCGCTCGCAGTTCCTCGGAGGCATGACGATGGGCCTGTCCACGGCGCTGTGGGAGCAGAGCACGATGGACCCCGTGACCGGCCACTACGTCAATCACGACTTCGCCGAGTACCACATCGCCACCTGCGCCGACATCCGCGACCTCGAAGCCGAATGGATCGAGGAGAACGACCCGCACGTGAATCCGATGGGCACCAAGGGCATCGGCGAGATCGGCATCGTCGGCACCGCCGCCGCGGTGGCCAACGCCCTCCACAACGCCACCGGCATCCGCATCCGCGACCTCCCGATCACCCCCGACAAACTGCTGCGGGCAGGCCTGTGACCTCGCGGCTCGGCGGCGCACCACGACCTGACAGCGCCCGCACCACGGCCTGACAGCACCCCTGCACTGCGGGGTCGCCAACGCCGTGCAGGCGCCTGTATTGCCGGGCCGGGTGCCCGACCGCGCAGGGGCGCGGCATGGGGCCGGTCGGCCGCGTTCAGGGGACCTGGGGCCCATCCCGGCGCGCCGTCTCCTCCGAGATGGTGGGAGCGCCACCCCAGAAGGAGGTCCGCCCCCATGCCCCGTACCGTCACCGTCGGTCTGGACGGTTCACCCGAGAGCCTCGCCGCGGCGGGCTGGGCGGCCCGCGAGGCACAGCGCCGCGGGCTGTCGCTGAACCTCGTCCACGCGCTGGACTGGCACTCGTTCACCTACGCGCCACTGACCGGAGGCAAATCACTGGCCCGATGGGCCGAGCGCCTCCCGCACGACACCGCGGCGCGGCTGCGGCGTGACCACCCGGACCTGCGGATCGTCCATCAGCAGGTCACCACAGAACCCGTTCCGTCGCTGCTGGCGGCCGCCGAGGATTCCGAGTTGCTGGTGCTCGGCTCCCGGGGCCTGAGCAGGGTCACCGGCGTTCTGGTCGGCTCCGTGGCGCTGTCGATCGTGGCCCGGGCCGAGCTCCCCGTCGTCCTGGTACCGACCGGCGGGGCCGACAGGGGCGACCGCGGGATCGGCGCGGCCACCACCGCTTCCGCGGCCCGCGCCCACAGCGAGGTGGTCTTGGGGGTCGATCTTGGGCGGCCCGCCGACCAACTGCTCGATTTCGCGTTCGACGCGGCAGCCCGCCGCGCGGCCACGCTGCGCGTCATCCACGGATGGAGCCCGCCCCCGGTCTCCGGCCACCCGCTCCTCTGGAGCACGGGAGCGTCAGCCCGGGTCGCGCGCGAGCTCGCTGAGGTACTCCACCCGTGGCGGGCGAAGTATCCCTGCGTCGAGGTGAGTGAGCAGGCCGTGGTCGGCAGCCCCGCGGAACACTTGGTGGACGCGTCGGACCACGCGGCCCTGATGGTCGTCGGTCGCTTCACCGACGGCCCCCGGCCCGGCCCGCGCATCGGTCCGGTCACCCACGCCGTGCTGCACCGCTCCGCCGCGCCGGTGGCCGTGGTCGCGCACGGCTGACTGCCCGCCGAAAGGCAGCCGTGGAGACAGCCTCGAAGCCGACCCCGTTCCCCCCGTCCGTCCGTAGAAGGGACACCACCATGTTCAGAACCGTGCTGCACACCGTCCTCGCCTCCGCCCTGCTGACACTCGTTCCGGCCGTCCCCAGCGCCGCGGACACCACGACCTCCGCACCGCGCGCGGCAGGTGTCCGGGCGGACACCGTGCCGGCGGACCGGTCGGGGGCGGCGGAGTCCGCCTTCGATCACGTGGCGAACTTCTACGGCGCCTACATCGACGCCCGCGGCTCCGCGAGTGAACAGCTCGGCCAGGAGTTACGTCGTCACTACCTGACCGCCGATCTCCGCCGGCGTCTGGCGGCGTGGGAGGGCCGGCACGCCGCCGACGGCGTACTGCGCGCTCAGGGCGTTCCCACGGCCTGGAAGGTCAGTTACGGGGACAGCGCCATGGGGCACACCTGGACGCGGGTGCGGCTCGCCTGGGGCACCGCGGAGCACCCCGCGTACACCTACCTCTCCGTGCGCTCGGACCTCGCCACCAAGCGCATCTCCGACATCAGCACCACGACCGTCCCGCGATGAACCCCGGCGCGGAACACCCGTCGCCCCCCCCTTTACGCGCGGAGGTACGTGTCAGATGCGGTGCTGCACCACTCCCCCGTTCCGGTGGCCGTCGTACCGCACGACTGACCCTCGGCTCCCGGCGCCGGTCAGATTCTGGAGCGGGTGGAACAGGCGGCGCACGCAATGGCGTACATCATTGTCACCGACCGCCGGTTCACCGACCTCTATCACTGGGGCAATCGCACCACCTCGGTCAGCCTGGCCGCGGAGATCCAGCGTCAGCTGCTGCCCTCGGCCCCCTTCTGCGAGGCCCCCGAGTTCGCGCTGGCCGGCGCCCTGGTCCCGGCCGCCGACCTGGACTGGCACAGCCCCCGGCCCGACCCCCGGACCGCCCCCGGACCGAAGACCGCCGCGCAGATGTCGGAACCCTGATCCGTTTCAGCGGGCCGTCCAGCCTCCGTCGATGACCATGTCGGTGCCGGTCATGGCGGCCGCCTGGGGACCGCACAGGAACGCCACCGCCTCGGCCACCCCTTCGGGCTCGACCAGGCGCTTGAGAGCGGCAGACTCCAGCAGGACCGAGTCCACGACCTCCGCCTCGGTGATGTGGTGGGCGCGGCCCTGATCGGCGATCTGCCGGTCCACCAGCGGGGTGCGCACATAGCCAGGGTTGACGCAGTTGGAAGTGACGCCGTAGGGGCCGCCTTCCAGGGCGACGACCCTGGACAGCCCCTCCAGCCCGTGCTTGGCCGCCACGTACGCGCTCTTGAACTCGGGGGCGCGCAGCCCGTGCACCGACGAGATGATGACGGCCCCGTCCCCCGGCTCTCACTCCGCCGCCCGTCCGATGGCGGTGATCAGCTCATAAGCGGTCCTGCGTACCCGCAACATCACCAATGGCACCTCTCCTCCTGACGGACGACGTCACAGCACCATCACACTACATGGAAACGGTACCCATTTTCATATACGGTGGCGGGGCCACACCGACCAGGAGAGGGGCCGTGCGTCATGGCCGTACCCAAGCGGAAGATGTCCCGGAGCAACACCCGCCACCGCCGCGCGCAATGGAAGGCGAGCGCGCCGGAGTTGGTGACGATCACCATCGACGGCCGCGAACACCGAGTGCCGCGGCAGCTCGTCCCCGCCTACCGGCGCGGTCTGCTGCGCCCCGAGGGCTGACCGCGCCGTGTCCGACCAGCTTCCGGTGACGGTCCTGTCGGGGTTTCCGGGATCCGGCAAGACCACCCTCCTCGACCATCTCCTCAACAACCGCGACGGACTGCGGGTCGCCGTGATCGTCAACGACATGGCCGGGGCGCCCCCGCGGAGGTACTCGGAACAGGCCGCTTAGACCTCGAACACGCCCAACAGGCCCCGGCTGGGCCATGGAGCGGGGCGGTGACCACGTGCCGGAGACCGAGGAGTACGGCATCTCCAGCACCGTCTTCCGCGCCACCCGGCCCTTCCATCCGTCCCGGCTCTGGGACTTCGTCGCCACGGGCCTGGACAGCGGGGCCTACGGCGGCATCCTGCGTTCCAAGGGCTTCTTCCACCTGGCCACTCGCCCAGGGGTGACCGGACTGTGGTCACAGGCGGGCGCCGTCGCCCGGTTCGAGCCGTCCCGAACGCGCGACGACCGAAGCGAGACCGGGGAAGACACCGACCACGGCCAGGAACTCGCGTTCATCGGCACCGGACTGCGGCCCGCCGCCCTGCATGAAGCCCTGTCCGCATGCCTGCTCACCGACGGGGAGCACGCGCTCGTCCGCCCAGGCCGGCTGGCCGGCCTGGGCGGACCCCTTCCCCGCACGGGAGACCTACGGCCTCGACCAGGCGTGTGACCACGAGCACGGCCCACACCTGACCGAACCCGGATCCCCACGCTGAGCCCCGGCACACTCGGCCGGCTGCCGGCGGCGCTTGCACGGAGCCGGGCCGAACCCGGATCCCCCCTCGTACCTCCGCCACCGTTTCCCGCCGAGGAGCCGATGATGAACGACCCTTACGCACGATCGGCCGAGTACATCGACATCATGATCGCGGAGGCGTGGGACGCCTTCGGTCCCGCCTTGGCCGATACCCTGAAGGGCACCGAAGCCATCCCGGGGACAATCGTCGACCTGGGCGCGGGGTCGGGGAGGGGCGTCCGTGCCGTGTGCGCCGCCTTCCCCGGCGACTCCCCGATCCTGGCCGTCGAACCGTCCCCGGCCCTGCGGGCGGTGCTGCTCGCCCGGGTCCACGAGGACGCGCGGCTGCGCCGACGCGTCACCGTCGCACCCGGCGACGCCCTGAACATCCCGCTTCCCGAGCGGGTGCGCGCCTTGGTGGCCATGAACATGATCGGCCACCTGTCGCCGGACGAGCGGTACGAGCTGTGGGCGAGGGTCGCCCCTCGTCTGGCCCCCGGGGGCCGCGTGATCATCAACCTCGCCCCGCCGACCACCCCCGCCCACGTCCCCCCGGCCCTCATGGCCAACCTCACGGTGGGCGACCTCACCTACGAGGGCTGGGCGAGCGCCGAGCCCAGCGGCGACCATCGGGTCACGTGGCACATGACCTACCGCACCCTGCGGCAGGGACGAGCGCTGTCCGAGGTGACGGTGGACTACGCCTGGTGGGTCCTGGACGAGATCGAGCTGGCCCGGGAACTCGCCGAGCACGGGCTGACCCCGTACCGGGTCGGCCGCCCCGAACTCAACCTGTACGCCGCCTCCTTGGCGAGCGAGAACTCCAAGATCCAAGGGTTGATATGACAATCATTTTCATCTAACTTCCTTGGTGTACCCCTGCCGCTCCTCAGCGGGAACAGGGGACTTCCACTCCTTCTCCAGCGACGACGGAGCCCGATGAGTCAGCCCGCACATACCGACTCCGCCCTTGAACACGTCACCGACTGCATCGCCGAAGTTCTCGGCACTCAACCGGCCCGAATCACCCCGGACACCCCGCTGACCGCCCTGGGGCTGGAGTCCTTCACCGCCGTGCGGCTGCGTCGCAGGATTCGCGAACGCACCGGGCACGACCTGCCGTTGACGGCCTTTCTCGGGAGTGCGGCCGCGAAGGATCTCGCCGCGCGGTTGTCGGGGCGGTCGGCACACACCGACCGGGCAACCTCACACAGCGATACGGCTCCGGCCCCGGCTCCGGTCACAGAGTCCTTTCCCCTGACCGCCGTTCAGGAGTCCTACCTGGTCGGACGGGAGGAAGGATTCGCACTCGGCGGAGTGGCCACCTTCTACTACTACGAGTACGACCGGCTCCCTCCATCAGGCGATCCGGTCGCGGACACCGCCCGGCTCGAGGCCGCCTGGAACCGCCTCGTCGAGCACCACCCGATGCTGCGCATGGTCGTCGACGACCGTGGCCACCAGCGTGTCCTGCCCTCCCCCGGCCCGTACCGCATCGGTGTCACCGACCTGCGCGACGCGTCCCGGGCACAGGTGGCCGAGGCGCTCGCCGCCGTACGGCACGAGCGCTCCCACCAGGTGCGCCCCACCGGGCGGTGGCCGCTGTTCGACCTCCACGCGGTGTTCCTGCCCGACGGCCGCACCCACCTCCATGTGGGGGTCGACGTGCTCATCACCGACATGGCCGGCTGGATGCTGCTCATCCGCCAGTGGGGACAGCTCGTCGCCGATCCCGCTCACCGCCTTCCGGCGCCGCCGACCGACTTCGCCACCCTGCTCCGCGAGCGGGCCGCCGCCCCGCGATGGGCGGCCCGACGCGAGCGTGACCGGGCCTACTGGGCGGCGCGCGCCGCGGACCTGCCGCCCGCGCCGCGGCTGCCGGTGCTCCACGATCCCGCCACCGGCGGACCTCCTCGGTTCACCCGGCACGCCGGGGGCCTCGCAGCCACCGAGTGGCGGGCGCTGCGCGCGCGATGTTCCGAGCACGGCGTCACCCCGACCGCCGCGCTGCTGGCCGCCTTCGCCGTCATCCTCGGCCGGTGGGGCGCCGGGGAACGGGTCTGCCTCAACACCACGCTGTTCGACCGGCCGGAGGAGCCCGAGGGCATCGAGCGGATCGTGGGTGACTTCACCACCACAGCCCTGGTGGCCACGCCCCGTTTCGACCCTGCTTCATGGTCCGGGTTCGCCACGTACGCCGCCGACCTCAACCACCGTTTCTGGACGGACCTGGACCACCGCTCGGTCTCGGGTGTGGAAGTCCTGCGGGACCTCGGCCACGCCGAGGGACGCGCGGGGGGACACGCCGAGGGACACGCCGAGGGATGCACCGGGGGACGCACCGGAGGGACACCGCCTTACCCCGTCGTCTTCACCAGCGGCGTGGGCCTGTCCGGCGAGGCCGAGCCCGCGGCGGCGTGGATCGGTGAGGAGGTCTTCGGCGTCTCGCAGACCCCCCAGGTGCTGCTCGACCACATCGTGTGGGACGAGGGCGGAGCCCTGCGTATCGCCTGGGACGCCGTCGACGGCGCCTTCCCCCGGGGCTACATCGGATCCATGCTGGCCTCCTACGAACGGCTCCTGCGCCGCCTGACGGACGCGTCCGGCTGGAAGGATCCGAGCCTGGCGTGGGACCCGTTCGTCCTCCCGGCGGAACCCCTCGACGCCCTCCCCTTCCCCGACGCGGGACCGCTCCTGCACCACCCGGCGGCGGCCACGGCCCGACGCGACCCCGACCGCCCTGCCCTGCGCGGCGACGGTGGCACCACGACACACGGCCGTCTCGCTCAGAACGCCGCCGCCACCGCCGCCATGCTCACCGCGCGGGGCGTGGGCCCCGGCGACCTGGTCGCGGTCGCCTGTGAGAAGGGCCCCGCCCAGATCGCCGCCGTCCTGGCCGTCAACTCCTGTGGCGCGGGCTACCTGCCCGTCGAACCCTCCTGGCCCGATGCCCGCGTCGCCGCGGTCTGCGAGCGGGCGGGGGTACGGCACGCCCTTGTCGGCCGGGGCGTGGACACCGGCTGGCCCGAGAGTGTCACCGTGCACGGCCTCACCGCGGCGGGCCGGCCCAGAGCCCGGCAACGGGCTCAGGAGACGGACCGGCCGGTGGAACCCTCGCGTCCGGCGCCGGACGACACGGCCTATGTCATCTTCACCTCGGGCTCCAGCGGCACGCCCAAGGGCGTGGAGATCCAGCACCGTGCCGCCCGCACCACCATCGACGACGTGGTCGATCGCTTCGGCATCAATGCCGAGGACCGGGTCCTGGCCCTCTCCGCGCTCAGCTTCGACCTGTCCGTCTTCGACATCTACGGGGTGCTCGGCGCGGGCGGTTCGCTGGTCCTGCCCGACCCCGCCCGGCAGCGTGACCCGCAACACTGGCTGGAACTCGCCCGCCGCCACTCCGTCACCGTCTGGAACACCGCCCCCGCGCTGCTGGAGATGCTCGTCGAGTACGCCGAGATCGAACCGGAGGCGGCCACAGCGGCGCTGCGCGACCTGCGGTTGGTGATGCTCTCGGGCGACTGGATACCCCTCACCCTCCCCGACCGGCTGCGCCGGCTCGCCCCGCAGGCCCGGTTCATGAGTCTGGGCGGGGCCACCGAGGCGTCCATCTGGTCCATCACCCATCCCGTGGGTGAGGTCGATCCCCAGTGGCGCAGCATCCCCTACGGCCGGGCCCTGCGTGCCCAGTCCTTCCACATCCTCGACGAGAAGGGCGGCCCCTGTCCCGTCGGGGAGCCCGGCGAACTGTTCATCGGCGGGGACGGACTGGCCCGCGGGTACATCGGGGATCCGGAGCAGACCGGCGCGCGCTTCGCTCCCCATCCCGTCCTGGGGATGCGCCTGTACCGCACCGGGGATCTCGGTCAGTGGCGCGCCGATGGCACCATCGAGTTCCTGGGACGCGCCGACCGGCAGGTCAAGATCCGCGGGCACCGCATCGAACTGGGCGAGATCGAGGCGGCGTTGGGCCGGCATCCGGGCGTCCGGCAGTGTGTGGTGTCCTCGGTGCCCGGCCCGGACGACCGCCCGCGCCTGGTGGCCTATTTGGCGCCGAAGGGGTCGCAGGCCGCGCCGCCGGCCGGCGAACTGGCCCAGGCGCTGCGCGAACGGCTGCCCGACTACATGGTGCCGAGCCGGTTCGTCGTCCTGGAGGCACTGCCTGTCACGGCCAACGGCAAGATCGACCACGCGGCGCTCGAGAACCCGTATCAGCTCGAGAACCCGTATCAGAACGACGGGGAGCAGACGCACGACGACGCACCGGCCGCGGCGCCCGCCGTGCGGCCGGTCGGCACAGCCTCCCCGGCCGCCCCGGCCTGGGCCGACTCCGCCCTCGCGGAGGCGGCCGCGCTGGGGCTGGACACCGCGCTGGTGGTACGGCCGGGGCGGCTCTCCCCGGCCGAGGCGCTCGCCGCGTCGGCTCGCTGGCTGGAGCGGGTGCGGGAGATCACGGCCGACCGCGACGCCCCATGGGAGGAACGTTTCTCCGCAGACGGTCTGGTACAGATCGCGCTGCGGGCGGACACCGCCGGCCCGCACGGCAGCCGTACGGTCACCGGGACACCGACGGCCCACCGCTCCGCCTCCCCGGCTGCCCGGGCATCGTCGCCACGCGACGCGGTGACCCGACACCTTCGCGCCGCCGACCCCGACGTGGCCGACGCCGTCGTCGCGATCCTCACCGACCTGACCGGCGGTCCGGTCGGGGCGGACAGCGCCTTCACGGCCTTGGGAGCCACCTCCTTGACCCTCGTCCTCGCCCATCGCAGGCTGCGCGAGAGCCTCGCGCCCCGGCTCGCCCTCGCCGACATGTTCGAACATGCCACGGTGGAGTCGCTCGCCGCCCACATCACCGGCCTGCGGGCGACGTACCGTACGGACGGGGCGGGCGCGGCGGCCCACGAAACGCCGTCACCCCCGGCGGCGGAACCGGCCGCGGAACCGGCCGCCGAACTCCCCGCGGCCCCCGCCGCCTCCACGGCCACGCGCCGTCCCTCACGGGTCGCGGCCCGGGCCCGGGCCCAGGAGGTCGGCCGATGACCGACGTGTCCGGCCTCGGCCAGCCCCTCATCGCCGTCACCGCCCTCGACTGCCGGTTTCCCGGCGCCCCCGACACCGAGGCGTTCTGGGACCTGCTGGTCTCCGGAGGCCACGGCCTGACCCGCCACACCGAACGTGAACTCGCGGCCCGCGGTGTCCCTCGGCGGCTGCGCACCCACCCCGCGTATGTGCCGGTGGGCGGGGTCATCGACGGCCAGGACCGGTTCGACCCGGGCCCCTTCGGGCTCGGTGACGCGGAGGCCGCCCTCATGGACCCGCAGCAGCGGCTGTTCCTGGAGGCATGCTGGCGTGCCCTGGAACGCGCCGGACACGGCGGTGGAACCGGTGCGGGAGCCGTCGGCGTGTTCGCCGGCTCGGCGCACAGCGACTACCTGATGCGCAACCTCGCCCAGCGTTACAACGCGGCGGCCACGGACCCGGTCGGCAGCCTCCAGACGGCGATGGCCACCGTGGGCGACTACCTGCCCCTGCACGTGGCGCACCGTCTGGGCCTGACCGGGCCGGCGGTCGCGGTCGGCAGCACCTGCTCCACCTCACTGGTCGCCGTACACCTGGCCGCGCAGTCGCTGCTGTCCGGCGAGTGCGACACCGCGCTCGCCGGGGGCGTCTCCCTGATCATCCCCCAGGGGCTGGGCTATCTGCACGTGCCCGACGGCATCTTCTCGGCCGACGGGCGGGTGCGCGCGTTCTCCGCCGAGGGCACCGGCATCGTCCACACCCAGGGCGTGGGGGTCGCGGTCCTGCGCCGCCTGGACGACGCCCTCGCCGACGGCGACCCGGTCCTCGCGGTGGTGTGCGGATCGGCCGTCAACAATGACGGTGCCGACAAGACGGGTTTCACCGCCCCCTCTCCACGCGGCCAGGCGCGGGTGATCTCCGAAGCGCTCACCATGGCCGGCCTGGAACCGCGCCAGGTGAGTTACGTCGAGGCGCACGGCACGGCGACCCGGCTCGGCGACCTCGTCGAACTGACCGCGCTGCGTCGGGTGTTCGGGACGGCCGGCCCCGCGTGGTGCGGCCTCGGCTCGGTGAAGAGCAACATCGGCCACGCCAACACGGCGGCCGGCATCGCCGGATTCGCGAAGACGGTGCTGGCACTGCACCACGGCGTCCTCCCCGCCACCCTCGACGCCGCTCCGCTCAGCCCCGACCTCGAACTGGACGACTCACCCTTCACCGTCGTCCACCGGACCACGGAATGGCCCGGGCCGCGTTACGCAGGCGTCAGTTCCTTCGGCATCGGCGGCACCAACTGCCATGTACTGCTGGGAAGTCCGCCGCCACGCGCCCGGCCGGAACCCGATCCGCGACCGCAGTTGATGCTGCTGTCGGCGCACAGCGACAACGCCCTGGCACGCACCCTGACGGAGACCGCCGACGCCCTGGCCACGGCGGACACACCCGTGGCGGACGCCTCCTTCACGCTGCACGCCGGCCGTACGGCGCTGCCGCACCGCGCCGCGGCGGTCCTCACGGGCCACCCCGGCCACGACGGCCAAGCCCTGCGGACCGCCCGGCACGGCTCCGCGCCGGCCTCGGTTCCCCGGGTCGTGCTGGCCTTCCCCGGTGGCGGCGCCCCGTACCCCGGCATGGGGCGCGAACTCCTGGTGGACGAGCCCGCCTTCGCCCGGACCGTCGAGGAGTGCGCCGCCCTGTTCGACGGCGACGGCGCTCCGCCACTGACCGACCTGCTCCTCGCGGACCCCGACGACGCCGAGGCCGGGCGGCTCGTCCGTGATCCCGCGTACGGCTTCCCGGCGCTGTTCACCGTCTCCCTCGCCACCGCGCGCGTCCTGCGCGCGTGGGGGGTGCGGCCGGGCGCGGTGGTGGGGCACAGTGTCGGCGAGTACGCCGCCGCGGTGGTGGCGGGAGCGCTGAGCCCGGCCGACGCGGCGGCGTTGGTGAAGGTCCGCTCCCGGGGCATGTCCCGGGCCGCCGGGAGCGGTGCGATGCTCACCGTGCCGTTCGGCGAGAAGGACGTCACGGTCCTGCTGGCGGCCCATCCCGAGCTGGACCTGGCCGCCGTGAACGCCCCCGGGTCCAGTGTGGTCTCCGGCCCCGAGGCCGCGGTGGCCGTGCTGGAGGCCCGGCTGGCCGCAGACGGAGTGCGCGTGGCGCGGGTACCTCTGGCCGCGGCGGCCCACTCCCGGCTGGTCGATCCCGTCCTGCCCGACCTGCGGGCAGCCGCCTCGGCGGTGGACGCGCGAGCTCCCCGTGTCCCCCTGTTCTCCACGCTCACCGGCCGCCGCCTCGACGGTGCGCCCGGCGCGAACCACTGGGTGTCCCATCTGCGGTCCCCGGTCCGCTTCTCCGACGCGCTGACGACCCTGCTCGGGGAAGGCCCCACCGTGGTCGTGCAGACCGGTCCCGGTGACGGTCTGCTGCAACTCGCCCGCCGCCACCGGTCACCGAACCTGGTCGCGGCCCTCGCCACGTTCCCCGGCCGCGACGAGACCGGCGGTGAACGGGCGGCGCTGCTGGCCGCCGCGGGCGAGCTGTGGACCCTCGGCGTCCGGCTCGACGCCGAAGGGCTGCACCGGCCCGGCCGTCGGCGCGTCCCCCTGCCCGGCCACCCGTTCACCCGCCGCAGGCTGTGGATCGATCCGCCCGCGTTCCAGGCCGTGGCGGGCGGGACCGCGACGGACGCGACGGTCGGCCCGGACGCGGACGAGCCGTTCCACGTACCCTCCTGGCACCGCGTACCGGCACCGGACGACGCGCCCTCCCTCGACGGCCGCTGGCTGCTGGACGGCCCCGCGGACCATCCGCTCGTCGACGCGGTGCGCGCGGAGCTGGCCGCGGCCGGGGCGACAACCATCGGCGCCGCCGATGTGGCCGCCGATCCCTCGGCCCCCTGCGCGGGTGTGATCGTGCTGGACCTGTCCGACACCGACGGCGCCCCCGCCGACCGGGTGGCCGACGGGGTGTTGCGCCACGCGGAACTGGCCCGGCTCACCGCCGCGTGGGCGGACCGGACCTGCCTGCTGCACGTCAGCCGGGCGGCCCAGCAGGTCGAGAGCGCCGACCGCCCCGACCCGGGCGGCGCGGCGGCCACGGCCGTGCCGCGCGTACTGGCCCAGGAGTTCCCCGGTCTGCGCTGGCGCACCCTCGACCTCCCGGCCGACGAGAGCCCCGCGGCGGGCGCCCGGGCCGTGTGCGAGGAGGCGGCGGAACTGTCGTACGGGGGACGTGGCGGAGTGGAGGCCGCACGGCGTGGCGGCCACCGCTGGACACGTTCCCTGACCGCGTGGCAGCCCCGCCCGCCCAGGGAACACGACCGGGCGGCGCCGGGCACCGCCGTACTGATCGGCGGGCTGGGGGACGTCGGTCTGGCCATGGCCGGACATCTGGCCGAGGCCGGATGGCACGTCGTGGTCACCGGGCGCGCCGGGCTCGCGCCCGATCCCGCACCGGGCAGCCGGGAAGCCGGACGGGTCGCCGCGGTGGCACGGCTGACGGACCGCGGGCTGCCGGTCGAGGTACGCGCGGTCGACGCCGGGGACCGTACGGCCACCGCGGCGCTGCTGCGGGAGGTGGCCGAGCGGTACGGCGGTCTCGATCTCGTCGTACACGCCGCGGGGGTGGTCGCGTCGACGGCGGTGGCGCCGCTGCGCTCGGTCGGTCGCGAGGTGGTGGCCGCGCACGCACGCGCCAAGGTCGCCGGGGCTGAGGCGCTGCGGGCCGCCGTGGCGGCACTGCCGGAGAGCCGGCGCCCCGCCACCGTCCTGCTGATGTCGTCGGCGACGACCGTCGTCGGCGGCCTGGGGATCGCCCCGTACGCCGCGGCCAATCGCTACCTCGACGCCCTGGCCGAGCGGCTGGGGGCACGCGGTGGCACCCGCTGGCTCAGCGTCGCCTGGGACGCCTGGCGGGTCGGGCCGGGCGGCGGCGAGCGGACCGTGGCGGCACGGCACTCGATCGGTCTGCGGGACGGCATGCGCTCCGTGGACCGGCTCCTCGCCCTGGCCGCCGACGGCCGGGCCCCCGCGTGGGTGGCCGTCTCCCCCGCCGACCTGGAAGGGCGCACGTCCGGCACGCCGGCCGAGGTCCGCCGGGCCGCGGCGGATGGCGCGCCGGAGGGGGAATCCGGCCATGGCGGCGAGCCTCGAAGCGGCCCGGAGGAGACGATGGCCGCACTCTGGTCGGAGTTGCTGGGATTCCCGGTCCGCGACCGTGAGGCGGACTTCTTCGCCCTCGGCGGCCATTCCCTGCTGGCCACCCGGATGCTGGCCCGGCTCCGCGACGAGCACGGCGTCGGGCTGCGGCTCCAGGACCTGCTGTCGCGACCGACCGTCGCCGCGCTGGCGGCGCTGCTCCCGGACGGCACGGCCCCGGCGCCCGCCCCGCGTCCGGCAGGCGCCGACGGCCACCCCACCAGCGCCCTCGACACCGTCGCCGGGCATGGCGCCGACGGGCCGCGGGAGTTCCCGCTCACACGGGTGCAGCACGCCTACTGGGTCGGCGGATCGGGCGGCTACGGACTCGGGGACGTGCCCTGCTCGTTCCATCTGGAACACGACTGCCCCGGCCTGGACACGGACCGTTACGAGGACGCCTGGAACCGTGTGATCGCCCGCCACCCCATGCTGCGCGCGGTCGTCACGCCCGAGGGACGCAACCGGATCCTCGACCGCGTGCCCCGCTACCGCATCCGCGTACGGGACCTCTCCGCGCTCGATGAGGAGGCACTCGACGACAGGCTGGCCCGCATCCGGGATTCCATGGTCGGCCGCGAGCCCCGGCCCGGCCAGTGGCCGCTGGTGGACATCCGCGCCGCCCGCCTGCCCGGCGGGGTCGTACGGCTCTTCCTCAATGTGGATGTGCTCGTCTGCGACACCGCCAGCTTCCTGATCTGGGATCGCGAGCTGCGCACCCTGTACGAGGACCCCGGTGCGCGGCTCCCGGCCATCGGGACGACGTTCGCCGCCTGCGTCGCCGCCCTGGAGGAACGCGCGCAGGGTCCGGCGCGGGAGCGGGCCGCCGCCTACTGGCTGGCCAGGCTCGACACGCTGCCCGGCGCACCGCGCCTGCCGGTGCGCCGTCCTCAGCCGGAAACGTCGGACACGCCCGCGGCTCGGCCCCGCTTCGCCCGGCGCGCCGCCCGGCTGGAGCCCGGCCAGTGGCAGGCGCTCAAGGCCGAGGCCGCACGGCGCGGCCTCACCCCCACCGCGGTCCTGCTCGCGGCGTACGCGGACGCGCTGGCCGGGTGGTCGGAACAGGGGCGGTTCGCCATCACGCTGACCCTGTTCGACCGTCCCGACGTGCATCCGGACGTCGATCTGGTGGTCGGGGACTTCACCTCCCTGATGCTCCACGAGGTGGACCGCTCCCGGCCCGGCAGCTTCGCCGACGCCGCCGCGCAGGCCCAGCGCACGCTCTTCCGCGACCTGGACCACCGGGAGTTCTCCGCCTTGGACTTGCTGGCCGAGAAGTCCGCACGCGAGGGACACACCGCGTCCGTGCCCGTGGTCTTCACCAGCGCCCTGGGGCTCGACGGGCCCCTGGCCGGCGGACACGACCTGGACTGGGCGGGCACGCCCGTGTTCGGGGCGAGCAGTACCCCGCAGACGTGGCTGGACCACCAGGTGATCGAGCAGCACGGCACACTGCTGCTGCAGTGGGACGTCCTGGAGGGCCTGTTGCCCGCCGACGAGGCGGACCGGGCGTTCGCCGGACACGTCCGTGCGGTACAGCGGCTGGCCACCGACCCCGCGGCGTGGGACACGACACGCGAGGCGCACCCGGCCGCGCCCCCGCGTCCGGCCGCACCGCCGCGTCCGGTCACGGCCACGGTCCGGGAGAACCCGGGCGAGACCGCGCTGTTGCTGCGCGACGGCAACGGCGGCCGACCGTTGTTCCTCATGCATCCGTCCGGCGGCGACGTGCTGTGCTACGGCGAGGTCGCCCGGCTGCTGGAGGCCGGCAGACCGCTGGTGGCTCTCACCGACCCCGCCCTGACGGGCGGCGCCGGCCCGGCGGACATCCCGGCCATGGCCGACCACTACCTGTCGGCCGTACGCGCCTACCAGCCGCACGGGCCCTACCTGCTCGGCGGCTGGTCGATGGGCGGCACGGTGGCCCATGAGATGGCCTGTGCGCTGGAGCGGCGCGGGGAGCGCACCGACCTTCTCGTGATGATCGACTCCAATACTCCGGACCGGATCAGGCCGCTGGGCGGCACCGGCCCCCGGGAGGACACCGCCATCGCGGCCCTGCGCTATCTGCGTTCGCTTGAGGCGTTCCTCGGCCTGGGACTCGCCCGGGACCTCGGGCTCGGGCCGGAGGACGGGACCGACCTGCTCCGGCTCTCCCACGAGGAGATCCGCGCCACCGTCACCGAACGCATGCGCCAGGCCGGGCTGGTGGGCCCCAGGGACACCGCCGACCTGCGGCTGGAGGTGTTCGAACGGCATCTGCGAGCGCTGGGCGACCACCACGCCGGACACCTGACCGACCCGGACACCCGGCTGCTGCTCATCCGGGCCGCCCAGCCGTCCCCCCGCAACGCGGGGGTCGGCATGGGCGTGGACGACGCCTTCGACCTGCCCGCGCTCGGCTGGCGGAACCATGTGGCCGGGCCCGTCGAGGAGACCGCCGTCGAGGGCCACCACTACTCGCTGCTCACGGGTGCCGCCGTCGAGGCGGTCGTCTCCCTGCTGGACCGGGCGCTCGCGGCCCACGCGACCCGCTGACCCCTCCCCATGTCTCTTTGATCGGACGAACATGCTCATCCCCTCCCGGCCCGGACGCGGGCCCCGGACCCTCCTCGCCTTCGCTTCGGCCGGTTGCCTGCTGCTCACCGGATGCGGCTCCGGGCCCGGTCGCGGCGCCCCCGACGACGCCCCCGCCCGTCCCGTCGACGGCGGCACCCTGCGCTACGTGGTCGCGGGTTCCCCCGCCACCGCGAGCGACGACCCGCACGGCGGGCTCGGCAACGAATCCGACGTCATGCGGTTCGCCCTCACCTACGACGTCCTCACGGTCCCGGGGGCGGACGGCGAGCCACGGCCACGGCTGGCCGTGTCCTGGAAGCCGAACAAGTCCCTCGACCGCTGGACCTTTCACCTGCGCGAGGACGCCGAGTTCACCGACGGCCGACCGGTGCGCGCCAAGGACGTGCTGTACTCGCTGACCCGCATCGCCGACAAGGCCGCCGAGAACTACGGACGGCTGGCGGACTTCGACCTGAAGTCCGCCACCGCTCCCGACGCCCACACGGTGGTCCTGCCCACCCGCGCCCCGATGGCCGACGCGCCCAGGGCGCTGGAGTCGATCAGCTTCGTGGTGCCCGACGGCACCAGGGACTTCTCCGAGCCCGTGCCCGGCTCCGGCCCCTACAAGGTGGCCGGGACCGATGCCCAGACCGCCGTCCTCACCCGCAGCAAGGGCTGGTGGGGCCCGCGGCCGCACCTGGACCGCATCGAGATCCGCGCCATCACCGATCCGCAGGCCAGGGCCTCGGCCGTGACCTCCGGCCAGGCGGACGTCGCGGGCAGCGTCAGTCCGGCAGCCGTGAAAACCGCCCGGCGCTCCTCCTCCGTCCGGGTCGTCACCCGCGAGGGCGTCACCGAGTACCCGTTCATCATGCGGCTGGACGCCGAGCCGTTCGACAACCCCAAGGTCCGGGAGGCGTTCCGGCTCGCCGCCGACCGCAAGGCGCTGGTCGACACGGTGTTCCTCGGCTACGGCCGGATCGCCAACGACCTGCCCACCCCCTACGACCCGTCGTACCCGAAGGACCTCGAGCAGCGCACCCGGGACGTGGCCCGCGCGAAGCGGCTGCTGAAGGAGGCCGGCCACGCCCACGGGCTGAAGCTCACCCTGCACACCACCACGTCGTACCCGGGCATGGACACCGCGGCCACGCTGTACGCCGGGCAGCTCGAGGACATCGGTGTCGACGCCGAGGTCAAGGTGGAGCCCGCCGACACCTACTGGACGAAGATCTACGCCAAGAAGGATTTCTACACCGGCTACTACGGCGGAATCTCGTTCCCCGATCTGGTGCGGGTCGGTCTGCTCAGCGACTCCCCCACCAATGAGACCGCGTGGCGCAGCCCGGCGTTCGACGCCGGTTTCGAAGAGGCCATGGGGACACAGGACGCCGCGGCGCGCGATGCCGTTCTGGCCCGTGTCCAGAAGGAGCTGTGGCGGGACGGCGGATACGTGGTGTGGGGCACCGGGGACGGTCTGGACCTGACGGCGCCCGGTGTGCACGGGCTGCCCGACGGGCCCGGTTTCCAGCGGATGTTCATCGACCGCGCCTGGAAGGCCGAGTGATCACGCGCGTCGTCGTCCGCACCGTGCTGCCGGCCCTGGCGGCCACGGCCGTGGTCTTCGCGGCCACCGAGGTCCTGCCGGGCGACGCGGGGGAGGTGCGGGGTGCCGGGCGGGCGTCGGCGGAGGAGATCGCGCGCGAGCGGGAACGGCTCGGCCTGGATGTGCCCGCGCCCGTCCGGTATCTGCGGTGGTTGGGGCACCTGATCCGGGGCGACCTGGGCCTGTCGTCGGCGAGCGGCAGGCCGGTGGCGGGTCTGCTCGCGGAGCGGCTGCCCGCGACGGCGGCGCTCGTCCTCGTCACGCTGACCGTCACGGTGGCGCTCACCGCGCTCGCGCTGGCCGTGGGGTTTCTCCGGGCGGGCCGGGGCGGGGCGCTCGCGGCCGGACTGGCCGCCGTGCCGCAGGTCGTGTACGCGGCGGCGCTGACCGCGGTGTTGTCCGGGGTACTGGGCTGGCTGCCCGCCGTGTCGCTGCTGCCGCCCGGGGGTTCGCCCTGGGCCGAGCCGAAGGCGCTGGTCCTGCCCGCCCTGACCCTGGCGCTGCCGTCGGCGGCCTTCGCCACCGCCCTGCTGCGTGGCGCGCTCACCGACGTCCTGCGCCTGCCGCATGTCGCGGACGCCCGGACGCGGGGACTTCCCGCGTGGCTGGTCCTGCGCCGGCATGTCGCGCCGTTCCTGCTGGTGCCCTCCGTCCAGGTGCTGGCGCTGATGGCCGGATGGCTGGTGGCCGGGACCGCCCTGGTGGAGACGGTGTACGGCTTTCCGGGCATCGGCGGTCTCCTGGTCTCCTCGGTGGCCGTGCGCGATGTTCCCGTCGTCCAGGCCGCGGCCCTGATACCCGCCGCGACGACGCTGCTCGGCATGCTGCTGGCCGACCTCCTCGGTGCGGCGGGTCCCCACCGGCCGGGCCGGTCGCGGACGATGGCCGGGGTCGCGGCGGCGGGGGGTGCGACATGATCCCCGCCCGGCTCGGCCGGGACCTGGCCGGGCCCGGCGCGGTGGTGGCGCTCGTGGCTCTGGTGCTGCTGGGACGGCGTCTGGCACCGTACGATCCCGAGCGGCCGGTGGCCGTTCCGTGGGCGCCGCCGTCCTGGAAGGCGCCGCTCGGTGCCGACGCGCTGGGACGCGACGTGTTCTCCAGGACCCTCTCCGGTGGGGCGCACCTGCTCACCGTCTCGCTCGCCGCGTCAGCCGCGGCGCTGCTGTGCGGTGTTGCCCTCGGATTGGCCGCGGGGTGGGGCACGGCGGCCGTGAGCCGGGCCGTGCGCTGGGGCTGCGATCTCCTGCTGGCCGTTCCCGCCCTGGTCCTCGCCCTGGTGCTGGCCGTGGCACTGCCCGGGGCCATGGCGATCGTGGTCGCCTCCGTGCTCAGTGGCGCGCCCCTGACCGCACGCGTGGTGGGGGCTCGGTGCGCCTCGGTGCGGGACAGCGGTTACGTACGGGCTGCCGTCGAGCGCGGCGAGCGCACACCCTCGGTCCTGGTGCGCGAACTCCTTCCGGCGGTGAGCGGCCTGGTCGCGGCAGACGCGGGACTCCGGCTGGTCACGGCGCTGCAGGTGGCCACCGCCCTCGCGGTCCTCGGCCTCGGTCCGCAGCCGCCCGCACCGGACTGGGCGCTGATGCTGAGCGAGAACCTGCCGGGCGCGGCACTCAATCCGGCCGCGCTGCTGGGCCCTGCCGTCCCCCTGGCCCTGACCGCCTGGCTGCCGGCCTCGGCGGCCCGCACCGCCGGGCGCCGTCTGGGGGGTGCGGCATGACGGCGAAGGACCCGGCCCTGCTGGAAGCCGACGGCCTGACGGTGCGCCGGACCACGGACGGCGCGGTGCTGCTGGGCGGCGTGGACCTGCGGGTGGGCCCCGGTGAGGTGCTCGCCGTCGCCGGGGCGTCCGGGGCGGGCAAGAGCACGCTGCTGCACGCGCTGCTGGACACCCTCCCGGCGGGGCTGCGCCGCTCGGCCGGAACGGTGCGCTGGTACGGCCATGTGGTGCCGCCCGGGGCCGGTGCCCGCCGCTGGCGGCGCGCCCGCTGCGGGTACGTCGGTCAGGACCCGGCCCTGGCGCTCCATCCGCACTGGCGAGTCGAACGCATCGTGGCCGAGGAGCTGACCGGGCCCCGCGCCGAGCGGGCGCGAGGCGCCCGTGAGGCGCTGGAACTCCTCGGCCTCGGCGAGGAGTTCGCGCGTCGGCGGGTGCGCGAACTGTCCGGCGGCCAGGCACAGCGGGTCGCGCTCGCCCGTGCCCTGGCCGCCGGGCCGCAGGTCCTGCTGCTGGACGAGCCGACCTCGGCCATGGACCGGGAGACGGCGGAGTACGTCATCGCGGCGGTGCGCGCCCGGCGCGGCGTTCCGGGCCGGTGCACCGTGTTGGTGACACACGACCCCCGTCTGATCTCCGGGCTCGCCGATCGCGTGGTGCGGCTGTCACCGCGCTCCGGCGCCCCTTCGGCGCCCACCGGGCCGTCCGTACCCACCGAGCCACCCGTGCCCACCGGGCCACCCGTGCCCACCGGGCCGTCCGGGAGCCGCCCCCGGGCCGGGAAGCCGCCGTCCGGTGTCAGGGGCGCCGCGCTGGCCGCCCGTGGGCTGAGGGTCGCCCGGCCCGACGGCGGACTGTTGGTCGAGGGGGTCGATCTCGATCTGGCACCGGGCGAGTTGACCGCGGTGCTGGGCCCGTCGGGCAGCGGCAAGACCAGCCTGCTGCACGCCCTGGCGGGCCGGCGCCCCGCCGCCGCGGGCCGGTTGCTGCTGCACGGGCGGCCGCTCGCGGCCCAGGCCGGCCGGCGCGGTCGGGACGAGCTGCGGGCCGTCCAGCTCGTAGGCCAGCATCCCGCTGGAGAGCTGAACCCGGCGCACCGGGCCGGCCGGGCGGTGGCGCGTCCGCCGCGGGTGCTGCACGGGCTCGGCGTCCGTGACTCGGCCACCGTGGCAGCGGAGCTGCTGGCGGCCGTCGGGCTCGCCGCGGACGTGGCGCGTCAGCGCCCGCACCGGCTGTCCGGGGGCCAGCGGCAGCGGGTGGCGCTGGCCCGGGCCCTCGCCGCACGGCCGGACGTCCTGCTGCTGGACGAGCCCACCTCGGCGCTCGACGCGGCGTCCGCGCGTACCGTGCTGGACCTGCTGGACCGGCTACGGGCAGAGGGCATGGCCCAGCTGACGGTCACCCACGACCCCGCCGTGGCGGGGCGGGCCGATCACGTGCTGCGCCTGCTTGGCGGGCGGCTCGTCCCCGACGGCCCGGCCGCCCTGCTTCCCACACCGCCACCGAACACCCGTCATGATCGAACGAAGGGGAAGGACACACATGTCCACTGAGGCGACCGCCGATCCGATCGTGGCCCTCGTCGCCGGCCACCCGTGGGTGGCCGAGGCGCGGACCGCTCCGGACGGCCGGATCCTGGTCCGGCCGCGCCCGTCCGCCACGGCGGCGGGCCCCTCCCCCGGGCCGCTGCTGTGCGAGCACCTGGACCACTGGGCCGAGGTGTACGACTGGGTGTACCAGGACGCCCACGGCCGCCACGCCGATGACCTGGACCTGTCGGGCTGGCGGGCGTCGGACACCGGGCTTCCGCTGCCGACCGAACACATGCGGGACTGGCTGGACCGTACCGTCGAGCTCGTGCTGTCCCAGCGTCCGCGCCGCGTACTGGAGCTCGGCTGCGGCACCGGGCTGCTGGCCCACCGCCTCCACTCCCACCTGGACGGATACGTCGGCACCGATGTGGCGCAGGCGGCGGTGGACCGGTTGGGACGAGCGGGCCTGCCCCGTACCGCGTTCGTCCGCGCCGCCGCCCATGAGGCGGGGACGGCGGTCGTACGGCGGGCGATGGACGCCGCCTTCGGCGAAGGTGTCCGCCCCGACTGTGTCCTGTTGAACTCGGTCACCCAGTGCTTTCCCAGTCTCGACTACCTCACGGCAGTCCTGCACGAGGCGCTGGACGCCGTCACGGCCCCGGGCACGGTGATCGTGGGCGACATCCGCCATTCCGGGCTGCTCACCCACCACTTCACCTGGCTGGAGCGGACCCGTACGCCCACGTCCGACGGGGACACCCTCGACGCCCGGGTGAGGGCCGCGATCGCCGGCGACGAGGAGCTGTCCTTCGCTCCCCGGGCCGTGGCCACGGCCCTGGAGGCGCACTTCAGGCCCGTGCGGATGAGCGTGCACGCCCGCACGATGGAGCTGAACACCGAACTGACGCGCTACCGCTACGACCTCGTCCTTCACGTGGACCCCCGGTCGCGGGCGCTGCACGATTCCGACGCGGTACGGCGAGTCCGGTGGCCCGGCCACCAGGGCAAGGGCCTGTCAGTGGCGCTGCGCACCGCGCTGAGCGAGCGGCCGGCCATCCTGACGGCCATCCCCAACGCCCTGCTCGGTGACGCTCCGGGGGCCGTCACACCCTATGCCCTGCGCCGGGCCCTGCACGGTCTGGACGCCACCGTCCTCCTCGACGCCGACGACCCGCACATGCTGGCCGTCGCGGCACCGGCCGGCTGCGCGTACGCGGCGGCCGTGCCGCCCGCCGACGCCCCTGTGGCAGCTGGACCGGTGGCCCATGAACCGCTGACGGCGTTCGTGCGCCGCAGGCTGCCGGAGGTGTTGCGGGACCACGTCCGCCGGACGGCCCCGGGCACCGTGCCGCCCTCGATCGCCGTCGTGGAGGCGGCCGGGGGGACGGCGCCGTGAACGAAGCGCTGTCCGCCGCCCTGAGAACCTTGCCCGAGGTCGCTGCCTGGCAGTGGGTCCCCGGCATGCCGGGCGGCACCCTGCTCGTCGCCGGGCGGCGGCCGGACACCCGTCGCGCGACGGCCGGTCCGGTCCCTGTGGACGATGCCGTCGCCGCGGGTGACGCCTCCGTGGCCGGGGAGGACCTGGCGGCGTTGCCCCGGCTCACCCGGCTGCTGGACGAGGTGGCGTTGTCGGCCATGGCGCGGACGCTGGACCGGGCGCGGCTCTTTCGCCAAGGCTGGGCGCATCACGCCGCACAGGTGCTCGAGACGCTCGGCACCGCTCCGCGGCACGCATGGATCGTGCGGCGCTGGCTCACCGCGCTGACCGCCGAGAAGCGGCTGGGTCACGACGCGGCGACCGGCCGTTACCGGGGCCTGGTGGCGCCGGACCGGGTGGAGTACGCGCGGGCCCGCCGCACGCTGGAAGAGGCGTGCCGGGGGCTGGGCTACCCGCCGTCGATGACGCGTTTCTTCCTCGCGGCGGCCGACCGCCTCCCGGCGCTCCTGAGGGACGAGACCGGGTTGCAGGGTGTGCTCTTTCCCGGGGGAGAGACGGACACCGCCGAGGGCAACTACCGCGACAACGTGCCGAGTCGGTGGGCCAACCACGCCGCGGCGGCGCTCGTCGCCCGCGAGGCGCGGGCCCGCCGCGGGCCGGGACCGCTGCGGATCCTGGAGGTGGGCGCCGGGGTGGGCGGGACCACCGCCCCTGTACTCGACGCCCTCGGGGACGCCGGGACCGACTACCTGTTCACTGACGTGTCGCGCTTCTTCCTCGGCTCCGCCCGAGCCGCGTTCGCAGGCCACCCGGGGATGCGGTTCGCCTTGTTCGACATCAACGCGGTCCCGGCCGACCAGAAAACGACCGCGGGGTCACGGGACGTGGTCCTGGCGGCCAACGTCCTGCACAACGCCCGCCATGTCGGGAGCGCCTTGGCGGGATTGCGCGAACTCCTCGAACCCGGCGGCCTGCTGGTGCTCGTCGAGTCCTGCCGCGAGCACTACCAGGCGCTCACCTCGATGTACCTGCTCATGTCGCCCGCCGCCGGCGAGGACCACTGGTTCACCGATCTGCGGGCCGGACAGGACCGGGTGTTCCTCACCGCCGAGGAGTGGACGGACCAACTGGACGCGGCCGGGTTCGACCCACTGCCCGCACTGCCCGGCGCCGGGCACCCGCTGGCCGCCGCCGGGCAACGGGTGCTCGCGGGCCGGGTCCGGCCCGGAAGCGGGCGCCCGGCCCCGGCCCGTGTCTCGGCCGCACTCGCCGCCCGCCTGCCCACGGCCGACCGGCCCGTACGCGTCCACGCCGTGGACCGTCTCGTCCCCTCACCCGCCACCACCACCGAGATCGGAGCGTCCCCTTGACCACCACACCCGCCACTGCCGCCGCCACCGCGCCGGCCGCACTCGTCGACGCCGTACGCGCGGTTTGGGCCGACGTCCTGGAGACGGACGTGGCCGCCGTACCGGCCGACGCCCCCTTCCTCAGCCTCGGCGGCGACTCCGTGCTCACCGTGCGCATGGCGGCCCTGATCCGCAAGCGGCTGGGTATCGCCCTGGCACTCTCGGACGTCCGGGTCGAACACACCGCCGCTCACCTGGCCGCCCTCATCCACGAGCGGAGCGCCGGGACCGGGCCGCTGCGCCCGCTGCCGCTGGAGCTGAACCAGCGCGAGGACCCCCAGGCGCCGTTCCCTCTCCTCCCCCTCCAACAGGGTTACTTCGTCGGCCAGCAGGGCGGGTGGGAGCTGTCCTACCGTTCGGCCCACCACTACGTCGACATCGGCCTGCTGGACATCGACCCCGACGAGATCGGCGAGGCGCTCCAGGACGCGCTGGAGCGGCTGGCGGAACATCAGTCGGTGCTGCGGGCCCGGGTGCTGCCCGACGGGCGGCAGAAGATCCTGCCGCTGGACGACCCGGAGGCCATGCCACGGCTGCGGGTGACGGATCTGACGGAAGCGGACGGGTCCGTGGTCGCCTCGCGACTCGACGCGATCCGCCGGGAGATGAGCGCCGAAGGCCCGGATCCGACGCGTGGCTGCGGCCTCGACATGCGGCTGACCCTGCTGCCCGGCGGGAAGGCGCGGCTGCACTCCTCGACCAGCCTTCTGATCATCGACGGCTGGTCCTCGGGGGTGTTCTACCGCGATCTGTTCGCCCTCGCCGCGGACTACAACGCCGTCCTCGCCCCGCTGGAGATCGACTTCGGGGACTATGCGGCGGCTCTGGAGGGGCTGCCGGATACCGAGCAGTGGCGGGCCGATCGCGCCTGGTGGTGGGGGCGCCTCGACGACTTCCCGCTTCCGCCCGCACTTCCGCTCACCGCTGATCCGGCCGAGGTGCGGCCGACGCTGATGGGCACGCGGCAGACCGTGCTCGACGCAGGGCGGTGGGCGGCGGTGCGGGAACAGTGCGCCCGGCACGGCGTGACCCCCTCGGCCGCGATGTTCGCGGCGTTCTCCGCCGCGCTGGCGCGCGCCTGCGGGCACCGGCGGTTCCTCCTCAACACCCTCCAGCTGAACCGCCTCCCCCTCCACCCGGACGTACCGCGGTTGGTGGGTGCCTTCTCCTCCACGGTACTGATCCCGGTGGAGCTGCCCGAGTCCCCGGTGTTCGCCGATCTCGCGGCCCGCGCCCAGCGGGATGTCAGCGACGCCCTGGCGCACAACCTGGTGACCGGGGTCGAGGTGTCCCGGGAGCTGGGCCGCCGGCGGGACACCCGGCGGCCGGTGGCGCCCGTGGTCTTCCAGAGCACCCTGGGCGTCGACGCCGCGCTCGGCAGCGAGGTTCCCCGGAGCGCGGGACCGCTGGGCACCATCGACCTGCGCAGCCACCACCAGCAGCTGCGGACCCCGCAGGTGGCCCTGGAGGTCCGGCTGTTCGAACTGCGTGACGAGCTGGTCGTGGTCTTCTCCCTGGTGGAGGAGATCTTCGCGGCGCAGGACGTGGACCGGATGTTCAACGATGTGATGGCCACCGTCGAATCCCTGGTCGACGCGGACGGCTGGTCCGCGCGAGTCGTGCTTCCGCACGCCCTGGACGTTCCCGAGGAGGACGCCGAGGGCCGGCCGGCGGGCAGGCGGTTGTCCGTTCCACCGCCATCCGCCCAGGCCGCCGACGAGCCGGGCGCGCCCCGCGACGACACGGAGCGGGAGATCGCCCGCCGGTGGGCCGCACTGCTCGGCCGCGCCGTGGACGACCGGGCGGCGGACTTCTTCGGCCTCGGCGGGGATTCGCTGCTGGCGGTGCGCATGCTCGCCACACTGGTCCGGGACGGAGTGGCCCAGGTGACGCCCCGGCGTTTTCTGGAGCGGCCGACGGTGGCGGGGCTCGCCGCCGCGGCGCGCGCGGCGGCCGGCGAACGGCCGTGACGATGCCGTGGCGGGGGCCGCTCCGGCCCCCGCCACGGGCGCCCTCAGCCGCCGAGCCCGGCGTCCTCCCGGAACAGCTCCTGGTCGATCCACACGGCGGCGCGAGCGCCGTCGGCCGCCCCGGCGATCACGAAGGTCACCGCGTCGGGCAACGCCTCCATACGGGCGGTGTCCCCGGCCGCGTACACCCCGGCGACGGAGGTCCGCTGGAACTCGTCGACCCGCACACAGCCGTCGGCCAGCAGTGTGCAACCGAGTTGCTCGGCGAGGGTGGAGTGCTGACGGGTGGGCGCCCGGTGGTACACCGCCTGGCGCTCCAGCGCCTCGCCGTCGGCGAAGACCAGCCGCAGCGCGTCCTCCTCCCCCTCGATCCGGACCAGGGGCGTCTCGCGGACCTCGATGCCGGCGGCGGCGAGCCTGCCGGCGGCCGGCTCGGGGACGGGGTGGCCGTCCGTGCAGACCACCACGTCCTCGCTGAACCGGTCCCGGACGTACAGCGCCAGCATGACCTGCGGCAGTTCCCGGCCGAGGACGGCGAGTGCCTTGCCGCGCGTCTCCCAGCCATGGCAGAACGGGCAGTGGAAGACCCCCCGCCCAAAGCGTTCGGCCAGACCCTCGATCTCGTCCACGAGGTCGACCTGACCGGTCGCCAGGATCACCTTGCGGGCCCGGTGTGTCACACCTCGGGCGAGCGTCGCCTCGAAGCCGTCGGCGGTCGGGGCCACGGAGACGACGGTGTCCTCCACCAGTTCGACGCCTGGGTAGGCCGACAGCTCCTCCCGCCCGAGCCTGCGCAGTTCCGCGGGAGAGAACCCGTCGCGGCTGAGGAACATGTGCATCTCGGCGGCAGGGGCGTTGCGCGGCCTTCCGCTGTCCACCAGCAACACCCGCCGACGCTGGCGACCCGACACCAGAGCCGCGTTCAGCCCGGCCGGGCCCCCGCCCACCACAAGCACGTCGTACATCTCGTCCTCCTCGATGAATACCCGGCATTCACCACCAGGCCTTGTCGGTAATCATTATCATTTTCATTCGTATCCGGCGACGACGTAGCCGGCGACAAGCGAAGGAACCGCGCTGTGAACAGCACCACGACGATCGGCGTGCTCGGTGGCTACGGAGCCGTCGGCAGCGCCGCGGTACGCCGCCTGCACCAAGCGGGCGTGGGCCCCCTGCTGGTGGCGGGGCGGGATCCCGCGCGCGCCGCCGGCCTGGTCCGAGCCCTCGACCCCGCGGGTCCACCCGCCGAGGCGATGGCCGCCGATCTCGACGATCCCGGTTCCCTGGACCGCTTCGCGGCCCGGTGCGGACTCGTCGTCAATTGCGCGGGCCCGTCCTACCGCGTCCTGGACAAGGTCGCCCGCGCCGCACTGCGCCGCGGCACCGACTACGTGGACGCCGCGGGCGACGATCCGGCCGCCATCCGCCTGCACACCGACTGCGGTGGGCACGACTGGCTCGCGGCCGGCCGGACGGCCGTCCTGTCAGCCGGGGCACTGCCGGGTCTCTCCGGGTTGCTGCCGCGCCACTTGGCCAAGGACGCCGGTCCCCTCCTCCGCCTCGACGCCTACCTGGGCGGCGTCTCGGCCCTCACCCCCGCCGCCGCGGGTGACGTCCTGCTCGGTCACGGCCCCGAACACGGCACCCCTGCGGCCGCCTGGCGCGATGGCGGCGTCCGCCCGCGGGCGCTCGAACCCCGCCGCGGCCTCTGTCTCGCGGCCTTCCCTCAACCGGTCAACGCCTTCCCCTTCCTCTCCACCGAGGCGGGGCGGCTGGCCCGCACACTCGCCATCGGCGAAGTCAACTGGTACACCGTCTTCGGGGGCCACCGGCTGCCCGAGGAACTGGCCACTGCCTGGGCCCTCGGCAGTACCGACCCGGCAAGCCTGGTGGCCGCCGCGGCCCAGGACGTACGACACCACGGCTCCTGGTACGGACAGCACTTCCAGCTGTGGTCCGGGTCCACGGACGGCCCGCCCGCACACTCGCTGACACTGCGCGCCGACGACTCCTACGAACTCAGCGGCTTCATGGCGGCGGCCGCGACACGAGCGCTCCTCGTGGGAGGCATACCGCCCGGAGTCCACTTCGCGGCCGACGTTCTGGACCCGCGCGAGACCGTGGCAGCGCTCTCGGCCGACCCAGCGGCACACATCGAAACCGTCTGAACCGGGCCCCACCCGTCAGGTGATGGCCACCTGCCCGCTGCCACCGTCCGAGAACCGACTGCCGGTGGCGAGCGAGGCGGGTCAGAAGACTCCGCGCGAGCGCGGCGGGTCCTGAGCCGGGCTGTCGGAGAGCCCGGCGGGAACACCGCCGATCCCCGCAAGCGCGTGGCCCCGTGGCCGGGGCCGGAGACCTGGAGGATCAGCATGCGGCACGGTGGTGACCTCGGTGCCTTCTCCGCCGTCGCCATGGTGTTCTCCCGGCTCTCGCGTCGGCGCCACATCGACCTGAAGCGCTCGGCCAGCTGCCTCTGTCAGGCCTGACCGCCCTTGCGCCGACGCTGGGGAGCAATTGGTCGGGGCGTCGCGATCGCCAGAGCACCCCAGAGCCCCGGACGTGAGGGGCCACGCGAGGTCCCACGCGGACACTGGGTGACCTCAACGGCTTCTAGCGTGATCCGGTGAGGCACACGCCTCCACACATAAGCGATCACCGTGGGGCTCATCGTGGAAATCAACCCGTTCAGCGTCGACATCCAGCAGGCGGACATCGATGACCTGCGAGAACGGCTGCGCCGGACCCGCTGGCCGGACGAGCTTCCCGACGTGGGCTGGGAATACGGTGTCGCTCTCCCCTACCTCAGGGCTCTCGTCGGCTATTGGGTCGATGAGTACGACTGGCGGGCCCATGAAGCCCGGCTCAACGAGGTGCCGCAGTTCACCACCACCATCGACGGGCAGAACGTGCACTTCCTGCACGTGCGATCCCCCGAACCGGGCGCCACGCCCTTGATCATCACCCACGGCTGGCCCAGCACAGTCAATGACTTCCTGGACATCATCGGCCCGCTCACGGACCCACGTTCCTACGGCGGCGACCCGTCCGACGCGTTCCACGTCGTCGCCCCGTCCATCCCGGGGTTCGGGTTCTCCGGGCCCACCACAGACAAGGGCTGGGGGACCAAGCGCATCGCCCGTGCCTGGGCCGAACTGATGCGACGTCTCGGCTACGACCGCTACGGAGCCCAGGGCGGGGACTTCGGCTCCATCGTCTCCCCGGAGCTCGGACGCATCGCCCCGGACCATGTCATCGGCGTCCACGTCAACGCGCTGGTCAACGCATCAACACCCGCCGACCCCCAGGAACTGGCCCTACTCTCGGACGCCGAACGCGAGCAGGCGCTGGAGAACCAGAGATGGTGGTACGGCCACTCCGGCTACGCCACCCAGATGGCGACACGACCGCAGACGGTGGCATACGCGCTCAACGACTCGCCGACCGGGCAACTGGCCTGGAACCTGGAATGGTTCGTTGACCATGATCCGACACGGACCCGGCAGCCGCTTGCCGACCGGGACGCCGTCCTCACCAACGTCACCACCCTCTGGCTCACATCCACCGCCGGCTCGGCCGCACGGCTCTACCGCGAGATCGGCGCCGACGGCTGGGGACGCCCTGCCCCCTCAGGCGTCCCGACCGGGGTGGCCAAGTTCCTCGGCGACCGAGCGATCCGGGGCCTGGCATCACTGGCGAACCACATCACCCACTGGTCGGAGTTCGACAGCGGAGGCCATTTCGCCTCCCTCCAGGCCCCCGACCTGCTGGTCGCGGACATCCGCGCGTTCTTCCGCACACTGCGCTGAACGACGCGGGGCGAGCTTGCCCCCGCTCCGCTCTGCCCTGCCCGGCGGGGCGGGGGCGGGGCAGAGCGTGGGGACGAAAACTCCTTGGGCTCGCGCGGCGTCGTTGGAGGCGGGTGCTGGTCTTCCCGCCGAGGGTGGTCCGTGGTACACGACGGCACTGTTACGGCTGTAACATACCTGCCGGTCCATGAGGCCGTTCCCCCCCCGTGCGGCCTTACGGACGCCTGGCCGCGCCCGGAGTTCTCGGCACTACCTTCCAGGACACCATCGAAACCTCCCCGCGCGAAGCGGCGGGGCAGGCACCGGGCGGTGGCGCGGCTTTCCAGGGTGGCCGCCCATGAATCGGCTATGCCTCACCATGGCCTGCGCGGCCGCGCAGAAAACGGCGGATCCGCTCGCCCGTCTCCTCAGGGCGTTCGAGATACAGCATGTGGCCCGCATCCAGCTCTGCCACGGCGAGGCGCTCGCCCAGCGTCGCCCGGCACGCCCGGACGTACTCCGGAGACACGAAGCCGGATCGCCGGGCGATCACCAGGAGCGTGGGCACGGTGGCCGGCGGAGTGAGGGCCGGTCCCGCCATCTCGGAGCACGCCGTGACGACGGCCGCGGGCTCGAAGCGCCACTGCCACCGTCCGTCGCCGCGTTGTACGAGATGCTCGGCGACCTCCTCTTCCAGGGCCGCGGCGGAGGCGGCCGGCCAGGCCGACCCCCGCTCCGCGCGTGCTTGTTCCGGGCCGGTGAAGAAGCCGGGACTCAGCGCCCGGCGGGCCTGGTCGTGCATCTGCCGGGCGGGCAGACCGACCGAGGGATCGAGCAGGACGATGCGGCCGACCCGCTCGGGGGCCGCGTGGGCCAGGCACAGCGCGATCAGCCCGCCGTACGAATGCGCGAGCAGATCCACACGGTCCAGGTCGCGGGCGTCCAGCACGGAGAGCAAGTCCGCCACGTGGGCTTCGGCGTTCCAGGGCGGGGCGTGGTCGGAGCGTCCGTGCCCGCGCAGGTCCGGCGCGATGACCGAGAAGTCGTGCAAGGACGTCTCGGCGATGCGCCGCCAGCGAGCGCCGTGCCCCTTGATTCCATGCAGTGCGAGCACTGGGGGCCCGTCAGCCGCACCGTAGTGATGGACGTACGGCGGTGTCACGCGCGCGCTCCTCCCTCGAAACCCAGTGCGTCGATGTCATGCGGTGTGGCGGATCGGCAGGAGTGGCCGAGCTCCGGGCCGAGGGCCAAGGGGTGATGAAAGTCGTCGATGAGCGGGCTCCATGCGGCCGGGTCGAGGTGAGCGGTACCGGGGGCGACTATACGGGCAGCGGCGTGCCCCTTCAGGGCGTGGGCGACACCGGGACCGGCGCCGGGGCCGGGCAGGGTTAAGGAACGAACGTTCTTGACTGGTTGTTCCTAAACTGTGTACGGTCCCTCCATGGGACGACCGAGAGGATTCGATGAGGCTGAAGTGGTCCGGTCGGCGGCGAAACTCTTCGCAGTCCGGAGCTACGACGGCACATCCGTCGACGACCTGGTGTCACACCTCGGTGTGCACCGCAACAGCCTGTACAAGACGTTCGGCAGCAAACGCGGGCTCTACCTGGCCGCGCTCACGTGGTCCCTGGATCACGAGGTGGCGGGCCTGGCGGAGCGTGTCGCCGCGGCGGGCGGCCACGCGGAAGAGACGCACGAAATCCTGGCCGACGCGGTCACCGGGCCAGCACTCGACCTGGTCCTGCTGGCCGCGGTTGAACGGGCACCGGTCGACGCCGAGGTGGCCCGCCTGGTCGGCGAGGCGTTCACCGCGCTGGACAGGGCCGTAGGCGCCGCGGACCCCGCGGCCGGCAACGGTGAGGGTGACGCCGCCGCGACTCCCGTAGCGGCCACCGCACTGCTCATCGGGCTGCGCGCACGGAGCAGGTCCGGCACGACGGACGCAGGCACCGCCCGAGCCGGCGCCGCCCTGGCACGGCTCCTCGGCCGTCCCTGACACTCTCACAGCGAAGGAAACACCATGGCACACATCAGCACCGACGACGACAACCTGATCGTGGAGATCGAGGGGCTGGACAAACTCTGGGCACTCAAGAGTCGCCTGACCATCCCGCTGGCCCACGTGCGCGGCGCCACGGCCGACCCCGGCATCCTCAAGGAGCCCAAGGGGCTCCGATCCCCTGGCACCCATGTCCCGGGCGTCATCACCGCCGGCACGTTTCACATCGACGGCGAACGGATCTTCTGGGACGTCCGCGACCCGGCCAAGGCGGTGGTCATCCAACTGGCCGACGAGCGATACGCCCGCCTCGTGGTCCAGGTTCCGGATCCCCGCGCGACGGTGTCGCTCATTGAAGACGCCCTGTCCGGCTGACCTCGGCTCAAGGAACCACCGGCGTCGGCGTTGTCCGGGATGGAGCAGCGGATGCCACTCCCCTCTTTTCAGGTGAGGAACGGGATCCGCCGCTCCACCGACGCTGGAGGATCCGGACCTGGTGTACCGCGGGGTCTCCTGGGCGCAGCTCGGTCGGTAGTGGTCCTTGGCGACAACCGTGCCCCGATCACGCGCTCACGGTCCTGTTCCCGCCGCCCGCATGGGGCTTATCGGCGACCGCGCAGCTTCCGGACCAGTTTTTGTGCCTGAGCGCGGCGGCGCGGATCGGCGGCGGTCCGTCGCACCTGTTCGATTGTTCGCCGGCCCTGCGGGCTCCTCGCGAACTGCTTGATGCGTTCGACAACTCCAGCCATGACGCTCCTTCCATCGTCGTGCTCTGCTTCTTCTGAGCCACTGGCTGGGTTCTCGGCTACCCGGTGACCGGCCGTCCATCCTCTTCCGCTCAAGGACCCGCCCGGCCGTCGCCTGAGGACCTTGACCGCAGCCAGTCCAGGTCCTCCCACCGGAACGGCCCACCGAAGATCGGCAACGTGCGCACCACCGTCTCGGTGGGCCGTGACGCCCCACGGTGGCCACGAGGGACGGGCGGCGCGGCAGGCGACAGCGCTCGCGGGGCGAGCGCGCCGCCGGGTCGGGTGGGCGGGTTTCGCGACGCCTCCGGGAGCCCATGCCGACAGGCGCACGCCGTCGCGCTCTACGGTGCGTGCGGACCAGGTCACGCGTGCCTTCTTCCGGAGCCGGCGGAGGTGCAGGTCAGAAGCGGAACATCTCGGCGAATCGGCCGAGAAGCGCGGGATCGCCCTCGATGCGCACGCTGCCTTCAGCGACTACTTCGTCGGGGGTCCTACTGCCGCTCATCAGATCGCGGACCGGGTGGCCGGAAAGGCGCTCGATGACGAGGTCGGGCGCAGGGTGCGCACCGAGGCCGACGGTCAGTGCGCCGTGGGTGATCTGCAGGTGGATGGTGAACTCGCCCATGCGGACCTCGAATCCGGCGGTGAGGTCCTGGGCCTGTTCGTGCCGGTAGGTGGTGCGGAACGACATGGCCACTGATTCAGCGGTGATGGCTTCGCCAGGGCGGGGCTCCGCCATCGTCCGGGCTCCCCAACGGCCCAGCGCGATGAGCGCCGGTTCGAGATCCCGCCCGTAGTCGGTGAGTTCATAGACGACCGCGCGTTCGGGGTGCGGCAGCGCGCGACGGGTGGCCAGTCCTGCCTCTTCGAGTTGCTTGAGCCGGGTCGACAGGATGTTGGTCGGGATGGCGGGCAGGCCCCTGCGCAGGTCCGTGTACCGCTGGGGGCCATTGAGCAGGTTGCGGATGATGAGGACGGCCCAGCGTTCGCCGACCATCTCCATCGCGCGGGCCAGGCCGCAGAACTGTCCGTACTCCCGAGTCGCCATGGTGCAAATCCTAACCCGAGATGCGGTTGACAAAGTTCACTTGCAAAAGACAAGCTCACTTCTAGATCGACTGTGAGCAGTTCACAGGGAACTTTCGAGGAGTGATCGCATGACCGCACACCGCAGGATCGTGGCAGGGCTGTTCGTCTCCATGGACGGCGTGGTGGAGGCACCGGAGAAGTGGGGCATGTCCTACAACACCGGCGAGGCCGCCGAAGCGGTGACACGGCTGTTCGACGATGCCGACACCGCCCTGCTGGGCCGCGGCACCTACCAGATATGGAGCTCGTTCTTCCCGCACATCACCAGCGAGCAGGTGCCCACCGCCGACTGGCTGAACGCCGCACCGAAGTACGTCGTCTCCTCCAGCCTCACCGAGGTCGGCCAGTGGCAGGGCAGCCGCCTGATCACGGGGGACGACATCGCCGGCCAGATCCAGGCCCTCAAGCGGCAGTCCGGCGGCAACGTCAACGTCGGCGGCAGCATCACCCTCGTCCAATGGCTCATGAGAAACGGCCTGCTGGACGACCTCTACCTGCAGATCGCCCCCGTCATCGCCGGCACCGGCCGCACCCTCGCCGACGGCGAACAGATCCCCATGCACCTCCAGGCCACACGCGCCTTCGACAACGGCGTCGTCGAAGCCCACTACACCCCCCAGCCGCGCTGACCCCACCCGACCTCCCCCGCCCTGATGACCAGGAGAGACCTCCGCATGGCCCAGACGCCCCACCCCCCGGCCGCCCTCACCGCCGCCCCCGCCCGTCCCGCGCCGCGGCTCCTGCCGGCCGCCGGCATCGCCGCGGGACCGCTCTTCCTCACGGCGGGCCTCGCGCAGGGCCTGTCCCGGGACGGATTCGACTTCACCCGCAACGCCCTCAGCCAGCTCAGCCTCGGTGACCTCGGCTGGATCCAGGTCGCCGTCTTCCTCCTCACCGGAGCGCTCGTCCTCGGCGGAGCGGTCGCGATACGCCGGGCTCTGCGCGATACGCCCGGCGGCACCTGGGCGCCCCGCCTGCTCGGTGTGTTCGGCGCCTCGTTCCTGCTCGCCGGGATCTTCCACGCCGACCCGGGAGCCGGATTCCCCGCCGGCACCCCCGAAGACCGGGTCGCCTCGCTGAGCGCACACGGCACTGTCCACATGTTGGCCGGCACGGTCGGCTACCTCGCGCTGTGCGCCGCGTTCCTCGTGCTCGCCCGACACTTCACCGCCCGCCGTCAAGCCGGCTGGGCCCTCACCGCCCGTCTCACGCCGGTCGCGGTCCTCGCCGGATTCGCCGCCTCCGCGACCACCGTCGCGGCCTTCACCGCCGGAGCGGGACTCGGCCTGCTCGTACTCAGCGCCATCACCGCCCGCCTGACCTCCCCCGCCCGCCCGTAGCGGCCCCGCTGATCGCTCAACTCCCACTCGTCGGCCCCGCCGCCATCACCCTGTGGTGAATCGATTGAGCTCTTCACGCCGTGGTGGGCTCACCCGGCGTCCGAAGAGCTGACCGCGTGCGAAGCGCTCCGGCCCGGACCCGGACGACGAGGGGGCGACTCCCGAGCCACCGCTGCCGACCCCGCGGCCTACGAAGTCACCGCGGCGGTCGGCCGGAGAAACATCCTCGGCGCGCGAGATCGCCCCAGGACAGCGGTGCCGGGGCGCCGGGGCCCCCGCGTTGCCCACCACCAGGCCGAGCCCCGGCGAGCAGCGGCCGGCGTCGCCCGTAGCGGTCCGCCCGGGCCACCTCGGGCCGATGGATCAGGCGGGCTGCGGGGCGGGCATCGCCGGCGCGGCCGCGACCGTGCGGGTCTCGCGCATCATCAGCAGGCCGTTGACCACCATCAGCGTCGCGGTCAGGCCGTGGACGCCGAGGGCGGTGGCCACGGAGCCGTGGTGGGCCAGCACGGTGGTCATGTCGCCGTACGCGGCGAGGGCCTCCACCAGCAACGCCCAGCCCAGCGCCCGGCGGTGACCGGTCACCAGCAGGATGCCCAGGACCAGGGCCAGGACGACGTCGCGAATTCCCTTGATGATCAGGAAGCCTCCGCCGTCGCCGGACGGCGAGCTCGGCAGGCCGAAGCCCGGCGCCGTCGTCGCCGGGCTCAGGATGAACTCCGACCCGAACCAGAGGATGAAGAGGATGAAGGCGGCGGCCAGGACGGTGTTGATCTTCTTCAGCGACATTGTTCTTCTCCTTGCGGGTCTTCGTGAGCTTGGTGAGCGTGGTGAGTTGTATGGGGTCTGGTCAGGCGGCGCTGCCCGGTGATCGGCGGCCCTGCGACCCGGCATGGCGCATGGATGCGTGACGGAGGAGGGCGGGGCTTCTCCGGCTGCCCTCCCCCGGCTACAGCCGCTGTGTCATACGTCGATCTGCTCGAAGATGTGCGGGTACGACACGACGTCGTCGGGGAACTCGGCAGCCATGCGCTGGAACTCCGGGCTGCCGAACGCCGCGGCGAGAGCCTCGGTCGACTCCCAGACCGCGACGTTCATCAGAAGTTGACTGGCCGCCGTTCCCTTGTGCATCCGCAGGGAGACGAATCCCGGCTGAGCCTTCATGAACTCCGCCTGCCTCCGGAAGAGGGCCAGGAACGCTTCGGTCTTCTCCCGCGGGACGACGAAGGTGTTGGCCAGGACGATGGGCCCGGTCTCCTCCTTGAACTGCGCGAACATCGGCGTATTCGGGTCCAGGCTCTGCAGCTTGGCCATCTTCGGTACTTCCTCTCGCTGTCGGTTGGGCCCACGGCACCGCGGCCGGCCACCGCCGTACCGGATCCGGCGACGCCGGCCGGCCATCACGACGCATCGCTGATGCCGGCGTCCGACGACTGCGGCCTCGCCAAGAGGCCAACGCTTGTTGGTCAACGCTTGTTGGCAAACGTAGAGCCGCGCCCGTCGACTGTCAACACGCGTTGGCCTACACTCGTTGGCATGACCGGTACCACGGAGAACCAGCAGGCCGCACGGCGTTCCGACGCGACCCGCGCCACGATCCTCGCCGCGGCCCGCGAGCGGTTCGCGGCGGACGGCTACGAGAAGGCGACCATCCGGGCCATCGCGCGCGACGCGAAGATCGACCCCTCGATGGTGATGCGCTACTACGGCAGCAAGGCGGACCTGTTCGCGGCGGCCGTCTCGATCGACCCCGGGCTGCCCAGCCTGCCCGTCGAACCGCGCGAGGCGATCGGCCGTACGCTGGTGGGCCACTTCCTCACCCTGTGGGAGGAGAACGAGGAGCTCACCGCGCTGATGCGGGTCGGCGCCACCGACCCGGCCGCCGCCGATCGCATGCAGAGCGTGCTGCGCGAGCAGTTGATCCCGCTGGCCCGCCGGGTGGGCCCCGAGCCGGAGCAGGCGCCCATGCGGGCGGCACTGTGCTCCTCTACCGTGCTGGGGCTCGCGCTGACGCGCTACGTGCTGCGGTTCCCGGCGAGCGTGGCGCTCACCCCCGAGGAGATCGTGGACTGGCTCGGACCCACGGTCCAGCGGTATCTCACCGCACCCACGCCCTGAAGAACGCGCCCCGTGAATTCGGCGCCCTGAGCCCGGCCCTCAAGGCCCTCGTGCGCTTCAGCAGTGCGCTTGCTCACGCTTCCGTCTGGGCGAGTGCGCTCCAGCCGTGTTCCAGGAGGTCGAAGGCCCGGACGATGGCCTGACGGGGGTTGTCGTGGCCGTAGGCCGCGCGGGGGGCTTCGAGGGCGAAGTGGGCCAGGGCGGTGCAGGCGGGGTCGCCTGCGGCGAGGCCGCTCTCCTCGGCGATGGCCTGGGCGAGTGCGGTGGTGTGGCGCAGCCACATCTTCTGAGCGTAGTCGCGCAGCGCGGGCGTGTCGGCCACCAGGTTGGTGAAGGCGGTGAAGCGGGCGTCGACGTCGGCGGAGGCCAGCCGTGCGGTCAGGGCGTGTTCGCGGAGCGCGGCGGGGATGGACTGACCCTGGGGCCGCTCGCGGACGGCGGCGAGCAGCCGGGTCTCCTGCTCGGCGTCCTCGTCGAAGACGAGGGCTTCCTTGACCGGGAAGTGCTTGAACAGCGTGGTGGTGGACACGTCGGCGGCGTCCGCGATCTCGCGAATGCCGACCGCGTCGTATCCGCGCTCCAGGAACAGGTGCAGTGCGGCGTCGGCGATGGCCTGGCGGGTGGCGGCCTTCTTGCGCTCGCGGCGCCCCATCGGCGCAGAAGGGGAATCTGCCGCGGTGTCGCTCGTCGTGCTGCGCATACCGACACCCTACCTCTCTGATTGACCAACTTCAAAAGTTGAGTTGTTGCACTTATTGAGTTGGTGTGTTTTTCTGGAGCGGCCGCCGCGAGGCACTGCCCCGGCCTCCCTTCTTCTCGACGAGACCCCGCCATCCCGCCGACTCAGCGGTCACGGCGGTCACAGCGGTCCAGCGGTCACAGCGGTCACGCCACTGCTACACAAACGAACGGAGCACACCGTGAACACCCCTCCCGCACCCCGCATCGCCATCATCGGCGCCGGCCCCGGCGGCCTGACCTGTGCCCGGATCCTCCAGCGGCACGGCATCACCGCCGCCGTTTACGACGGCGACGCCGGCCCCGACGCCCGTAACCAGGGCGGCACCCTCGACCTGCACGCCGACAACGGCCAGATCGCCCTGCGCGAAGCCGGCCTCCTGGAGGAGTTCTTCCGACTCGCCCGCCCCGAGGGCCAGGAGATGCGTCAAATGGACCCGGCCGGCACGATGCTCGTCCACCACGTCCCCGAGCAGGACGAGCGGTTCAAACCGGAAATCGACCGCGGCCAGCTGTGCGACCTCCTGCTCGACTCGCTTCGGCCCGGCACCGTGCGCTGGGACCACACCCTGCGGACCATCAGCGGCCCCGCGGAAGGCCCTCGGCAGCTGCACTTCGCCAACGGCACCACCGTCGAATGCGACCTCGTCATCGGCGCCGACGGCGCGTGGTCCAAGGTCCGCCGCGCCGTCTCCCAGGCCACGCCCCAGTACAGCGGTGTGAGCTTCCTGGAAGCCTGGTTCCACGATGTCGCGACCCGGCACCCCGACATCGCCGAGCTCGTCGGCCAGGGCAGCGCCGCCGCAGCCGACGGCGACCGCGGCTTGTTCGCCCAGCGCAACAGCGGCGAACACATCCGCGTCTACATCATCCAGCGCGTCCCGGTCGACTGGATCACCGCCAGCGGCCTCACCATCCAGGACACCAGCGGCATCCGCGCCCACCTCCTGGAGCGCTACCGCGACTGGTCACCCCGCCTGCGCCGGCTGATCACCGACAACGACGGCCTCTACGTGGACCGCCCGATCTTCGCCCTGCCCGTCCCCCACACCTGGGAGCACAACCCCACGGTGACCCTGCTCGGCGACGCAGCCCACCTCATGCCCCCGCTGGGCGTCGGCGTCAACCTCGCCATGCTGGACGCCTGCGAACTCGCCCTCGCCCTCGCACACCATGACACCGTCGACCAAGCCGTCCACGCCTACGAGAAGACCATGCTTCCCCGCTCCACGGAGACGGCCCAGCTCCTCGACGGCGCCGCCAACCACCTGCTGTCCACCGAACTGCCCGACTTCGCCACCGCCGACAACCGCTGACCATGGCTGCGCAGCGCGGGGGCCATCAATGCGGGTGGTGGGGGTAGGCGATGGTGCCCAAACCGTTTCGCACGAAAGTGGTGCCCTGCCATGGCCGAGACCCAGGACGTCGTCGAGCTCATCCTCCAGGACCACCGACGCATGGAGGAACTGTTCCGCCTGATGCGCAGCGTGGAAGCCGACCGGGTCGCCGCGCTCCGGGAGTTCGCGGACCTGCTGATCGCACACGCGCTGGCCGAGGAGGCGAAGGTCTATCCGGCGCTGAAGAGGTACAAGAACATCGACGACGAAGAGGTCGAACACGGCGAGCACGAGCATGACGAGGGCAACAGGGCCCTCCTGGACCTCCTGGAGGTGGAGGAGGTCGGTTCCGAGGAGTGGGACGCCAAGCTGGAGGACCTGGTGGAGGCCGTCACCCACCACGCCGATGAGGAGGAGCGCACCATCCTCAACGGTGCCCGCGAGAACGTGGGGATGGAGCGGCGTGAGAAGTTGGGAGTGGCGTTCCGGGAAGAGCGCGAGCGTCAGCTCAAGGCCGGCTGCGGATCGGTCGGCAACGTGCGCCGCATCGTCGAGTCCTGAACGCGCCCCGGCGCGGGGCTTCCCTCGCCGGGCTCGGGGCCCCGGCCCCGAGCCCGGCCGCCGACCTCACCCTCGATGCCGGGCGGAACTGGTTCTTTCGGTCTGCGCACCGCCGGCTCACGTTAGGGCCGCTGTGTACCGGGCAGACGAGAAAAACGTCCGTGGAACGGCTGAAGGAGAGACCATGGCGGAGGACTCATCCCTGAGGGCTGTCGGATGGGCGCGTTCGTTGCCGATCAGCGCCGGGGTGCGGGCGGCCAGGGAATGGACGCGGACGCATATGGCCACACTCGGCTGGGACCGGACAGCGTCGGATCTGGTGGACTCGGTCGTGCTGGCCGTGTCGGAGCTGGTCACCAACGCCCATCTCCACGCCGGCAGTGCCGCGCAGCTCATCCTCACCTGGGACGAGGAATGTCTGCATGTGACGGTGCATGACGCCTCAACGCGGCTGCCCCAGCAACGCCACGCGGATGACGGTGCTCTCGGGGGGCGCGGGCTGCTCCTGGTCGACGCCCTCGCCGATGACTGGGAGGTCCGCCGTTGCCCCCGCGGCAAAGATGTCACCGCCTGCTTCCAACCGCCTACGCCAACGCGGCCCACGCAGGCGACATGAGTGAGGGCAGGGGCCTGGCCGGAGGTCGCACGGGTTTTTTTCAGCGCGTACCCATTCCGCATCGCGTGCCCATTCCGCATCTGACCGGACCGCAACTACCGTTTTCCTTTTGAGCCTCTTTCTGAGGCTCTTTCCTTGTGTGCATCGTCACTTGTGTGCATCGTCAGGCGTCGGGCGAGCCTGTACACGCCCGTAGGGCCTGGCCGGTTCGGCCAGGCCCTACGTAAGGGGTGTGCAGGTCAGGTCACCATCGGTACCAGCGGCTGCGGCCACCGCCGGCGCTCGTGGAGCGCAGGACGAAGCCGAGCAGCCATACCACCAGGACGGCGAGGGCCACCCACCAAAGGACCTTGACGGCGAACCCGACACCGAAAAGGACGAGCGCGAGAAGCAGAACGAGCAGTACGGGAACCATATCTATCGACCTCCTCAGTCGCCGTATGCCCCGCGGCCGCTCTCTCATTCCACAGCTGTTGCTTGTTTGTGCGGGGAGAGCCGGGGCACACGTGATTACAGAGAAAGCGGCACCGAAGCAATGAGGAGGCGCATTCCATGACTGCCGGCGAGAAGGCCAAGGCGAAGACCGAGCAGGCCAAGGGCAAGGCCAAGGAGGCTGCGGGAAGCGCCGTCGGGAATGATCGCATGGCCGCCGAAGGACAGGCGGAAAAGAGCACGGGCGATGCCCGTGAGGCCAAGGAAAAGGCCAAGGACGCGTTCAAGCACTGACGTTGTCTTTTTCCTCGAAGGGCCTTCCCGTTTGTCTCGGGAAGGCCCTTTCGGGGTTTCTCGGCGGAAGCGGTTGCCACCGCGGTCACTCAGCGCTTCCGGGGTGGATGGGGAAGATCTGGTCGAGGCCGACGATGCGCAGGGTGCGCAGGGTGTGGGCGGGTACGGCGGCGAGCGCGATGTCCGCTTGGGCGGCCTGGGCGTGGTGGTAGGCGGCGATGAGGGCGCTGAGGCCGCTGGAGTCACAGAACTCCATGCCGCCCAGGTCCAGGATGAGGCGCTGGCCCGGGCGGAGGGGGATGGTGGGGATCAGTTCGCGCAGTTCAGTGGCGTTGTCGTAGTCGAGTTCGCCGAAAATCTCCAGAACGGGACCGGTGGCAGCGTCTCGGGTGGTGATCTTCAGTGGGCTCATGGTCTGCTTCTCGTCTGAGGGTTGGGGGCCGGGACGCCGAGGGCGAGCAGTGCGGTGTCGTCGTCGAGGCCGTCACCGAAGCTGTGCAGCAGGCCGGTCAGGGCCTGGATCACCGCGGGTGGGGGCTGGCCGGCGTGGTCGGCGGCGAAGGCGAGCAGGGCCTCGTCGCCGTACAGGCTGGTGCGGTCCTCGCCGGTGCGGGCTTCGGTGATGCCGTCGGTGTAGAGGAGGAGCATGTCGCCGGGGGTGAGCACGGTCGTGGCGGCGGTGAAGCGCGCGGAGGCGAGGATGCCGACGAGGAGGCCACCGGGGGTGGGCAGGAAGTCGGCCGTGCCGTCGGCACGCACGGTGATGACCGGAGGGTGTCCGCCCGAGGCCAGATGGACGGCGACCTCCCCGGTGTCGGGCTCGGGCTCGAGGGTGCCGAAGACCGCGGTGCAGTAACGCGGGTCACCGCCGGCGGCGTACCGCTCGTGGAGCACCTTGTTGAGGGTGGTCAGCGCGGAGACGGGGTCGGGGTCGTGCAGCGCGGCGGCGCGCAGGGTGTAGCGGGTCAGTGAGGTGACCGCGGCGGCCTGGGGGCCCTTGCCGCACACATCACCGAGGAAGAAGCCGAAGCGTTTGCCGTCGATGGGAAAGACGTCGTAGAAGTCGCCGCCGAGCCGATCGGGATGGGCGGTGTGGTAGTAGGCGGCCATCTCCACCCCGGGTACCTTCGGGAGGGTGTCCGGCAGCAGTGTCTGCTGGAGGACGGCGAGGGCGTCCTCCAGTCGGGCTCGGTCGGCCTCCGCCTGCTTGCGCGCTTCTTCGGCGGCTTTCCGGCGGCGCAGGAGTTCCTCCTCGTAGGCGCGGCGGTCCCGGGCGTCGAACACGGAGGTGCGGATCAGCATGGGCTCGCCGGTACTGCCGTACTTGATCACGGAGGAGACCAACACCGGCATCCGGCCGCCGTCCGTCTGTTTGATCTCCAGGGCGATGCCGCTGATCTCGCCCTGCATCCGCAGCAGCGGCGCGAAGTGCGTCTCGTGGTACAGCTTGCCGCCCACCGTCAGCAGGTCGGTGAACCGCATCCGGTCCACCACCGCCTCGCGCTCCCTGCCGAGCCAGGTCAGCAGCGTGGTGTTGATCTTCGCGATGGTACCGTCCATCAGGGTGGACAGGTATCCGCACGGTGCGTTCTCGTAGAGTTCCTCCGCGCTGTCCTCCAGCAGTGCGGCGAACGCCGCGTTCGGCGCGTGCTCGTCGTCGCCGGCGCCGTGCGGGTCGGGCTGCTGTCCGGTACGGCACATCACCGCAGGGCCGCCAGGAACTCCGTGATCGCCTGGTTGGTGGCCTCGGGCGCGGACAGGTGGGGGCAGTGCCCCGTCGCGTCGAGAGTGATCAGCGTCGAGCCGGGGATCGCCTGGTGGACGAAGGCGCCCACCTCCCGGGGAGCGATCACGTCCTGGGTGCACTCCAGCACGAGGGTCGGCACCCGCACGCTCTTCAGGTCGTCGCGTGAATCCGACAGGAACGTGGTCCGGGCGAAGACACGGGCCATGTCCGGGTCGGTGGCGCAGAAGCTGTTCTTCAGCTCCTCGCCGAGTTCCGGCCGGTCCGCGTTCCCCATGATCACCGGGGCCATCGCCGCCGACCAGCCCAGGTAGTTCGACTCCAGTGACGCCAGCAGCTCGTCGATGTCCTCGGCGCTGAAACCGCCGCGGTAGCCGTCCTCGTCGATGTAGCGCGGAGACGGGGCGACCATCACATGCGCCCCGATCCGCTCCGGAGCCACGCCGGCCGCCAGCACACCGATCATCGCGCTGACGGAATGGCCCACGAACACCGCGTCGCGCAGATCGAGCGCCTCGCACACCTCCACCACGTCCTGGGCGTAGCCGGTGAGTGAGCCGTACCGGTCCTCCGAGAACGCGGCCGCGTCCGAGCGGCCCGACCCGACGTAGTCGAACAGCACCACCCGGTAGTCCTCGACCAACGCAGGCAGGGTCAGCCGCCACATGTTCTGATCGCAGCCGAACCCATGAGCCAGCACCACCGCCCGCCCGTGCGGGTTGCCGGTGACGGTGACATTGTTCCTGCGAGCGATATCCATGATCGGCAGTCTCTCAGGCGCCGCCCAGGGGCCCCATCCGGCCCCGGATCCCCCACATTCCGCCCCAGGCCTTCACACACCGGCTCCAGGAGCTCGGCCGGGGGCGGCCCGGTCAGGAGGTGGTCGCCCGCCCGTGAGTTCCACCGGCCGGACGGTGGGCGTCAGGCCGGATCCACCATCACATCATTGTCGGACACGCCCGCTCACGGCACGGCCACCGGACCGCCGCGGGCCGGGCCCGCCCTCACCGCGCCACGGCCGCGTCACCGGGCCCCGGGGAAGGACCGCAGCCGAGTGGTGAGGTGTGCCGCCGCGCCCTCCATCAGGGTGTCGGCGATGGCCTCGACCGTGCGGGCCCGCCAGGGTTGCAGCGGGGTGTCGGCGACGAGGTGGTTGAACGCGCCCATCGAGGGGCCGCAGTGGATCAGGTAGTCGACCCTGGACCGGCCGTCGCCCGTCACCGCGAGCCGGAAGCCGCGGGTGAAGTAGCGGCGGAACACCTCCGCCAGTTCCGTCTTCGGGTCCGTGCCCGGGGGCGGGGTGGGGAGGGGTTCGCCCGCCAGGCAGCGGTCCAGCACCTTGCTCCTGGTGTCGTCGTCCAGTTCCGCGAGGGACGCGTGGCGGCGCCACAGCTCGTGCAGCTGGGAGGCCCGGGCGGGGAAGAACAGTCCGCGCTTGAGATAGCGCGCCCGCACGCCCAGTTCGAACATGTCGCCCCACGGGGCGGTGTCCACGTCGTACTCGTGCGCCGCCTGCAGCAGGTCCTTGACCTGCGCGCTGGTGGCCGCCTCGGCCGAGCACTGGTTGACCGAGCCGGTCAGCACGAAGTCCGCGCCGAGCAGGAAGGCCGCGGCCGCCGCCTCGGGCGTGCCGATCCCGCCGGCGCATCCCACGTGGACGTGGTGGCCGGGCAGCGCGATCTCGTCCCGCAGCCGGAGCACGGCGGGCAGGAGGGTCACCAGGTCGGCCGCGTTGCTCAGCCAGCCTCCGTCCGCCTCGACGCACAGGTCGTCCGCCATGGGCCGCCGGGCCGCGGCCCGGGCCTCCTCCTCGGTCACCTCCCCGTCCGCGAGCAGCGCCGCGACCAGGCGCTCGGGTGGCGGCGCGAGGAACGCGGCGGCCACATCGGTCCGGGACACCTTGGCCAGGATGCGTCCGCCCTTGAGCCGGAAGCGCACCAGCGCGGGCGTGATCAGCGGGAACCCGGAGGCCTCGACGAGGTCCACGCCGTGCCGCAGCAACAGGTCGACCAGCGCGGACTCCTCCTGCGGCGCCCGGTGCCGGTAGAGCAGGTTGACCCCGAAGGAGCCACCGAGGCCCAGGTCGCTGACCAGGTCGGAGAGGTGCTTGTCGAGCTCGGCCCCGGTGAGGCCGCCGGTGCCGAGGAAGCCGAGGAGCCCCGCCTTGGCCGACGCCCGCAGCATCTCCGGGCCGGATATCCCGCCGTAGAGCGAGCCCACCAGGTAGGCCCGCCTGAGCTGGTACCGCTCCCGGAAGCTCGCGGCACCGAGATCGTCCGCCGCGACCGCGATGCCCTGATGAGCGGCGGCCGGGGCCGCCAGGCGGGGTTCCGGGGCCACCGGGACGGGTGCCGGTGCCGCCCGGACGGGTGCCGGGGCCGGGGCCCTGGTCTCGGCGGGGGCGGCGGGCTCGGGACGGGCGGCGGGCACCGGGAGCGGCTCGGCGGCGGCCCGGATACGGGCGACGAGCTTGGTGAGCACCTGTCCGGGGCCGAGTTCGACGAACTCGAAGTCGCCGTGACCCATCAGCCCGCGCACGGTGTCGGTCCAGCGCACCGGGGAGGCGATCTGTGCCGCCAGCCCCTCCTTGAGGGTCGCCGCCGAGTACGGCCGGGCGTCCACGTTGGCCAGCACCGGGACGGCCGGGGGACGCAGGGCGAACCCGTCGAGGAACCGGGCGAACTCGTCGGCCGCGTCACGCATGTAGCGGGAGTGGAAGGGCGCGCTGACATTGAGCCGGACCGCCCGGGCTCCGGCCGCCTCGAAGGCGGTGCGGGCCGCGTCGATCTGCTCGCTCGGACCGGACAGGACGAACTGGTCCAGGGCGTTGTGGTTGGCCAGGTCGACGCCGTCGAGCCCGGATTCCGCGAGCACCCGGGCGATCGTCGCCTCGTCCGCCCCGACCACCGCGGCCATCGTGCCGCCGCTCGCGGCGGCCATGAGCTCGCCGCGCCGCCGCACCAGCCGCAGTCCGGTCTCGAAGTCGAAGGCCCCGGCGGCGAAGAGGGCCACGTACTCGCCGAGGCTGTGGCCGACCAGATAGTCCGGCGGCTCCGGGTCCTGGGCCGCCCGGTCGAGGTAGGACAGGGCACTGACCACGTACAGCGCGGGCTGGGTGAACTCGGTGCGGCCGAGCCGGCGCTCCGGGTCCTCGACGCACAGCTCCCGGATCGAGTAGCCGAGCACATCGTCGGCGATCGCGGTCTGCTCGGGGTACCGCTCGAACAACTCCTTGCCCATGCCCCGTCGCTGGGACCCTTGACCGGGGAAACCGTAGACCTTCATGTGGTGTGCCTTCCTTCGTGCCGTCGAGGGTGTTGCGGGGGCGGCGAGCGTCCGCACCCTGGTCAGCAGGCCCGGGTCGTAGCCGAACGGGCTGAGCATCGCCAGGGACCGGGCCCGCGTGCCCGCCGGCAGGTTGTGGCGCGCGAAGTTGTTGAGGGTTCCGGCGGGGCCGAGGTCGAGGTAGAGGAACTCGCCCCGGCCCCGCATCGTGGCCATGGCCCGCTCGAACTCGATGGGCAGCCGGGCCACCCGCCAGAAGTGCTCGGGGGTGGCACGCTCGACCGGCCGGCCCCCCACACAGGACACCCAGGGGATGCGCGGCGGCGCGAACTCCACCGCGCCGAAGGCGTCCCCGCACGCGGTGCGGACGGTGTCCATCAGCCGTGAGTGGTAGGCGTACTCGACCGGGATCCGCTGGTGCAGCACCTCGGCCGCGCGCAGTTCGGCCTCGGCGCGGGCCAGGGCCTCCTCCGTGCCCGCGACCACGAAGTGGCCCGGATAGTTGCGCGCGGCGATCTCGCACTCCCGCAGGGCGGGCACCCGGTCCAACACCTCCGGGCGGTCCAGCACGGCGAGCATGCCGCCCGGGGGTCCCGCCCGCAGGGCGTCGGCCTGGCGCACCAGCAGCCGCAGGCAGTCGAGCGGGTCGAGGCTGCCCGAGACGGCGGCCGCCGCGTACTCGCCCAGGCTGGCGCCGAGCAGGTGGTCCGGCTCGATGCCCTCGGCACGCAGGGTGTCCGCCAGGGCGAGTTCCATCATGACGATCGCCGGGTGGGTGATCCGGGTGTCGGTGAACGGCTCGTCCTTCCGCCTCGCCGGGTCGAAGACCCGGGCGAGCACGGACTCGCCGAGTTCCTCGGCGACCGCGGCGTCGTAGCGGCGCAGCGCCGTGCGGAAGGCCTCGTTGCCGTCGTACAGCTCCCTGCCCATGTGGTAGTACTGCGAGCCCTGCCCGGAGAACATGAAGACGACGGGCAGGGAGCCCTGGCGAGCCTCACCGGTCACCGCTGCCGTCCTCCCGGTAGGCGTCCCAGTACAGGCCCCCGCCGCCCGCCGCCGCCCGGGCGCGGGGGCGGAAGCCGTCCCAGAACAGGACGGCGCGTGGCGCGGGCGGCTCCGGGGTGCCGCGGACGACGACGCGGCGGTCGAGCGGGGGATGCGGCACCGGGCCGCGCCGGGCCTGGTGGCCGTGGGGCGCCGGGGCGAGCAGCAGGTGGGCGTTGGTGCCGCCGTCGGCGAAGCAGTTGAGCGCGGCGATGTCGCCCGTACGCGGCCAGGGGCGGGGCTCCCTGGGGAAGTACAGCGGGGAGGCGTCGAGGTCGAAGTGTTCCAGCGGCTCCTGACCGGAGCGGAAGGGCACCTGCTCCTTGTGGTGCAGCATCAGCACCACCTTGATGAACGCCGCGATGCCCTCCGCGGCCAGCGGGTGGCCGATGTTGGGTTTGACCGAGCCGAGCGCCACCGGCCGCGCCGAGCCCGACCGGTAGACGGCTTGTATCGCGTTGAGTTCGATCAGGTCGGTGATGGCGGACCCGGAGCCGTTGGCCTCGACCCACCCGATGTCCTGCGGGTGGTGGCCGCTGCGGGCCAGCGCCTCGGCCATGACCTCCCGCTGCGCCTCCGGATTCGGCGTGGCGGGGCCGGCGGTCCGGCCGTCGTTGTTGATCGCGATGCCCTGGAGGACGGCGAGGATCCTGTCCCCGTCGGCCCGGGCGCTCGCCAGCGGCTTGAGGACGACGGCGCCGACCCCCTCGCCGAGCACCACCCCGGAGGCCCGGCGGTCGAACACATGGAACTCCGCACCGGGATTGAGCAGGCCACGCTGACCGAACACCCGCAGCGCCCGGTCGTCCGCGAGCAGGCTGACGCCGGCGACCACGGCCGACTCGACGGCGCCCGCGTGCAGCGCCTGTACGGCCATGTCCATGGCCACCAACGCGGAGGAGCAGGCGGTGTCGACCACCAGGGCGGGCCCCCGGAAGTCGAAGTACTGCGAGAGGTTGGCGGCCAGGTAGTTCTGGCCGGTGACGGCCACCGGGTTCCGGGCCTGGTCCAGCTTCTCCCCGTCCGGGGTGTGGGTGGTCCGGCCGCCCACGTAGACGCCGATCCGGCGGCCCCGCAGCTCGGCGGGCCGGTAGCCGGCGTGGTGCAGGGCGCCGCTGACCTCCTCCAGGAGCAGCAGCGCCTGGGGGTCCATGGCCGCGACGTCCGCCTCGGACAGCAGGAACGACTCGGGGTCGAACCGCAAGACGTCCGGCAGCAGCCCCGCGTGGTGGTCGACGGGCCGGCCGAAGCGCCGCTCCGGGACGGGGCGCACCGCCGTACGGCCCTGCCGCAGCAGGTCCCAGTACTCATCGGCGGATTCGGCTCCGGGGAACCTGCACGACAGACCCACCACGGCGATCGGCCCGGCGGTGGGGCCCGGGGCCGGCTCCGCGCCGACCGCCGGCCCGGCGGCGGGCTGTGCCGTGGTCGCGGGGGCGAGCTGTGCCGTGGCCGCGGGGGCCGGTGCGGCGTGGTCCACCGCGCCGGGGGCCGCCGTGTCGGGGGCCGTCGTCCCGGAGTCTGCCGCGCCGGGGGCCGCCGTGTCGGGGTCTGCTGTCCCGGTGGGGGCGAAGACGGTGAGCAGCTCGTCCGGATACCGCTCGGCGAGGTACGCCGCGAACCCGTCGGCGGTCGGGTGCTCCAGCAGCGCCGAGGGGTCGATCGAGACGTCCAGCCGCTTGGCGGCGGTCTGCACCAGCTGGCTGATCATGATCGAGTCGACACCGTAGTCGTGGACCGGCACATCGCCCGCCAGCTTGGTCCGCTCGAACCGCAGCTCCCTGGCGAGTTCGTCGAGGAGCCAGGAGGCCATCGCCCCGACGGCGTCCTGGGCCGCCGCGGGGACGACGGGCCCGGTCGCGACGGGCCCGGTCGCGACGGGCCCGGTCGCGGCGGGAGCGGTCGCGGCGACGGTGGCTGAGGGCTCGACCGGGTCCCCGGGGGCCGGGGTGGCCGGCGCCGCGTCCAGGCGGCGGGCCGTCAGCCGCTCCGGCCGCCAGTCGGCACCCGGCCGCGGCAGCGCGGGCAGGACCACCCGGGCGCCGCTCGCCAGCGCCCGCTCCAGCAGGGCGAGCCCCTGCTCGTCCGACAGCGTGTCCAGCCCGGACGCCTGGTAGGCGGCGCTGCGCGCCTCCCCCATGCCGGTGTCCTTCCAGCTCGGCCACTCCACGCTGACCAGCGGCAGCCCGTACGGGCGGGCCTCGGCGACCGCGTCGAGATAGGCGTTCGCCATGGCGTAGTCGCTCTGGCCCACCGCGAGCGCGGGCACGGCGGCGGCGACCGAGGAGTACAGCACGAAGAGGCTCAGCGGCTCGTCGCGGAAGCACTCCACGAGCGCGTCGAGGCCGAAGATCTTCGGGCCGAGTACCCGGGCCATGTCCGCCTCCGGCTTCCGCACGAACGCCGGATTCCCGAAGTCGGTGAAGCCGGCGCTGTGGATCACTCCGCCGGCCGGGCCCAGTTTCCGCCGGACGTCGGCGAGCGCCCCGGCCAGGGCCGCCCAGTCCTCCAGCGGAACGGCCAGGACCTCCAGCTCCACGCCCTGCTCCACCAGTTCCGCGAGCGGGCGCAGCTTGCGGCCGAGCGCGGTGCCCGCGGCGATGTGCGCGGCCCACTCGGCCCGGGGCGGGAGCGGCTCGCGGCCGGTGAGCACCAGCTTGCGCACGCCGTGCCGGGCCACGAAGTGCCGGGCCGTCAGCAGCCCGAGGCCGCGGGTGCCACCGGTCACCCAGAGCACGTGGCCGGCCGGGAAGCGCGGCGCGTCCGAGGAGCCGCTCGGAAGTTCCCGCAGCTCCGCCCGGTGCCGGACGCCGTCGCGGTAGGCGATCTCGGCGTGCTCCGCGTCGACGCGCAACTCGTCGGCGGACCGCCGGCACACCTCCTCGTCGCTCGCGTCCCGGCCGAGGTCCACATGGCGGGAGCGGACGTGGCGGTATTCGCTCTGGAGCATGCGGTACAGCCCCGCCCGGGCGGCGCCACCGGCCCCGGGGCCCCGGGAGACCAGCAGGCAGCGCAGTTCGGGCCGGGCGTGATCCACCACACGCTGCGTCCAGCGCAGCCAGGTGAGCAGCGCGTCGCGCTCGGGCGGGGTGTCCGCCCCGGCGCAGCCGGCCAGGTCGACGACGGCGTCGAAGCGGTCCCAGGCGGTGCGGGGGTCGGCCAGGTCGGCGGCGAGCCGGTCGGGGGTGAGCACCTCGGCGCCGGGCAGGGCGGTGGCGAGGCGAGCGGCCTGCGCCTCGGTGCCCGGCGCGGTCAGTACGGCGGTCCGGCCGGGCAGCTCGGTCCGGCCCGCGGGCTCGGCGGGGACCCACTGCCTGGCCAGCAGCCGGGCCCCGGCGGCCGGGTCGGGGTCCGGGAGGGCCAGTTCGGCCTCGACCGCCGCCAGCCGGATCCGGTCGCCGCCGAAGGGGTAGCCGGGCAGGGCGACCCGGCGCGGCCGGCCGGCCGGGTGCAGGGCCGGCCAGTCCACCGGGCGGCCCTGCGTCCATGCGGCGGCGTACGCCGCGGGGTCGGCCGGGGGCGTCTCGCCCGCCGGGGGCCGGCGGAGGTCGGCCACCCCGGTCCAGCAGTCGGCCGGTCTGCCGCCGGCGGCGAACTCCTCCAGGCTCGCGGCGAGTCCGGGAAGGTCGTGGAAGAGCAGGGCGAGCCGGTGCTCCATGGCCTCGCGTCCGATCTGGAGGGTCCAGGCCACCTGCTGCGGCGCCGCCCCGGCGCCCTCGGCGCGCAGGTGCGCGGCGAGGCGGCGGGCCTGCGTGGCGAGCCGGCCGGCGTCCCGGGCGGAGACCACCGCGAGCTGCGGCCCGGCCGCCGCGCTCGGCGGCCGCGGGTCGTCGAGGTGTTCCCGCAGGACGATGTGCGCGTTGGTGCCGCCCGCGCCGAACGAGCTGACCCCCGCCGTCCTGGGCCGCACCGTGCCGTCCGCCAGGACCCGGCGCGGCCACGGCGCCGGCTCGCGCTGGACCCGGAACGGGGTCCCCTCGAAGTCGATGTCCGGGTTGAGCCGGTCCGCGTGCAGGGAGGGGGCCAGCTCCCCGTGGCGCATCTGGAGCAGCACCTTGGTGACGGCCGCGATCCCGGCGGCCGACTCGGCGTGCCCGATGGCGGACTTGACCGAGCCGATGGGCAGCCGCTCCGGCGGGTCGTCCCCGAAGGCCCGCCGCATTCCGGCGACCTCCACGGGGTCACCGAGTGCGGTGCCGGTGCCGTGCGCCTCCAGGTAGTCCAGGTCCGCGGGGCGCAGCCCGGCCCGGTCGAGCGCGGCGCGCACCAGGTCGCCCTGCGCCTTCGGGTTGGGCACGCTGAACCCCTTGCCGGTGCCGCCGTGGTTGACGGCGGAGGCCTTGACCACGGCCAGCACGCGGTCGCCGTCGGCCAGCGCCGCGTCGAGGCGCTTGAGCAGCACGGCGCCGGAGCCCTCGGCCGGGACGTATCCGGTGCCGCCCTCGCCGAAGCTGCGGCAGCGGCCGTCCTCCGAGAGGAAGCCGCGCTGGGCGAGCTGGAGGTACTTCACCGGGTGGCTGGTGATGTTGACCCCGCCCGCGACCGCGACCTCGCAGTCACCGTTGCGGAGGGCCAGGCACGCCTGGTGGATGGTGACCAGCGAGGAGGAGCACATGGTGTCCAGGGCGACGCTGGGCCCGGTGAAGTCGAAGAAGTACGAGACCCGGTTGGCCACCGAGGCGTACGACGACGAGGTGGCGATCCCCGTGCCCCGCAGCGCGTCCCGCACCCCGTAGAGCTGGTAGTGGCCGTACATCAGGCCCACGAACACCCCGGTGCGGGAGCCGCGCAGCTGTTCGCGGGTGTAGCCGGCGTCCTCCAGCAGGTGCCAGACGGTCTCCAGGAACACCCGCTCCTGGGGGTCGATGTGTTCGGCCTCGATCTGCGACATCCGGAAGAACAGCGGGTCGAAGCGGTCGGCGCCCCGCACGAACCCGCCCCACTTGCCGTAGGTCTTGCCCTGGGCGGCGCGGTCCGCGTCGTAGAACCGGTCGTGGTCCCACCGGTCGCCGGGCACCTCTTCGACGCAGTCCCGGCCCGCCCGCAGGTTGCGCCAGAACTCCTCCACGTCATCGGCCTGCGGGTAGCGGCCGGCGACGCCGATGATCGCGATGTCGTGGTCGCCGGCGGCGGCCGGGGCCGGGTCGGCCGCGGCCCGCTCGGGCCGCTCGGGCTCACGCGCCTGCGCGACGGGCACGGCGGGCGCGGCGGGCGCGGCAGCCTCGGCGGGCGCGGCAGCCTCGGCGGCCTCGGCGGCCTCGGCGAAGGCGTCCGGATAGGCCGAGGCCAGGTGGTCCGCCAGTTCGTCCACCGTCACGTACTCGAACAGCAGGGTCTTCGACAGCGGGCCGACACGCTCCTCGAGCCGGCGCACCACGCTCATGGTGATCAGCGAGTCGACGCCGAGGTGGTCGAAGGGTTCGGTGACGGCGATCTCCGCCTCGGGGAGCTTCAGCTCCTCCGCCAGGATCCGCAGCAGCACCCGCTCCGCCCCGGCCCGGGCCCCTGCCCGGTCGCTGTCTGCCCGCCTCGACGTGGTGGCGGACTGCGGGCCCTCGCCGCCCGCCCGGGGGTTCTCCGCCCGGGGGCCGTCCGCCGCGCCGTCGAGGGCGGCCAGGATCCGGGCCGGGTCGCCCGGGGCGAGCAGCAGCCTCGGCGCGGTGCCCGCGAGCGCGCGCTCCAGCGCGTCCAGCGCCGGGCCGGTGCGCAGCGTACGCATGCCGAGCACGCGCGCCATGTGCTCCTCGGCGGCGGCGTCGACGCGCATACCGCCGTCGGCCCAGACCGGCCAGGCGGCGGCCAGGGTACGGCCTTGCCGCGCGCCGAGGCGGCGCCGCTCCTCGCGGCGCTCGGCGAAGTGGTCCAGGAACGCGTTGGCGAAGGCGTAGTCGGTCTGGCCGGCGTTCCCGAACACCGCCGCCGCCGAGGAGAACACCACGAAGTAGTCCAGCGGTTCGTCCCGTGTCGCCTCGTCCAGCAGCACGGTGCCGTGCACCTTGGCGGCCAGCACCTCCTCCGCGGCCGCCCGGTCCTTGCCCAGCAGCAGGCCGTCCCTGAGGACCCCGGCGGCGTGCAGGACACCGCCGACCGACCCGTGGGCCCGGCGGGCCTCGTCGAGCAGCGTGCGCACCTGTGCCGGGTCGGCCACGTCGGCCCGGACCACGCGGGCGCCGATGGCCTCGATACGGGCGCGCGCCGCGGGGCCGGGCTCGGTGCGGGACGCGAGCACGATCCCGCCGCCCGCGGCTCCCGCCGCGCGCCGCACGGCGGCGATGTGCTCGGCGAGTAGCAGGCCGAGCGCCCCGGTGCCGCCGGTGATCACCTGCACCCCGGGGCCGGTGAACGCCGATCCGTCGGCGCCCGGCAGGTCCACCCGGCGCCAGGCCCGGCGGGTCCGGCCCGCCGCGTCGATCCGCACCTCGGGGTCGCCCCCGGCGCCGAGTTCGGCGGCCACCGCCTCCGGGAGCGCGACGCCGTCCGCGACGGCCAGCACGCCGAAGTCGACCGCCGGGTGTTCCTGGCGCACCGAGCGGGCGAACGCGGCCATCGCCGGGTCGGCCGGCGTGGCGGCCGGCTCCCGGTAGGCGTACAGGTAGCGCAGCGCTCCGCGCCGCCGTCGCTGCCAGGTCCGGAGGAAGGCGGCGGCCAGGTGGAAGCCGCGCTCGACCGCCGCGCCGGGCGTCGCCTCGTCCCCGGCCAGGTGCACCACATGGGCGGGCAGGTCCGCGGGGAGTGCGGCCACGGCCGCGTCGGCGTCGAACCCGGCCGCGTCCGGCTCGATCCGTCGCACCGCCGCGCCGGCCGCGGTCAGGGCCGTGCTCACCGCCGTCCCCTCCGGGCCGGCGGCGAGCAGCAGCACCGTCCCGGCCGGCTCGCGCCGGTCGCGCGGGGCCGGCCGCCAGACCGGCTCGAACGCGGCCACCGCGGTCGCGTCCGCAGGTGCCTCGGTGGGCGCCCCGGGTGCCGCCCGGAGCGTGAAGGCGTCGATCGCGACGACCACTTCCCCGGTCTGATCCAGCAGCCGGACGTCGAAGACGAGCGTTCCCGCCGGGGCCGGGCGCGCCGAGCGGGTGGCGTAGGCGTAGGTACGCTCCGGCAGTGGCGCGTGGCGCCGCACCGACCCCAGCGAGTACGGCAGATAGGGCACCGGTGTCCCGGGGTCCCCCGCGCCGGACGCCAGCATGCCCGCCGTCTGGAGGGCCGCGTCGAGCAGCGAGGGGTGGAACACGTAGTCGTCCGCGTCGGCCCGCCGCCCGGGGGGCAGGCTCAGCGTCGCCAGCGCCTCCTGGTCGCCCACGGCGAGTTCCTCGATGGTCCGGAAGCTCTCGCCGTAGTCGAAGCCGAGCCGGGAGAAGCCCGCGTAGGCGCTCGCGCCGTCGTGCACCCGCCCGCAGCGGGCGCGCACGCCCGCGAGGTCGATACGGGCGGGGCGGCCCTCCGGCTCCCCGAGGAGCAGGGTGCCGGCGGCGTTCGCCCGCGCGCCGTCACCGGCGCCGCGCACCTCGAAGGACGCCGTGCCGCCGGCGGGGGTGACCCGTACCCGCAGCTCCCGCGCCGTGCCGGGGGCGAGGCGGACCGGTGCGGCCCACACCAGCCCCTCGACGCCGCGCACGGGGCCACCGGTGGCCAGTTCGCCGGCCAGCCGGGCCATCTCCAGATACGCCACGCCGGGCAGCACCGGCGCACCGCCGACGACGTGGTCCCTCAGGAAGAACTCCTCCCCGGTGAGCGTCTTGGCGAACACGTGCTCGCCGGCCGGGGTGCCGGAGGAGGCGTCGGCGTCCAGCAGGGTCGGGTGCGGCCGGGCGGCGGCCGGCGGGGGCGCCGCCTCGGCGGAGGCGCCCGGGGTGACCCAGTGCCTGGTCCTGGCGAAGGGGTACGAGGGCAGGTGCACCCGGCGGCGGGCCGCGCCCCGGTGCAGTGCGGCCCAGTCGACCTCGGCGCCCCGGACCCAGTCGGCCGCGAGGGCCGCCAGGTTCTCCGTCCCGGCGGCCTCCGCCCGGGCGACCTCCCGTGCGGTGGGGTGGGGTTCGGCCCGCCCGGTGCGCACCGCCGAGGGGCGCCCGGCGAGGTACGCGGACAGCTCGGCGCGCAGCTCGGCGGTGCCGGTGGCGGCCACGGCGAGCCGGTGGGCCATGGGCTCGCGCCCCACTTGGAGGGTGTAGGCGAGGTCGCCCGGCGGGACGTCGTGCTCGTGCAGGTGGTCGGCGAGCCGCCGGGCGGCGTGCCGCAGTCCCTGCGGGTCTCGGGCGGAGAGCACGAAAAGCTCCTCGTGCGCCGCCTGTTCGCGGGCGTCGTCCTCGTGGGACACGGTCGGTTCCTCCAGCACGATGTGCGCGTTGGCCCCGCCGAAGCCGAAGGAGCTGACCCCGCCCCGGCGCGGCAGTTCGCGTCCGGAGGCGTCGTGGGGGCGCGGCCAGGGCCGGGCGGTGGCGGCGACCTCGAAGGGGCCGCCGTCGAGTTCCAGGTAGGGGTTCTGCCGCCGGAAGTGCAGGCTGGCCGGAATGGTGCCGTGCCGCATCGCGAGCGCCACCTTGAACAGACCGGCGATACCCGCCGCGGCCTCCAGGTGGCCGATGTTGGTCTTGACGGACCCGATGGCGCAGCCGGGCGTCCGGTCCGCCGGGGCGTCCGCGCGCAGCCTGCGGAAGGCGGTGCTCAGTCCGGTGGTCTCGATCGGGTCGCCCAGCGCGGTGCCGGTGCCGTGCGCCTCGATGTAGCCGACGGTCTCCGGCGGGACACCGGCCGCCCGGTAGGCCTCGACCAGCAGGTCGGCCTGGGCGTCGGGGTTGGGGGCGGTGAGCGAGGTGGTCCGGCCGCCGTGGCCCACCGCGACCGCCTTGATCACGGTGTGCACGGCGTCGCCGTCGCGCCGCGCCCGGTCGTGGGACTTGAGCAGCACCGCGCCCGCGCCCTCGCCGCGCACATAGCCGTCGGCCCGGCTGTCGAACGCCTTGCAGCGGCCGTCGGGGCTGAGCATCTCCCCCTGGCTGAGCGCCTCGTACACGGTGGGCGACAGGATCAGGCTGACGCCGCCGGCGATCGCCAGGTCGCAGGTGCCGTCGCGGAGCGCGGCGACGGCCTGGTGGACGGCGGTCAGCGAGCCGGAGCAGGCGGTGTCCACGGCGACGCTGGGGCCGCGCAGGTCCATCAGGTAGGAGATCCGGTTCGGGATGATCGACAGTGCCGCGCCGGTGAGGGTGTGGCCCTCGGCGCCGCGCCCGGCCGACCGCTGCACCTCCAGGTAGTCGGAGTTGGTGACCGCGACGAACACCCCGACGCGCTTTCCGGCCAGCTCGGACGGGCGGTAACCGGCGTCCTCCACCGCCGACCAGGCGACTTCCAGCATGAGCCGCTGCTGGGGGTCCATCAGTTCGGCCTCGCGCGGCGAGATCCCGAAGAAGGCGGCGTCGAAACGGTCCACATCGGGCACGAAGCCGCCCCAGCGCGAGCGGGAGCGCGGCTGTTCGCGCCAGTCCCAGCGCTCGGCGGGGATCTCCCGCACCAGGTCGTCGCCGGCGGCCAGGTGGGTCCAGAACTCGCCGAGGTCGGCCGAGTCCGGCAGCCGCCCGGCCATGCCGATCACGGCGATGTCGGCGGCGGCGCCCCCGCCCCGCTCGCCGTCCCCGGCGCCCGCCTCCCCGGCCGCTGTGGCGGGGGCCGGCCGCTCCTCGGCGGGCGCCTGGGCGGGTGCCTGGGCGGGGGTGCCGAACCGGGCGGCCAGCGCGGCCGGATGCTCGTCCCACAGGTGTGCGGCCAGCGCGTGCACGGTGCCCTTGCGGTAGAAGAGCGTGGGGTAGACCTCGATGCCGTACGCCTCGCGCAGTCCGGCGCTGAGCGCGGTGAAGCCGACGGAGTTCATGCCCACCTCGCCGAGCGGGGTGTGCGGGCCGATCTCCTCGAGGCCCAGCCCGACCAGTCCGGCCACCATCGCGGTCAGCTCGCCGACGAGCGCCTCCGTCCGGCCCTCGGGCGCGGCGGGCGCCCGCCGCGGGTCGGCCTGCGCCGCGCCGAAGCGTGCCCGCAGTTCGCCCGGCGGCAGTGCGGCCAGGGTGGCCCGGTCGATCTTCCCGTTGAGCGTGTACGGGAAGTCCGTCACCCGGATCAGGGCGTCCGGGACCATGTGGTCGGGGAGCCAGGCGGCGAGCCGCTCCCGGGTGGGTTCCGCGGCGCCGTCGGCGAGCGTGTAGCAGGCGAGCAGCGAGTGGGCGCCGCCGCCTCCGCGGCGGGCCACGACCACTGCCTCGCGGACGCCGTCCAGACGGCGCAGGGTCGCCTCGATCTCCTCCAGCTCCACCCGGAAGCCGCGCACCTTGACCTGGGAGTCGATCCTGCCCAGGTACTCGATCCGCCCGTCGGCGAGTCGGCGGACCAGGTCGCCGGTGCGGTACATCCGCGCGTCGGGGTCCCCGGCGTACGGGTCGGGCAGGAAGCGCTCGGCGGTGAGCGCGGGTTGGCCGAGGTAGCCGGCGGCCACTCCGTGCCCGCCGATGTACAGCTCACCGGCCACCCCGGTGGGGGCGGGACGGCGGGCGCTGTCGAGCACGTACAGCCGGGTGTTGGCGATGGGTGTGCCGATGGTGACCCGTTCGCCGGGGGCCAGCCGGCTCGCCGCCGACCAGATCGTGGTCTCCGTCGGCCCGTACAGATTCCACACCGCGCGGTTGCCGGCCAGCAGCGCCTCCGCCAGGTCGGCGGGCAGCGCCTCCCCGCCGCACAGCACGGTCAGGCCGGGGTCCCCGCGCCATCCGGCGGCCAGCAGCATGCTCCAGGTGGCCGGGGTGGCCTGGATGACGGTGGCGCCGGCGCGTTCGACGGCCTCCCGCAGCCGCAGCCCGTCCCGGGCGGTCTCGGTCGGCAGCACCTCCACGGTGCCGCCGGTGATCAGCGGCAGGTACAGCTCCAGGGCGGAGATGTCGAAGCAGACCGTGGTCAGGGCGAGCAGGGTGTCCTGGGGGCCGAATCCGGGCTCGCGCGCCATCGACCACAGGAAGTTGACGAGCGCGCGGTGGGGCACCTGGACGCCCTTGGGCCGGCCGGTGGAGCCGGAGGTGTAGAGGACGTACGCGATGTCCTCCGGCCCGGCCGGGCCGGGCGAGGGCGCGGCCGGTGGCCGCTCGTCCCCGTCGATCAGCAGCCGGGGCACCCCGCCGGGCCCGGCGGGAACACCGGAGTGGGTGAGCATCAGGTGCAGCCCGGCGTCCTCGGCCATGTAGGCGAGCCGCTGCGGCGGGTAGGACGGGTCGAGCGGGACGTAGACACCTCCGGCGGCCTGCACGGCGAGCAGCGCCACCGGCAGGTCGGCGTCGCGCGGCAGCAGCACGCCGACGGTGCGGCCGCGGCCGACGCCGGCGGCGCGCAGCCGCTCCGCGAGGTCCCGCACCCGCTCGGCGAGCCGGCGGTACGTCAGTTCGGTGCCCTCGCAGCGGACCGCGACGGCCTCCGGCCGCGCCTCGGCCTGGCGTGACACCAGCTCCCAGACGGTGGCGTCGTCGGGGTACGCGACGGGCTCGGGCGGGGCGAGCGCCGCCTTCTCGTCCTCGGTCAGCAGGTCGAGATCGGCCACCGCGGTGTCCGGCGCTGCCACCGCGGCGGTCAGGAGGGTGACGAAGTGGGCCCCGAGGCGCTCCGCGGTGGAGGTATCGAAGAGGTCCGGGTCGTACTTGAGCGTGTACCGGCAGCCCTCGGCCTCCTCGACCACCTCCAGGGTCAGGTCGAACTCGCCCTCCTGGTGGACGCCCTCGACCGGGCCGAGCACCAGGCCCTCGTGGCGCGCGTCGCGCACCCAGTTCTGGAAGTAGAAGGCCACGTTGAACGGGGTGGCGGGAGCGGCGGGGTCGGCGCGCCGCAGCTCCTCGGCGAGGGTGATCAGCGGGTACGCGCTGTGCTCCAGCGCCTCCAGGGTGGTCCGGTGGACCCGGCCGGCCAGGGCGCGGAAGGTGTCCTGGTCCTCGATCCGCTCGGCCAGCACCACCATGTTCATGAAGTAGCCGAGGACGTCGTCGTAGCCGCTGGGCGGCCGCCCGGCGGTCGGCGTTCCGACGGCGAGGTCCCGCTGGTCGCCGTAGCGGCGCAGCAGCCCGAAGTAGGCCGCGAGCACCACCGCGAACAGCGATGTCCGCTCCGTCGAGGCGAGCGCGCGGGCGGCGTCGGCCACTGCCGCGGGGATGCGGCCGTCCACGCTCGCGCCCTGGTAGCGGGGCTCGGGCGGACGCGGCCGGTCCAGCGGGAGCGGCACCGTCGTCGCCCGGCCGCGCAGCCGGCCCAGCCAGTGGTCGCGCAGCCGCCGGCCCTCGGGCCCGGCGAGCAGGTCGCGCTGCCAGGCGGTGAAGTCGGCGTAGCCACGGGCCGGCCGGTCCGGCGGCAGCGGAAGGCCCCCGCGCACGGCGCGGTAGCCGCGCTCCAGCTCGGCCAGCAGCAGGGCGATGGACACCCCGTCGAACACCAGGTGGTGGAAGGTCAGCAGCAGCGCGTGGCGGCCGTCGCCGAGGGTGTACAGCGTGGCGCGCACCAGCGGTCCCCGGCCGAGGTCGAAGGGGCGCCGCAGGTCGGCGCGCATGCGCTCGCGGACCTCGGGTTCGTCGCGGGAGGTCAGGTAGACCTGGTGGAACGGTAGTTCGGGCTCGGCCGCGATCCGGACGTACGGCCCGTCGTCGGCGGCTCGGACGGTGGCCCGCAGTTCGTCGTGCCGGTCGATCAGGTCCTGGAGCGCCACGCGCAGGGCCAGGACGTCGAGGCCGGGGTCGAGCCACAGGGCGAGCGGCAGGTTGTAGGCGTAGGTGCCGGGGGCGATCTGCTCGATCACCCACAGCGCGCGCTGGCCCTGCGACAGGGGGTGTCTGGAGGCCTCCGCGTCGGTGCGGGGCCGCAGGACCAGTTCGGCCGCGGCGGCGGCCCCGGACGGCCGGGTCCCGTCCGCGCGGGTCCCTTCCGCGCGGGTGCCGTGCGTGCCGGGTCCGTCCGTGCCGGGCGCGGCCGGGGCCGTACGGTCGGGCAGCTCCGCCGGGGCGGGCGCCGGGGCCCCGGGGCCCTTGGCCGCTTCGGAGAGCCAGTATTCGGCCAGGTGCGCGGCCAGCTCGCGCAGGGTGGGCCGTTCGAAGAAGTCACCGAGCGGGACGGTGACGCCGAACGCCTCGTCCACGGCGGCCACGATCTTCATGCCGCTGAGCGAGTCGAATCCGTAGTCGGCCAGCGGACGGTCCGGGTCGATCCGCTGCTCCAGTTTCAGGACGCCCTCCACCAGCTCGCGCAGCCGGTCGGCGACCGCGTCGGCCGCGACCGCGTCCGCGTCGGCCGCCGGCGTGCCGGAGGCCGCGGTGCCGGGCGTGGGGTGAGCGGCCGACCGGGCCGCGCCGGGCGCCACGCCGTCGCTCTCCGCGACCAGCACGCTCTGGCCCAGGCCGGCGTCTTCGGCGCCGAGGGTCCTGACCGTCGTGAAGCCCTCCTCGTGCAGCAGCCGGCGCCAGCTCTCCGGCGAGGCCAGTGGCGAGTCGGGCAGCCGCAGCTCGGCGTCGTCGAACGCCCACCAGCCCTCCAGCACGCCGCCGCCTATGGTGAGCAGCGGGCGGGCCCGGGTCAGCTCGTTGAGCACCAGCCAGCCCCCGGGCCGCAGCAGCGCCTTGGCCTTGCGGAGGGTGGCCCGCAGGTTGCTCGTGGCGTGCACCACGTTGGTGGCCAGTACCAGGTCGGCCGAGCCCGGTGCGAAGCCCTGGTCGGCCGGCTCGCGCTCCAGGTTGAGCACCTCGAAGCGGGTGAAGGGGTAGCGGGCCGCGAACCGTTCGCGGCCGTGCTCCAGGAAGCGCGGCGAGATGTCGGTGAAGACGTAGCCGACCCGCCCCGGGTGCTCGGCCAGCACCGGCAGCACGCGCTCGCTGGTGGCGCCGGTGCCCGCGCCCAGCTCCACGACCTCGACCGGCCGGCCGTCCGCCGGCCGGGGCGGCCGGACGTCCAGGAAGGCGCGGACGGCCGTGCTGACCATGCGGTTGAAGGAGTCGGTGAGGGGGTTGCCCCGGTAGAAGTTCTGGACGAGCGCCATCGAGGTGCCGGGGAACATGATCTCGGTGGCGTTCACCTCGCCCCGCAGGATGCGCGGGTACTCCCGCAGGAACAGCCGGTTGAGGGTGACCGTCGGCTCGATGTCCGGGTACGCCGCCGCGATCCGGTCGAACTCCGCCTCCCAGCGCGGCGCGGACTCGGCCTCGTCCACCCCGTCCACCGCGGCCGTGGTGGTGACCCGGTCGCCGTCCCGGCTCAGGAAGCCGGCGTCGGCCAGGATGGTGAGCAGCGCGTCGTGCAGCCGCCGGAACCGGTCGAGAATACGCAGCCGGACCCGCAGCTCCTCGGCCCGGTGCCGCTCCCCCGGGCGGTGGAAGACGCCCATCCGCTGGTAGACGCCGAGCAGCAGGGCCGCGGAGACCTCCTCCAGCTCCTGGTAACCGGCGAGCACCCGGGTCGCGCCCGGGTCGGTGGCCGCCTCGGCGTCCAGGCGCGCCGCCCCGGCCAGCGCGGGCACGTGGCCGCCGGGCAGCAGCTCACCGTCGTACGCGGCGTCATGGCCCATGGACTCCAGCGCCCGGCGGCCGGCCCTGATCGGCATGGCCTGCGGCAGGCCGCTGCCCAGGATGCGGGTGGCGGCGGCGATGCCCTCGGCGGGGCCGAAGGCCTCGATGCCGAGCCCGGCGAAGATGTCCTCCAGGCCCGAGCGGGCGCCGGAGCCGACCTGGCCCCAGTAGCCCTGGTTGATCACCACGACGGGGAAGTCCAGCCGCTCGCGCAGGAACAGTCCGTAGGCGTCCTCGGTGGCCGAGGCGCAGATGTACGCGCCGTTGCGGGCGAACGCCCCGAAGGAGCCCGCCGAGGAGAACAGAGCCAGGAAGTCCAGCGGCTCCCCGGCCACGGCCGCGGCCAGCGCGACCGCGCCCTCGGTCTTCACGCCGGTCACCGAGGTGAAGGCGGCCTCGTCGAGGTCGGCGAGCCGGTGGTCGTCGAAGACCATGGCCGCGTGCACGACTCCGTGCAGCGCCCCGAAGCGGCGGTGCGCCTCCGCCACCGCCGCCGCCACGTCCTCGGCGGAGCGTACGTCGCCGCGCACATGCACCGCGTCCCCGCCCGAGGCGCGGATCTCGGCGAGGGCTCGCCGCTGCGCGGGTCCCGGTTCGCGGCGGCTGAACCAGACCAGCTTGGCGCGGTGGGCGCGGGCCAGGTGCAGGCTCAGCTCGCGGGAGATGCCGCCGGTGCCGCCGATCAGCAGGTAGACCCCGCCGTCCCGGAACACCGGCCCGGCGTCGGGCAGGGTGACCTTGCCGAGCCGGCGGACGTACCGGACCCCGCCGCGCACGGCCACGGTGCGGCCGGCCACCTCGAGCGGCTCGGCCAGGATGGCGTCCACCACGGCCCGCAGCCCGGCGTCCCCGGCCGACTCGGCCGAGGCGATGTCGATTCCGGCCACCGCGAGGCCGGGCCGTTCCTTCGGTGCCACCTGGAGCAGGCCGTGCAGGCCGGCGGCGAAGGGGTTCTCCACGGCGCCGCCGGCCACCGGGTGCGCGTCGCTGGTGACGACCACGACCCGGTCCGCGCCGCCGGCCCGCAGCAGGTGGAACAGGGCCAGCGAGCCGTGGCGGACGTGGTCGGTCACTTCGGCGGCGCCGACCCCCTCCGGCACCCGGGCCACCCCGCCGAGGTGGTAGACCAGGTCGGCCTCCGCGGCCCGGTCCTGCCAGGCCGTCAGGGGCTCGCGGTCCAGCCGCACCAGTTCCACGCGGGCGGCCGGGTGGCGGGCCGCGATCGCCTCGCCGAGCCGGACCGACGCCTCGGTCACCAGTACGGCGACCCGCTCGGCCCGGGGCGCGGGCGGTGCGGCGGGCGCAGGGGTGGCGCGCACCCACAGCGGGCGGTAGAAGTCCGGCGGTTCCGTGCCCGGGTCCGCCGGCGCGGGGGTGCCGATCGCGCCCCGGGTGGCCGGGGCGTTCCCCACCGGGCGGGGCCCGGGGATCCAGTAGCGGTCGCGGGCGAACGGGTAGGAGGGCAGCTCGACGCGGCGGGCTTCGGCGGGTGTGACGCGTGACCAGTCGATCTCGGCGCCGGTCACCCAGCGCTCGCCGACCGCGGCCAGGTCACGCCGCGTCAGCGCCTGCTCCAGGGCGGTGGCCTCGGCCTCGGTGAGGGGGGCCGCGCCGGCCCGCGGCGCCCGGCCGGTGGTGATCCGGTCCGGGTCCTCGCCCGCCGCGTAACGCTCCAGCAGCTCGGCGGCCTCGGCCACCGATCCGGCGGGCAGGGCCAGGCGGAACTCGTGGGCGGTACGGCCCGCCTGGAGGGTGTGGGCGACATCGGCGAGCCGGAGGGACGGGGCGCCGGCGGACGCCGTGGGCGTCCGGGTGGGGGCCACCGCCCGGGCCATCGCCTCCAGGTGGTGTGCCGCCGGGACGCTCGCGGGCGGCTCGGCGCCCAGTTCCTCGGCCAGCAGGGTGTGCAGTCGGGCGCGCTCGGCCACGCCGAAGCCGTAGTCGGCCAGATCGGTGGTGAGGTCGAGGTCGTCCGGCGCCACGCCGATCGTCTCGGCGGCCAGGCGCAGGCACAGGCTCCGGGCCTCGTCCAGCGCCCCCGGGTCCGCGGATCCGGCGGACGGGGTGCCGCGGCGCAGGAAGGCCGCCAGGTCGCCGGCGTACGCCCGCAGCCGGTCCTCGCTCTTGGCGGAGACCACCAGCAGCTGCGGCGCGTCGTCCGCCGCGGGCCGCGGCGGGTCGGCCGCCATGTACTCCTCCACGATCAGGCAGGCGTTGGCGCCGCCGCCGCCCAGGGAACTGACGAGGGCCCGCCGGGGCTGCTCCTCGGGGGCGCCGTCCGCGCCGGGCCGGACGGCTCGTGGCCACTCGGCGAGGGTCTGCTGCACCGCGAACGGCGTGGCGGCGAAGTCGATGTCCGGGTTGGCGGGCGCCGAGTGCAGCGACGGCACCAGCATCCCGTGGCGGAACTGCAGCAGGATCTTGGTCAGGCCCACGATGCCGGCCGCGGACTCCAGGTGGCCCAGGGCGGACTTCACGGAGCCGATGGCGACGGTCCGCCGCGCGCTGTCGGCGTCTGTGTTGGTGTCGGCGTCGGTGTCGGTGTCGGTGTGGGTGTGGGTGTTGGTGTCTGTGTTGGTGTTCGTGTCTGTGTTGGTGTCGTTCCGGCCGCCGAACACCTCGGTCAGGCCCGCGATCTCGATCGGGTCGCCGAGCGGGGTGCCCGTGCCGTGGGCCTCCACGTAGCCGATGGTGTCCGCGGGCACCCCGGCGCGCCCCAGCGCCGCTCGGATCATCCGGGTCTGGGCCGCCGAGCTGGGCACGGTGTAACCGCCGGTCTTGCCGTTCGCGTTGACGGCCGAGCCCCGGATCACGCCGAGGACGCGGTCCCGGTCGGCGATCGCCGCCGACAGCGGCTTGAGCAGGACGGCGCCCACCCCCTCGCCGTCCACGAAGCCGTCCGCGTCGGCGCCGAAGGCCCGCAGCCGGTCGCCCCGTGAGATCATCCCGCGCCGCGCCAGCGTGTGCAGGTGTTCCGGATGCAGGATGAGGTTGACACCGCCGGCGATCGCGGCGGCGCACTCCCCGCGCCTGATGCTCTCGCACGCCAGGTGGATCGCGGTGAGCGAGGCCGAGCAGGCGGTGTCCACCGCCATGCTCGGGCCGGTGAAGTCGAAGAGGTAGGAGACCCGGTTGGCGATCGTCCAGTGGTTGGCGCGGGCGTCGGTGGTCACGCCGCGCGCGGCGGCCTCGCCGCCCAGCCACTCGTAGTCGTTGTTCATCACGCCCACGAACACCCCGACCGGCCCCTGGGCGGCGAGCCGGGCCGCCGGCCAGCCGGCGTCGTCCAGGCTCGCCGCCGCGGTCTGGAGGAAGAGGCGTTCCTGGGGGTCCATCGCCTCGGCGTCGGCGGGCGAGATCTGGAAGAACAGCGGGTCGAAAGCGTCGACGTCGTCGATGAACCCCGCCCACTTGCTGTAGCTGCCGCGCACCCCTGCCGGATCGTAGTGCGCGTCGGCGTCCCAGCGGTCGGCAGGCACCTCACGGACGCAGTTCCGGCCCGCGGCCAGGTTCTCCCACAGTTCGCCGACGGTCGCGGCCATCGGGTAGCGCCCGGCCACGCCGACGATCGCCACACTCTCGCCCGACGGAGCCGAGCCGGCCCGCGACAGCAGCGCGGCCAGAAGTTTTCGCTTGTCGTCCACGTCGCTCTCTCTCACAGATCCTCGGTGCCGGCCTGCCTGGCCTGGGCCTTGCGCGCGCGCCGGGAGACGGGGGAGGCCGCCTCGGCGGCCCGGTCCCGCGGCCCGGAGACGAGGCCCATCAGCTCGGCCAGGTTGTCCACGAAGGCGCGGATGGTCGGGAACTCGATGAAGGAGGTGGGCGGGACGGCGAAGTCCACCTCCTGGCCGAGCTTGGCGACGACCTCGATCAGCACCAGCGAGTCGACTCCCATGTCGAACAGGTTGGAGTCGAGCGCCACGCGCTGACGGCCGCCGAGCAGCCGGCCGACCTCCTCGACGAGCCAGTCGGTGATCAACTCGACGTTCCGCGCCGGGTCGCCGGGGTCGAACCGCGCCGTCAGCCGTCCGGGGCCGTCCTGGGCCGGCCCCGCGGTGGCATGGCCGGGATCGACCCAGTGCCGGCGCCGCTCGAACGGATAGGTGGGCAGCGGCAGGCGCCGGACCTCGCTGCCGGCGTGCACGGCCGTGAAGTCGAGCGCCGCGCCCCCCACCCACTGCGCCGCGGCGAGCGTGAGGAGGTGGCCCAGGCCGGCCGGGCCGCCGTCGGCGGGCGCCAGCCGCAGCAGGGGCCGCCCGTCGCGGTCGAGTTGCTCGACCAGGGCGGCCGGGTCTCCCGCGCCGGTCCAGTTGCCGGGCTGCCGGCTCTCCTCCTCGGTCATCCACCCGCCGGTGCGCGGGGAGAGCACGGGCAGCCGGGGCGGTGTCGGCCGCGGGGGCTCGGCGCCCTCGGCGAGGGCGAGCGCGTCCGGCAGCGGGAGGGCTCCGGTCAGTGCGGCGGCCACCGCGAGGCCGGTGCCGGTGGCCGCCAGCCCGCCCGGGGTGACGCCCCAGTCGAGGAGGGTGGTGGCGAGCGCGTACTCATGGCCGAACGCCGCGCGCGCCCCGCCCTCGGCGAGCAGCCCGTCCGGCTCCCCGGCCCTGGCCAGGGCGGTGGCGCAGGCCTCGACGGCGGACCGGTAGGCGGGCACCGACCGGTACAGCTCGCGTGCGTCCGCCTCGTCTGCGCCGGTGCCGGTCAGGACGAGGACGGGAGCGCTCGGCTCCCCGTCGGCCACCCCCCGCAGCAGGCGCTCCTCCTTGCCGAGTGCCAGCGCCATGGCGGCGTCCCGGGTGCCGTCGGCCACCAGGGCCAGCCGGTGGGTGTGCCCGCGGCGGCCGAGGCCGAGGGTCGCCGCGACGGCGCCGAGGTCGAGCCCGGGGTGCTGCCGCAGATGGCGGGCCAGGGCGGTGGTGGCACGGCGCAGCCCGGCCTCGGACCGGGCGGACAGGACCAGCAGTTCGCGGTCGCGTCCGCGCGGGGCCTCGTTCCTGGCGGGGGGCTCCTGGAGCACCACGTGGGCGTTGGTGCCGCCGATGCCGAAGGAGCTGACGCCGGCCCGGCGGGGTCCGTCGGTGGCCGGCCACTCGGTGGTGCTGGTGGTGACGTAGAAGGGGCTGGACTCGAAGTCGATGTCCGGGTTGGGCGAGGTGAAGTGCAGGCTCGGCACCAGGCTGCCGTGTTCGAGCATCAACGCGGTCTTGATCAGCCCGGCCATGCCCGCGGCGGTGTCCAGGTGGCCGATGTTGGTCTTCACCGAGCCCAGTCCGCAGAAGCCGGTCTCCTCGGTGCCCTCGCGGAACGCCCGGGTGAGCGCGGCGACCTCGATGGGGTCGCCGAGCGGGGTGCCGGTGCCGTGCGCCTCGACGTAGCCGATGGTGTCCGGGGACACGTCGGCGATCTCCTGGGCGTCGGCGATGACCTCGGCCTGCCCGGCGATGCTCGGCGCGGTGTACCCGGTCTTGTTCGAGCCGTCGTTGTTGACCGCCGCCCCCTTGATGACGGCGTGTATCCAGTCGCCGTCGGCGAGCGCCGCCTTCAGCCGCTTGAGGACGACCACGCCCGCGCCGCTGCCGATCACGGTGCCCTGGGCCGCGGCGTCGAAGGCGCGGCAGTGGCCGTCCGGGGAGAAAATCATGCCTTCCTGGTAGTGGTAGCCCTGGCCGGGAGGAGCCAGGTGCACCGCGCCGACCAGGGCCATGTCGCACTCCCCGCCGAGCAGGGCGAGGCAGGCGGAGTGCACGGCGACCAGGGAGGTGGAGCACGCGGTGTTGACGCTGAGGCTGGGACCTCGCAGGTTGAGCTTGTAGGACACCCGGGTGGCCAGGAAGTCCTTGTCGTTGGCCAGCATCAGCCGGTAGTGGTCGACGGAGGAGGCGGCCCGGTAGCGCTCGCTCAGGTTGTGCAGCAGATAGGTGTTCATGCCCGCGCCGGCGTAGACGCCGATGTGGCCCTCGGTGCGCTCCGGGTCGTAGCCGGCCCGTTCCAGGGCGGTCAGGGCGCACTCCAGGAAGATCCGGTGCTGCGGATCGAGGATCTCGGCCTCGTCATGGGTGATCTGGAACAGCTCGGAGTCGAACAGGTCCACGTCCGGGATGCCCTGGCCGGCCTTCACATAGCGGGGGTCGGCCAGGTGTTCGGCGGGCACCCCGGCGGCGAGCAGTTCCTCGTCGGTGTAGCGGGTCAGGGTCTCCCGGCCCTCGCGCAGCACGTCCCAGAACCGCTCGATCGAGTCCGCGCCGGGGAAGCGGCAGGCCATGCCGATGATCGCGACGTCGGCGTCGGAATGGGTCATGGTGTTCCTTCCTCCTCTTCCGTCAGCCCAGCCGGATGCCGAGGTCGTCGGCGACCGAGCGCATGTCGAGGAAGCTGCGGGCGACGAACCGGGCGGCGTCCTCGGACGCGTCCATGTGCTGGAACAGGTCGACCAGCGTCCGCTCGTGCTCCTCACGGCTGCCCTCACCGGCGGCGATCGCCATGACCACCCCTCCGAGCCGCTCCTCCACGCCGGCGAGGTCGAGGGTGCGGGGGAACTTGATGCTGAAGGTGTTCCGGGCCTGGTCGCCGTTGCGCCGCACCGCGCGCACATGGCTGGCCGCGTTGAGCTTGTAGAACATGCAGTCCCAGTTCTTGAACGAGTAGTAGTTCAACAGCGGGAAGAGGGTGCAGTGGGTCTCCAGTGGCGAGGAGTCGTACAGCCCCTTGGCCTGAAGTTCCTCGACGATCCGGTCCGGGTCGTACTCGTTCCGCATGGCGATGAACGGGAACACGATCTTCGGCAGGTCGTCGTCGTCCTCGAAGAGCAGGTCCTCCAGCCGCTCGCCGAAGAGGGTGCCGGTCAGCCGCTCGCCGAAGGTGTTGTAGAAGCCGCGGACGATCTCGCGGACGTTGGACTCCATGGTGAGGATCTGCTGCGGGTCGGCGCACAGCGCGATGTACGGGATCCGCCGCTCGTGGGCGGTCAGGATGGCCCGCAGGACGAAGAAGGTCCGGCAGGAGACGCAGGGCAGCTTCTCGTCCAGGTACCGGCCCGGCTTGGCCGGTGCGGGGCGGTTGAACACCTCGCGCATCATCAGCTTGATGTTGTCGTCGTCGGCGTCCAGCAGGTAGGTGGCCGGGATCTTCTCCCGGGCGAGCGCGATGTTCTGGGCCGCGTGCACGCTCTCGAACGGCACGTCGAAGGTGTAGGCGAGCACCCGCTTGCCGTACTCGTTGACGAACTTGTCCAGCATGTATGTGCTGTCCTTGCCGCCGCTGTACATGAACAGGCAGTCGAACTCGCCGGCGGCCGGCGGGGCCTGCTGGAACTCGGCGAACACCTCGCTGGTGTAGTGGTAGTTGACGAGCAGGTCCTCGGCGAAGTCGAGGTTGCAGAGATTGCACACCTGCTGGTCGTCGAGCACTACGCCGGGGTGGTCGGCCCCCAGCGAGCAAACCGTGCAACGGGACACGGAACCCCCTGTTGTGTGAGATCGGTTTCCGGTGGGCGGGAGGTGGCTCATGCCCGCCTCCGCCGCCGGCCGCGACGCTGTGCCAGCGCCGTGTCGTCCCGGCCGCGACGCCCGGCCGATGGCGCGGGCCGGTCGTCGCCGGACAGGTGGGCCGCCATGGCCCGTACGGTGGGGTGGGCGAACATGTCCAGGCGGCCGACCGGCCGGCCCAGACGCTCGCGGAGCACCGCCACCACGGAGGTGAGCCGCAGCGAATCGCCGCCCAGGTCGAAGAAGTTGTCCTCGGCGCCCACCCGCTCCAGGCCCAGCGCCTCGCACCAGACCTCGGCGACGCGGCGCTCCAGATCGCCGCGGACCGCCGCCGCGGCACCCGCCACCGGCGCCGTGCCGGGCCTGGGCAGCGCCGCGCGGTCGATCTTGCCGTTCGCCGTGAGCGGGAGCCTCCGCACCACCACGACGGCCGCCGGGACCATGTAGGCCGGCAGGGTGTCGCGCAACGCGGCGCGCAGGGCGGCGGGGCCGGGCAGTTCGGCCGAGCCGGTCACATAGGCCACCAGCCGGCGCTCGCCGGGCCGGTCCTCGCGCACCAGCGCGACCGCCGCCGTCACACCGGGGGCCCGCCGGAGCGCGGACTCCACCTCGCCCAGTTCGATCCGGTAGCCGTTCAGCTTGATCTGGCCGTCGATCCGCTCCAGGTACTCCAGCCTGCCGTCCGGCAGGTGGCGCACCAGGTCCCCGGTGCGGTAGGCACGGCCGGGTCCCGGGGCGGCGGGTACGAACCGCTCCGCGGTCATCTCCGGCCGGCCCAGGTAGCCGTCGGCGACGCCGTCGCCGGACAGGTACAGCTCGCCCGGGACGCCGGGCGGCACCGGGACCCCGCGCTCGTCCAGGACGTCGCAGCGGGTGTTGCCGATGGGCCGCCCGATGGTGACCGGCTCGCCGGGCCGCACCCGGTCGGTGGTGGACCAGATGGTGGTCTCGGTGGGGCCGTACATGTTGTGCAGCTCGCCGACCCGGCCGGCCAGTTGGTCGGCCAGCTCCTGGGGCAGGGGCTCGCCGCCGCACAGCGCCCGCAGCCCGGGGTCGCCGGCCCAGCCGGCGGTGATGAGCATCTGCCAGGTGGTGGGCGTGGCCTGGAGCACGGTGGGCGCGGCTCGCTCGATCCGCTCGCGCAGCGCGAAGCCGTCGGCGGACACCTCCGCGGGGAGGACCTCGACGGTGCCGCCCCGCACCAGCGGCAGGTAGAGCTCCAGGCCGGCGATGTCGAAGCACACGGTGGTGAGCGCGAGCAGCGAGTCACCGGACCCGAAGCCGGGCCGCCGGGCCATCGTCCACAGGAAGTTGACCAGCGCCCGGTGCGGCACCTGGACGCCCTTGGGCCGGCCGGTGGAGCCGGAGGTGTAGATGACGTACGCCGGGGCGTCGGGCGCCGAGCGGTCCACCGGCGCGGTCGGCGCCCCCTCCTCCGGTGCGGCCACGGTCACCGGGACCGGGGTGACGGGGAAGCCGGCCAGGCCCTCGCGCAGGGTGTCGTCGGTCAGCACCAGTCGGGCTCCGGAGTCGGCCAGCATGTGGCCGATCCGCGCGGGCGGGTAGATGGGGTCGATCGGGACGTAGGCCGCGCCGGTCTTGAGCACCGCGAGCAGGCCGGCGACCAGTTCGGGGGAACGGTCCAGGTAGACGCCGACCAGCGAGCCGGGGCCCGCGCCCAGCTCGATGAGGTGCCGGGCGAGCCGGTCGGCGGCCTGGTCCAGCTCGGCGTAGCCGAGTTCCCGGCCCTCGAACCGGACGGCGGGCTCGGCCGGCGCGGCGCACGCGAGGTCGGAGATCAGCCGGGTCACGGTCCGCTCCCGGGGGTACTCCTCGGCGGTGTCGTTCCACCGGCCCCGGATGAGCTCCCGTTCGGCGGCCGTGAGCAGGGGAAGCTCGCCCAGCGGCCGGTCGGGCTCGGCCGTGGCGGCGTCGAGGAGCAGCGCGAGGCGCCGGGCGAGCCACCGGCCCCCATCGGCGGTCAGGCCGGCGCCGTGGTCGAAGGTGACGGTGCCCAGGGAGTCGATCCGGATGGTGAGCGCCCGTTCTCCCGCGCCGGCGCCGGTGTCCGCGGTGGTGTCGGCTCTGGTGTCGGCGCCGGGCGGCACGACGGCGATCGGCAGCGGCTGCCGGGCGGCGCCGGGCAGGTCCGGGTGGCGCAGCAGGACGTCGCGGCGGTACGGCGAGCGGGCCCGGACCGCGGCGACCTCGGCGCCGACCTCCCCGGCGAGCCGCCCGAGCGTCCGCTCCAGCAGATCGCGCGGGGCCCGCAACGGCACCTCGTCCGCCAGCAGCCCACCGGTCGGCCCACCGGTCACGGCGGACGGGGCGGGGGTCACGGGCAGGGCGACATCGCGCTCCCCGCCGCGGGCCAGGCGGGCCAGCAGGGCCAGCACCGCGGCCAGCGCCACCGTCTCCGCCGGCGCCCCGCCGCCCGCGGCGCGCAGGGCCTCGGGCAGCGGTACGGGACCGGCGTCCGGAACGGGCCCCAGCTCGCCGAACCTCGGCGGAAGGACGGGCTCCAGGGTGCGGAGGGCGCGTAACCAGCGCCGTTCCTGCCGGTGTGCCGCGCGGGCGGCCGCCGCCAGTTCGGCCACCTCCGCTTCGGAGGGCTCCGGGAAGCGGCCGTGGTGGTCCCGGGCGAGGGCGTCCGCCACCTCGGTGAGGTCGAGGGGCTCGCCGGTCAGGTCGGCCAGGTCGGTGAGCCGGACGTCCCGGTCGGCGGTGGCCACGGTGATCGCGTCCGGGCCCGAGTCGAGCACCGTGCCCGGCTCCCGGGTCGACAGCCGGTCGGTGATCTCGACACCCCGGACGGCCGCCGGCCCGCCCGGGAGGGGCAGCAGGGCGGTGCCGAAGGCGTTGCGGCGGCGCCCGAACGCGGTGGCCCGCACCAGCGCGTCCAGCTCGGTGGCGGGGCGCCGCCAGTCCACCAGGCCCGCGCGCGGGGGGCCGTCGAACGCGCCGTGGTAGGTGCGCTGTGCGAGGTCCTGGGGCGTCCGGGTGGCCGTGCCCGCCGCCAGTTCGTCGACGAGTTCGGCGAAGGACTCGATGCCCGCGTCGAAGCACGCGAGGTCGAGGTCGCGTACCGTCGCCGCCGGGTCGACCGGCACCTCGCGCTGCTTGAGCAGGTCGCCGCTGTCGGCCTCGCCGGTCATCACGTGCCAGGTGACGCCGTGCCGCTTCGCGCCTTCGAGGATGGCCCAGCTGGTGGCGAACAGGCCGGCGTGCCGGGGCAGCGGCCCGTCGTGGAAGTTGACCGGCAGCCTGGCGGGCAGGGCCAGCACCTCCTCCGGGAGCATCCGGAGGTTGGCGATGCTGAAGAGGTAGTCGAAGCGCAGGGGTGCCAGGCGCTCGGCGAGGTCCGGCCCGAACGGCACGGCCGGCAGCCCTTCGGCCTCGGCCCAGGCGAGCAGCTCCGCCGACGGGGACACCACGGCGGCGACCGTGTGCTTCCGCTCCCGCAGCAGCCTGGTGCACTCGACGAGCAGCGCCTCCTCCCCCACCACGACGCAGCTGAACGGCTCGGCGGTCATCGTCTTCCTCCCTCGGACTCCCGGTAGCCGGGGAGCAGTTGGCCCAGCAGCTTTGCGACGTCCTCGTCGGACAGGCCCGCCACCAGGCTGTCCACGCCGTCGGCGGGGGCGGGTCCGGCCTTCGGCTCCGGTTCCGGGGCACGCTCCGGTTCCGGAGCCCGCTCCGGTTGCCGGCTCGGCTCCGGTCGCCGGGGTTCCGGTCGCCGGGCGGGTTCCGTTTCCCGGGCCGGGGGCGCGGCCGGTGACGTGCGGGAGCGGAAGTACTCGGCGAGCCGCCGGATGGTGATCCGCTCGAACAGCAGGGTCGTCGGCAGCGGTCCGTACACCGCCTCCAGGCCCCGGGTCAGCTCCAGCACCACCAGGGAGTCCACGCCGTAGTTCTCGAAGGTGAGATCGGGGTCCAGCCGCTCCGGGGACATCTCCAGCACCCGGGCGAAGACCGCCGTCACCCGCTCCAGCGGGTCGTCCGGCCCGGCCGTGGCGGGCGCCGTGGCCGGGACGGCGGCCGGCGCGGCGGGCTCCGTGGCCGGAGCCGGGGCCGCCACGGGGGCCGGGGACGGGGGCGAGGTCGCCCCGGCGGCGGCCGGCACCACACCGTCACCGACCGCACCGTCACCGACCGCGCCATCGTTGGCCACGTCATCGTTGGCCACACCGTCGTTGGCCACGCCGTCGTTGATCACACCGTCGCTGACCGCGGCGATCACGCTCTGGAAGGCCGGTCCCGCCGCGGTCGTCGGCGATCCGACGCTGATGTCCGTGAAGCCGCAGGCCGCCAGCGCGTCCCGCCACTGCCGTTCGGTGGCCAGCGGTGAGCCGGGCATCCGCTGCTCCGGGTCGGTGAACCGCCACCAGCCGGCCGTCAGGCCGAAGATGAGAGCGAGCTGGTGCAGGGGGCGGGTGCCCTCGGTGAGCAGCAGCACCCCGCCCCGGCGCAGCAGCCGCTTGGCGTGCGTCAGGGTGTCCTCCAGGCGCCGTGTGGCGTGGAAGACATTGGTGCCGAACACCACGTCGTGAGCGCCCGCCGGCATGCCCTGGCCGGCCGGGTCGGCCTCGATGTCCAGGACCTCGAAGCGCGCGAAGGGGTGGTCCGGGCAGCCGAACCGGGCCCGCCCCTTGCGGACGAACGCCGGGGAGACGTCGGTGAAGACGTACTCGACCGACGCGCCGTGGGGGGCCAGCGCGGCGAGCACCGCCGCGCTGGTGCCACCGGTCCCGGCGCCCACCTCGAGCACCCGCACCCGGGCGCCGGGGGCGGCGGCGAGCCGGGCCCGCACCTGGTCGGCTACGAGCCGGGCGACCTCGGCGTTGCACCGGTCGGTGACCGGGTCGCCGCGGTACACGGCGGCCACTCGCTCGGACGAGCCGTGCGGGAAGAGCACGTCCATGGCGTCGCGCCGCCCGGTGAGCACGTCGGGCAGCGCGGGCAGGCAGTCCCGCAGCAGCGAGACCACGGGCTCGACCCCCGGGTGGCGGGCGATCAGCTCGTCGGCGGCGCGGGCGGCGTCGGCCCAGGACTCGACCGGGCGGCCGGCGGTCTCCAGCCGTTCGCCCGTCCTGCTCAGACAGCCGGCGTCGGCCAGCATGCCGAGGTGTGTCGAGAAGAGCGCGGCGTGCTCGGGTACGACCGCGAGCCGGGCCGCCAACTCCGCCGCGTCCGAGGGCCGCCGCGCCGACTCGAACAGGCCGGTCGGGCGCAGCGCCGCCGCCAGCAGGCGGGGGGACAGCCGCTCCGCCTCGGCCACTGCGGCCTGATGCGCCATCAGGTCGCGATCGGCCGACTCGGCCGGGTCGCGACCGCCGGACTCGGCCGGCTCGGCGAATGCGACGCGGGGCGGCGCGGCCGGGGCGGGGCCGGGCAGCACGGTGAGCGCCCGGCCGGGCGTCACGCCCAGGTTCTCCAGGATGCGCGGGTCGGCGTCGAGGGCGAGCAACTGGGGCAGGCCGGCGCCGAGCACCTGCTCGACCACGGCCATGCCCTCCCACGCCGTCAGCGGTCTGATGCCCGCCGCCCGGACGCGGCGCAGCACCCGCTCCCTGTCCTCGTCGCCGCCGGCGTGCCAGTAGCCGAGGTTGAGCACCCGCACGGGGAAGGGCAGGGTGCGCGCGGCGTGCAGGGCGTAGGCGTCCGCGCAGGCGCAGCCCGCCGCGTACCCCGCCTGGCCGTGGTTGCCCTCGAAGGCGACGCCGGAGGAGTACAGCAGCGCGAAGTCCAGCGGCTCGTCGCGGACCGCGCGCAGCAGGCCCCAGGTGGTGTGGGTCTTGACGTCGAGCGCCGCCCGGAGCTGTGCCTCGGGCAGTTCCCGTACCTCCCGGTTGACCAGCACCATCGCGGCGTTGATCACACCGTGCAGGGCGCCGAACTCCTTCTTGGCCAGCCGGACGGCCCCGGCCAGCGCCGCGGGGTCCGTGGCGTCCAGCGCCAGGTAGCGCACCCGGGCGCCGGCCGCCTCCAACTCGGCGACGACCGCGCGGCGCCGCTCGTCCAGCGGCGAGCGTCCGACCACGACCAGCTTCGCTCCATAGGTGCGGGCCAGGTGGCGGCAGGTGTCCCGGCCCACGGCGCCCAGCCCGCCGACGATCAGGTAGACCCCGCCCTCGCGGAACCGCGAGGGCTCCTCCGGCAGCGTCACCCGCTCCAGCGAGCGCACCCGCCGCAGCCCGCCCCGCAGGGACACCGGCGCGGTCCGCGCGGGGAACGGCTCGGCCGCCACCAGCGGCGCCGACGCGGCGGCCTCGGTCCGGCGCACATCGACCACGGCGACCCTCAGCTTCGGGAACTCCTTGCCCACCACCATCGCGAGGCCGCCCAGACCGGCCGCCCAGGGTGCGGCGTCCTCGTCCGGATCGAGCGGGTGCGCGCCCGTGGTGACGACCTTCAGCCGGAGGTCCTGGTCGAGCAGGCCGCGCCGGTCCAGGGCGCGCACCAGGCGGTACAGCGCGACCACGCCGCGGTCCAGCGCCGCTCGCAGGTCCGCCGGGTCGGCGGGTTCCGGCTCCGGCGCGGTGCCGAGGAAGTAGACCAGGTCGTATCCGCCGGGCTCGGCCAGCGCCCGGTCGAGGTCGGCGTCGGCCGGCCCGCCCGGGCCGATGGGCAGGCGCCGCACCTGGGCGTGCGCGTGCTGCCGGGCGATGGCGACGGCCGGTTCGGCGTCCAGCTCTTCGCCGACCAGCAGCACCCGTTGGGCGGGCGGCGCGGTGTCCTCGGCGGGGCGTTGCGTCCAGGCCGGCCGGTAGCCCACCACGGCGGCCGGCCTGGCCTCGCGGTAGAGCAGGCCGGTGAACCGCACCCGGACGGCGCCCGACTCGTCGAGGACCGAGACGTCCCAGCGGTCGGTCCCGGTCTCGGTGACATGGGACCACCCGGTGGCCGGCACCGGGCCGAAGACATCGACACGGTCGGCGGCGAAGGGCAGCATCGGCCGGGCGCCCTCCCCCCTGCGGCGGGCCAGCAGGGCGGCCACGGTGTGCAGGGCGGCGTCCAGTACGCCGGGGTGCAGGCGGTGTGCCGCGTCCTCGGGGGCGGTGCCGATCCGGCCGAGCACCTCGTGCGGGCCCGTCCACACCTGGTCCACCCGGCGGTAGAACGGCCCGTAGGGCAGGCCCTGTCCTTCGAGCAGCCGGTAGAAGGCGTCCCGTCCGGGCCCGCTCTCCAGGCGGGACCGCAGCGCCTCGACGTCGAGCGCGGGCGGGGCCGGCGGCGCCTGGGCCAGGCGGCCGTGGGAGCGTACGGTGCCGTCGGCGCCCAGCACCTCGTAGCGCTCCTGATCGCCCGCGCCCGCCGCCTCGAAGCGGACCCGCGCGTGCGTCCGGGCTCCGTCGACGGCCAGCGGCGCGATCCAGCGGACCTCGGTGAAGGCCCCCGTGGTGAGTCCGCCCCGGGCCTCGGCGACCAGGTCGAGATGGCCGACGCCCGGCAGCAGGGGGCGCCCCCGCACCACGTGGTCGCGCAGCACGGGTTCGTCGGCCGCGAGCGTACGCCGCCAGTCCGCGCGCGGCGCGGCCGGGGCGGGGGACGGCTCGGACGGCTCCGGCGCGCCGGTGATGTCGAGCCAGTGGCGCGCCCGCTCGAACGGGTAGGCCGGCAGCGGCACCCGTCGCCGGGCGCCCGGCCGCAGCCGGTGCAGCAGCTCCCAGTCGAGGGTGATGCCCGACGCCCACAGCCGCGCCAGCAGATCGTCGTCGCCGGCCATGATCTGGGCCGTCAGGAAGTCCTGTCCCGCGGTCCTCTCGGTGAACAGGCCGGCGAGCGGCGGGTGCTGTCCCACCGTGCCCCGGTGCAGCCACTGCCCGCCCTCGCCGCGCCCGGCGGCGGCGAGCCGGTCGGCCGCCTCGGCGAGGTCGCGGGCGACGAAGGCCAGCCGCTCCGCCATCGGCTCACGGCCCACCCGCAGGGTGTGGGCGACGTCGGCGAGCCGAAGGGGCTCGGGCCCGGTCGGCTCGCTCAGCGCGCGGCCCAACTGTGCCGCGTACTCCCGCAGCCGCTCCTCGTCCCGGGCGGAGAGCACGATCAGTTCGGGCCCCTCGGGCCCGGCCGCCGCGGACTCAGCCGGTAGGTACTCCTCGAGGATGACGTGCGCGTTGGTGCCGCCGGCGCCGAAGGAGCTGACGGCGGCGCGGCGCGGCAGCGGACGGCCGTCGGCGTCCAGTCGGCGCGGCCAGGGGGCGGTCTCCCGCTGGACGGTGAACGGCGAGTTCTCGAAGTCGATGACGGGGTTGAGTTCCTCGGCGTGCAGGGTGGGCAGCAGCGTGCCGTGGCGCAGCTGGAGGACGGCCTTGGTGAGCCCGGCGATTCCGGCGGCGCCCTCCAGGTGGCCGATGGCGGACTTCACCGAGCCGAGCGCGCAGAACCCGGTGTCGGAGGTGTGCGCGGCGAACGCCTGGGCCAGCCCGGTGTGTTCGATCGGGTCGCCCAGGGCGGTGCCGGTGCCATGGGCCTCGACGCAGCCGATGGTGCGGGCGTCGATGCCCGCGGCGGCCAGCGCCTGTTCCACCAGCGCCTGTTGCGCGTGGGGGTTGGGGACGGTGTAGCCGCTGTTGCGGCCGCCGTGGTTGACGGCGCTGGCCCGGATCACGGCGTGGACGGTGTCGCCGTCCCGGACGGCCTCCGACAGCCGCTTGAGCACCACCGCGCCCACGCCCTCGCCGGGCACGTACCCGGTGCCGCCCGCGCCGAAGGCCCGGCAGCGGCCGTCGGTGGAGAGCATGTTCCTGCGGCTGAGGTGGACGTACTTGTCCGGGTGTACGGCGACGTTGACGCCACCGGCGATGGCGTACGAGCACTCGCCGCGGCGGATGGACTCACAGGCCTGGTGCACCGCGACGAGGGACGCGGAGCAGGCGGTGTCGATCACCACGCTCGGCCCCCGGAAGTCGCCGAAGTACGAGACCTGGTTGGCGATCGAGGCGCGGTTGGCGAGCACCACCTGGTGGTTGCCGCGCGCGGACTCGGTGGCCGCGAGGATCGCGTAGTCGTCCCACATGACGCCGACGAACACGCCGACGTCATGCCCCTGCCCGCCGAACCTCGGCGCGGGGATGCGCGACGGGGGGTAGCCCGCGTTCTCCAGCGCCGACCAGGCCGTCTCCAGGAACAGCCGCTCCTGCGGGTCCATCGTGCGGGCCTGCTTGGGCGAGATCTGGAAGAACAGCGAGTCGAAGGAATCGACATCGGACAGGAAACCGCCCCAGCGGCCATAGCTGCGGCCCGGCGCGTCCGGATCCGGGTCGAACAGGGCCTCCGCGTCCCAGCGGTCCGCCGGGACCTCCGTCACACAGTCGCGGCCCTCGGCGAGGTTGCGCCAGAACTCCTCCAGGGTGTCCGCCTGGGGGTAACGGCCGCTGACGCCGATGATCGCGATCGGCTCGTCCTCGTGCGCCTCACGGCGGGCGGTCCCGGCCCCGGCGGACGGCGCGGTCCCCGCGATGTGGCCGCCCGGCGCCGGGCGGGTCGGCGCGGCCTCAACCGGACCGGTGGGTGCGGCCTGAACCGGACCGGCCGGCGCGGCCGGTTCGGGGAGCGTCCGGGCGACCGCGTCCTGGTGCTCCGTCAGAAGGTGGTCGGCCAGCTCGTCCACCGTGCGGTACTCGAAGAAGACCGTGCCCCGTAACCCGGGGAAGTCCTTTCCGAGCACCGCGTTGGACTCCATGACCAGCACCGAGTCCAGCCCGTAGTCGTCCAGCGGGACCCTGCTGTCGAGCCGATCCGGGTCCAGTTTCAGCACCCCGGCCAGCACCCCGCGCAGGTGCTCCACCAGCCGGGCGCGCCGGCCGTCCGCGGCCGGCGACGGGGCGGGCCGGGTCGGCGTGCCCGGCCGCGGGGCGGGCTCCGCCAGGGCGGCGTCGATCGCGGTGGGGTCGCCCCAAGCGGGCACCAGCCAGGGGGCCGTGGTGGCGAGCGCGCGCTCGAAGGCGTCAAGGCCCTGCTCGGCGCTGAGCGCCCGCATGCCGGTGCGCCGGGTGTACGCGGCCAGTTCGTCCTCGCGCACCAGCGCGTCGACGCCGCCCACCGACCACAGGGGCCAGGCCAGGGACAGGCTGCGGCCGTGGCGGTCCCCGCGCCGCGTCCAGGAGTCGCGGAGCGAGGTGAACAGGTCGGCGAAGCGGTTGGCCGTGGCGTAGGCGGCCGCGCCGAAGTCGCCGATCAGCGAGGACACCGAGGAGAACACCACGAACAGGTCGAGCGCGTCGTCGCGGGTCAGCCGGTCCAGGTGGACCAGGCCGCGGGTCTTGGCCGCCAGGACCCGGGCGAATCGCTCCCGGTCCCCGTCGGTGGCGCGACCGTCGTCGGCGACACCGGCCAGGTGGAACACGCCGTGCGGCGCGCCGAAGCGCTCCCGGACGGCCGCCAGGGCCGAGCCGAGTTCATCGGCCCGCGCCACGTCGGCGCGCAGCGCCAGCACCTCCGCGCCGTGCTCCGTCAGGCTCCGCAGCGCTCCGGGGTCCGGCGCGGAGCGGCCGATGAGCACCAGGCGCGCCCGGTGGGCCCGGGCCAGGTGCTCGGCCAGGACCCGGCCGATGGCCCCGCCGCCGCCGGTGATCACATAGACGCCCCGCTCGCGCAGCGGCGGTCCGGCCGGGTCCGGGCCGGGGTCGGTGACCGGGCGCAGGGCGCGCACCTGGCGGTCCCCGGTCGCCGTCCGGCGCACGTCGAGGCCGCCCGCGCGCCCTGCGGCGCGCAGTTCCGCGGCCAGCGCGGAGGCGAGGCCGGCCACGGGCGCGTCGGCGGGCATCCCGAGGGTGAGCAGCTCCAGACGGGGCGCCACCGGGGTCGTGGACCGGGCGAAGCCGACCGCCGCGGCGTTTTCCGGCCGGTCCTGGCCTCCGTCCTGAGGATGGACCAGCGCGCACCGGACCCGGCCGGGCAGCGCGCCGGAGGCGACGGCCCGCACCAGCTCCAGCAGCGCGAAGCAGGTGCGTTCCAGGGCGTCCGTGCCCGGCCCGGCGTCCTCGCTCCGGGGGTCGAACGCGGACGGCGCGGCGAACCCCGGGGCGTAGGCCAGGTCGAGACCGGCGGGGTCGGCCAGGTCGGCGAGCCGGTCCGCGAGGCCGTCGGGGTCGTCCGGGAGGGAGACCACCCGGCCCCAGGTCCCCGTCCGGGCCAGCTCCCGCTCCAGGCCGGGTAAGCCGCCGAGCAGGGCGAGCGTGGGGGCGGCAGTGCCGGGCCCGGGGTCGGTGGCGGCGCGCCAGTACGGCTCGTGGAAGCGTGCCCGGTCGGTCCCGGGCACGGGGCGGGCCGGCTGCCCGGCGCTTCCGCCCGGCGGCCGGCCGGCGAAGTTCCGCAGGCTCGCCAGGGCCCGGCCCCGCTCGTCCAGGACGGTGAGGTCGAAGCGGCGGACGCCGCCCGCCTCCCCCACCAGCCGGGCGTGCGCGTAGCAGACGGCGGGCAGCGGGGCGAACGTCTCCAGCTCGTCGAGGCTGAACGGCACCGCCAGCTCCCCCGGCTGGGGAGCGGTGGTGCGGCCGGCCCAGTGGCAGGCCCGCAGGGCGCCGTCGAGCAGCGCCGGGGGCAGGGCCGACTCCGAAGCCGCGGCGGCCCGCTCCCCGCTCAGGCGCAGCAGCGCCTCCTCGGGGCCGCTCCGGATCTCCTCGATGACCTGGAACGACGGTCCGTAGGCGAAGCCCGCGGCGCGGTAGTCGGCGTAGGCGGCGGCCCGGTCGCGCAGCAGCGGCAGCCGGGCGCGCAGGGCGTCGAGGTCCACGGCGGCGGGTGCCGTGCCGGGCGCGGGGACCGCGTTGCCCCGGGCGTGGACGACCCGGTCGTCCCCGTCCTCGCTGTAGACCTCGAAGGCCAGCCCGGCGCCTTCCGGCCGGAAGGACACGTACAGCGCCGTTCCCCCGTCGGCCGGTTCGATCGGCCGCCCCCACACGACGTCGCGCAGCGCGTGCCGGACGCCCGGCTCGGCCAGCCCGGCGGCGGCGCCGACGAACGCCAGCGTCGCGGCGCCGGGCAGGATCGCGCGCTCCTCGATGACGTGGTCGCGCAGCAGCGGGTCGCCGGCCCGCAGCGTCTTGCGGAACCGCGGCTCCGCCACGGTGGACTCGTTGGCGTCCACCAGGGGGTGGAGCGGCGCGGCCCCGGGCGCCTGGCCCACCGCGTCCGGGTCCAGCGGGATCCAGTGGCGCTCCGGGGCGAACGGGTAGCGGGGGGCGCGTACCCGCCGGGGGGCCGTGCCCGGCCGGGAGGCGTGCCAGGCGGCCCAGTCCACGGGGTCCCCGGCCAGCCAGGTCCGGGCCCGCTCGCCGAGCGCCCCGCCGCCGTCGATGCCGGGCCGCGGGCCGCCCCCGGCGAAGCGGCGCAGCGCGTCGGCGATCTCGGCGCCGTCGGCGGCCAGCACCGCGAGCCGGGCGTCCAGGGCCTCGCGGCCCACCTGGGTGGTGTAGCAGAGGTCGGCCAGCGGGACCCGCTCGGCCGCCAGGAAGCGGGCGGCCCGGTCCGCGTAGTCGCGCAGCCGCTCCTCGTCGCGCGCGGACAGCAGGAACAGCACCGGCTCGGCGGCGGTCTGCCGCGCCGCCGGCAGGTCGGCCGACGGGTCGGGGCGCGGGGACTCCTCCAGCACCAGGTGGGCGTTGGCGCCGCCGGCGCCGAAGGAGCTGAGACCGGCGCGGCGCGGCTCGTCGCCGCCGGGCCAGGGGGCAGTTTCGCGCTGCACCCGGAACGGCGAGCGGGCGAAGTCGATGTTGGGGTTGGGTTCGGCGGAGTGCAGCGAGGGCACCAGGGTGCGGTGGGTGAACTGGAGCAGCGCCTTGGTCAGCCCGGCCATGCCGGCGGCGGACTCCAGGTGTCCCACGTTGCTCTTGACCGAGCCGATCGGCCAGCGGCCGGGCGCGGCGGAGGCCGAACGGTAGGCGGTGGTCAGGCCGGTCAGCTCGATCGGGTCGCCCAGGGCGGTGCCGGTGCCGTGCGCCTCCACGTAGCCGATCTGCTCGGGGACCACCTCGGCCCGCTCCATGGCGGCGCCGATCACCCGGGCCTGCGCGTGCGGGCTGGGCACGGTGTAGCCGTTGGTCCGGGCGCCGTGGTTGACGGCGCTGCCGAGGATGAGCCCGTGGATCCGGTCCCCGTCCGCGAGGGCCTGCCGGTAGGGCTTGAGCAGGACGGCGCCGACTCCCTCGCCGGGCACATAGCCGTCGCCGCCCGCGCCGAACGAGCGGCAGCGGCCGTCGGAGGACAGGTAGCGGCCCTGGCTGAGGAAGGCGTACTTGTACGGGTGGATCGAGACGTTGACCCCGCCGGCGATCGCCAGTTCGCTCTCGCCGCTGCGCAGGCTCTCGCACGCCAGGTGGATCGCGGTGAGCGAGGAGGAGCACATGGTGTCGAGCGCCAGGCTCGGGCCGGCCAGGTCGAACTGGTGGCTGACCCGGTTGGCGATGCTCGCGAAGGACGAGCCGGTGAGCGGCCGCCCGCCGCGCAGCGCGTCCAGGGCGCCCTGGAACTGGTACTCGCCGTACATCACGCCGACGTACACGCCGACCGGGCGACCGGCCAGGTCGGCGCGCCGGTAGCCGGCGTCCTCCAGCACATGCCAGGCGTTCTGCAGGAACAGCCGCTCCTGGGGGTCCATCAGCTCGGCCTGACGCGGGGAGATACCGAAGAACAGCGGGTCGAAGCGGTCCACGTCGCTCAGGAACCCGCCCCACCGGGTGTGGGCGAGACCGGGCGCCGCCGGATCCGGGTCGTACCACCGGTCGCGGTCCCACCGGTCCGCGGGGATCTCGGTGACGCAGTCGCGGCCTTCCAGCAGGTTGGTCCAGAACTCGTCCACGTCGTCCGCCATCGGGTAGCGGCCCGCGAGGCCGATGACCGCGATCCGGTGGTCGTCGTCCCCGGGCGCGGGCCGGGCGGCGCGGGGCGCCCGGACGGCCTTGCCGCGGCGCGGCACGCGAGGCGCGCCGGCGGGCGCGGCGGAGGCTTCCGGTCCGGGTCGGGGGGCGTCCGGTTCGGGCCGGGGGGTTTCCGTCAGTTCGGCCGCGTGGTGGCCGGCGAAGTAGTCGGCCAGCTCGCCGAGGGTGGCGTACTCGAAGAACAGCGTCTTGGACAGGCCGGCGAAGTGGCGCTCCAGTTCCGCGTTGAGCCGGGTGATGCGCAGCGAGTCGATGCCGTAGCGGTCGAACGGGGTGTCCTCGGCGAGTTCGCCCGGCTCGAGGCGTGTCTCCTGGGCGATCAGCTCGCGCAGCAGCCGCAGGGCGGCGGCGCGTGCCCGGTCGGCGTCCCCCGCGCCGGCGTCCCCCGCGCCGGGGGCACCGGAGGCGGGGGCAGCGGCCGGGGGCGCCGGGTCGGCCGGGGCGGGGGCGGCCAGCGCGGCGACGATGGCGTCGGTGTCGCCGTAGGCGGCGACCAGGGCGCCGGGGGCGCCGAGCGCCTGCTCGAAGAGGGCGAGCCCGGCCTGGGTGGGCAGCACCCCGAAGCCGGTGCGGGCGGCGATCTCGGCCGTCACCTCGGGCGGCTGGCGCATGCCGCCCTCGGCCCACAGCGGCCACGCGATCGCGGTCAGGCCGGGGCGGCGCTCGGCGTACGCCTCCAGGAAGGCGTTGGCGTAGGCGTAGTCGGCCTGTCCCGCGCTGCCGATGTGGGCGGCGATCGAGGAGAAGGCGACGAAGAAGTCCAGCGGGTCGTCCGCCGTGGCGTCGAGCAGCGCGCGCAGTCCGGCCGCCTTGGGGGCCAGCACGGCGGCGAGGTCGTCGGCGGACTTGGTCAGCGCGAAGCCGTCGCGCAGCACCCCGGCGGCGTGGACGACGCCGTTGACCGGCCCGAACTCCTCGCGGACGGCGGTCAGGCAGGCGGCGACGGCCCGGGCGTCGCCGACGTCCACCCGGCGGTACGCGATCCGCTCGTCCAGCTCGCCGGGGGCGGGCCCCGATCCGCGGCCCAGCAGCACCACCCGTCCCGCGTTCCGCTCCAGCAGCCGGCCGGCGACGAGCCGGCCCAGTCCCCCGGCCCCGCCGCTGATCACATAGACCCCGTCGGCGCGTACGGGCGCGGGCTCGGTGCGGGGGGCCTGGACGGCGTGCGGGACCTGCCGCCCCGACCCGGTGTAGCCGACCTCCACGTCACGGCCGTCCCCGGCCAGCTCGGCGGCGAGGGCCGTGGCCTCGCCGGCCTCGTCCACGTCCTGGTCCACCCCGATGACCTGGAGCGCGAGCAGCGGGTTCTCGGCCCGCACGGTCCGGGCGAAGCCGCCGAGCGCCGCCCGTTCGGGCCGTGCCCCGTCCGCGTCGTGGCGGTGGATCAGCAGGACCCGGACGGGAGCGGTGGGGCGGTTCCGCAGCAGCCGCCGCACCAGGCGCAGGACGTCCGCCGGGTCGGGCTCGTCCACCAGGACGGCGTCCGGGACCCCGGGTATCCCGTCCTCAGCGCCCGGGGCGTACGCGGCGACCTCCCCGGCGCCCCGGGCGGTCAGCGGCTCGGCCAGCGCGGCGCGGCGGGCCGGGTCGGCGGCGACGACGGCCCCGGTGGCGACGCGCCGCCCGGCGTCCTCGGCGTCCTTGGCGGGGGCCGCGGTCCAGCGGCGGACCAGCAGCGCCGATCCGGCGGGGCGGGCACGGTCCAGCACCCGTACGGTGAGGTCGCGCAGTCGGGCCAGCGGCTGCCCGGTGGCGTCCAGCACGGTCACCTCGGCGCGCGCGGCGCGGTCGGTGAGCCGGTCGACCGTCACATGGGCGCGGCAGGCCCCGGTGACCGGGGCGTGGACGGTCAGCTCGCCGAGCGCCATGGGCAGGAAGCCGCCGGCCGCCTCCCCGTAGGACCGGGCGAGCAGCACCACCACGGCATGCAGGGCCCCGTCCAGCACGGCCGGGTTCAGCCGCACGCCGTCCAGTGAGGCGCCGTCGGGGAGTTCGAGGGTGGCCAGGGCCTCGCGCTCGCCGAGGGTCACCTCGGTGAGGGAGCGCATCCGGGGCCCGTAGTCCAGGCCACGCGCCCGCAGCAGGTCGTAGGCGTCGGACCCGCCGATCGCCTCGGGGCAGCGGCCGGCCACGGCGACCAGGTCGACCGGATCGGCCGGCCCGGCCGGCTCGGGGTGGATCTCGCCGGCCGCGTGGACGCGGTCCTCCTCGGTGACCTCGAAGCCGAGGCCGTCGTGGTCGCCCCAGAGGGACACCAGGGCGGTGCGGGGGCCCGAGGCGAAGGACAGCGGACGGTCGAAGGAGACGCCACGCAGCCGGACCGGCCCGCCGACGGCCAGCTCGCCCGCCGCGCGGACCAGTTCCAGGTAGGCGACCGCCGGCAGCACGGGCTCGCCCCCGACCCGGTGGTCGGCCAGGTAGAACTCGGCGCCCGACCGCGTGCAGCGGTAGGCCAGGGTGTCCAGGGTGGAGACGTTCTCGTCCAGCAGGGGGTGCGGCCCCCGCCCGCTCCCGGCCGCGTCCGAGGCGTGCGGGCCGGGGGTCGCCGGGCCGTCCATCCAGCAGCGGCGGCCTTCGAACGGGTAGGTCGGCAGCGGCACCCGGCCCCGGTCCTGCCCGGCGAACCAGGCGGCCCAGTCGACCTCGGCCCCGGCGGCCCAGGCGCGGGCGACCGCGTCCCAGGGGCCGTCGGCCGCCCCCAGGGCCAGGCCGCGCACCTCTTCCCGGGCCCCGCGCAACGCGATCCGGGACCCCCCGGCGGGTACGGGCGGCTCGGCGGGTACGGGCGGCTCGGCGGCGGCCGCGGCCGCCCGGGCGGCGCCGTCGGCCAGGGGGAGGGCCCCGGTCACGCACGCGGCCGCCAGGGCGGCCGGGCCGTCGCCGTGGACCGCGACCGGCCGCAGCCCCCAGCCGAGCCAGAGCCGGCCCAGCGCGTACTGGAGGGCGAACGCCTGTCCGCTCTCGCCCCGCTCACCGGCGCCGGCGGCCAGCGCCGCCGTGTAGTGCTCGGCGAAGGCGGGCTCGGCGGCGCCCCATGCCTCCGCGAGCTCCGCCGCGCCCTCGACCCGCTCGGCGAAGACGAGGGACACCTCGCCGGTGCCGGGCTCCGCGGGCACCGGCGCCGTGCGCAGCGCGCCCGCGAGGCCCGCGCGGTCGGCTCCGCGGACGGCCAGCCGGTACTCGTGGGCCCGCCGGCCCACCGCCAGGGTGTAGGCGACGTCGGCCAACGCCGCGGCCCCCTCATCGGCGAGCCCGCTCTCCAGGTGCTCGGCCAGTCGGTCGGCGGCCGTGCGCAGCGCGGTGGGCGTCCGGGCGGAGAGGACCAGCACCTGGGCGGGGCGCGAGTCGCCGGTGGCCGGCGCCGGCGGCGCCTGCTCCAGCACGGCGTGGGCGTTGGTGCCGCCGATACCGAAGGAGCTGACGCCGGCCCGCAGCGGTCCGTCCCCGGTCCAGGGCGCGGTGGCGGTGCTCACCGTGAACGGGCCGGCGGCGAAGTCGATGGCGGGGTTGGGCGCGTGGAAGTTCAGCGTGGGCACCAGTGTGCGGTGCTTCATCATCAGCACGGTCTTGATCAGGCCGGCGACGCCCGCGGCGGCGTCGAGGTGGCCGATGTTGGACTTGACCGAACCGATCGCGCAGAAGCCGGTGTCGGGGGTGGCCGCCCGGAACGCCTTGGTCAGGGCGGCGACCTCGACCGGGTCGCCCAGCCTGGTGCCGGTGCCGTGGGCCTCGACGTAGCCGATGGTGCGCGGGTCGACGCCGGAGACGGCGTGCGCCTCGCGGATAACGGTGGCCTGTCCGGCCGCGCCGGGCGCGGCGAAGCTGACCTTGCCCGACCCGTCGTTGTTGGTCGCCGTGCCCTTGATGACGGCGTGGACGGTGTCGCGGTCGGCGAGGGCGTCCCGCAGCGGCTTGAGCACCAGGACGCCCACGCCGTTGCCGAGCACGGTGCCGCCGGCGTCGGCGTCGAAGGCGCGCACATGCCCGTCCGGGGACAGGATCGCGCCCTCTTCGTAGAGATAGCCGCGCGTCTGCGGCAGTTTGACGGTGACGCCCCCGGCCAGGGCCATGTCGCACTCGCCGTTGATCAGCCCCTGGCAGGCGAGGTGGACGGCCACCAGCCCGGTGGAGCAGGCCGTCTGGACGGCGTAGCTCGGCCCCTTCAGGTCGAGCTTGTAGGACAGCCTGGTGGCCAGGAAGTCCTTGTCGTTGCCGACCATCACCGCGAAGTGGTTCGAGGTGGTGGTCTGGTCGACGCGGGGCAGGACCTGCTGCTGGAGGTAGGTGTTGATCGCGGCGCCGGCGTAGACGCTGATCAGCCCGCCGAAGCGGGACGGGTCGTAGCCGGCGTGCTCCAGGGCGGCGTGCCCGGTCGTCAGCAGCAGGCGGTGCTGGGGGTCGGTGATGTCGGCCTCGGCCGGCGTCAGCTCGAAGTACCCCGTGTCGAAGAGGTCCACGTCCGGGATCACGCCGTGCGCCGGGACGTACGCGGGGTCGTCCAGCAGCCGGGCGGGGATCCCGGCCGCCGCCAGTTCCTCGCGGCTGAAGCGGGTGATGCCCTCGCGGCCCTCGCTGAGCAGCCGCCAGAAGGAGTCCAGGTCGTCGGCGCCGGGGAAACGCCCCGCCATGCCGATGATCGCGACATCGGTCTCGGCCACCGGCGCGTCCTCGGGGAGGTGCGGACTGGTCACCGGGTCTGCTCCCCTTCGCTGGTGTTCGTCTGCGCCCACAGGTGTGCCAGGTCGCTCTCCGGGGCCCGTGCGATCCGGTCGAGCAGCAGCTCGTAGGACCGGGCCATGCCCTCGGCGGTCCGCGAGGTGAACAGGTCGGTGCTGTACTCCAGGGTTCCGTGCAGCCCCGAGGCCGTCTCCTGCGCGGTGAGGGTGAGGTCGTACCTCGCCGTGCCGGGGTGGGCCGGCAGCGGCACGATCGCCAGGTCCCCCGGCTCGCCGTCCGCGTCCGCCGCCTCCGCCTCGGGTTCCGGGGAGGGGATCAGGTTGAACATCACCTGGAACAGCGGGGAGTACGCCGGATCGGGTTCGGGCGCCAGGGCGGTGACGAGATCCGCGAGGGTCACGTCCTTGTGGTCGTGGGCCTGCGAGACGACTTCCCGGGCCTGCGCCAGGACGTCGGTGAAGGCGCGCTCGGGGGTGGCCTTCAGACGCATCACCAGCGTGCTGACGAAGTAGCCGACGACACGTTCCTCCTCGGCCGTGGGCCGGTTGGTGACCGGTGAGCCGATCGCGAGGTCGTGGTCGTCCGCGTGGCCGCCCACCAGGACGGCGAACGCCGACAGCAGCGTCATGTAGAGCGTGACGCCGTGCTCCTGGCCGAGCCGGCGCAGCCGGGTCAGCAGGTCGGACCCGACCCCGAAGTCCACCGAGGAGCCCCGGTAGGACTTGACCGGGCACCGCGGGTAGTCGGTGCGCAGCGACAGGCACGCGGGCAGGCCGGCCAGCCGGCTCCGCCAGTAGGCGCGCTGGCGGTCGAGTTCTGCGGGGTCCGTCGCGGCGCGCCGGCGCGCGGCCTCGGCGTACTGGAGCGGCAGGGGCGCCAGTTCCGGCTCCTCGCCCCGGCTGAACGCGCGGTAGAGGGCGAGCAGTTCGGACAGCACGATCCGCACCGACCAGCCGTCGAAGACCCCCCAGGGCCGGGTGAGGACGACGACGTGCCGGTCGTCCGACTGGGCCAGCAGGTGGGCGCGGAGCTGGTGGCGGCCCTCCGGTGGGAAGGGGCGCGCCCGTTCGGCCGCGAGCCACTCGGCGAGGGCCTCGTCGCCGATGTCGCCGGTCTCGAGGACGCGCATCTCGAACCCGGTGGCGTCGTTCACGCGCTGGGTGACGGTGCCGTCGCGGCGGATGTAGCCGGTGCGCAGCACCTCGTGGCGTTCGATCAGTGCCCGGACGGCGCGCGCGTAGGCGTCGCGGTCCAGGGGGCCCTCGACGCGGAAGACGATCTGGACGTTGTCGTGGGCGCTGCCCAGGTGCTCGGGCCGGTTCAGGAACCACAGGTCCCGCTGGAGCGGGGCCAGGGGCGCCTCCTCGCCCTCGCGGCCGGCGGCGGCCTCCTGCCCGGCGGCTCCCTGCCCGGCGGCCTCCTGCCCGGCGGCCTCCTGCTCAACGGCTCCCTGCCCGGCGGCCTCCTGCCCGGCGGCCTCGCCCGTGGCCTCGGCGGCGGCCGGCACCGGCTCCAGCGCCTCGGCCATCTCCTCCACGGTGGCGCCGGAGAGGATGAGCTGGAGCGGCAGTGCGGCGCCCATCTCCTTCTTGACCCGCATGCCGAGCCGTACGGCCATCAGGGAGTGTCCGCCGAGGTCGAGGAAGCTGTCCCGGATGCCGACGCGGCTGTGCCCGAGGACCTCCGCGACGAGCGCGCTGAGCGCGCGCTGGGTGTCGGTGCGCGGGGCGACGTAGACCTCCTTGGCCACGTCGTCCTCGTCCGGTTCGGGCAGCGCCCGCTTGTCGACCTTGCCGTTGGGGGTGAGGGGCAGCTCCTCCAGGAGCACGAACCCGCTGGGCACCATGTACTCCGGCAGGGCGGCGGACAGGTGCTCCTTGAGGGTGCGGGCCATGGACGGGCCCACGTCACCGATCCTCGGGAAGTTCGCCAAGTGGGTGGCGCGGTAGGGGGCGCGGGCCCGGGCGCGCGGCGGCTCGCCCCTGCGGAACACCAGGTCCAGGCCGTCGAGCCGGTCCTGCGACCAGGTGGCCGCCACCTGGTAGCCGAGCTCCTCGGCGTGGCTCAGGGCCGCCTCCAGCGCACGCGTCTCCTCCGCGGCCCGCGCGGACAGCCGGGCCCCGTCGCGCAGCGGCTCGATCTCCCGGGCGGGTGAGAAGCGCGCCAGTTCCTCGCAGATCCGCACGTCGTCGGCGACGCGGGGGTTGGTCAGGCCGGTGACGCCGAAGTGGTCGGGGGCGTCGTCGTCCAGCAGGGCGCGCAGCTCCGCCGGGGTGGCGGCCTGCCGCCAGACGACGGGCTCGGGGGACTCGACGGACAGCGCGGGCCCCTTGGTGAGGACCACGTCGTACCGGTAGGCCAGCATCTCGTTGTCGCCCACGCCGCGCTTGACCATCAGGTCGACGGCGCCCAGCTCCGGGAACCGCTCGGGCAGCTTGGTGAAGTACGTGGGGCTCAGCAGCAGCTCGGACTCCTGCCGGCGGCGGCGCTGCACCTGGGCGGCCAGCGCTCCGGCGGTGGTGCGGCCCCCGGGGCGGCTGCGTTCGATCGCGCCGATGTGGGCCGGGAGCAGGTCCAGGTTCCGCACGTCGCCGATGAGGACACGCCCGCCGTCCTCCAGGAGCGGAAGCAGCCCGGTGAGGGCCTCCTCCAGGTAGAGCCGGTTGGGGAAGTACTGGACGACCGAGTTGATCACGATCGTGTCGAAGGCGGCCTTCGGCAGGTTGCCCACGGACAGCGCGTCGCCCTCGCTCAGCGTGACGTGTGACCAGCCCCGGCGCTCCACTCCCCGCCGTACGCCGTCCAGTGCCCGGGCCGACAGGTCCAGGGCGTGCACCGACTGGCAGGCCTCCGCGTAGCGGAAGAGCAGCAGCCCGGTGCCGCAGCCGACTTCCAGCAGGCGCTTGGGCCGCAGCTCCTCGATGCGGCGGACGGTGCCGTCGATCCACTCGCGCATCTCGGCTTCGGGGACGGGCCGGCCGGTGTAGCTGCTGTCCCAGCCGGCCAGGTTCAGGTCGTCGGCGGCGTCGCGCGGGGCCCCGGCGTACTGGTCGTCGAAGACCCGCTGCCACTGGTCGAGCAGGTCGGCGTTCATCTCCTCGGCGGCGCCGTCCAGCCAGCGGGCGGTCGGGCTGACGTAGGCGACGAGCGCGCGGCTGCCGTCGGTGGTCTCATGCGGGACGACGACGGCCTGGGCCACCGCGTCGTGCCGGGAGAGCCCGGCCTCGATCTCGCCGAGTTCGATGCGGAAGCCCCGGATCTTGACCTGGTCGTCGTTGCGCCCCAGGTATTCGAGCGACCCGTCGGGCAGCCGCCGCACCAGGTCGCCCGTGCGGTACATCCGCGCGTCGGGGCCGCCGTGGAACGGGTCGCTCAGGAAGCGCTCGGCGGTCAGTTCGGGGCGGCCCAGATAGCCGCGGGCCACGCCCTCGCCGCCCACGTACAGCTCGCCCGCCACTCCGGCCGGGACCGGCCTGCCATGCTGGTCAAGCACATAGGTCCGCAGGTCCGGGATGCGGTGTCCGATGGGGCTCGCCGAGCCCCGGGTGTCGGCCTCGGACAGCGGCCGGTAGGTGACATGGACCGTGGTCTCGGTGATCCCGTACATGTTGACCAGCTGGGTGTCCCGGTTGACCGGGCGGGACATCCACGGCGTCAGTGCCGCGACGTCCAGGGCCTCTCCGCCGAAGACGACCGCGCGCAGCCGGTGCGGCGCGCCGTCCTCGCCCTGGGCCGCGATGAGCTGCCGGAAGGCGCTGGGCGTCTGGTTCAGCACGGTCACGCCGGCCGAGCACAGCAGGTCGTAGAACTCCGCGGGGTTGCGGGTCACCGCGTGCTCCACGACGATCAGGCGGCCACCGTGGAGCAGCGCGCCCCAGATCTCCCACACGGAGAAGTCGAAGGCGAACGAGTGGAACAGGGTCCACACGTCCTCGCCGCCGAAGCCGAACCACTCCTGTGTCGCGGTGAACAGCCGGGTCACGTTGCGGTGTTCGACCAGCACGCCCTTCGGTGTGCCGGTCGAGCCGGAGGTGTAGATGACGTAGGCCAGGTCCGTGGGCGAGGAGCCCACCTCGGCGCGCGTGAGATCGCCCTCCGGCCGGTCGGCCCACCGCGCGGCGTCGGCCCGCAGGTCGACCACCGGGATGCCGGGGTCCGCCAGGCCGTCGGGGGCCTGGCCGTCCACCAGCAGCACCCGGGGCGCGCTGTCCCGCAGCACGAAGTCCAGCCGCTCGACGGGGAGGGCCGGGTCGAGCGGTACGTACGCGCCGCCCGCCTTCAGCACCGCGAGGACGCCGACCACGATCTGCTCGCTGCGCGGCAGGCACAGGGCCACCAGCACATCGGGGCCCACCCCCAGGTCGCGCAGGTGGCGCGCCAGCCGGTTGGCCCGCTCGTTCACCTCGCCGTACGTCAGCGACCGGTCGGCGCACTCCACCGCCACGGCGTCGGGCGACCCGGCCGCCACGTCCTGGAACCACTCGTGCAGGCACCGGTCGGGGGACGCGAGGCCCGGCGGCCGTTCGTTGTCGGCCACCACAAGTCGCCGCCGCTCGGCGGCGGGCAGGACGCCCACGTCGAGCGCGCCGGTCGCCGCGCCGTCGTCCTCGGCGAGGGCCCGGACGATCCCGGACAGCGCGGTCTCGACGTAGCCCGCGATCGCCTCGCACTCCACCGCGTCCTCGACGATGACGTGCAGCGACAGTTCGCCGCCGAAGTCGTCGAGCGAGACGGTCAGCGGGTAGTTGATCGCGTCGGCCTCGCCCAGCCAGCGCAGTCCGTGGTCCTCGAGCCGGGGTGCCGCCGCGTCGCCGCGTTCGAAGTGGCGGAAGTTGACGACCGAGCTGAACAGCGCGGTGTCGCCGTCCATGCCGCTGCACCGCTGCGCCAGGCTCAGCGGGCTCTGTTCCCGGGCGATCAGCTCCTGGAGCCCGGCGTCCACGTCCGCGACCAGGTCGCGGACGGTCCGGCCGGCCAGTCGCACGCGCAGCGGAAGGGTGTTGACGAAGTTGCCCAGCATCCGCTCCACGCCGGGCACGCCCTGCAGACGGCCCGACATCACGGTGCCGAACACCACGTCGTCGCGCCCGCTGGTGGCGGCGGCGACGCACGCCCAGGCGGCGTGGAAGAGGCAGGCCGGACTGACGCGCAGGCGCCGCGCCCGGTCGCGCACCTCGCGGGTGAGGTCCTCGGGCAGGGGGCGGCGCAGCTGCGGGTACCGGTGGGCGTCCCCGCGCACGTTGGTCAGTCCGAACGGCGTGGTCGGCTCGGTGACGTCCCCGAGGGTGGCGCCGAAGTAGCTCTCGGCGTCGTCCGAGGCGAGCTGGTGCACGGTGTGGGCGACGAAGTCGCGGTACGGGGCGGGCGCCGCGAGCAGTTCGGCGCGGCCCGTCAGGTGGGCCGCCAGCTCCTCCAGGGTCAGCCGCAGCGAGGTGGCGTCCTCGATCAGGTGGTGGGCCGTCAGCAGCAGGTAGCGCCGCTCCGATCCCGGGTCCTCGGCGACGACGAGGCGCAGCAGGGGCGCCCGGTCGACCGCCATCCCGTCGAGCCTCTCCAGCAGGGCGCGCGCCTGGCGCTCGGCGTCCTCGCCCGGGTCGAGCCGGGTGCGCCGCACCGTCAGGCGGGCCGTGCGGTACACCACCTGGACGGGCTCGGGCAGGTCGGCGGTGAGCACGGCGGTGCGCAGCACGTCGTGGCGGTCGACGAGCGCCTGGACCGCCCCGGTGAACGCGGCGCAGGCCTCCTCGTCGTCGGCGACCAGCAGGATGGACACCAGGAACGGGTCGCTCGCCGGGTCCAGCAGGTGGTGGAAGAGGATTCCCTCCTGGGCGGAGGCCAGCGGGTAGATGTCCTGGACGTTGGGCGCGCCGCCGGGCACGGTGGCCACGATGGCGTCGATCTGGTCCTGGCTCAGCTCGGCCAGGGGGAGCATGTCGGGGGTGACGCGCTCGCACCCGAGGGGGATCAGGTTCCGCGGCACGTCGTAGCCGGGGCCGGCCTCGGCCGCGTCGAGTTCCGCCGCCAGGTCCGCCAGGGTCGGCGCGGCGAACACCGCGCGCACGGTGGCGGGCAGGCCGTGTGCCCGCAGCCGGGCCACGAGCACGGTGATGAGCAGGGAGTGGCCGCCGAGGGCGAAGAAGTTGTCGGTGGCGCCGACGCGTCCCTCGTCGAAGCCCAGCGACTCGGCCCACAGCGTGGCGAGCAGCCGCTCGGTGGCGGTGCCCGGCGCCACGTAGTCGCGCCGGGCGAACGCCTCGATGCCGGGGGCGGGCAGGGCCTTGCGGTCGAGTTTGCCGTTGGCGGTGAGCGGCAGGGCGTCCAGCGTCACGAAGGCGCTCGGCACCATGAACTCGGGCAGCGTGCCGGCGCAGTGCCGGGCCAGTTCGGTGCGCAGGTCGGCCGGTGGCCGCTCGTCGTGCGGGACGGTGTAGGCGACCAGCCGCGGGTTGCCCGGCTGGTCCTCGCGCAGGACCACCGCGCACGCCCGCACCGCGGGGTGCTCGGCCAGCCGGCGCTCGATCTCGCCCGGTTCGACCCTGAAGCCGCGCAGCTTGACCTGGTCGTCGGCGCGGCCGAGGTACTCCAGGGTGCCGTCGGGCAGCCATCGCGCCAGGTCCCCGGTGCGGTACATCCGGGCGCCCGGCTCGGCGGTGAAGGGGTCCGGCACGAACCGTTCCCGCGTCAGCTCGGGCTGGTGCAGATAGCCGCGGGCGAGGCCGGCGCCGGCGATGTAGAGCTGGCCGGCGCAGCCGATGCCCTGCGGCCGGAGGGCATCGTTCAGGACGTAGAGCCGGATGTTCTGGATCGGCCTGCCGATGGGCACGGTACGCGGCGCCGCGCCGGCCGGGCAGGTCCAGTGGCTGACGTCGACGGCGGCCTCGGTGGGCCCGTAGAGGTTGTGCAGGGGCGCGGTGTGGCGCGCGTAGTGGTCGGCGCACACGTCGGGCGGCAGGGCCTCGCCGCTGCTGAAGACCCGGCGTAAGGAGGTGCACGCGGACCAGCCGGGTTCGGCCACCACCTGGCGCAGCATGGAGGGCACGAAGTGCACGGTGGTCACGCCGAACCGCTGGATGGCCGAGAGCAGGCGGCCGGGGTCGCGGTGGGCTTCCGGTTCCAGGACGGCCAGGCGTGCGCCGGACAGCAGCGGCCAGAAGAACTCCCACACCGACACGTCGAAGCTGAAGGGGGTCTTCTGGAGGACGACGTCGTCCTCGGTGAGGCGGTACTCGTTCTGCATCCATTCGATGCGGTTGACCGCCGCCCGGTGCTCGATCATGACGCCCTTGGGGCGGCCCGTGGAGCCGGAGGTGTGGATGACGTACGCCAGGTGGCCCGGGCCGGGTGCCGGCCCGGCCGGCGGGAGGCCGTCCGCGCGTTCCCCGGCGTCCCGCCCGGTGGCGTCCCGCAGGGCGCCGTCGCGGTGCAGGGTGAGTACATGCGTGGCGCCCTTGAGGGGCTCGGGCTCGATGTGCGGCTGGGTGAGCACCACGTCGACGCGGGAGCTCGCCACGAGGTCGGCGATGCGGGCGCCCGGGTAGGACGGCTCGATGGGCAGGTAGGCGCCCCCGGCCTTGAGGATGCCGAGGATGGCGGCGACCATCTCGGGTGAGCGCTCCGCGCACAGGCCGACCGGCGTGTCCGGTCCCACCCCGTGCCGCCGCAGGCCGCGGGCGACGCGGTCGGCCCAGGCGTCGAGCTCGGCGTAGCTCCAGGTGCCTTCGCCGTCCTCCAGTGCGATGCGGTCGGGGTGGCGCGCCACCTCGGCCTCGAACAGCTCGTGCAAACAGCGGTCGTCCGAGAAGGGGCGCGCGGTGTCGTTCCAGCCCTCCAGGACCTGGTGCAGCTCCTCCTCGCCGAGCATGCCGAGCCCGGAGACACGCGCCGTGGGGTCGGCCGCGATGGCGGCGAGCACCGTGGTGTAGTGGCCGATGAAGCGGCGGATGGTGTCCCGGTCGAACAGGTCGGTGTTGTACTCGACGGTGCCCGCGAGCCCGTCAGGCGTCTCGCGCAGGTCGAGGGTGAGGTCGAACTCGGTGTGGCTGACGTCGGACTCGACGGGCGACACGGACAGCTCGCCCACCCGGAACTCGCGCGCGGTGAGCGCCTCCTGGAGGACGAACATGGTCTGGAAGACGGGCGAATGGCTGAGGCTGCGCTCCAGCCGGAGGGAGTCCACCACGGCCTCGAAGGGCACGTCCTGGTGGTCGTAGGCCTCCAGGGCGGTCTTCTTCACCCGGGCCAGCAGCTCGGGGAAGCCCGGGTCGCCCGACAGGTCGGCGCGCATCACCAGGGTGTTGGCGAAGAAGCCGATGAGCTGTTCCACCTCGAGCCGGCCGCGGCCCGCCACGACCGTGCCGACGGCCAGATCGGTGCGGCGGGTGTAGCCGTGCAGCACCACGGCGTAGGCCGCCAGCAGGGTCATGTAGAGGGTGGCGTCGTACCGGCCGCCGATCTCGCGCAGTGCGCCCAGCAGTTCGGCCGGGCAGGAGAACGACTCGCTCGCCCCGTGGTACGTCTTGGCCGGGGGGCGGTCCCGGTCGGCCGGCAGCGACAGCGTCGGATCGACTCCGGCGAGCTGCCCGGTCCAGTACTCCACCTGCCGGGCCCGTGCCTCGCCGTCGAGCCATCGCCGCTGCCATTCCGCGTAGTCGGCGTACTGGACGGGCAGCGGCTCCAGAGGGTCGGGCCGGCCGGTGGCGAACGCCTCGTACAGCGCGGTCATGTCGCGGACGAAGACGCCCACCGACCAGCCGTCGGAGACGCTGTGGTGCATGGTCACCAGCAGGATGTGCTCCCGCTCGGCCTGCCGCAGCAGCCGCGCCCGGATCAGCGGGCCGCGCTCCAGGTCGAACGGCTCGGCCGCCTCCCGCGCGCATATCCCCGGCAGGTCCGCCGGGTCGCCCAGGTCCTCCTCGCGGACCTGGAAGTCGCCGCCGTCGCCGATGTGCTGGTACGGCACTCCGTCGCGGTCCACGAAGCGGGTGCGCAGGACCTCGTGCCGGAGCACCACCTCGTGGAGCGCGCGCAGCAGCGCGGGACGGTCGAGGCGGCCGGTGAGCCGCATGGCCATCGGGATGTTGTGGTGCGCGCCGCTGCCTTCGAGCTGCGCCAGGAACCACAGGCGCCGCTGGGTGAACGACAGCCGGACCGGGTCGTCGGCCGAGCGGGGCGCCCGTGGGATGGTGTCGACGGCGTCGAGCCCCGTGAGATCGACGCCCTGCTGGCCGAGCAGCGCGATCAGCGCACGCTGCCGGTCGGCGGGGAGGGACCGGATCTTCCGCATCAGGTCCTGGCGGGTGACGCTCACTGTTTCCCCCTGTGCGCTAGCTCTCATGGGTCAGGGCCTGCAGTTCCTCGTCGGTCATGCGCTCGATACGGCCGATGCTCTCCAGGACCAGGTCGATGTCGAGCGCTTCCGCTTCCGCGTCCGCCGGCGCGGGCGGCAGGCGGCGCTCCACCTCGGCCGCCAGCTGGGCGAGGCGGGGAGCCTCGAAGACGGCCTGCACGGACAGGTCCACGCCGGTCCTCCGCTTGAGGAGGTTGCTCAGGCGGGTGGCGAGCAGCGAGTTCCCGCCCAGCGTGAAGAAGTTGCTGGTGGCGCCCAGGCTGTCGGAGTCGACCCCCAGCACCTCCGACCAGGCGGCGGCCACGGTCCGCTCGGCGCCGTCCCCGGCGTGGTTCCCGCCGTCGCCCTCCGTGCCGGTCTCCGTGCCGCTCTCCGGCTCCGACCGGCCGCCCGGCGGGTCCGGCGGGACGGGTACTGGGCGGGCGTCACGACCGAGCCAGTGGCTCCCCGGTTCGAAGACGGTCGCCGGCACCGGCAGCAGCCGGCGTGGCCCGTCGTGCAGCCCGCGCCACGGCACCGTGACGCCCCGCACCCACAGCCGGGCGAGCTGCTCCAGGTCGCCGTCCTCGACCAGGCCGGTCAGGAACGCCTCGGCGCGCGCCCCGGTGAGGACCGAGGAGAGCAGCCCGGACTCCTCCTCGGCGTTGCCCCGGTGGACCGGCGCGGCCTGGTCCGCGTCCCCCGATCCGCCCGCCAGATGGCGCGCCAGGGCGTCCCGCAGCTCCCGGGGGGAGCGGGCCACCACGGCGAGGCGCTCGGGGAAGGCCTCGCGGCCCACCTGCGAGGTGTACGCGAGGTCCGCCAGGTCCATCGGGCCGTCGCCGTCCAGGGCGTCGTGCAGCCGCCGGGCCGCCGTCTCCAGCCGCTCGGGGGTGTGGGCGGAGACCACCACGAGCTGCGGTCCCGTCTCCGGCGGCGTGGCCGGCGCGGCGGCCTCGGCCGGCGGCGCCTCGACGACCAGGCAGACGTGGCTGCCGCCGGCCGCCACCGAGTTGACGAGCGCCCGGCGCGGCGCCGGCCGGCCCCCCTCGCCGGCCGGCTCGCCGGAGGTCCAGGGCGCCGGCTCCTCGCACAGCCGCAGCGGCGTGCCGTCGAGGTTCACGTGGGGATTGGGGGCACCGGTCCCGGCCAGCGGCGGCAGCTCCTCGTGCCGCATCTGGAGCACGACCTTGGTGAGCTGGGCGATGCCGGAGGCCGCCTCCGGGTGGCCGAGGCCGGACTTCACCGTTCCGACCGCCACGGGCCCCGCCGCGTCGCGGAACACCTCCCGCAGTGCGCCGACCTCGACTTCGTCCGAGAGCGGCGAGCCGTTGGCGGCGGCCTCCACGTATCCGATCGAGCCCGGCTCGGCGCCCGCCCGCTCCAGCGCCCGCCGCATGACGTTCACCTGGGTCCGGTGGCTCGGCGTCATGAAGCCGGTGGCCCGGCCGCCGTGGGCGGAGGCGGTGCCGGTGATGACGGCGTGCACGGTGTCGCCGTCGCGCAGGGCCGCCCGAAGCGGCTTGAGCAGCACCGCGCCGACGGCCTCGGCGGGCAGATAGCCGTCCCCGTCGCGGAAGCTGCGGCTGCCCGGGTGGCTGCCGAGCAGCCCCATCTCGGACAGCGCCCGGTACTTGTCCGGGTGGACCGTCAGGTTGACGCCCCCGGCGACGGCCAGCTCGGCCTCGCCCCGGCACAGGTCGGCGCAGGCGAGGTGCACGGCCATGGCCGACGAGGTGCACATGCTGTCCACGGCCAGGCTGGGGCCTTCGAGGCCGAAGAAGTGGGAGACGCGGTTGGCGATCAGGTTGTACGAGGCCGCCGAGGTGAGCGCCGCCAGCCCGGGGTCGGACCCGTCCGCCCGGTACATCTGGTACGCGGCGCCCACGTACACGCCGACGCGCCGGCCGTAGCGCCGCTCCACGACCTCCTGGGTCACCCCGCCCTGTTCCAGCAGCTGCCACACGGTCTCCAGGAACAGCCGCTGCTGGGGGTCCATCGCCGCGGCCTCGCGCGGGGAGATGCCGAACAGCAGCGGGTCGAAGCGGTCGATCCCGTCCAGGAACGAGCCCCACATGGCGCGGTCCGCGCCGGCCGGGTCCGGATCGGTGCCGTACAGGCGCTCCCAGCGGTCGGCCGGAACGCCGGTGACGCAGTCCCTGCCGGCCCGGAGATTCGCCCAGAAGGCGTCCAGGTCCTCCGCGTGCGGATACCGCCCGGCGAGGCCGATGATCGCGATCTCCTCGCCCTCGCCGGGCCGCCGCGCGTCGGCGGGGGGCGGCGCGGGGGCTCGGACCAGGGCGGGTGCGGGGGGCGGTGCCGGGGCCCGGACCAGGGCGGGGGCCGGCTCGGCCCGGGGCTCGGGCGCGGGCGTGGGCTCGGGCGCGGGTTCGGGTTCGCCCACCAGCGCGCGCAGGGCTGCGGCGTGCTCGGCCGCGAAGTACCGCGCCAGCTCGCGGACGGTCGGTGCCTCGAAGAGCAGCGTCCGGGACAACGTGCCGAACTGCTCTTCCAGTTCGGCGACGACGTTCACCGCGATGACGGAGTCCATCCCGTACCGCTCCAGGGGCACCTCCGGGTCCAGCCGCTCGGGGGCGAGCTTCATCGCTCCCGCCAGCACCTGCCGCAGCCGGCCCACCGCCCGGTCCTCCAGCGCCCGGTCCGCGCCCCCTCCCGCGGCCGGTGCCGGGGCCGGAGCCGCCGGTGGGGCGGCCGGGACCGCGGGCCGGGCTGCGTCCCCGTCCGCGGCGGCCCATGCCCCGGCCCCGTCCGCGGTGAGCCGCGACAGGGCGTCGCGCCGGCCCGCGAGGACCAGCAGCCGCCCGTGGTCGAGGCCGTTGTCCTCGGGGGCCAGGGCGCACCGCAGAGCCCGCAGCCCCCGGGCGGTGTCGAGCGGAGCCAGGCCCAGGCCGCGCAGCCGCTCCCCGGCCTCTCCCCCGGCCCCCATGCCGCCCTCCTCCCACAGCGGCCAGTTGACGGACACGGTCCGGCCGCTGCGCAGACCGGCGTGGACGAGGCGGTCGCGGTAGTCCGCGTAGGCGTCCATGAACGCGTTGGCCGCGGCGTAGTCGGCCTGGCCCGGGTTGCCGAAGGCACCGCTGGCGGACGAGAAGCACAGGAACGTCTCCAGCGGCTGGTCCCGGGTCAGCTCGTCGAGGTGGACGAGCCCGGCGACCTTGGGCGCGAGCACCCGGGCCAGCTCCTCAGGGGTCTTGCGGATGACGAAGCCGTCGTGGATGACCCCGGCGGCGTGCAGCACGCCCGTCAACGGCCCGTGGGCCCTGGCCACATGGGCCAGCAGAGCGGCGACCGACGCCCGGTCGGCCACGTCGGCGCGCCGGTAGTCCACCGTCAGGCCCTGGGCGCGCAGGGCGGAGAGCGCGGCGCGCCTCGTCTCGTCCAGGGGCGAGCGTCCGACCAGGACCACGGTGGCCCGGCCGACCGAGGCGCCGATCTCCCGCGCCGCGATCAGGCCGAGCCCTCCGGCGCCCCCGGTCAGGAGGTAGACGCCGCCCTCCCGCCACGGCGCGGGCGCGGGCCGGGGCGCGGAGATCTCCACCAGCGCGCCCGCGTACCGCGAGCCGTCGCGGTAGCGGACCTCGGGCTCGGGGTCGTGGGCGGCCGCCTCGGCCGTCAGGCGGGCGGCCAGGGCGGTCGGCGCCGCCCCGTCCAGGCACTCCACGTACTGGCCGCGCAGGGCCGGGTTCTCCAGGCCGGCCGTCCGCAGCAGGCCCGTCAGGCCGGCGAAGCAGGCGAGGCGGTCCCGCTCGTCCGCGTCGGCGGCGCCGGCGAGTGCCACCTGGAGCAGCACCGGACGTCGCGGGCCCCGTTCCAGGATCTCCCGGGTCAGGGCGAAGACCTGCCGGGTCACCTCGGTGAACAGCCGGTCCAGCGGGCCCTCTTCGAGTTCCGCGAACCGGCAGGCGACGCGGGCGGGCAGCGCGGCGGCCAAGGTGCCGCGCTCCTCGGCCGTGAGCCGGCCGATCACCACCAGGTGGTGCTCGGCGAACGCCTCCCGCTCGGTGAACGTCTCCCGCTGGGCGGGGGCGATCTCGCGCGCCGCCCAGACCGGGCGCAGCAACACCATCTCGTCGGCCATCTCGGCGCCTCTCTCCTCGGACCGCGCCGGCTCCGGCTGAGCCACGGCGCGGGGTGCGGGCGGTTCCTCGGGGGCGCCGCCGGCGGGCAGGTCCAGCCAGCACCGGTCGCGGGCGAAGGGGTAGCCGGGCAGGCTGACGCGGCGCGGGCGCGTTCCGGGCGGGTACGCCGCCTCCCACGCCACCTCGGCGCCCCCGGTCCACAGGGCCGCCAGCCGGTCGGGGGCGCCGCCGGCCCGCCACTCCCGCAGGGCCGACTCCAACGCCTCGCCGCTCTCGGCGGCTCCCCGCTGCCCATCGGGGCGGGCCGTGCCCCGGGCCCACGGGCCGGGCCGCCCCGGCTCGGAGGCGAACGACTCCAGCCGCGTCCTGGCGTCGTCCAGCGATGCGGCGGAGAGGGCCAGCCGCTCCTCCAGCGCCATGCGTCCTGTCTGGAGCGTCCAGGCCACGGGAAGCAGGTCGTCGTCGGTCAGCTCGGCCAAGCGGGCGGCCAGTCTCCGTGCCTGCTCCACGAGTTGGTCCTCGCTGCGGGCGGAGAGGACGAGCAGCGCGGGCAGGGTGCGAGCCGGGAGCGCGTCGCCGGGGGCGGGCGCCGGGACGTACTCCTCGATGATGACGTGGGCGTTGGATCCGCCGGCGCCGAAGCTGGACACCCCGGCGATCCTGGGGAACGTCCGTTCCTCCCCGCCGGCCGGGAGCACCGGCCGCCGCCACGGCTCCAGGCGCTGCTGCACCCGCAGCGGCGTGGGGTCGAGGTCGATGTGCGGGTTGAGCGTCGCGGAGTGCAGGCTCGGCACCAGTTCCCCGTGCCGCATCTGCAGCAGCACCTTGGTGACCCCCGCGATGCCGGCCGCGCTCTCGCCGTGACCGATGTTCGACTTCACCGAGCCGATCGCGCAGTGCCGGGGGGCGCCGCCCGCCCGGAAGGCCTTGAGCAGGCCCTCGATCTCGATCGGGTCGCCCAGCGCCGTCCCGGTGCCGTGCGCCTCCAGGTAGCTGAGCGCGCGCGGGTCGACGCCGGCGGCGGACAGGGCGGCGGCGATGACCTCGCCCTGTGCCACCGGGTCGGGTACCGAGTAGCCCGGGCTCCGCCCGCCGTGGTTCACGGCGGTTCCCTTGATCACGCCGTGGATGTGGTCCCCGTCGGCGACCGCCCGAGCCAGGGGCTTGAGCACGACCGCGCCGACGCCCTCGCCCGGTACGTAGCCGTCGCCGCCCTCGCCGAAGCTGCGGCAGCGCCCGTCGGTGGAGAGGAAACGGCGCTGGCCGAGCATCAGGTACTTGTTGGGGTGCGGGGTGAGGTTCACCCCGCCCGCGATGGCCGCCTCGCACCGGCCGGTTCTGATGGCCTCGCAGGCCAGGTGGATCGCGGTCAGCGAGGAGGAGCACATGGTGTCCACGGCCATGCTCGGCCCGTGGAAGTCGTAGAAGTACGAGACGCGGTTGGCGATGGTCGACGCGCTGCCGGACAGGGCGACCGGGTGGCCGCGCTCCTGCGCCTGCGCGCCGTAGAGCTGGTACTCCTGGTACATCACGCCGGCGAACACGCCCACGTCGCCCGACCGGCCGAGCCGTTCGCCGGTGTATCCGGCGTCTTCGAGGGCGTGGTGGGAGGCTTCGAGGAACAGCCGCTCCTGCGGGTCGAGGTAGTCGGCCTCCAGCAGGGAGATCTGGAAGAACAGCGGGTCGAACCGGTCGATGCCGTCGAGGAACCCTCCCCACCAGGTGTCCGGGTCCGCGCCGCCGCCCGTGCCGCGCTCGTATCCGCGGTCGCCCCAGCGCTCCGTGGGGGCCTGGCGTATGCAGTCCCGGCCGGAGCGGAGATTGCGCCAGAACTCGTCGAGGTCCGCCGCCTCCGGGTAACGACCGCTGACGCCGATGATGGCGATGTCGGTGCGGTCCGGTCCCGGCCCCTCCGCGTGCGTCCGGTCGCGTGCGGTAACGCTCGCGGCGGGCCCGGGGCGCTCGGCCATCTCGGCGCGCTCGGCCACGTCGGGGCGCGGGGCCGTCCCGGGCGCGGTGTCCGGCGTGTCCCCGGCCGGGCGCAGGGCCCGGGTGCTCAGTCCGCTCAGGTCCGCGCACACCCGGCCGTCCTCGTCCAGCACGGTGACGTCCAGGCGGCTCGCCGGGCCGTCTCCGCTCCCCCGCTGGTGCCGGACCCAGGCGTAGGCCCTCGCGGGGAGGTCGGCCGGTGCGGTGAGGTGTCCCAGGGCGAACGGCAGGGAAGGGCCGGCCGTCTCGTCACCACCGGGTGCCGCCGCCAGCCACAGGCCGATGGTGGCCTGGAGCGCGCCGTCGAGGAGGCTCGGGTGCAGCCGGCACGGGCCCACCGCCTCCGCCTCGGCCGGCAGCCGCAGCTCCGCCAGCGCCTGGGGCCGTCCCTCCTCGTCCGTGCCCACGCCCAGCTCCACCAGGGAGCGCTGCGCGGGCCCGTAGTCCATGCCCGCCCGCGCGTACAGCTCGTAGACGCGCGCGGCGGGGAACACCGCCTCGGCACACGACGCCCGTAACGCCGCCAGTGACGGCAGATCTCGGTCGGTGGCTTCCGGCAGGCTCGCCCGGCCTTGGCCGCACAGGGTGCGCTCGCCGTCGGCGAGGCTGTGGATCGTGTACGTATAGCCGCCCTCGGGCCGCGGCTGCACGGCCACGCGCAACTCGAGCCCCTGCGCGCCGCTCAGGGCAGGTCGCAGCCACACCACGTCGTCCAGCCGCACCCGGTCGGCCAGTTCCTCGGCCGTCCCCGTGGCCCCCCCGGCCCCGGCCGCGACCCGGGCGACCGCCGCGCGGGCCATCTCCAGCTGGGCGGCGGCGGGCAGCACGCGGCTGCCCCGCACCCGGTGATCGCTCAGGAACGACTCGTCGCCGGTGAAGCGCGTCTCGTGGACGACGCTGCCGTCGCCCTCCCCGTCCGGTGCGAGGCGGTGCAGCAGCGGATGGGGGCGCGGCGCGGACGGCGTCCGGGCGGCGGCCCCGGCCGGCGGCTCGCCGCCGAGGTCCCGGTGGGCGCCGGCCAGGTGCTCGGCCACGGCCCGCACGGTCCGGTGCTCCAGGAAGACGTCCGGCGTGAGGGACAGCCCGTAGCGGTCGTTCAACCGGTCGGCCAGTTTCGCCAGCTCCGTCCAGCCGAGCCCGAACTCCTCCAGATCGGCGTCCGGGTTCACCTCCTCGGCCGCCACCGCGAGCAGCGCGCAGACCTCTTCCACGACCGCCCGGCCGAGGGCGGGGAAAGGTTCCTGCGGGTCGGCACCGCCCTCGAAGGGGACCTCGCCCGGGGGCCCGGCCGCCGTGTCGGGGGCCGGCAGGCGCTCCGTCAGCCAGGCCGCGAGTGCGCCGATCGTCTTGTGCTCGAACACGATGGTCGGGGAGAGCTGGCAGGACAGCCGGTCCTCCAGCTCGGTCACCAGGGTCATCAGGTCTGCCGAGGCGAGCCCGAGTTCGTAGTAGCCGGCCCGGATGTCGACCTGCCCGGCGGGCCGCCCCAGGCGGGCGGCGACCAGGTCCCGCACGACGGCCACCAGGTCCCCGGGGGCGGTGGCGGGAGCGGGTCGCGCCTCGGCCGCCGAAGGCGCCGGGGAGACGGCGGGGGCGGCCGGGGCCTTCGAAGCCTCCGATGCCTCCGGGGCCTCCGGGGCGGGGCGGGGCTCGCGCACGTCGAGGGCGGAGGCGGCGGGGACCCGCTTGGCGACGAACCGGCCGACCTCGGCGACCTTGGCCCCCGTCTGGTCGTAGAACTCCACCGTCAGCCGGATGAGTTCGTCGTCCCGCCGCACGGACGCGGCCGGCACCCTGACGTAGCACCGGGTGCCCAGGGAGGCCGTCGTCCGGAACGCTTCGAATGCCAGCGGCAGATACATCCCCGGGCCGTCGTCGCCCTCGTGCAGCAGGCCGGTGGCCACTCCGCCACCGAGCAGGCCCGACTCGAACAGCGCGGGGTGGAAGAGGAAGGCGCCCGCCGTGTCGTGGTGGGCCGGGGGGAGTTCCAGCTCGGCGATCCAGTCCTCGGTGCGGCGGTGCACCACGCCGCCGATCTTCATCAGGCCCGAGTGGACCAGTTGGTGCCGGACGCACCACGCGTAGATCCGGTCGAGCGGGATGGTCTCGGCGGCTTCGGTGAGCGGCAGCGGCAGGCGGCTCCCGGCGAGGGGCTCGGTGCGGCGGTGCGCGGTCGCGACGGCGTGCGCGACATCGGCGGTGTCCTGCGGGCGTCGGCTGCGGACCTCGATCCGCCATCCGCCCGCCGGCGCGGGACGCCCCTCCACGGTGACCTGCACCTGGTCCTCCGCGGTGGCGACCAGGGGCGCCAGAATGGTGAGGTTCCGTAATTCCACATCCGACGCACGCAACCCGTGCCGTTCGAGTACCTGGAGCACCAGGTCCACATAGCCGACACCTGGCAGCAGGCTCCGCCCGTACACGACATGACCGCGCAGCAGAGGATTGTCGGCCGTGACGGTGAAGGTATCCGTGAAAGTGCCGGTGAAGGTGTCGGTGGAGCTGCGCGATTCGGTCATGCGATATCCGTCCCAGAACAGCGTCGAGCCGACGGTGGCGTTCGGCACAGCCCGACGCCGCCGCGGAAATACTCGGAGTAACAGGGAAAAGTGGAACCCCGGAATCTAGAGAAGAAGTCCGGACGACCGGACGGGGTTCACCGGGCAACAGCCCAGGAAATCAAGGATTCGGCGAGGTTTCTGAATGCGCCGCTATTCGACGTCAGCAGAGAAGCGGTAGATACGCGCCCACTTCAGGGCGCAGCACTAATAAACACACGCCGGAGAGCCTATATGAGCGGTCACGAGAATGCAACAGAAATTCCTGCAACACGTTCTCGGAGATGTAGAACCATCAACCAACAACTGTCGTGCCCCCCGTATTCCGGTTCACTGATCAGCAGCATTTCCTGTGATACGGATTTCCCTGTCACGGGCCCCGGGCCCACCCGGCTACACCTCGCGCACCGCGTCCACTTCGTGAATGTCCGTACCGCGCAGGGACTCGTCCTGGCGGACGCGGGTGGTGAAGCCCTGGGCGTGGAGTTGCTTGCAGAACGCCTCCAGACCGCCGGGCGCCCCGTCGTCGACCTCGGCGACGATGCTGCCGATCCTGGGCCAGTCCCCCGGCTCGATGCCGGCCAGCACGTCCCGCTCCGCGCGTTCCACGTCGATCTTCAGCAGCGTCACCTCGGTCAGCCCGCTGCCGCGCAGCACCTCCGAGACGGTCGTCACCTCCACGTCGATCGTCTCCCCATTGGCATGGAGATCCCCCACGATCACCTCGGCGGACTCCTCGTCAATACCGCTGTTGCGCAGGAACGTGCGGCTGAGGCGGTCGTCGGCCTCCCGGTCGGCGTAGAGGCTGGAGTTCGCCGGGGCCCCGGGGTAATAGACCATGCTCGCCCGGCCGGGCGCGGCCCCCACCGCGACACGCAGGGCCCGGGCGCCGGGCACCTGGTCGGCGAGATTCCGCTCCAGGCAGTCGAAGAGCGCCGGAACCGGCTCCACGGCGGTGATCCTCGCGGCGGGCTGGGCGCCGGCGAAGGCCAGCGAGGCCAGACCGATGTTCGCCCCCACGTCCAGCACCGTGTCCCCGGGCCGCAGCCGCGCCGCCGCCTGCCGGTAGTAGCCGTCCGCCGCCGTCATCTCCCGCCACAGCAAACCGGCTTCGGCGGGACTGGTGCACCATACGCGACGGCCGTCGTGTAACCGGTAAGACCGCATGCTCAGACCTCCAGGGTCACAGAGAGCCGACCAACTTGCCCATGTCCACATTCAGCATGGCCACCTTAGTGCGGCACGGGGGTCCGTTGGCTGAATTACAGCCATGCGCAGTCATTTTGGCCGGTTGTCTGTAAAAACACCTACTATTCGAGGGGCGGAGGGTGTCGGTGGTGGCCCTGGAGCGATCGGTCCCCGGTGACGGCTAGCGCACGCCTTCCCAGAGTCGGCGTTCCGCTTCGCGCGGGTCGTCCCGCAGGGCGGGGTCGGCGGCGAAGACTCGGGTGGTGCGGGTGGCCGGGTCGTAGGGCGGCCAGCCGGGGTCGCCGGTTTTCGCGAAGGAGATCCACGCCTGGTGCATCGCGTCCGCGAGGGCCTGCGGCGGGTGGTCGCCGACCAGGGGGGTGTACCAGGAGTCCTGGAGGCGGTCGAAGACGAAGCCCAGTTCCAGGGTGTGGCAGGCGCCGAGACGGCCGCCGAACCGCGGGGAGCGCCAGGCGAATTCGTAGAGGTACGAGCCCGGAACGGACTCGGCCAGGCGGATGGCGGGAATCCGGTAGAACCAGTCCGTGGCCACCGCGGCCAGGAGCTCGCCCGGGGTGGCACCGGGGCGGGCGGCGCGGTAGAGGGGAAGTGCCCGGTCCGGGTCCAGACCGTAGGCGGCCGTCCCGGCGCGCAGCCGCGACTCGCCGACGGCTTCCAGGCGCTGCGTGGGCACCAGGAAGAAGCGGAATTCCTCTTGGTTGCTGCCGACCAGGAGGTCGACGCCGCAGTCGGGGCCGGGAAGCACCGGATCGGAGGCCACCGGTTCGAACGGCATCATGTTGAGCGCCGCCTCCCCCCACAGCGCGGGGTCCGGACGCGCGCCCGCCTCGGCGCGGAGTTCGGCCTGTGCGGTGAGGAGGTCGGTGAGGGGGATCGCGGCGAAGGAGCGGGGGGTCGGTTCGATGCCGAGCTTCGCGGCCAGCCGGGCGGCGATCAGGGCCGCCGAGGCGGGGCGCAGGAAGTGGTGGCAGGCGCCGCTCTGCAGGATCGCCCGGCGGAAGAGTCCGCGCGCCCGGCCGGTGGACAGCAGGAGGCCGATGCTCATCGCGCCCGCCGACTCGCCGAAGACGGTCACCTGGCCGGGATCGCCCCCGAAGGAGGCGATGTTGGCGCGGATCCACTTCAGGGCGGCCACCTGGTCCAGGAGGCCACGGTTGTCGGGGACACCGGGCAGGTGCAGGAAACCGTCCGCGCCCAGGCGGTAGTTGAGGGTGACGCAGACGACGCCGTCGCGGGCGAAGGTGCTGCCGTCGTACGCCGGCACCGAGCCCGCGCCGTTGGTGAAGGCTCCGCCGTGCAGCCACACCATCACCGGCAGACCCGCGCCCGGCTCGGGGGCGGGGGTCCAGATGTTCAGGTTCAGGCAGTCCTCACCCGGGACGACCTCGTCCGGGACGAGAGCATCGTAGGGCGGTGCGTAGGGGGCGTGGGGTGCGGTCGGGCCACAGGCCGTTGCGTCGCGGATTCCGGGCCATGGCTCGGGGGGAGCCGGTGCCCGGAAGCGGCGGGGGCCGAAGGGCGGCGCGGCGTAGGGAACGCCCAGGAAGGACGTCACGCCGGCCGCGCCGATACGGCCGCGGACGGCGCCCTGGGCGGTGACGCACACCGTCATGCCGAGAGGACCTCCAGGAGTGCCTCGATGAACTCCTCGGGGCGTTGCAGGTGCACCGCGTGCCCGGCGTGGTCCACGACGACCTCCCGCACCGTACCGCCCTCGGCCGCGTACCGGTTCAGTACGTGACGGGTCTGCGCCACCATCGGCTGGGCCGGGGTCCCGTCCCAGCCCGGCACCGCGCCGATCGCTCCCAGGTGTGCGAGGTCGAACATGGAGGTGTCCGAGACGATGACGTCGTCCTCACCCCGGATCCACAGCACGGGGGGCTTGGGGTGGACCAGATGGAGTTCGTCGAGGCGTGAGTGGAGCGGGGAGAGGGAGTTGAGGACTCCCCGGGTGCCGGGTGCGACGCCCGGCCAGGCGGGTGAGGCGACGATGTCGCCCGGGTAGTGGTCGTCACCGGTCCGCGTGGTGAGCATGGACTCGACGTACTCGTCCTCGCCCTCAGGGCGCCACGGCGGCTTGAGGTAGCAGTTCGCGAGGACGGCGCGGGGGGAGAGCGAGGAGTCCTCGCCGCGGTCCCCCTCGGCGATCCGGGCGACGAACTCCGGGTTGGCCGTGCCGCCGCCCGAACCGGCCCCGTCCGGGGAGTTGAGGGTTCCGTCCGGTCCGTGCGTCCCGCCGAACCCGTACGGGGAGACGGGGTTGACCAGGGTCAGGGAGCGCACCGCGGCCGGGTGGTCGCAGAGGTACCGCATGGCCACGCCTCCGCCCATGGACCAGCCCACCAGGTGTGCCCGGTCGATCCCGAGGGCCGCGAGCAGTGCGGCGAGGTCGTCGGCGTGGTCCCGCAGGCCGCGGGTGGCGTCGATGGGCAGCGGGTCGGTGCCTCCGAAGCCGCGGAGGTCCGGTGCGATGGGCCGGAAGCGGCCGGGCAGCAGGGGCAGGGTGGTGCGCCAGAAGGTGGCGTCGGAGATGTTGCCGTGGAGGAAGACGACCGGCTCCCCCTCGTCGCGGATCTCGGTGATCCGGACGGTGAGTCGCCCGGTGGGCACCCGGCGGGTGCGGAGGCCGCCCGTCGTGCTCGTGGTGCTCGTGGTGCTCGTGGTCATGCGCGGTCCTTTGGGGAGCTCTCAGCCATGGGGCGGCCCTCTACGAGAGCCAGGCGGACACCTGGGCGGCGACGGAGGTGTTCCAGCCCAGTTCGAGGTGGTTGGCGCCGACGACGGTGGCCGTGCCGCCGACCTTGGCGATGCCGGTGGTGTCGAGCGCGCTGTCGACGAAGACGACACCGTCGCTGGGCCCGCGGTTCTCGTTGAAGATGCCGACGACGTCGGGGGATCCACCGGCCAGCAGATAGGTGGTGACGGAGGCGGGCACTCCGGCGTTGTGCAGCGGCTTGATCAGCGAGCCGGCGTCGATGGCGGCCTGGATGCCGCTGCCCGCCGTGTACACGCCCTGGCCGCCGTAGTACGTCGTGTACCAGTCCTGCGCGGCGCCGTCGACTCCGTAGACCCCGTCCCAGCGGGCCAGCATCTGGCGCTGGCCGGGGTAGTCGTCGTACCCGCCGGAGGGGGTCATCGAGAACTCGGGGTGCGCGGTGTACAGCCCGTAGCAGGTCATGTGGGAGTGCGGGGAGGGAGCGTTGACCTTGCCCCCGCACTCGGGCCACACGGAGAAGTCATGCGCCCAGCCGTGGGCGTACGGGTAGTCGTAGCCGCCGTTCGGGCCGCCGAGGGTGATGAGCCTGCGCACGTCTCCGGCGTAGGCCCGTCCCCAGCTCGGTTTCACGGAGGACACATAGGCGCGGGCCGAGATCTCGCCCTTGCTCCAGCCGACCAGGTCGACCTGGCCGACACCCAGCCGGGCCTTGATGACGGCGATCGCGTCGCCGACGATCTGCGCCTGCATCAGGTTGTCGCCCTGCATGTGTGCGAAGCCGACGGCGAAGACGCGGTGGCCGCGTGCGGACAGGTACTGCATCAGTCCGGTGGACGGGCAGGACAGGGCGCCGCAGCCGTAGCCGCCTGCCTCGCCCGGATTGGCCCAGGCGCGGTCCGCGGTGTCGTTCGCCCCGTGGACGAGGAGAACGGGCGTGGTCCGGGTGCCCGTGTCCCAGCCGGGGGCCGAGTAGAGCAGGAAGCGGCCGGAGGACGGGCGCTTGACGCCGCCGAAGTACGCCACGCGCTGCCCGGCCTGATCACCGCGGCCGTCCGGCGGGTAGTCCTCGGCGCGGAATCCGGCGGTGGTGTCGAGATAACGCTCCACGCGCTCCCAGCCGTTCGTGACGGCACCCGTGCCGAAAGTCGCCTCCTGGGTGAGATAGGAGGGCAGCCCCGCGGCGGACGCGACACCACCCGCGGCAGGCACCCCGGCCACGGCCGCCAGCAGGAGAGCCAACAACAGCCGCCATCGGGCGGCCCGCCTGTTTCGATGCGGCATGTCCCCGCCACCCCTGTCCACACTGTCGCCGGATTCCTCACTGGGCGCACACCGTAGGCAAGGGGTGGCAAGCACGACATGTGTGCGAACCCCACAAGGAGGGCGGCCCGTATAGGGGACAGCGAGGGGTCAGGCGGTGGCCTCGTCGAGGAGTTCGAGTACGTGCCGGTAAGGGCGGCCCGTGGCGCGGGTCATGCCCAGTTCGCAGGTGCGGTTGCACGAGGCGTACGCGTCGTACGTCCGCGCGGTGATGTCCGCGGCCTGCGCGGCCGTGGCACTCGCGGTGATCTCCGGGTGGAGCAGGCCGCGATCGCCGGCGAACGCGCAGCAGCCCCAGTTGTCGGGGACGGTGACCTCGTCGCTCACGGCCGCGGCCACGGTGCGCAGTGCGTCGTCGATGCCCAGGTGCACCGTGGAGCAGGTGGGGTGCAGGGCGAGGGTGGCGAGACGGCGGGGCCGGGGCAGGGCGGGGAGCAGGTGGTCGGCGGTGAAGGCCACGCTGTCGACGAAGTCGAGCGCCGCGAGGCGGGTACGGTCGGGCTCCGGCAGGACATCGGCCAGTTGCCGCAGGCCGTGGGTGCAGGAGGAGGCGTCGCAGACCACCGGCAGTCGGCCCTGGTCGCTTGCCTCCCACAACGCGTTCAGGGTGCGGGCGGCCATGGTGCGGTGCCCGGTCGTGTAACCCTTGGACTGCCAGGGGGTGCCGCAGCACAGGCCGGCCAGTTCACCGGGCACGGTGACGGGGACGCCCGCCCGTTCGCACAGCCTGAGGAAGGCTGCCGCTGAACCAGTGGCGCCAGTGGGAGTCTCCTCGGGGGCGAAGACGCTGCCGATGCAGGCGGCGAAGAACACCGCGCGGGGCCCGGCCGGGCGCCGGGCGGAAGGGCGGGCGGGGCCGCCGCGGGGGATGTCGTCGGTCCAGAGCGGCACCAGCTCCCCCGCCCCCAGCCTGCGGACCGCGCCCGTGGCAGCGCGCAGGACGGGGACCGGGAGGGCGTCGGCGGTGTTCAGCGCGGCGCGCACGCCCTTGACGGTGGTCGCCCAGTGCCGTGCGGCGGCGTTCCCGGCCCGCTGCGCGAGGGGGCTGTGCCGTTGGGCGCGCAGGCGTTTCATGACCGCGCCGGTGTCGATGGCGACCGGGCAGGCGGTGAGGCAGAGGCTGTCGGCCGCGCAGCTGTCGACGGCGTCGTAGGTGTACGCGGCCTCGAGGGTGCGGCGGCGTCGCTCGTCTCCGGCGGCCGTGGCCAGGGCGATCTCGCGCTGGAGGGCGATGCGCTGGCGGGGGCTGGTGGTGGCGTCGGAGGTGGGGCAGACGGGTTCGCAGTAGCCGCACTCCACGCAGGCGTCGACGGCGGGGTCGATCTCGGGAACGCTCTTGAGGCTGCGCAGGTGTGTGGCGGGGTCGTCGTCCAGGAGCACGCCCGGGTTGAGCACGCCGTGCGGGTCGCACAGTGTCTTCAGCTCACGCATCACGTCGTACAGTTCGTCGCCGTACTGGCGGCGGACGAAGGGGGCCATGGCCCGTCCGGTGCCGTGCTCGGCCTTCAGAGTGCCCCCGGCGTCCAGGACGAGGTCGACCATGTCGTCGGTGAACCGGGCGTAGCGCTCGATCTCCGGCGTGGAGTCGAAGTCCTGGGTGAGCATGAAGTGGAGGTTGCCGTCGCGGGCGTGGCCGAAGATCACCGCGTCCTGGTATCCGTGCCGGTCGAACAGACCGGTCAGGCCCTCGCAGGTGCGGGTCAGCCGTTCCAGCGGTACGGCGATGTCCTCCAGGAGCGCGGTGGTGCCCGGGCGCCGTGCGCCCGCGACGGCGGTGTACAGGCCCTTGCGCAGGTGCCACAGCCGGGCCCGTACGCGCTGGTCGCGGACGAGGGAGGTACCGGTGACCGCGGGCAGGCCGTCCAGTACCGGCTGCGCGGCCGCCATCCGCTCCGCGAGGAGCTCGGCGCTGTCCTCGGCGAATTCGACCAGCAGGGCGGCGTGCCGCTCCACGCGCAGCCCGTCCAGTTCGGCCACCGGCCGCGGGGACTGCCGCGCCACCCTCAGGGACGCGGCGTCGAGGAGTTCGGCGGTGCGGGCACCCGCGGCCAGCAGCGCGGGGAGGGCGTCGGTGGCCTCGGCGAGCCCGGGCAGCACCAGCAGGCCGGTGGCGGTGTGCGGCAGGAGGGGCACGGTGCGGAACACGGCCTCCGCCACGAATCCGAGGGTTCCCTCGCTGCCGATCATGAGGTGGGCGAGGATGTCGGCGGGGTCGCTGTGGTCCAGGAACGAGTTGAGGCCGTAGCCCATGGTGTTCTTCATCGAGAACAGCCGCTCGATGGTGGCACGGGAGGCGGCGGAGCCACGGATCCGCTCGCGCAGCCGCAGGAGTCCCGCGTGGAGCGCGGGCTCGCGGGCGCGCAGCGCGGCGTCGGCGTCCGGGGTGGCGGTGTCGACCACCGTGCCGGAGGGAAGCACGAACTGCAGGGACTCCATGGTGCGGTAGGCGTTGTCGCGGGTTCCGCAGTTCATGCCGCTGGAGTTGTTGGCGATGAGGCCGCCGATGGTGCAGGCGGACTCGCTGGCCGGGTCGGGTCCGAGCCGTCGCCCGTACCGGGCGAGTCGCGCGTTGGCCTGGCGCACCGTCAGCCCCGGCCGCAGCCGGACGCGCAGGCCCTCGTCGAGGACTTCCGCGGTGCGCCAGTGGCTGCGGACGTCCACGAGGATGCCCTCGCCGCCCGCCTGTCCCGCCAGGCTGGTGCCGCCCGAGCGCAGGGTGAGCGGCAGTCCGGCGGCCTGGGCTCCGGCCATCAGGGCGCCGACCTCGGCCGCGGACGCCGCGCGTACGACGGCGCGCGGGGTGAACAGGTACGGCGAGGCGTCGTGTGCCGCCGCGAGTCTGCGGGGCACATCGGTGGTCACCCTGGCCGGGTCGCCGACGCACGCCGCCAGGAGCCTGGCCAGGCGGGTGTCGTCATCGGCGGCGGGTGGCTCGGCGGCACGTGCGGTGGAAGGGCTCATGGATCCTCGATGCCGGGGCGGGGTGTCAGTGCGTGATGGTCAGGAGGCGGGGCGGCTGTGCGGCGGGATCCGGCAGGCGCAGCGGCGCCAGGCCGGGGGTGATGCTGCCGAGCAGCGTGGCGCGGCGGGCGCCGGTGCCGGACGGGAGGGCTCCGGGCAGACCGTGGACGGTGAGAAAGCCGAGGACGGCGAAAGCCAGCGCCTCCTTGGCGACCGACGGCAGGCCCAGGGCGTCGCTGGGGCGCAGGGGCACACCGGGCAGCTCCTCGGCGAGCATGCGCATCAGCACCGGGTTGCGCAGGCCGCCACCGGAGACCACGAGCTGGGTGACGCCGTGGGCCCGGCAGGCGTCCGCCACGGTGACGGCGGTCAGCCGGGTCAGGGTGGCCAGCACGTCCTCGACGGCCGGTACGGGTGCGGCGGCGAGGGCACGGAGCAGGTACGGCAGGTGGAAGTGTTCCTTGCCGGTGCTCTTCGGGGCCGGCCTGCGGTAGTAGGCGTCGTCGAGGAGGACGCGGAGCAGTTCGGGGCTGGTCCGGCCGGCGGCGGCCCGGTGTCCGTCCTCGTCGAAGGCCACGGCGCCGTCCGTGAAGTGGTGTACGGCCGCGTCCAGCAGTGCGTTGGCGGGGCCGGTGTCGAAGGCCAGCGGCTCGGCGCCGGGCGCGAGGACCGTGACGTTGGCGATCCCGCCGAGATTGAGCGCGGCGGGGGTGCCGGGCAGGGCGGACAGCAGCAGGGCGTCGGTGATGGCGACCAGCGGCGCTCCCTGGCCGCCGGCGGCGACGTCCCGGCTGCGCAGGTCGGAGACGACCGGCAGACCGGTCGCCTCGGCGATCCAGGCGGGCTGACCGAGCTGGAGGGTGCCGCGGACCGTGCCGTCCTCGACCCAGTGGTGCAGGGTCTGTCCGTGGGAGACCACGAGGTCGGCGGTGCCGTCGCACAGTTCGCGCAGGGCTCGGACAGCGGCGCCGGCGAAGGCCTGGCCGATGCCGGTGTCCAGGGCGCAGACGGCCTGGGTGGTCGTGGCGGCCGGGGGCAGGGTGGCGGCGATCAGGTCGCGCAGCTCGGGCGGATAGGGGACGGAGAGGTGTCCGAGGTGCTTGAGGTGGAGGCTGTCGCCGTCCAGGGTGAGGTCCGCGGCGGCGGCCTCGATGGCGTCGAACGAGGTGCCCGACATCAGGCCGATCACCCGCACGGTGCCTCCTGCCAGGGGGTGCGCCGCGCGGGCGCGGTCGGCTGCGATGGGTGCATGGCTCCTCCGAACGGTTGTCGCTGAAACGGGGGGTGCGGGGCCGGAACGGCCCCGCACCGGGCGGCCGCCTGCCGGTCGCTACCGGCCGGCGGTGGCCGCCGAGTGGTCGGCTCCGCTGCCGCCCTCCTCCGCCGGGAGCCCCGCGTGCTCGGGGGCCCGGTGGAACAGACTGGTCACACCGCCCACGATCAGGGTGATGACCACGCCGATGGGGACGAGCCATTGCGCCGCGAGGGCGGTGGGCACGGTGGCCCCGGCCGCGCCGACGTCGATCTTGACGTCGCGCACGATGTAGGTCATGACACCGACCGTCACGAGGAACGCGATGATGGCGTCGGTCTCGTTGGCGCGGCGGATGATCCGCCCGAGGAGGAAGGCCCCGAGGAGCGCGCCGTACGTGTATCCGGCGATCGTCAGACCGGTGAGGTAGACGTTGCCCGTGCTGCTGCTGAAGGCGCAGGCGAAGAGCGCCATCAGCACGGCCCACACCAAGGTCATCAGCCGGGCGAGCTTGAGCAGGAACTCCTCGGAGGGCGCCGTGCGGAAGAAGCTGTGGACGATGTCGGCGACGGTCGAGTTCGACATGGAGTTCAGCGCCGAGGAGAGCGAGCCCATCGCCGCGCCCAGGATGCCGGCCACGAGCAGACCGGAGACCACCACGGGCAGCCCGTGCAGGATGAAGTTCGGGTACAGGTTGTCGGAGCTGCTCAGACCCAGCTGTTGGAAGCTCTTGCCCTGGTTGTAGGACCACAGCAGCGCGCCGACGAGGGAGAAGGCGGCGAACTGGAGGGTGACGAAGACACCGGAGGCGATCATGGCCTTCTGGCCGTCGCGCAGCGAACGGGTGGCCAGGACGCGCTGGACGATGAGCTGGTCGGAGCCGTGGCTGGCCATCGCGAAGATGGCTCCGCCGATGATCGCGGTGGGGAGGGCGAACGGGCTGGTGAGAACGTGGGCCAGGCTGAAATCGGTGTCGAAGAGCTGAAGCCGGCCCGCGTCCAGGGCCCGCTGGAAGCCGTCGCCGCCGACGTGTCCGGAGAGCACCGCGATGGCGAGGAGGGCACCGCCGAGGTACAGGCCCATCTGGATGGCGTCGGTCCAGATGACCGCCTTGATGCCACCGAGGTAGGTGTACACGACGGTGATCAGCGTGAGGACGACGATGATGACGCGGTATCCCGCGTGCACGCCGAACTCGTCCAGCAGCAGCTTGATCGGGATCGCGGAGGCGAACAGCCGCACGCCCTCCGCGAGGAGCCGGGTGAAGACGAAGGTCACCGAGGCGAGGCCCTGCAGTTTCAGCCCGAACCGGTTCCCCAGGTACTGGTAGGCGCTGACGAAGCCGCCGCGCTTGTACAGCGGGATCAGCACGGTGGCCACGACGACCCGGCCGATGACATAGCCCAGGGCGAGTTCCACATTGCCGAAGCCCTGCCCGCTGTAGGCGCCGCCGGGCACGCTGATGACGGTGAGGACGCTGGTCTCGGTGGCGACCACGGAGAAGGAGACGGTCCACCATGGCATGCCGCCTTCGCCGACGAAGTAGTCCTTCGCCGTTTTCTGCCGGCCGGCCAGGCGCAGTCCGATGACGGCGATCGCCACCAGATAGACGACGACTACCACAAGGTCGAGTTGGCGCACGCTCACTCCTGAACAGCTGCCGCCGGTGCGAACGGCGGGGTGGGGACGGTGGGTGTCGCCCGCTGGACCCGGACGACATGGGCTTCGTGTGAAGCCGGGGGGTTCAGCGCGAGCACGCGGGCGCCGTCCAGCGGGTCCCCCAGTGGGGGCCGCGGCGTAAGGAGGCGCGGGGAGCCGGAGAGCGCTGAGCGCAGCGGGCCGAGGAGGGGTTCGCCGAGGCCGGTGAGTCCGCCGGTGACGGCGAGGTCGAGGTCGCTCCCGTCATCGACGCGGCGGGCCGCGGCGCGCACCGTGTCGGCGAGTGAGCCGGCGGCGCGCCGGAGGATCGCGGCCGCCGCCTCGTCGCCGGCGGTGGCCGCGCGGGCCACGTCCGGGGCGAACGACGCGAGGGTGCGGGCCGGGTTGCCCTCGCGGCCGATGGCCGAGGGCAGCCGGTCGGGGTCGCCGTAGCGCTCGGCGGCGGCGCGCAGCAGCATGGTGTCCGGTCCGCGTCCGTCGTGGGCGCGCAGCGCGGCCCGCACCCCGGCGGTTCCGATCCAGGCGCCACTGCCCTCGTCGCCGAGCCAGGGGCCCCAGCCGTCGACGCGGGCGTAGGAGCCGTCGTTCCCGATGCCGATGGCGACACAACCGGTGCCGACGGCGAGCACCACACCGGGTCGGCCGCCCAGGGCGCCCGCATGGGCGGTGACGGCGTCGCTGGTGACGGCGACCTCGCCGGTGGGCAGGTCCTCCAGCAGCCGGACGGCCAGGGCGTGTGCGGCCTGGGGCGCGGTGGCCGCGCCCGCGGCGCCCACGCAGACCACCGCCGGCCTCGGGGAGCCTTCCCGCTCCAGGAGGGGGAGGACGGCGGCACGTACGGCAGCGCGCGCTGTCGCCACTCCGCCGTCGGTGGCGAGCCCGGGGGCACCGGGCACTTCGTGGACGGTACGGGCGGGATCGGTGTCGGTCCACAGCACGGCACGGCAGCCGGTCTTGCCCAGGTCCACCGCTACTGCTGCTGTCATACGCATGCCTTCGCGTCGGTGGGATCGTCGCATCCGGCGGTCACCGGGGGAAGGGAAGAGGGTGACCGGCGCGGATCGCGGTCCAGCGAGTATCAGAAGGTTCACCTCGATGTGTCAATAACTAACTTCACCGAGAATTGGTTCGTAACTTTTTGACGTCCCCGTCGTGGCGTGGTTACCGTGTGGGCCATCAAGCAAGGAGGGAACGACATGGCCCGCCAGGAACCGCCCCGCACCCCCGGCCGCCCCGGGGAGGACCTCTCCCCCGCCGGCATGCTGGCGCGCGTCCGCGCGGCGCTGCCGTCCCTGGCGCCTTCGGAACGCCGCGTGGCCGAAGTCGTCCTCGCCGACCCGGCGCAGGCGTCGGAGCTGTCCATCAACGCGCTCGGTGAGCGGGCCGCCACCTCGGTGGCCACGGTCATGCGCTTCTGCCGTGCCGTCGGGTTGAACAACTATCCGCAGTTGCGCCTCGCGCTGGCCGCCGCCGCGGCCCATGAACACGCCCGGGGCGGCGAGCGCCCGGTGCCGGGCACGGACATCAGCGCCACGGACACCCTCGCGGACATCGTCGGCAAGATCGTCTACAACGAGGTGCGCGCCCTGGAGGACACCGGGTCCGGGCTCGACCTCGACGCACTGGGCCGCGCGGTGGACGCCGTCGCCGAGGCCCGGCGCGTCGACATCTTCGGCGTCGGCGCCGGCGCGTTCGTCGGCCAGGACCTGCACCAGAAACTGCACCGCATCGGCCACATGGCGTTCGTGTGGACCGATCGGCACGCCTCGCTCACCGCCACCGCCCTCCTCGGCCCCGGTGATGTCGCCGTGGCCATCTCCCACTCCGGTGAGACGGAGGACACGGTCGAACCCCTCCGGGCCGCCGCCGAGCGCGGCGCCACCACCATCGCCCTGACCAACGCCCCGCGCTCCGCCCTCGCGCGGAGCGCGGACCTCGTGCTGGCGACCTGCGCCCGGGAAACCCCCTTCCGCTCCGGAGCGACCGTCAGCCGCATCGCCCAACTCGCCGTCATCGACTGTCTGTTCGTCGGCGTCGCCCAACGCTCCTTCGACGGAACCACCGCGGCTCTGGAGAAGACCCACGGGGCCGTACCAGGTCGCCGACGCCCGCACACCCAGCGCCGCGCCAAGGCCGACGGCTGAAACCCGTCCCGCCTCGCCGGCGCCGCCCCGGAAAGGAACCCCGCGCCGTGGACCTCAGCACATTCGGCACACTCGGCACACTCGGCACACTCGGCACACTCGGCACCGAGACCCGCAACGAGCGGACCGCCGAGCTGGACCGCATGCCGCTCCCGGAACTCCTCTCGGTGATGAACTCCGAGGATCAGACCGTCGCGCTCACGGTGCGGGACGCCCTCCCGGACATAGCGGCCGCCGTCGAGGCCGTCACCGAGTCCCTGCGGCAGGGAGGACGACTCATCTACCTGGGGGCCGGCACCAGCGGCCGCATCGGACTGCTCGACGCCGTCGAGTGCCCCCCGACCTTCGGCACCTCCCCGGATCAGGTCATCGGCCTGCTCTCCGGTGGCCCGGGCGCCTTCGTCACGGCCGTGGAAGGCGCCGAGGACGATCCCGGCAGCGCGGTCGACGACCTCGAGGCGATCAGCGTGAACAGCCGGGACGCCGTCGTCGGCCTCGCCGCCAGCGGACGTACCCCCTACGTCGTCGGCGGCCTGAAGCACGCCGCCGCCAAGGGCGCCGTCACCGTGTCCGTCGCCTGCAACCGCGACGCGGTGGTCAGCCGCTACGCCGACTTCCCGATCGAGGTCCCCACCGGCCCCGAGGTCCTCACCGGATCCACCCGGCTCAAGGGAGGCACCGCCGAGAAGATGGTCTGCAACATGCTGTCGACCGCGTCGATGGTGCGGATCGGCAAGGTCTACGGAAATCTCATGGTCGACGTGCGGGCCACCAACGACAAGCTGGTCAACCGGACGCGCCGCATGGTCGCCGAGGCCACCGGCGCCGGCGCCGACGCCGTGACCGAGGCTCTGCGAGCGGCCGACGGCCACGCCAAGACGGCCATCGTCATGCTCCTGGCGTCCTGCACCGCCGAGGAGGCGGCCCGGCGCCTGGACGACGCGCACGGTGACACGCGCACCGCCATCGGCTTGGGCTGACGTCAGGGGCGGGCGTCCCGCGGTAGCGGGATCTCATGCGCCGGTGGTGAGTGGGGCGGTCCATTCGACGACGGTGCCGTGTGGTTCGTTGCGGCGCAGGGAGAGCGTGCCGCCCAGTTCGTCGGCGCGGTGTTGGATGTTGGCCAGGCCGCTGCGGCGGGTGGTGGCCGGGTCGATGCCGTGACCGTTGTCGGCCACTTTCAGCCGCAGGGCCGTGTCGGTGACGTCCACGGTGATGTCGACGGCGGTGGCGTGGGCGTGGCGGGCTGTGTTGGAGAGGGTCTCGGCGGTGACGGCCAGGAGGTGGTCGGCGTGGTGGTGGGGAACGTTGGTGTCCAGCAGGCCGGTCATGCGCAGGGCGGGTGGGAAGCCGAGGGTTTCGGTGGCGCGTTCGATGGTGGCCAACAGACGGGCTCGTAGTCCCTGGCTCTGGGTGCGTTCTTGTTCGCGCAGGGAGTAGATGGTGGAGCGGATGACTTTGATCGTGTCGTCCAGGTCGTCCACGACCCGCTGGACCCGCTCGCCCGCCTGTGGCCGGTCGGTGAGGTGGCTGAGGGTGGACTGGAGGGTGAGGGCTCCGGCGAACAGCCGCTGGATGACGAGGTCGTGGAGGTCGCGGGCGATGCGGTCGCGGTCGTTGAGGATCAGCATGCGGTCGGCGTCCTGCCGGTGTTCGGCGACTTCCAGGGCGAGTGCGGCCTGGTTGCCGTAGCCGATCACCATCTCGATGACCGGTTCGGTGAACAGGGGGCCGCCGGGTGTGTTGGCCACTTGCAGCACGCCGCGTACGTGGTCGCGGGTGCCGAGGGGGACGAGGAACGCCGGGCCCAGGTCCACGATCGCGGCGCTGCCGCCGGCGGCGCGCGGGTCGGCGCTGACCGCGTCGCTGGTGATGGTCTGCCCGGAGGCGAAGACCTTGGCGGCCAGCGTGGTCGGGCCGAGCACCAGACCCCGCGCCCGGTGGGCGCCGGTGCCGCAGGCGGCCTCGATCACCAGCTCGTCGCTGTCGCCGACCGGGACGGCCAGGGTGACCAGGTCCGCGCCGGCCATCTCCCGCACGGTGGCGGTGAAGGATTCCAGCACCGCGGCGGGTTCGGTGCCCGACAAGAGGCTGCGGGTCAGCTCGTTGCTCGCCGCCAGCCACCGCTGCCGACGGCGCGCGTCGTCATACAGGCGGGCGTTGTCGATCGCCACCCCGGCCGCCGCGGCCAGGGTGCGCAGCACCGCCTCGTCATCCTCGTCGAACTCCGCCGCCCCCCGCTTGTCCGTCAGATACAGGTTGCCGAAGACCTGCTCGCGCACGGTGACGGGTGCGCCGAGGAAACTGGTCATCGGCGGATGCCCGGCCGGGAAACCCACCGACGAGGGGTGCTGCGCCAGATCCGCCAGCCGCAGCGGCTCCGGGCGGCGGATCAGCAGCCCCAGGATGCCCTCACCACGCGGGTAGTGATCCATCCGCGCGATGGTCTCCTCGTCGATGCCGACGGTGAGGAACTGGGTGATCGCGCCCTCCTCACCCAACACCCCCAGTGCCCCGTACCGGGCGTCGACCAGACTGACAGCCGACTCCACGATGCGCTGCAACACCACCTCCAGCTCCAGATCGGAGCCGATCGCCAGCACCGCGTCCAGCAGCGTGTGGATACGGTCACGCGCCGCCCGCACCTGCGCCACCTGCTGCTGCAGGCCCTCCAGCAACTCGTCCAGCCGCAACTGGGGCAACGCCCCCGGCCCCGGGGCATCCCGGGGCCCACGGCCGCACTCGTCCACCACAGCGAACCCCTCCTCCGTCGCCCCCGCCCCCACCAGAATGCCCCACGCGCGAACCCGGCACGACGGCACCCCGGGCAACCGTGCTCAGTGCGCCTGGGGCGCGGGGACCCGCCGGGTGACCGCGTGGCGCACGCCCGTGCCGGTGAAGGTGAGCGCCGCGGCCGCCACCACCGCGAGCAGGGCCAGACCGAGGGCGTACGAGCCGTACGCGCCGTACAGCGAGCCCATCACCAGCGGCGGGAGGAAGCCTCCGAGGCCGCCCGCGGCGCCGACGACGCCGGTGACCGAGCCGACCGTGTTCGCCGGGGCCAACAGGGCGACCAGGGCGAACACGGCGCCGCTGCCCGCGCCGAGCGCGGCGGCCATCGCCAGGAACGCGATGGTGCCCACCGGTGCGAGGGGCGGCGTGAACGACTGGACGAATGCCGCGGCGAGGACCACGGCCAGCGTGGCGGCGAGCACCCGCACCGGGCCGACGCGGTCCGACAGCCAGCCGCCGATCGGGCGCATCACGACCGCCAGCAGGACGAAGCCGGCCATCCGGTTCGCCGCGTCCGCCTGGGTCAGGCCGTAGCCGGTCTTCAAGTAGGTGGGGAGGTAGACGGAGAAGGCCACGTAACCGCCGAAGGCCACCGCGTACAGGGCGGAGGCCTGCCAGGTGATGCCGAGTCCCAGGGTGGCGGCGAGGCGGCGGGCCATCGACTCGGTGGGCACCGTACGGCCGGGCGCATCGCGCAGCACGAGGGCGGCCACCAGGGCGTAGGCCGCCAGCACGGCGGCGGTGATCAGGAAGGGAGTGGCCATGTCGTGTGCCCTCACCAGCTTGACCGTGGTCAGCGCGCTGATCGCGGTGCCGCCCATGCCGGCCCCGAAGACGCCGATGGCCAGTCCCCGCCGCTCCGGCGGGAACCAGGCGTTGACGAAGGGCACACCGACGGCGAAGGCGGTGCCGCCGATACCGAGGAAGAACCCTCCCACCAGCAGGGCCGCGAACGAGGAGTGGCCGGCCAGACCGAGGTGGAGTACCGGCACGATGGTGGTCACCGAGACGAGCGGGAACATCACGCGTCCGCCGAACCGGTCGGTCAGCGCGCCCACCGGGATCCGCCCCAGCGAGCCGACCACCACCGGCACCGCCACCAGCAGCGACTGCTGGAACGAGCTCAGGTGCAGGCTGTCCTTGAAACGCGGGCCGAGCGGGCTGAGCAGCGCCCAGGCCCAGAAATTGACCGCGAATCCCACCGTGACCAGCGCCAGCATCACCCACGCCCGGCCGGGCACGGGCACGGACGCGGCCGGTGCTGGTGCCGGTGCCGATGTCTCGTTCTGTTTCCTCGACGGCTGGAGCATGCCGCCCGTCCCTTCGTGTTCGCAGTGATGCTCAGTGATTCGCACTGCTTCACAGTGATGCGCAGTGATACGGCCCCGGCGACCGCCGAGAGTGGGCCGTCCGGCCTCACCGTTCGGCCGGGCGGTCCGCGGTTTCCCATCCGCCGGCGCGTGGCGTGCGGCCTCCGTCCGGGCCGTAGCCGAAGCGGATCAGCAGTTGGGGACAGCACGGCCGGCGCGGGTGGCCGATGGCCGCGCGCAGGTCCGGCCATTCCATGGCCTGGTGGAGGAGCGAGGTGCGCACGCCGTACGCCGTTGCCGTCAACAGCACGTGCTGCAGGGCCTGGCCCGCCTGGAGCCAGTCCTTCCGCCGGTCGTGGGCGGTCCACAACAGGGCGACCTGGGCGTGGCGTTCGAAGCGCAGGGCGGGCAGATGCAGGGCGGGGAGCGGGCCGGTGAAGTCCCGCGTCGGCATGCGTCTGGCCGCGTCCGGCGGGCCGAGGGCCGTGACCGGGATGCCGTACGGCCGGTCCGACCCCGGTGGCGTGATCCAGGCGCGGGTTTCGGCGGTGCGCGACGAGCTGGCGTGGTTGCGGGCTTCGGCGACGGCGGTCAGGTGCAGCAGCCGCCGGGTCCCGGCGATGTCCGGCAGGCGCAGTCGCGCGCCCTCCGCGCGTGCGGCCTCCGACATCTCCATCACCACCGGGCCGGGCACCGGGCGGCCGGTGAACGGCATGCGGCTGGTGTGCCGCCGGGCGATGGCGTCGTACAGGTCCAGCCGCCGCCGGGAGCGGTCGTGCGGACCGATGGCGCCGCCGAGCCGCACGACGGCTATCAGATCGGGCTCACTCGGGTCGGGGAGCAGCCGAACCTCCGGCTGCCGGCGCAGGTGCACGGCGGCGACCCGCAGGTTGAACACGGCCGCGCCCATGGACAGATGCTGTGCGCGGCCGTCCGGGTCGGCCATCGGCAGCGACCGTTCCCGCGCCGCGCGGACCTCCAGCGCGTGGGTGTCCGGGTTCACGCGGAAGCGCCAGGGTTGCGTGTTGTGGATGGACGGCGCCGCCACTGCCGCGGCGAGCAGCGTCTCCAGGGAGGTCGCGTCCAGGGAGGGGGTACACACCATGTTTCTTCCTCTCTCGTGCGAGATCGCCGCCACCCGCCGGGGGAAAGGCACCCGGGCGTCGCCGGGTTCGCGTCGGCAGCGGCCCGAGGGCCGGCACCTCGGGCGGTCGGAGGTGGGCGTGGGGGGGCCGGAGGGGGACACGGCGACGCGCCGCGCGTCCGGCCGCCCGGGAGTCAGGGCAGACGTGGCGGACGGCCGGACGGTGACCGGTCCGGCCCGCGTGCGGCGCCCGCCACGGGGGACGGCGAGGGAGACATCCGGACGGGCGCTCGCTTCGGTCGTCCACGGGATACCTCCGGACCGGTCGTCAACCAGTTTCCCGCACGGGGCGGTTCCGGGGCGACGGCCGATGAGCCCATCGGTGGGGGCCAAGGGTCCCTCGTGCACGTGGGCCTGGGGCCGGTCGGGTCGCAGCGACCGCCGCCGTGGTCGGGGACGGCGGCGGCCGTCGGCGTGGCGCGGGCTGGTCAGCGGCGGCCGGGGCCGCGCGCACCGCGCCCGCCCGTGCCGAGCGGCCCTCGGACACCGCCCACTCGGCCCTGATCGCGGCCGTGGAGAGGGGCCGAAGCGGTCTCCCGGCAGGGACGTTCGGCCCCGGGGCAGGAACGGGGCCGGCGCCTAGCGTTCATGACCATGGAGAACGACAGAACTGGGCGCCCCTCGCAGCGGCGCGAGGCCGGGGGGTGGCCGCTGGCGGCCCGCAGGCTGCTGACCCGCCGTGAGGTGTCGGCGGACGGACGGGCCGTCTTCGGTGAGGGGGACCCGAAGTGGGAGGGGTTCTACCGGGACCGCTGGGCGCACGACAAGGTGGTGCGCTCGACGCACGGTGTCAACTGCACCGGTTCGTGTTCGTGGATGGTGTACGTCAAGGACGGCATCATCACCTGGGAGCACCAGGCCACGGACTACCCGTCGATCGGCGCGGACTGCCCCGAGTACGAGCCGCGGGGCTGTCCACGCGGCGCGTCGTTCTCCTGGTACACCTACTCCCCCAGCCGGGTCCGCTATCCGTACGTACGGGGCGCGCTGCTGAAGCCGTGGCGCGAGGCGCGGCGCCGGCTCGGCGACCCCGTGGCGGCCTGGGCGGAGATCACCGGCGACCCGGCCACGGCCCGCGCCTACAAGCGGGCCCGCGGCAAGGGTGGCCTGGTCCGGGCCGACTGGGACGAGGTCGTCGAGCTCATCGCCGCCGCTCACGTCCACACCATCAAGACGTACGGGCCGGACCGGGTGGCGGGCTTCTCCCCGATCCCGGCGATGTCCATGGCCTCGTACGCGTCCGGTGCCCGCTTCATGTCGCTGATCGGCGGCACCCTGCTCTCCTTCTACGACTGGTACGCCGATCTGCCCATCGCCTCCCCCCAGGTCTTCGGCGACCAGACCGACGTCCCCGAGGCGGCCGACTGGTGGAACGCCGGCTACCTGATCATGTGGGGCTCCAACATCCCCGTCACCCGCACACCCGACGCCCATTTCCTCACCGAGACGCGCTACAACGGCACCAAGGTCGTCGCGGTCAGCCCCGACTACGCCGACAACGTGAAGTTCGCCGACGAGTGGCTCGCCCCGCACCCGGGCACCGACGGGGCGCTCGCGATGGCGATGGGGCATGTGATCCTGCGCGAGTTCCTGGTCGACCGCGAGGTCCCCCACTTCCGGGACTACTTGAGGACGTTCACCGACGCTCCTTTCCTGGTGACCCTGCGCGAACACCAGCGCGGGCTCGTTCCCGACGGGTTCCTCACCGCCGCCGACCTCGGCTCGGACGAGGAACACGCGGCGTTCAAGACCGTCCTCCTGGACCGGGCCACCGGCGAGCCGGTGGTCCCCGGCGGCTCGCTCGGTTTCCGCTGGGGGGAGGCCGGGCGAGGCCGCTGGAACCTGGACCTCGGTGGCACGGATCCCGAGCTGAGCCTGCTGGAGCGGGCTGAGGACGCCGTGACGGTGGCCCTGCCCCGCTTCGACGAGGGCACCACCGAGGGCGGCTCGGTCATGCTGCGCGGCGTGCCCGTGCGCCGGATCGGCGGCCGGCTGGTCACCACGGTCTTCGACCTGATGCTCGCCCAGTACGGCGTGGCGCGCCCGGGGCTTCCGGGGACCTGGCCCTCCTCGTACGAGGACGCGAGCGAGCCGTACACCCCCGCCTGGCAGGAGACCATCACCTCCGTCCCCGCGCGGCAGGCGGCCCGGATCGCGCGGGAGTTCGCCCGCAACGCCGAGCGCACCCGGGGCCGTTCGATGATCGCGATGGGTGCGGGCACCAACCACTGGTTCCACTCCGACACCATCTACCGGGCGTTTCTGGCGCTGACCACGATGACCGGCTGCCAAGGAGTGAGCGGTGGCGGCTGGGCGCACTACGTGGGCCAGGAGAAGGTCCGCCCGCTGACCGGTTTCCAGCACCTGGCGTTCGCCTTCGACTGGCAGCGGCCCACCCGGCACATGGCGGGCACCTCCTACTGGTACCTGAACACCGACCAGTGGCGCTACGAGGCCTTCGGCCCCGAGGAGCTGGCTTCCCCGCTCGGCGCGGGCCGCTTCAAGGGCAAGGCGTTCGCGGACTGTCTCGCGCAGGCCGTGCGCCTGGGCTGGACCCCGGGCCACCCCGGCTTCAACCGCAACCCGCTGGTCCTGGCCGACGAGGCGGCGGCCCAAGGGCGCGGGGTCGCCGAGCACATCGTGGACGAGCTGAAGGCCGGGCGGCTCGCGTTCGCCGCCGAGGACCCGGACGACCCGGTCAACTTCCCCCGGGTGCTGACCGTGTGGCGGGCGAACCTGCTGGGCTCCTCCGGCAAGGGCAACGAGTACTTCCTGCGCCATCTGCTGGGCACCGACGCGGCGGTCCGCTCCGCCGAGACCCCGCCCGAGGAGCGGCCCGAGGATGTGGTGTGGCGCGAGGAGGCTCCCGAGGGCAAGCTCGACCTGCTGGTCACCATGGACTTCCGGATGACCTCCACCGGCCTGCTGGCCGATGTCGTCCTGCCGGCCGCGACCTGGTACGAGAAGGACGACCTGTCCAGCACGGACATGCACCCCTTCGTGCACGCCTTCACCCCGGCCATCGCACCGCCCTGGCAGGCCCGCACCGACTACGACACCTTCCTGGCCATCGCCGACACCTTCAGCGAGCTGGCCGCCGAACACCTCGGCACCCGCACCGACGTCCTCGCGGTGCCCCTTCAGCACGACACACCGGACGAACTCGCCCAGCCCGGAGGGGTGGTACGGGACTGGAAGGCCGGCGAGTGCGAGCCGGTGCCGGGCCGGACCATGCCCAGGCTGGTCGTGGTCGAGCGGGACTACGCGGCCGTGGCGCAGAAGATGCGCGCCATCGGCCCGCTGCTCGACACCCTCGGCACGACCACCAAGGGCGTCACCGTCCACCCGGACCGGGAGATCGAGGAGCTGCGCCACCGCTGCGGCACCGTACGCGACGGGGCCGGCGCCGACCGCCCCGCCCTGGCCACCGCCGCCGACATGTGCGAGGCGATCCTCGCCCTGTCCGGCACGACCAACGGCCGTCTGGCCACCGAGGGGTTCCGGGAACTTCAGCGGCGGACCGGCAGCGAGGGCCTGGTGGGGCTGGCCTCCGAACGCGAGGGCGAGCGGATCACGTTCGCCGACACCCGCACCCAGCCGCGCGCCGTGATGACCTCGTACGAGTGGTCGGGCTCGGAGACCGGCGGGCGCCGCTACTCCCCGTTCGTCATCAACACCGAACACAAGAAACCCTGGCACACCCTCACCGGCCGCCAGCACTTCTTCGTCCAGCACGACTGGATGGCCGAGCTGGGAGAACAACTCCCGGTGTACCGACCGCCGTTGAACGCGATCCGGCACTACGGCGACGAGCGGCTGCACGAGGAGGGCCGCGCCGAGGTGACCGTGCGCTACCTGACCCCGCACTCCAAGTGGTCCATCCACTCCGAGTACCAGGACAACGCCTACATGCTGGCGCTGTCCCGGGGCGGCCCGGTGATCTGGATGTCCACCGCGGACGCCGAGAAGATCGGCGTGAAGGACAACGAGTGGATCGAGGCCTACAACCGCAACGGCGTGGTGGCAGCCCGGGCGGTGGTCACCCACCGCATGCCCGAGGGCACGGTGTACATGTACCACGCCAAGGACCGCACGGTGAACGTGCCGAAGACCGAGGTCAGCGGCAAGCGCGGCGGCATGCACAACTCGCTCACCCGGCTGCTGGTCAAGCCCACCCATCTCGCGGGCGGCTACGCCCAGCTCACCTACGCCTTCAACTACTACGGCCCGACGGGCAACCAGCGCGACGAGGTCACCGTCGTGCGCCGCCGCAGCCGGCGAGTGGAGTACTGACATGCCCCGTGGCGAAGCCACCATCGGACGCGTGATGGCGCAGGTCGCGATGGTGATGAACCTCGACAAGTGCATCGGCTGCCACACCTGCTCGGTCACCTGCAAGCAGACGTGGACCAACCGCGGCGGTGTCGAGTACGCCTGGTTCAACAACGTCGAGACCAAGCCCGGCGTCGGCTACCCCCGCCGCTACGAGGACCAGGAGCAGTGGAAGGGCGGCTGGGCGCTCGACAGGCGGGGACGCCTCGTCCTGCGCTCGGGTGGCCGCGTCAAGCGTCTGCTGTCGCTCTTCTCCAACCCCGGCCTGCCCGCCATCGAGGACTACTACGAGCCGGTGACGTACGACTACGACAACCTGGTCAGCGCCCCGGCCGGCCCGGACATGCCGGTCGCGCGCCCCCGCTCGGTCCTCACCGGGAAGCCGACCTCCATCACCTGGGGCGCCAACTGGGAGGACGGCCTGGGAGGCGCGCCCGAGCACGCGGGCGACGACCCGAATCTGAAGGGCGAGTGGGCCGCGAAGGTCAGGTTCGAGTTCGAACAGACCTTCCTGTTCCATCTGCCCAGGCTGTGTGAGCACTGCCTCAACCCGGCCTGTGTGTCGGCCTGCCCGTCCGGCGCGATGTACAAACGGGTCGAGGACGGCATCGTCCTGGTCGACCAGGACCGCTGCCGGGGCTGGCGGATGTGCGTGACGGCGTGCCCGTACAAGAAGGTGTACGTCAACCACGCCACCGGCAAGGCCGAGAAGTGCACCTTCTGTTTCCCGCGCATCGAGGCCGGCCAGCCGACCGTGTGCTCCGAGACCTGTGTCGGCCGGCTGCGCTACCTCGGGCTGCTGCTGTACGACGCCGACCGCGTCGGCGAGGCCGCCGCCACCCGGGACGAGCAGGACCTGCTGGACGCCCAGCGGGAGGTCTTCCTCGACCCGCGGGACCCCGAGGTCGCGGCCGCGGCACGGGCGTCCGGGATTCCCGAGGACTGGCTGGCGGCGGCCCGCCGCTCCCCCGTGTACGACCTGGTGTGCCGGTACAAGGTGGCGCTGCCGCTCCATCCGGAGTACCGCACCCTGCCGATGGTCTGGTACGTGCCGCCCCTGTCCCCCGTCCTGGACGCGGTGACCGTGGCGGGCGGCGACCAGGACGACCCGGACCACGTGTTCGCCGCCGTCACCCGGCTGCGCATCCCGCTGGAGTACCTGGCGGAGCTGCTCACCGCCGGGGACACGGACGTGGTCGCCGGGGTGCTGATGACGCTGACCGCGCTGCGCTCGTACATGCGCGCGAAGACCCTGGGCGGGACCGGCGACGAGGCCGCGATCGACGCCGTCGGGCTGACCGCCCGAGAGGCGGAGGAGTTGCACCGGCTGCTGGCCGTGGCCAAGTACCAGGACCGCTACGTCGTCCCGGCCGCGCACAAGGAGGACGCCGCGGCGCTGACCGCCATGGAGAACCGCTGCCCGGTGGAGTCCTCGGCGGAGTCCTCCGACGAACCGACCGGGCGCAAGGTCATGCTCGGCATCCCCACCCTGCGCCGCGACACCACAGGAGGCCGCGCGTGAGCCCGCTGCCCGTCACCGTGCCCGCCAAGGTACGCACCCGCTTGCGCGCCGCGGCCCGCCGTCCGCAGCGCCTGTCGCCCCAGGAGACCGAGGACCGGGCCCTGCTGCTGAGGCTGATCTCACTGCTCCTGCAGTACCCCGACGCCGAACTCAGCTCATCGCGGGCGGCGTTGGCGGACAGCGTGCGGTCGTTGCCCCCCTCGCCCGCGGCCGGAAACCTGACGGCCTTCACCGCCTGGTACGCGGCGCGGGACCCCGAGGCGCTGGAGCGCCACTACGTCGAGGTGTTCGACCTGCGCCGCAAGAGCAGCCTCTACCTCACCTACTACCTGCACGGCGACACCCGCCGCCGGGGCATGGCCCTGCTCACCCTGGCCCGCGCCTACCAGGCCGCGGGCTGGGACATCGCCGGCGGCGAACTGCCCGACCACCTGCCGGTCGTCCTGGAGTTCGCCGCCCTCGCCGGCCCCGGCGCGGGCGAGGCGCCGCTGCGCCGGCACCGCCGGGGACCGGTCCTGATCCACCGGGCCCTGGAGGCCGCCGACTCGCCGTACCGGCACGTCCTGGCCGCGCTCCTCAGCCTGCTCCCGCCGCCGACGCGGGCCGACGAGGAGGCCGTGGCGAAGCTGGCCGCCGAGGGCCCGCCGAACGAGGACGTGGGGCTCGATCCCTACGGCCGCTACGGACACGGTGAGTTCGCGCCGCCCGACGCCTTCGTACCGCCCGCCGCCGTACCGCCCACGCCCGTACCGCCCGGCGCCGCCGTACCGCCCACGCCCGTACCGCCCACCCATCGCACCGAAGGTCTTCGATGAACCCGACCGCGGCCGCCACCGGCGGCGCCGGCCTGCTCCTGTGGGTCGCCTTCCCGTACGCCTGCCTCGCCGTGTTCGCCGTCGGCCATGTGTGGCGCTACCGCCAGGACCAGTTCGGCTGGACCTCCCGCACCACCCAGCTCCTCGAACACCGCTGGCTGCGCTGGGGCAGCCCGCTGTTCCACCTCGGCGCCTTCGCCGTGATCGCCGGGCATGCGGTGGGTCTGGCGGTCCCGGCCTCCTGGACGGAGGCCGCCGGCATCGACGAGCACGCCTACCACGCCACGGCCGTCGCCCTGGGCTCCGCCGCCGGGGTCGCCATGGTCACCGGTCTGGGCATGCTGTGCGCCCGACGGCTGCTCACCCGCCGGATCCGTCTCACCACCAACCGCAGCGACAAGCTGCTGTTCCCCCTGCTGTCGGCCACCGTCCTCCTCGGCATCAGCGCCACCGCCGCGCACAACGTGTTCGGCGGCGGCTACGACTACCGCTCCACCGTCTCGGTCTGGTTCCGCGGGATCTTCGCCCTCGACCCGCGCCCCGAGGCGATCACCGGGGCGCCGCTCCTGTTCCAGCTCCACGCCCTGAGCGCCTGCCTGCTCTTCGCGGCCTGGCCGTTCACCCGCCTGGTCCACGTCTGGAGCGCCCCGATCGGCTATCTCGTCCGCCCCTACCTGGTCTACCGGCGCCGCGCGGCCACCCCTGCGCCCGTGGCCCGCACCGGCTCGGCCCGGGCATCGCGCCCTGGGCGCGCCGCATGAGCCGGGGCCGGCCGGGACAGGCGGGTCGGCGCATCGGTTGGCTGCTGGCCGTGGCCGGAGCCGTCGGCTGGCTCGCCTCCTTCCGGCTCACGGTGGACGACTGGCGGCTGCTGAAGGACCCGGCGTACCGGCCGCCGTGCGACATCAGCCCGGTCGTCAGCTGCGGCAGCGTCATGTCCAGTCCGGAGGGCAGCGTCTTCGGATTCCCCAACATGCTGCTCGGCCTCGGCGCCTTCGCCGCGGTCGCCGTCCTCGGGCTGGCCGTGCTCACCGGGGCCCGTCTGCACCGGATGCTGTGGCTGGCCCTGAACGCCGGCGCCGTCACCGGCATGGTGTTCGTGCACTGGCTGATCTACCAGTCACTGTTCGGGCTCGGCAGGCTCTGCCCCTACTGCGCCCTGGTCTGGGCCGTGACCATCGCCCTGTTCTGGTACATCACGCTGCACAACCTCGGGCGGGGTGTCATCCCCGTACCGGCGGCCGGGCGGAGGACCCTCGATCTGGTCCTGGACACGCACTGGATCCTGCTGGCCGGCTGGTACGGCGTGATCGCCGTCCTCGTCCTCATCCGCTTCTGGTCCTACTGGAGCGGCCTGCTGTGAACGGACGGCAGGCCCCACGGGCCGACCGGTCCGTGGGGCCTGTTGTCCGCCGTCCGGCGGTGGGGCGCCCTTCAGCGCCCTTCCCGCCGCTGCCGGTCCTGGACCTGGGTGGCGATGACCGCGGCCTGGATGCGACGTTCCACTCCGAGCTTGGCCAGCAGACGGGAGATGTGGTTCTTCACCGTCTTCTCCGCCAGGTACAGCCGCTGGCCGATCTGGCGGTTGGTCAGCCCCTCGCCGATCAGATCCAGGATCTCGCGCTCCCGTTGCGTCAGGCCGGGCAGAGCGTCGGGCTCCTCCCGCTGCTCACCGCCGCGCAGCCGCGCCATCAGCCGGGTGGCAGCGCTCGGATCCAGCAGGGACTGGCCGGCGGCCACGGTGCGCACGGCGGACACCAGGTCCGAGCCCTGGATCTGCTTCAGGACGTACCCGGAGGCGCCCGCCATGATCGAGTCCAGCAGGGCCTCCTCGTCGTCGAAGGAGGTCAGCATCAGGCAGGCGAGCTCGGGCATGCGCGAGCGCAGCTCCCGGCAGACGGACACGCCGTCGCCGTCGGGCAGGCGCACGTCGAGAACGGCCACCTGCGGGCGCAGCGCGGGAACGCGGACCAGGGCCTGCTCCACCGTCCCGGCCTCACCGACCACGCTGATGTCCGGCTCGTCGTTGAGCAGGTCGCGCACACCACGCCGTACCACCTCGTGGTCGTCCAGCAGGAAGACCCGGGTGGGGTCGCCGGGGCCGGGCCGCTCGCTGTCCGCCATGCATCGCTCCTCTGGTTCCGCGTGCCGTCGATGTCCGCTCGCTCTGAATCGTGCGTCCGAACCCCGATCCTTCCCGCATTCGGGCCCACCTACCAGGGCCGGTCGGCCCATTTGTCGCGCTGGGCGGCCTGACCCCGAGCATCCTGTCGGTCCGTTCCTGGCGGTGCCGACAGGGCCGACCGGGACGATTATCATCAGGGCCGTCGGCGCGAACCCCGCCAGGGGACGCGACCATGCACATAACCGAAAGGTGGCGCCGTGTTGCGCACCATGCTCAAGTCGAAGATTCACCGGGCCACGGTGACCGAGGCCGACCTGCACTACGTGGGATCGGTGACGATCGACGCCGACCTCATGGAGGCGGCCGACCTGCTTCCCGGTGAGCTGGTTCACATCGTGGACATCACCAACGGAGCCCGTCTGGAGACCTATGTCATCGAAGGGCTCAGGGGCTCGGGAGTCATCGGCATCAACGGGGCGGCAGCACATCTCGTGCACCCCGGCGACCTCGTCATCCTGATCAGCTACGTTCAGATCGAGGATGCCGAGGCCCCGCGCCTGCGCCCACGGATCGTCCATGTGGACGAGCACAACCGCATCGTCGGGCTCGGCTCCGATGCCACCGAGCCGGTGCCCGGTACCGATGGCGGCGTCCGTAGCCCCAGCGCGACGGTGTCCCGCTGAGACTCCAGCCGGGCACCCCACCGCGCGCGGGCTCCGGGCCGGGCGTGCGCGGCTCACGGTCGAGTCACGTCGTGGTAAGGGTCCTTCGGCGTGGGGACCCGTCGGACGGCGGTGGCGTCCAGGGCCGGGCTCGCGTCGTCGGTGCCGACCTTTCCGGTGGGGTGCCAGGTGCCGGTGACGGCCACCCAGGCGTCGGCGGGCGGGGCGGTGGCCCCGTGCACCCGTACCTTGCGCACCCGGGCGTCGGCGGCGCAGCAGCTGATGACCAGGCGGCTGACGTACCAGGTGCCGTGGCGGCCGGGTGTGACGAATCCGGTGAGGCGGACGGTGTGGCCCTTGAGGGTGCCGCCGGTGTCCCAGACCGCGCGGGAGCTGAAGTCGTTCAGCGACATCTCGACCACCTCTCCGCTCGGCAGGGCGGGGAAGAGGGTGTCGCCGGGAGCGGAGGCGGGGGCCTTCGGGGCCTCGGCGTCACCGCGTGAGGCGGTGTACGAGCCGAGGGCGGGCGGCGCCAGGAACAGGATGGTCAGGGCCGGGACGTACAGCAGCCAGGCGACCTTCGGACCGCCCGCGTGACCGTGCCCGTGGTGATGCCCGTGGCTGTGCGCGCCGTTCGGGCGGGGACGGTCGAAGGGGAAGCCGTCGCGGGCCGCGCTGACCGCGCCGAGCGCGATGAGCAGCACGCCCGAGGCGATGAGCGCGGGCCGGAGACCAGCGCGCACATAGCGCAGGTACAGATCCGTCAGCAGACAGATGTGCAGCAGACCGACGCCGAGGAAGAGGAGCAGCAGCACCTGGAGGTTGCGCTTCACAGCAGCCACCACCCCACCAGCCCACTGCACAGCACCGCCGTGACCCAGGTGGCCGACGAGAAACGCAGGGCGAAGGCGCGCCCGAAGGTGCCCGCCTGCAGAGTGATCAGCTTGAGGTCGACCATGGGGCCGACGACCATGAAGGCGAGCCGGGCGGTGGGCGAGAACCCGGTGAGGGAGGCGGCGACGAACGCGTCGGCCTCCGAGCACACCGCGAGGATCACCGCGAGCAGCCCCAGCGCGGGCAGCGACAGCCACAGCGAGTCGGAGAAGGCCCGCAGTACGGAGTGCGGCACCGCGACGTTGAACGTGGCCGCGGCCGCCGCGCCCACCACCAGGAACCCCCCGGCGTGCAGGAAGTCGTGCTGGAGCGAGACCCGGAACTCCTCCGCGCGGCTCGCGCGGGGGGTGTGCCCGGTGGGCCGCTTGGGCAGGCGCAGCCATTCCTCCCTGCCGAGGCGTATCCACAGCCAGCCCATGGCGACGGAGGTGAGCAGTGAGGCGATCAGACGGGCGACGACCATCTGCGGGTTGCCGGGGAAGGCCACATAGGTGGCGACGAGGACGATCGGGTTGATGGCCGGGGCCGACAGCAGGAAGGCCAGCGCCGCCGCCGGGGCCACCCCCCGCCGCATCAGGCTGCCGGCCACCGGTACCGACGCGCATTCGCATCCGGGCAGCACCGCCCCGGCGGCGCCCGCCACGGGTACGGCGAGCACGGGGTTGCGCGGCAGCACCCGGGTGAACACCCACGCCGGTACGAACGCGCTGATCGCGGCCGAGACCAGGGTGCCGAGCAGCAGGAACGGCACCCCCTGGATGACGATCGCGGTGAACACCGTCCGCCACGCCGCCACCGCACGCCCCTCGAGCGCGGCGGTGATCTCGGGCCCGAACAGGACGGCGAGACCGCCGAGCAGCACCACCGGGAGGCCGGCGAGCAGCGCGTGAGCGGTGACGCGTAACGCCGCGCGCAGCCCGTCGGCCCCGTCTTTCCGGTCCGCTCCGGCCGGGGGCCGGGCCAGCGCCCGACTGTCGCCGCCCGCGCGCGGCGGCGGCGTCATGTCGACCTCACTGTCCATTCGGCTCCTCGTACGGCTGTTCGTCACTGCGGCGTCCGGGCTCACCCTAGCGGTGGCAGACAGCCTCCGCGGCCTAGCGGGAGCTGTAGGGCAGCAGGGCCATCTCGCGGGCGTTCTTGATCGCGCGAGCTATCTGGCGCTGCTGTTGGCGGGTCACATGGGTGACCCGGCGGCTGCGGATCTTTCCGCGGTCGGAGATGAACTTCCTCAGCAGGTCGGGCCGGCGTCTCGACATCGAATCCGCCGAGCAGGGCCGGCCCCAGGGCACCCTGGCCGAGTCGTACGTGCCGTGCGCCCGGAGTGAGTTGGGCCAGCACGGCGCGGTCCGCGGTGGCCACCCCGGTGAGTGCCAGGGGCGCGCCCTCGGCCGCGATGAGTTCGGCCATGGCCTGGGGCTCGACCGAGTCCCACAGCTCCACGACGGCGAGCCGGTGGCCGCCCCCCGCGGCGGGCCGCAGCAGTTCGGGGACGAGGTCCGCACGCAGCGCGCAGCAGGCGCAGTCGTTGGTCAGGGGCGCCTCGCCGCTGTCGAGCGGCCCTGTGGCATCGCGTACGGTGCGGCGCACGGAGCGGTCGGTGGCGCCCGACAGGTCGTGGTGCAGGGCGACGGAGCCGGGCACCGTGCGCAGGATCTCCTCGACGGCGGAGCGCCGGGCGTCGGTGTGGAGGCCGGCGACGATCGCGACGGGCAGTGGGGGCTCGCCCGTGTTCATCGGTCCCTCTGTCCGCGTCCGTAGCGCCGCTCGAAGCGCTCGACCCGGCCCGCGGTGTCCAGGACGCGCTGGGTGCCGGTGTAGAAGGGGTGGCTCGCCGAGGAGATCTCGACGTCGATGACCGGGTAGGTGTTGCCGTCCTCCCACTCCACGGTCTTGTCGCTGGTGGCGGTGGAGCGGGTGAGGAAGGCGAAGTCGGCGGACCGGTCGCGGAAGACGACCGGCCGGTACTCGGGGTGGATGCCGGGCTTCATGGCGATCAGCGCTCCTCTCGGAAGTCGACGTGGCGGCCGGCGACCGGGTCGTACTTGTGCAAGGTCAGCCGGTCGGGGTCGTTCCGCCGGTTCTTGCGGGTCACATAGGTGTAGCCGGTGCCGGCCGTGGACCTCAGCTTGATGATCGGGCGTAGTTCGTTCCGTGCCATGCACGACACCATACATTGAGTTGGTTTTCATTTTCATCTGGGTGGTACGGTGCTGCCGCCTCGGAGACCACGCGAAACACGAGAAACAGGAGGAGCGATGTCCGCCCACTGCCAACTCACCGGACGCCAACCCGGCTTCGGCAACCACATCTCCCACTCCCACCGCCGCACCAAGCGCCGGTTCGACCCGAACATCCAGCGCAAGCGCTACTGGCTGCCGAGCGAGGGCCGCCACATCCGGCTCACCCTCAGCGCCAAGGCCGTCAAGACCGTCGACGCGATCGGCATCGAGGCCGCCGTGGCCCGCATCCGCGCCCGGGGGGAGAAGGTCTGATGGCCAAGAAAAGCAAGATCGCCAAGAACGAGCGGCGGCGCGCGATCGTGGCCCGCCACGCCACGCGCCGCGCCGAGCTCAAGGCGGTCATCGCCGACCCCCGGACCCCCGTCGAGCAACGCCTCGACGCCCAGCGCGAACTCCGCCGGCAGCCCCGCGACGCCAGCGCCACCCGCGTACGCAACCGGGACTCCATCGACGGCCGCCCCCGCGGCCATCTGCGCGCCTTCGGACTGTCCCGCATCCGACTGCGCGAGATGGCACACGCGGGCGAGCTTCCGGGGGTGACCAAGAGCAGCTGGTGAGCCGGCCGGCTCAGCGGGTGGCGGCCCGCCTGCCGTGCTCGACGCGGGTGAGGAAGAAGTCCCGGACATCCCGCGCGAGCAGCTCGGGCACCTCCATCGCGGCGAAGTGGCCGCCGCGCTCGAACTCCGACCAGTGCCGGATGTCGTACAGCCGCTCGGCCAGCGGTCGCACCGACTGCGTGATGTCGTGGGCGAACACCGCCACGCCCACCGGCACCGGGCACGGCAGGGGCCGCCCCCGCGGAGCGTCGCGGTGCAGCCGTGCCGAGGACGCCGCGGTGGCGGTCAGCCAGTACAGGGAGATGTCGGTGAGCATCCGGTCGTCGCTGATCCGCGAGCGCGGGTCGGTCCAGTGGGCGAAGCGCTCGGCTATCCAGACCAGTTGGCCGACCGGCGAGTCGGTCAGCGCGTAGCCGATGGTCTGGGGGGTGAGGGCCTGAAGGGCCTGGTACGGCGGACGGTTCGCCATCAGCTGCCTGACCTTGTCCAGTCGGGCCTCGTCCACCTCGGACAGTTCGACGCCGGCGTCCGGGTCCGGCCGGGTCGGCAGGTAGTTGACGTGGACCCCCACGACCTGCTCGGGTGCCACCGCGCCGAGCGCCAGTGAGATGCCCGCGCCGAAGTCACCGCCCTGCGCGCCGTAGCGCTCGTAGCCGAGACGGCGCATCAGCTCGGCCCAGGCCCGCGCGACCCGGACGGCGTCCCAGCCGCGCTCATGGGTCGGACCGGAGAAGCCGTAGCCCGGGATGGACGGGATCACCAGGTGGAAGTCGCGGGACAGCGGCTCGATCACATCGAGGAACTCCAGGAACGACCCGGGCCAGCCGTGGGTGAGGATCAGCGCGAGCGCGTCCTGCTTCGGGGACCGGACGTGGACGAAGTGGATGTTCTGGCCGTCGATCTCGGTGGTGAAGTGCGGAAGCTCGTTGAGCTCGGCCTCATGCGCGCGCCAGTCGTAGCCGGTGCGCCAGTACTCGGCGAGCTCCTTCAGCCGCGCCAGCGGGAAGCCGTAGTCCCATCCGGCGTCCGCGACCTCGTTGGGCCAGCGGGTGCGGGAGAGGCGGTCGGCCAGGTCGTCGAGGTCGGCCTGGGGGATGTCGATGCGGAACGGCTTGATCATTGTCATCACTCCGGCGTAATTCGTTCGGGCACTAAACGTTCGTGCCACTAACGAAGGTAGACTGTTAGTGGAACTAACGCAAGATGGTGGAGGACCCCATGAGCCCGACCCCCGAACCCGCCCCGGCCCGGCTGCGCACCATCCCCAGCCGTCTGCTCGCCGGGGCCGCGGCCGTCGCCGACCGGCTCGTCAGTGAGCGCCTGGCCGCCGAAGGCGCCCACAGGTGGCACTTCGCCGTCCTGGTCGCCCTCGCCGAGGCCGGCCCGGCCAGCCAGGCCGAACTCAGCCGCCGCACCGGCATCTACCGCAGCGACATGGTCGCCGTCCTCAACGAGCTCGGCGACGGCGCGTGCGTCCGCCGCGAGGCCGACCCCACCGACCGCCGCCGCAACGTCATCACCCTCACCCCCACCGGCCGCCGCCGCCTGGAGCTCCTCGATACGCTCATCGCGGACGCCCAGCGCGAACTCCTCGCCCCCCTCACCTCGGCCCAGCAGGGCGAACTGATCCGCCTGCTCACCGCCCTGACCGAGCACCACCACCCCGCGCACCCGCGCCCGCGCGACACGCGATAGCCCATCCCCCGCCCGCGGCCCGGCCTGGCGCGAGCACGGTGGTGTCAGAAGCGACGCGGGGCCACCAGGCCGGATTCGTAGGCGAGCACCACGAGTTGGGCCCGGTCCCGGGCATGGAGCTTGGCCATGGCGCGGTTGATGTGGGTCTTCGCCGTCATCGGGGTGATCACCATGCGGCCGGCGATCTCCTCGTTGGACAGGCCCTGCGCCACCAGGGCCACGGCCTCGCGTTCGCGGCCGGTCAGCTCCTCCAGTCCCTTTCCCGTGCCGTTGCCGAGCGGCTGGGTGACATATCTGTTGATCAGCTTGCGGGTGATCATCGGTGCCAGGAGGGCATCGCCGCGGGCCGCGACCCGTACGGCGTGCAGGAAGTCGTCCGGCACGATGTCCTTGACGAGGAAGCCGGCGGCGCCGGCGCGCAGGGCGTTGAAGACGTATTCGTCCAGGCCGTAGTTGGTCAGGATGACGACATGCACCTCGGCCAGGGCAGGGTCCGCGGCGATGAGCCGGGTCGCCTCGATGCCGTCGACGACCGGCATCCGGATGTCGATGAGAGCCACGTCGGGAAGGTACTCCCGGGCCAGATCCAGGCCCTCCTTCCCGTCGGCGGCCTCGGCCACCACCTCGATGTCCTCTTCGAGATCGAGGAGCGCGCGGAAGCCACTGCGGATGAGCGGCTGGTCGTCGACCAGCAGGACACGGATCATGACGGCTGGTCCACGGGGAGTTCGGCCCGGACGGTGAAGCCGCCCTCGCCACGCGGTTCCGCACGCAGCCGGCCGCCGAGGGCGGTGACGCGTTCACGCATGCCCAGCAGGCCGAGGCCGGGGGTGGGGGCGGTGGCCGGGGTCGCCTTGCCGTCGTCGTCGACGCGTATGACGAGGACATCCGGGCGGCAGTCGATCCGGACCGACGCCGTGGCGGAGCCCGCGTGACGAGCGATGTTGGTCAGCGACTCCTGAACGATCCGGTAGACCGTCCGGTCAACCGCGGCCGACACATCCTGTCGTTGCCCCTCGATCATCAGCGTCGCGTCCAGGCCGATGGTACGGGCCCGCTCCACCAGCTCCGGGACGTCGTCGAGCCCACGCGGCGGGGTCGTGTCGTCGTCGCGCAGTGCCTCCAGCGTCGCGCGCAGTTCCCGGGCGGCCTCACGTCCGGCCTCCTGGATGGCCAACAGGGCCTCGGGGACGTCCTCGCCACGTTTGCGGGCCACGTGCACGGCGACTTCGGCCTGCACCTTGATGACCGAGATCTGATGGGTGAGCGAATCGTGCAGTTCCCGCGCGATACGCAGCCGCTCCTCGTCGGCCCGGCGCCGCGCCGTCTCCTCCCGGGTGCGCTCGGCCTCGTCCGCCCGCCGTTCGGCCTGCCGCAGCGCCTCGCCCGCGGCTCCGGCCGCGATCAGCCAGGCCATCTCGAGGGCGCCGCGGGCCCGGGCGAACGCCTCTCCTGTGTCGTGCAGGCCCGAGGCCAGGGCCGCGAGCGGGAGAGCGGCCAGCACCACCACGCTCGCCGCCACCGTGGCCACGTGTCGTCCCGCCCGCACCGCCGCGTAGACGGCGAAAAGGTAGGCGACGGCAGGCACATCGAAACCGGCCGCCTGATATCCCACCGCGCTCAGCCCGGTGACGACCAGGACGGGAACCGGGGCCCGGCGGCGCGCGACCAGCACCAGCGCGCCGACCACCAGCAGTGCGAGCCCCAGCAGGTCGAGGCTCGTCGTGGAGTGCTGTCCGGACACCCCGGTGACCAGCAGCACCACCGCCAAGCAGACGGCGATCGCCCAGTCCAGGACACCGGTCCGGACGGGGAACCGTCCTGTACTCATGCGCGCACCCTAGCCGGATGTCCGCGCCGGCGACTCCTGCGCGCGGATGATCGGGGAGCTACCGCGCACGCGGTACTTCCGCGGCTCCTGCGGCATCCGCGGCAGCCGCTACGGCAGCGGCGGCAGCGCGCATTGTCCGCGTCCGCACGACGACCCCCGGTGGGTCCGGCGGACATGATCAGTCGATGTCCCAGGCCGAGAGGAAAAGGAGCACCTCATGTCTGTCCGACCTGTACTCGCCGTGGCCGCCGCGGCTCTCGTCACCGTCGCCGTGCTTGCCGAACCGGCTGCCGCGCACACCGCGGTCCAGCCGACCGCCGCCGGCGTGTACACCCTGAGCGCCGGGCGGCTGGGCGCCATCGTGGCCGCGCTGCTGGCGCTGACCGGTGTGTGCATCGGTGGGCTGGCACTGGCCCGCTCCGCCGGTCGTATCCGTACCGGCCCCGGGCGCCGGGGAGCCATGACGGCGCTCGCGGCAGGGCTGACCGGCACGGCCCTCGGCGGGCTGGTGGCGGCCACCGCCTCAGGTGGCCTCGGCACCGGCAACGGGCTGGGCGGCGCTCTCGTGGCCCTGGTACTGGGGCTGACCGGCACGGCCCTCGGTGGGCTGGCCATGACACGCGCCCGCCGCACCGGCTGACCGCGTGAGCGGCGGCGTGCGTTCGTCGTCGGGCGAAGCGGACGGGGCGTGACACGGGCGGGCGGCGCTGCCCTGGTCGACAAGGTCCTCATACACCGCGACCTTGAACCTGATCAGGTCCAGGGACTCGTTGAGCCTGCCGATCTGGCTGATCACGTTCTCCTGGTGCTCGCGCATGAGCTCGAGCCGTTCCCGCTCGTTACCGGCGCCTTCTCTGACGAGGTCGGCGTATCGGCGAAGCGTGGGCAGGGGCATGCCCGAGGCGCGGAGAATGATGCAGACGGTCAGCCAGTTCACGTCGTCCTCGCTGTAGACGCGGCGCCCGCCGGGCCCGCGTCGCACGGCGTTGACGAAGAGGCCCTCGCGCTCGTAGAAGCGCAGCGCGTGCACGCTCAACCCGGTGCGTTCGGCGATCTGTCCGATGCTCAGACGTGCGGTGATCTCAGCCATGCCGGCCAGGGTACGGGGGTTGATCTAGAGCCGGGTCTAGTTCCTAGGGTGCCTCGTGCGATCGACGCCTCGGTCGCTCCGCGCAATCGATTGACCTAGGTAAGGGAGCATCCCCATGCGCTATCGCGCCCTCGGCAGAACCGGTATCGAGGTCAGTGTCCACTGCCTGGGGACCATGATGTTCCAGGATGGCTTCAACCCCGATCACGAGGACTGTGTCCGCATCATCCACGCCGCCCTCGACCAGGGGATCAACTTCGTCGACACCGCCGACATGTACGGACAGGGCGAGTCCGAGGAGATCGTGGGGAAGGCGCTGCGGGGGCGCCGTGACGATGTCGTACTCGCCACCAAGGTCCACTTTCAGATGGGCGAGGGCCGCAACCGCAGTGGCAACTCGCGGCGCTGGATCCTCAAGGCGGTCGAGGACAGCCTCAGGCGCCTGAACACCGACTGGATCGACCTCTACCAGGTCCATCTTCCGGACCCCTCCACGGACATCGAGGAGACGCTCTCGGTGCTCAGCGACCTCGTGCGCCAGGGAAAGATCCGCGCCTTCGGCTGCTCGAACTTCCCGCCCGAGGAGATCGTGGAAGCACACCACGTCTCCGAGCTGCGCGGCCTCGGGCGCTTCCGCACCGCCCAGCCGCCCTACTCGATTCTGGCCCGTGGGATCGAGGCCTCGCTCCTGCCCGTCTGCGAGCGCTACGGAATGGGGGTGCTGGTCTGGAGCCCGCTCGCCTTCGGATTCCTCACCGGCAAGCACCGCAAGGGCCGGCCCGTCGACCTGACGGCCGGCCGTGCCGCGCTCCGCCCGGCGTTCTTCGATCCCGCGATCGCCGAGAACACCGCCAAGCTCGACGCCGTGGAACAGCTCATCGAGCTCGCGACGGACATCGGCTGCACCCTCCCGCAACTCGCCGTGGCCTTCACCGTGGCCCACCCCGCCGTCACCTCGGCGATCATCGGACCGCGGACCATGCGGCAGCTCGAGGACCTGCTCGAGGGCGCCGCGCTCACCCTGGACGACGCGACCCTCGACCGGATCGACGCCATCGTGCCGCCCGGGGTGAACCGGTACAACCCCAGCACGGCTTTCCCTCCGCGCGCACTGACCGACACCGCCCTGCGGCGCCGTCCACTCGCCGAACGCGCCGCGGCCTGAGACGTGGGGCGGAGCGGATCGCACCCCCTCGACCACGGTTGTCGCCGTCTCTCCCCGGGCACGGCAGGATTCCTTCTGCACGAGCGCATCGGGGCCTGAAGGGATCAGCGGATGGCGGGTGAGGACGGCGCCGGCCGGGAACCGGCCGGGTTCGAGGTGGCTACCGGCACCGGTGCGCTCCCTGCGGGGAGCGCACGGGAGCGGGCGGCCGCGGTGCGGGTGGCGTTCGAGGGGTTGCTGCAGATCCGGCGGCTGATGAACACCGGGGCCGCTGCCCCTGAGGGCGTGCCCGCCGATTGGGAACGGCGCCGGCCCGTGCGCGCCGTGGCCCTCGCTCTGGAGGCCGCCGGGATCCCGCCGTCCGCCACCGATCCCGAGGGCCGCCGCATCGCCACCGGATACCGCGTCCGCGCGGCCGACCGGGCCGGTGTCGTACGGGTCGAGTGGCTGGGTCCGCCGGGAAGCGGTGCCGCGTACGCGGCCCATGACGCGTTGCAAGGCTGTGTGGCCGCACTGCGCCGACTGGGCTGGGAGGCCCTGGAGTACCGGGGGCCACGCGGCCGCCGCCATCTCGAGGTCGAACCCGCCGGCCCACCGCCCGCTCAGACGACGCTGCCGGCGCCGTACGGGGCGTAGAGGTCCAGCAGCCGGGTCCTGGCGGAACGCAGGCGGTGGGCGAGCACCTCGCCGACCCACTGGGTGACGGCCTGGCCGAGGACCGGGTCGTCCTGGCACATGAGACGGACAGTCGTGGCGTCGAATTCGTAGGCGCGCAGCGGCGTGGTCGCCGTGGCGCCCAGGTGCCAGACGTGCGGCGCGAACAGCCAGGACCAGCCGATGAGCTCGTTCGGGCCCAGCGTCTCTATGACGGCGGCCCGCCGACCGGGCACGTACGTGTCGAGCTCGACCGAGCCGCTGCGGATGATCCAGAACCGCTCCGCGCGGGCACCCTCGTTGAACAGGCGCGTTCCCGGGGGGAAGGACACCTCCCGGGCGAAGCGCATCAGCCGTCCCCGGTGAGCGGCGGGAAGCGCGCGCAGCATGGTAGGGGTGTTCATGGCCTGCCTCTCGAATGGGGTCCGGAACCTTTCGCACTCAGCGTGCGCCGGAGGGCCGGGTCCGGCCCAGGGGCCATCCGGTCCCTGCGGGGGGCCGCCCGGCCCCGGGCCGCGAAGGGCGCGAGGCGCTGGACGGTCATCGTGGTTCCCGGCACACCGGCCCGTGCGCGGCCCCCCGTGGCCAGATCACCTCGACATCGACCCCGTGACTGCGCGCGTACGCCACCAGATGCGCCGTGGCGTCCCGGCCGGTGGACGGCGAGCCATCCCAGATCGCGAAGACGCGGGCGCAGTTGCGCAGCAAGTTCTCGTCCATGCTCACACACGCGCCGCGGTCCCCGGGGTCGTACTCCGCCAGTTTCACCTCCTCCGAGAGCAGGAGCAGTTCACCGGCGGCCTTGCGGTCGAGCTCGCCCAAGGGCGCGGGAGCCCCGTTCCGCGTCGGCAAGACCGTCACCAGGGCCAGGCCCGCCTTACGGGCGGCCCTTCCGAACGCCACCGGCAGCCCTTTGCCGGCGCGGACCAGACCGGCTCCGCCCGCGCGAGCCCACTCGGCCAGCCGCGAGCATAGTTCCTCCTCCGCCCAATCGAGCGTCGACGCGCTGAGATCGGGATGCCCTACGACGGCGATCACCCCTGACCGTCCCTTCTCCTTACCGACCACTGGCCTGATCGATCCTGTCCGGGCCCGGCCACGGTGGGCCAGAGCCGAGCGGGGACGCGGATAGGGACGGAAAGCCCTTGTGGAGGCGGACATCCGACCCCGCCGCGGCGAAGAGGGGTCGATGGACCCCGTCGGATGGCCGTTCCGGGGCTCTTCGGCCCTATCCGCCCCGGGTCCCCCGCTGGTGATCATGAGGCGGCGGCCGGGAAGGGCCGGGTCCACACCCGCGCCCGCGGCACTTTCCCGGTTCGTCGTTGCGCCGTCGCAGAAGGGGAGGACACCGTCCGGTGGACGAGAAGCAGCAACAGCAGAGGGGGACCGCGCCTCCTGGGGAGGTATCGGCGGCCTCCATGGCCGGGGGGCCGCCCGGGGGGACATCCGGAGGAACACCCGGGGGGATCTCCGGGCGGACGGCATCCACGGCACCGACAGCACCGGCGGCACCGGCGGCACCGGCGGCGAGCGAACGGCCGTCGTGGACGGACTGGCTGACGACCACCGACCACAAGAAGATCGGGACGCTGTATCTGGTCACCGCGTTCGCGTTCTTCATCGTCGGCGGGGTGATGGCACTGCTGATGCGCGCCGAACTCGCCCGGCCGGGGACGCAGATGATGACGAACGAGCAGTTCAACCAGGCGTTCACCATGCACGGCTCGATCATGCTGCTGATGTTCGCCATGCCGCTGTTCACCGGCTTCGCCAACTGGATCATGCCGCTGCAGATCGGTGCGCCGGACGTGGCGTTTCCCCGGCTGAACATGCTCGCGTACTGGCTTTTCCTTTTCGGCTCCTTGATCGCGGCGTTCGGTTTTCTGACCCCGGGCGGGGCCGCGGACTTCGGCTGGTTCCTGTACGCCCCGCTCTCGGATGCCACGCACTCGCCGGGCCCGGGCGCCGACATGTGGATCATGGGGGTGGCGCTGTCCGGCTTCGGCAGCATCCTCGGCGCGGTCAACTTCATCACCACGATCATCTGCATGCGCGCCCCGGGGATGACGATGTTCCGCACGCCGATCTTCACGTGGAACGTGCTGCTGACCGCGCTGCTGGTCCTGATGGTCTTCCCGGTGCTGGCGGCGGCGCTCTTCGCGCTGGAGGTGGACCGCAAGTTCGGCGCCCACATCTTCGACGCCGCCAACGGCGGGGCGCTGCTCTGGCAGCACCTCTTCTGGTTCTTCGGCCATCCGGAGGTCTACATCCTGGCGCTGCCGTTCTTCGGCATCGTCTCCGAGGTCACCCCGGTCTTCAGCCGCAAGCCGATGTTCGGCTACGTGGGCCTGATCGGGGCGACGATCGCGATCGCCGGGCTGAGCGTGACGGTGTGGGCGCACCACATGTACGTCACCGGCGGTGTGCTGCTGCCGTTCTTCTCCTTCATGACGTTCCTGATCGCGGTCCCGACCGGGGTGAAGTTCTTCAACTGGATCGGCACGATGTGGAAGGGATCGCTGTCCTTCGAGACGCCGATGCTGTGGACGACCGGCTTCCTGGTCACGTTCGTCTTCGGCGGACTGACCGGGGTCATCCTGGCCTCGCCACCGATGGACTTCCACCTCTCCGACTCGTACTTCGTCGTGGCCCACTTCCACTACACGGTCTTCGGCACGGTCGTGTACGCGATGTTCGCCGGATTCCACTTCTGGTGGCCGAAGTTCACCGGCAAGATGCTCGACGAACGCCTCGGAAAGATCACCTTCTGGACGCTCACAGTGGGCTTCCACACCACGTTCCTGGTCCAGCACTGGCTGGGCGCCGAGGGGATGCCCCGCCGCTACGCCGACTACCTGGCGGCCGACGGCTTCACCGCCTTGAACACGGTCTCGACGATCGGCTCGTTCCTGTTGGGCCTGTCGATCCTGCCCTTCTTCTACAACGTCTGGAAGACCGCCAAATACGGCAAGAGGGTCGAGGTCGACGACCCGTGGGGCTACGGCCGCTCGCTGGAGTGGGCGACCTCCTGCCCGCCGCCCCGCCACAACTTCGTCCGGCTCCCTCGCATCCGCAGCGAGTCCCCGGCGTTCGACCTGCACCATCCGGAGTTGGCCGCGCCCGAGGCGGGGAGGTAGCCGATGTCCCACGCCGTTCTCGCCCTCGGGGCCGCGACGGTGACCGCGTCCGGCTGCGTCTGGTATCTGCCGGCGCTCGCCGACCTGCGTGCGGGAGCCGACCGGCCCCTCTCCCACCACCGGGCCGCGGTGACCTGCCTCAGCGGCTGGGCCACCACGGGGGTCGTCGCGGTCCTGCTGCTCGTCGCCGAAGCGTGGTGGATACCGTCCGCCGCGGCTGCGGCCGGGGCCGCCGTCACGGTGGGCTTTCGGATACGCGCGGCGGAGCAGCGCCGCCGGGAGAGCCGGGAGACCGCACGCCACTGGGCGCGGCTGCGCCTGCGGCAGTCCCCGCCCGACACCGGGCGTGGCCGCTGTGTCGTGGCCGCCCTCATCGGCTTCGGTCTGGCCGCCGCGGCGGCCACGACGGCGTGGCGGGTGGCCGCGGGGCCCGAGGACGGCGGGGACTGGCTGGTGATCGCCACCGTGCCCGCGGGGGTCGTCGCGCTGTTCCTGGCCCTCGCGTTCGTCTCGGCCCGGAGGCTCCGGTGACGGGCCTCACGCCGGTCCGGCCCGAAGGGCCCCTGCGCCCCGGGAGGTTCGGCCCTATGGGACACCCCGATGCCACCGGCACGATCGATGTGCCGGTCGGATCCACACGACAGGCCCCTGCTGTGGCGGTGAGCGCCGTCCGCCCCACGGGTCCGCACTGCAAAAGGAGAGCCATGCTTTCGCTTGAGTCGGCCGCTGTCATTCGCGCCACCCTGCCCGCGGTGGGCGGGGCCCTGGACGACATCACGGCGCGTTTCTACGGCACCATGTTCGCCGAGCAGCCGCAGTTGCTGGACGGGCTGTTCAATCGCGGCAATCAGGCCAGCGGCGAGCAGCGGAAGGCGCTGGCGGGATCGATCGCGGCCTTCGCCCAGGCGCTGCTGGACGACCCCGACACCTCCCCCGACGCGCTGTTGTCCCGGATCGCCCACAAGCACGCCGCGCTCGGGGTGACCGAGGACCAGTACACGATCGTCCACAAATACCTCTTCCGCGCCATCGGCGACGTGCTGGGCGAGGCCCTCACCCCGGAGGCGGCGGCCGCCTGGGACGAGGTGTACTGGCTGATGGCCGGGGCCCTCATCGCCCAGGAGGCCCGCCTCTACCAGAAGGCCGAGGTCGACCCCCGGCACCCGTGGCGGCAGTGGACCGTCGTGGAACGACGGGAGGAGACCCCGGACGTGGCCTCCTTCCTGCTGCGCCCGGCCGATGACGGCCCCCTGCCTCCCGCGCGCGCCGGTCAGTACGTCAGTGTCCGTGTGCTGATGCCCGACGGCATCCACCAGACCCGCCAGTACACCCTGTCCAGCGCCCCCGGAGACGGGCTGCGCCGCATCACCGTCAAGCGCGTGGCGGGCGTCGCCGACGCCCCCGAGGGCGAGGTGTCCAACCAACTGCACCGCACCGTCCGGGCCGGAGGGGAACTCACCCTGTCGGCCCCGTTCGGAGACGTGGTCCTCGACGACGCCGGCACCCCGCTCGTCCTGGTGTCCGCCGGCATCGGCTGCACCCCCATGGTCGCCATGCTCGAACACCTCGCCGCCACCGCCTCGGCCCGCCCGGTCCTCGTCCTGCACGCCGATCGCGCTCCGGCCGACCACGCCCTGCGCACCGACACCCGCCGTCTCGTGGCGCAGCTGCCCGACGCGCGAGCGCAGTTCTGGTACGAACGGGACGCGGACGGGGAAGCCGGTGCTCGCCCGGGCCTGATGAACCTCGAAGGCCTGGACCTGCCCCTCGACGCCGACGTGTACCTGTGCGGTGCGCTCCCCTTCATGCGCGCCGTCCGCGCCCGACTGCTCCAGGCCGGTATCCCGCCGCGCCGCATCCGCTACGAGGTCTTCGGCCCCGACCTGTGGCTGGCCCACACCGAAGGCTGAAACACCCGGCCGCATGCCCAAGGCGGGTCTTCACCGGCCCGCCTTCCGGGCTGCCTCCGTCCGCCCCACCCCTGTGTACGCCGTGCCCGCGCGGCCCCGTCGTGGAGCGCCCACGAGCCGCGGGAGGCCGGCCGCCCGCGGGCCCGGGCCCGCGGGTGTGCGCTCAGGGCAGCGGTGCACGGCGTGCGCACCCCGCTCGCCGTCAGTCCGTGCCGCGCGTGCCGGTGATCTCCCGGCCGGTGACCATCTCGGAATCGATGCGGACGAAGACGTCATCGTGGGTGACCACCCAGGAGTGCGGGCCGGTCCGCGACAGCCGTTCGTGTTCGGCCGGGTGGGTGACCACCGTGGCCCGGCCGGTGACGACGACGCTCCACCCGGAGCGGGTGGCGGGGTCGAAGTCGTCGGCCTCGAAGGCCACCACGACCCCGTCGATGGCGCGGACGAGACCCGAGCCCGCCGAGGTGCGCAGCAGCACGGAGGAGTCCGTGTCCAGGGAGAAGTTGACCGGGAGCACGGCAGGCAGCGCCTGCCGGGTGTACACGACACGGCCGACCGGCACCTTGGCCAACAGGCGCAGGCACTCCTGCCGATCGAGCACGCGAAAGCCATCATTGCGGAACATCAGTCCATGGTGCCTCCGCCGGCCCGGCCGCTGTTAGGGCCGTACGGACCCTCTCCCTTGCCGGCAGGTCCTCCGTGCAGGCCACTCGTGCTCAGATGCTGAAGCGCTCCTTACGGAGGAGCGGACGTATCCGGGACGCGAAGCCGCCCGTGCGGAAGGGGCGTTGCAGGAGGCCGGGCCGCACGTGCTGGGCCAGCGCGGCGGCGATCATGCCCTGGTCGAGGGCGAGGACGAAGTCGCTGACGCGGCCCGTCCTGACGTTGACCGAGTCGCGGAAGCCGTACCGGTCGTCGTAGGCGCCGAAGTCCCGTGCGAGGGCCTGCAGATTGGCGACGGCCGCGCCCCTGGCCTGCGGGAGGGCCAGGAAGGAGGCGTGCGGGGTGACGACGCCGAGGGAGGTGTAGCCGTCCTGCTGCATGCCGATGGCGTCGACACCGTACTCGCGGTAGCCGCCCTCGGGAATGTTCGCGGGGGAAAAGCCCCAGTAGCCGTACCGCTCCTCCGTCAGGCCGTGTTCGATCTGGCTGCGCACATAGCGCTGGTGTGTCACGCCCCAGGAGGTCGGGGACCACTCCGGCTCGGGCACGAACAGGGGGACCATCAGCGCCTCGAACATCGACCCGCCCCAGGTGGGGACGAGCTTGCGACCGCGGTAGGTGTAGTGGCCCTGCCAGACCCGGACGCCGTCGACGGTGGCGTACGAGCCGTCGGGCTCCTGTTCCTGGCCCATGCCCGGCAGCAGGGTGCGGAAGAGGTGCCAGTAGTGCTCAGCGGGCAGGGAGCCGTCGGCGATCCCGAGGTAGCTCGCCATGCGGGGCTCGGTGTTCAGGGCGCCGTAGTGGTGGCCGGTGGGCTCCCCCTTGCCGGGCTTGTCCGGCCAGAACCCGCCGCGCAGCTGGCCGGGGCCGGTCACGGGGTCGGCGGGGTCGTAGGGCGTGTAGTAGTAGGACCAGTCGGCGGCGTCGAGCAGCCGCGCGATGCGGGGGCGCAGCGTCGGATCGGCATCGGCGGCGATCTTGAGGCCGGTGACGAGCCAGGCGTTGTCGACGGTGGACAGGAACGGGCGGACCGGGTCCCCGGTCTCCGGCCAGGTCGTGAGGACCGACCCGTTGTGCGCGTCGTACCAGTTGAACCAGAAGCCGTGGGCCCGCTCGAGTTTCTCCACCGCCGTGACCATGCGCGTCAGCTCGTGGTGCATGGTGGCGCCGGAGATCACGCCGAGTCCGCCCGCGGCGGCCGTGGACCACAGCCCGCACCCGATGTTCGTCGGCGAGGTCTGCCGTGAGGGGACGGGCGTGCCCGTGCCGGTCACGTCGGCCTTGTCGGCGGTCAGGCCGAAGTCGGTGGTCATGGCCGCGATCGAGCGGTACGTCGAGGCGAACCAGGTCCCCAGCAACTCGGTGTCCGCGGTGGTCAGGGGCGCGTCGGCCCGGGCCGCGGGGGCTCCGGCGCAGACGGTTGCGGCTCCCGCGGTGGCGGCGGTGAGGAAGGTGCGACGGTTCATGCGGGTCCAACTCCTGGAGACGGACAGGCGGGACGAGCGAGGTCGGCGCGTGTGGCGCGCGAGCGGGCACGGGAGCCGATGGGGGTCAGGGGCCCACCGGCTCCCGCGTTCAGGGGAGGGCTCGGCCGCGCCGGGCCCATGAGGGGCGGACTATTCGGTGACGCGCGGTAGCTCGCGGCTGCGGCCGAGGCCGCCGAGCCAGACGGCGGAAGGCTTGGCGGTGCGTTCGAAGGTGACGGGGTCGACCGCGATGAGGCCGAAGGTCGGCTTGTAGGAGCCCCACTCGTAGTTGTCCAGGGCGCTCCAGGCGAGGTAGCCGTGGACATTGAGACCGTCCTCGAGCGCGGCGGCGACCTCGCTGAGAGCACCGGTGTAGTAGTCGACACGGCGGGTGTCGTCGTCGGTCGCGATGCCGTTCTCGGTGACGATCAGCGGCATGTCGGGGCCGATGACCTCGGCGGTGTGGCGGAGCGCGTGGCCGACGGCGGCCGGGTAGTACTCCCACTGCGTGAGCGTGCGCTCGGCGTCCGGGGGCGCGGGAATGGGGCCCTCCGCACCGATCTTCGTGCGCGTGTAGGACTGGACGCCGATCCAGTCGTCGCCCCGCGCGGCCTCGATGAACACGTCCTCGCGGGGGTGGCGGTAGGCGGCGGTGAGCTCGTCGGCGCCGGGCAGCGCCTGGTACACCTGGTTGGCGATGGTCCAGCCGACCTGGATGTCCGGGTTGATCGCGCGGACCGCCTCGACCGCGGCGCGGTGGGCGGCGATGACGGCGTGGGTGGTCTCCTCGTCGGGCGTGGGGAGCCCGGCGGGCGGGAAGCCCTGGTCGCCGGCCTTGGCGGCGCCCGCCATCACGGCGATCATGTTGGGTTCGTTGATGGTGCACACATGGCGGACCCCTTCGGCGATGACCGGCGCGCACCCCTCGACGTACCGGGCGAAGAGTTCCACCGCGCCGTCGGCCGTCCAGCCGCCGAGGTCCTCGAACCACCGCGGCACGGTGAAGTGGTGCAGCGTCACCATGGGGCGCAGGCCACGCGCCAGGGCGCCCTCGACCATCCGCCGGTAGTGGGCTGTCTCGGCCCGGGAGAAGGTGCCGGGGACCGGTTCGATGCGGGCCCACTCGATGCTGAAGCGGTAGTCGGTGAAGCCGAGTCGGGCGAGCAGGTCCATGTCCTGCTCCCAGCGGTGGTAGCTGTCGCAGGCGTCCAGGCTCGGCTCCTGGATCCTGGCCGCGGGGTCGTGTTCCCTGCGCCACCAGTCGCTGTTGACGTTGTTGCCCTCGATCTGGTGTGCGGCGGTGGATGCGCCCCACAGGAAGCCGTCGGGGAAACGCGTCGTCGTCTGGGTCATCGTCCGTTGTGTCCTTCTGGTGTGTGCGGAGCCGGGCCCGTCTCGCGGGTCCGGGCGGGCCGGAGGAGGGTGGCCCGGCGCCCGGTGGGAGGTGGGGGCGGCGCGCCGGCTACTTCATGCCGGCGGTCGCGATGCCCTGGGTGAAGTGGCGCTGCAGCACCGCGAAGACGAGCAGTACGGGCAGGATGACCAGCAGGGAGCCCGCCATCAGCATGCCGTTGCCACCGCCCACCGTGCGGTTGGGGTCGTTGGCGAAGGTGGCCAGGGCGACGGGAAGCGTGTACTTGTCGGGATCGTTGGTGGCGATCAGCGGCCAGATGAAGTTGTTCCAGGAACCGAGGAACGTGAAGATCGTCAGCGTCGCCAGGGCAGGCTTGACCAGCGGTAGCACGATGCGCCAGAAGATGTACCACTCGCCGGCGCCGTCGATCCGGGCCGCCTCGAGGAGTTCGTCGGGGATGGACTGCATGAACTGCCGCATCAGGAAGACCCCGAAGGCGCTCGCGGCGAAGGGCAGGACGAGTCCGGCGTACGTGTCGATGAGGCTGAGCTTGTTCATCAGCACGTACAGGGGCAGGATCATCAGGTTGCCCGGCACCATCAGCGCGGCGAGGACGATCCCGAAGACCTTGGAGCGGCCGGAGAAGCGCAGCTTCGCCAGGGCGTAGCCGATCATCGAGCAGAACAGCAGGTTGCTGACGGTCACGAGCACGGCCACGACCAGCGAGTTCACAAAGTAGCGCGGCATGTCCAACTGGTCGAGCAGCGCGCTGAAGTTGCTCAGGGTCCACTCGGACGGGAGCCACACCGGGGGGCTGGCCGTCAGGTCCTTCTTCGTCTTGAACGCGGACAGCGCCATCCAGAGGAAGGGCGCGGCCATCACCAGCAGTCCCAGTGAGGCAACGGCGTACAGCAACGGCCCGCGGAAGCGGCGTTCGTGGGACTTCGTGGTCCGGACGGACGCGGGGTGGGCGCTCATCGGGTGTTGTCCTTCAGCAGACGGAGCTGGAGCGCCGTGACACCCATGATCACGACGAAGAGCACATACGCCATCGCGCTCGCATAGCCCATGTGGAAGAAGTTGAAGCCCTCGCGGTACATGTCCAGGGAGACGGTCATCGTGGCGTTCGAAGGCCCGCCCTGGGTCATGACGAAGGGTTCCTCGAAGACGTTGAGGTAGCCGATGGTGGTGATGACCGTGGCGTAGAGCATGGTCGGCCGCAGCAGCGGGACGGTGATCCGGCGCAGCTCCTGCCAGGCTCCCGCGCCGTCGAGCCGCGCGGCCTCCCGCACCTCGGTGGGGATCGCCTGCAGGCCCGCGATGAACAGCACCATGACGGTGCCGAGGTTGCGCCAGACGGCCATGGCGATCAGCGACGGCATCGCCCAGGTCTCCGAGCCGAGGAAGTCGGGTGCGGTCATGCCGAGTTCGGAGGCGATGCCGGAGACCAGGCCGTCCGAGGGGTCGAGCACGAAGCGCCAGACCACGGCCACCGCGACGATGGTGGTGACCACGGGAGCGTAGAAGCCGACGCGGAAGAAGGTCCGGGCCCGGTCGATTCCGTTGTTGAGCAGAAGGGCGACCAGCAGCCCCAGCAGGATGGTCAGCGGGACCCCGGCGACCACGAAACAGGCGGTGTTGAACAGCGCCGTGCGGAACGTGTCGTCCTCGAAGAGGTTCCGGTAGTTGTCGAGGCCGACGAACTCGGCCTCCAGCGGGCGGGTCACGTCGCGCGCCCCGAAGTCGGTGAAGCTCATGAGGAGCGTCGCGACGATGGGGAAGAGCATGAAGACGCCGAACAGCACCAGGAAGGGGGTGGAGAACAGCCAGCCGGCCAGGTTCCGCCGCCCTCCGGGGCTGCGGCCCGCGCCCCGCCCCGGCTTCCCCGTCGAGACCTCGGCGATGGGCGGCCTCGGTGTCTTCGCTGCGGCCGCGCCACCCGCGGCCGGTCCGGTGGTGAGGGACATGGCGGCTACTTCACGAGGCCTTGGATCTGGGACTGTGCCTTGTCCAGGGCCTCCTTGGCGGAGGACTTGCCCTGGGTGACCGACTCGATGGCGGTGTCGACCTTCGAGGTGATCTCGGTCGACTTCAGCTGGACCGGGGCGGCCTTCGCGGTCTCCAACTGCTTGCGCCACACCGCCAGGCCGGGGTCGGTGGCCAACTTCCCGCTCTTCCACGCCTCGGTGTTGGCGGGCAGGTCACGGGTGCGGTCGTACCAGTCGGCCTGACCCTTGGGGTCGGTGAGGTACTGGATGAACTTCCGGGCCGCGGCCTTGTGGCTGCTGTCCGCGGAGACGGCCAGGCTGGATCCGCCGGCCATCGACACCGAGGCCTTGTCGACCGGTACGTTGGCCACGCCCCACTTGCCCTTGAGATCCGGATAGTTGTCGTCCAGCAGACCCATGATCCAGGGGCCGCCGAAGAACATCGGGACGGATCCCTTGTTGAAGTCCTTCGTCACGTCGTATCCGGGACGTACCGACTTCTCGCTCAGGCCCTTCCTGAAGTAACTGCCGTAGTTCTCCAAGGCCTTGACGGCCTCGGGGCTGTTGACGACGGCCTTGCCGTCCTCGCTGACGATCTCGCCACCGGCCGAGTAGAGAAACGGGTAGAAGCTCTGGACGGTGTCCAGGCCGCCCGGCTGGATGGACAGACCCCACTTGGTGCCGGCCCTGCTCTGGTACGCCTCGGCCATCGCCCGCAGGTCGGCCATGGTGGCGGGGGGCTTGTCGATCCCGGCCTTCTCGGCGAGATCGGTGCGGTAGAAGAGGACACGGGTGTCGACGTACCACGGCACCCCGTACGTCTTCCCGTCGACCGTGCTCTGCTTCCACGCGGCCGGGAAGAAGTCCCCCTCCTTGAAGACCTTGGTGTCCACCGGCTCCAGGACGCCCATGTCGGCGAACTCGCCCATGTAGCTCCCGCCCATCTGCACGATGTCGGGAAGTCTGCCCGCGGCGGCCGCCGCGACCAGCTTCTGGTGGGCCACGTCCCAGCCGACCGGGGTCACCTTGAGGGTGATGTTGGTGTTCGCCTTCTCGTACGCCTTCGCGACATCGGCGAGCTTCTCGCCCTCTGTGCCCATGGCCCAGACCGTCAGGGTCTGCTTGTCGCCCGCGGCGACATCGCCCCCGCCGGAGCCACCACATGCGGTGAGAGTGAGAGCAGACGCCAGCGCAAGGGCCCATGAAACGGTTCTGGCGGCGTGGTGCATGGGCTGCTCCTCCTCGAGCGTTCCTGATGTATGCGCTGCCTGTAAGCGCATACATCACTGTGTGGCAACCACTCCGGAATGTGCAAGAGGGGCTCTGATCACACTCCCGTAACACCCCGGGAAGGGCCTCGGATCCACCCTCTTCGCGTGGCGAAGGGCCGACCGAGGGTGATCTAGGATCACCGCATGCCGCGCTTCGTGCACGATTTCCCTTTCGACCCGTCGTACGGGTGGACACTCGACGAACTGCTGCGGATCGCGGCCCCCGCCGCCCCCGTCGGCTTCGACAGCTTCTGGCGCGCCCGATACGAGGCGGCTCGCCGGGTCGAGCCGGAGCCCCGCGTCGGCGCCCTCGTCGAGGAGCGCGACGGCGTGCGGATCCTCGACGTGTCCTACACCTCGACGGGCGGCCGGTGCGGCGGCTGGCTGGTCCTGCCCGCCGACGGTGCGCCGGTGCGCCACGGTTTCGTGATCGGCCACGGCTACGGCGGTCGCGACCAGGCCGGTCCCGACGTCCCCCTTCCCCTGCCCGCCTCCGCGGCGATCCTGCCGTGCGTGTCCGGCATGCCGGTCAAGGGGCTGCGCCCGGGGGTGCCGAGCGTCGCCGATGAGCATGTGGTGCACGGCATCGACTCGCGCGACGGCTACATCATCGGCGACTGCGTCGCGGACCTGTGGTGCGCGGCCTCGGCGCTGATCGAGCTGGTCCCGGCGCTCTCCGGCCGCGGACTCGGATATCTCGGCGAGAGCTTCGGCGGCGGGCTGGGCGCTCTCGCGCTGCCGTGGGACGAGCGCTTCGCGGCGGCGCGGCTACGGCTGCCCACCTTCGGCAACCACCCGCTGCGCCTGACGCTTCCGTGCGTCGGCAGCGGCGAGGCCGTGCGCCGCCACCACCGGGAGCACCCCGGCGTCCTCGATGTCCTCGCCTACTACGACGCGGCCACCGCCGCCACGCGGACCACCGCCCCGGTGCTGGTCGCCCCCGCCCTCCGCGATCCGGCCGTACCGCCGCCGGGCCAGTTCGCGGTGTACAACGCGCTCTCCGGGCCACGCGAACTGCACGTCCTCCAGGCCGGCCATGTCGCCTACGACGGGGCGGATTCCGAGGCACAGGCGCTGCGGGCGGCCACGGCGGAGTTCTTCGCCACGCACCTGGCATGACATCGGCGGAACACGCCGACGCGCCGCCCACGCCACGGACCGGCCGAGCCGGCGCGCCACGTCAGCGGACGCCCGGTTTCCCGCCCTCCCCCTCGCCGCACCCGCAGCTGCCGCGGCGCACGACCGTCACGGGGAGCATCAGTGACACCGGCTCCGCGTCGCGGGCGCCGCTCAGCCGCTTCACCAACAGGTCCACCGCCGCCTCCCCCAGGCGCACCATGGGCTGACGGACCGTGGTCAGCGCCGGGCGCACCAGACGGCTGAGGGGAATGCCGTCGAAGCCGGTCACCACCACGTCGTCCGGAACCCGGAGGCCTCGCTGCTCCAGCGTGTGCAGGGCCCCGACGGCCATCTGGTCATTGGCGAACACCAGGGCCTGGGGGCGCTCGCCGTCCCGGGCGCACAACACGTCCGCGGCGCGCGCGCCCTCGGCCTGCGTCATCATCCCCACCCGCAGGTCGGGCTCGTCGCCGACCTCCACTCCCCCGGCCCGGCAGGCGGCGAGATACCCGCGGAAACGGGCCTCCACGTCCGGCGACTCCTCCGCGGAGCCGATGTAGGCGAGGCGGCGCAGGCCATGGTCCTCGATGAGGTGGCGGGTCAGTTCCCTCTGACCGTCGAAATTGGCCACCTCGACGTGGTCCAAGTGGTCCAAGTGGTCGTCGCCTTCGCGGGGCCCGGCCAGCATCACCACCGGCTGACGGCGGGAGATCACCTCCAGCTCCTCGGTCGGCACCGTACGGGCGAGCACCGCGAAACCGTCGACGCGCCCGGCGACCTTGGCCACCAGGCTCTCCGGCCCTCCCTCGAGGGACGCGGCGATCAGCAGCGCGTAACCGTGGCGGCGCGCGGCCCGCTCCATGCCGCGGATGATCTGATCGGAATAGAGCATGGCCGGGTCCTCGTCCTCCGCCTCGCCCGCCTCCGCGTCCGGGTCCGAGTAGTCCGGGAAGCAGAGGCCGAGGATGCCGGTGGAACGGCTGGCGAGCCCACGGGCGTTGCCACTGGGCACGTAACCGAGTTCCCGGGCCGCCGCCAGCACCCGCTCCCGCGTCGGGGCGCGGACGGCGTCGGGGTTGCGGTAGACCCGGGACACGGTCGCGATGGAGACCCCGGACCGTTCGGCGACGTCGTACACCGTGGGGGCAGCGCTCACGTAAAAGGACTCCCGAAGTGGCTTGGTATGCGCGCGCATACGGATTGTAAGCGCATTCACTCTAGGCTTCGGTCCCCCGAGTGGCAAGGTCGCCCCTCTGGAGACGGAGGCGTCCGTCGTGGACTTCGGCGATCCGGTCGACGGCGGTCAGGTGGGTGCGGTCGTGGGTGACCAGGACGGTGGCGGTGGCCCGCTGGTGGGTGAGGCGGGTGATCAGGTCGATGACGGCGGCCCCGCGTTCGTGGTCGAGTGCGCTGGTGGGCTCGTCGATCAGCAGAACGGTGGGGTCGTTCATCAGGGCGCGGGCGATGTTCACGCGCTGGCGCTGGCCGCCGGAGAGCTGGTGGGGGCGGCGGTGCGCGTGGTCGGCGAGGCCGACGGCGTCGAGCAGTTCCATGGCCCGGCCGCGGGCCCTGGCCGCGGGGCGGCCGCCGATGTGGGCCATGACCTGGAGTTGTTCGGCCGCCGTGAGGGAGGGCAGCAGATTGGGCTGCTGGAAGACGATACCGATCGCGCGGCGGCGCAGGCCGGTGAGTTCGCCGCGGGTCATGCCGGTGGTGCTGGTGCCGTCGATGGTGACGGTGCCGGCGTCGGGGCCGATGAGGGTGGCGGCGACGGCCAGCAGGCTGGATTTGCCGGAGCCGGAGGGGCCGACCACGGCGGTCAGGCTGCCCCGGGGCGCGTCCAGGGTGACACGGTCGAGAGCGGTCAGACGGGAGTCGCCGTCGGGGTAGGTGAGGGTGATGTCGGTCAGGTTCAGGCTCATCGGGCGCTCCCCAGGGCGGTCAGCGGATCGACGGAGGTGATGCGGCGGATGGACAGCGCGGCCCCGAGCGCGCCGAGCAGGATGATCACGGCGGCCGGCACGAGGACGGTGGCGGGGGTGAGGACGAAGGGCACCGCCGAGTCGGCGACGGCGGCGCCGACGCCGACCGCGATGCCGGTGCCGAGCAGGGTGCCGCCGACGAGCAGGACGGCGGCCTGGCCGAGGGCGTCCTTCAGGACGTGGGCGGTGGCCGCGCCCAGGGCCTTGAGGACGGCGATGTCACCGCTGCGCTGGATGGTCCAGACGGTGAAGAAGGCGCCGACGACCAGCGCCGAGATGGCGAACAGGAAGCCCCGCATGAGCTGCAGGGAGCCGTTCTCGGAGGCGTAGGAGCCGATCGCGGACAGCGAGTCCTCCCTGGAGACGGTTTTGGTGCCCGCGGCCCGGTCGGCCGCCGTCAGGTCGGCGCCGGAGGCCGTGTCCAGGGCGATCACGGTCGCGGTCGGGCCGTCGCCGTCGCCGGTGGGCGGCGCGGCCTTCCGCCAGACGTCGAGGCTGGTCCAGATGACGGGGGTGTGGCTGAAGTAGGCGTCGCCCCGCACGGCGGCCACCGTCAGCCGCTGCCCGGTCAGGGTGACGCTGTCGCCGGGCTTCAGACCGAGGTCGTCGGCGGCCGGGGCCGACAGCACCACCGCGTGATCGTCGATCTTGTCGCTGTCCGGGGCGAGACGGGAGCCGGGCTGGACGCCGAAGGCGGAGACCCCGGCGCTGATGCCACCGGCGGTCGCCCTGGTGGTGGCGATGCCCAGCGGTTCGGCCCTGGTGACGCCGGGTGTCCGCGCCCACCGCCGCCACTGCTTCTCGGTGACGGTGGAGTCGGCGTACGACAGGTCCTGCCCGTCGGCGGGAGCCGCGAAGGCGATCCGGTCGGCGGGCAGACCGGTGATCGCGGAGACGTTCTGCCTGCTCAGCCCGGCGATCAGCCCGGACAGGAGACCGACAAGCAGGGTGATCAGCACGATGACGGTGGCCATCAGGGCGAAGCGCCCCTTGGCGAACTTCAGGTCTCTCCAGGCGACGAACACGGCCTTGGCCTGCCCTTTCCGGTGGTGGAAGCGGTGTGTCACCACCATCCCCGCCGGCCGTCCGGCCGGGCATCCGGCCAGGGACGGCACTTCGCGGGCCGAATGGCGGCAGGCGGGTTCCACCTTTCGATGGAGGTCACGTCGGGGCGGCCTCCGTAGGCTGGAAGGACTGTGAACACTGCTGCCCCTGCCCTGACCCCCACCACCCGGGCCCTGACCTGGTGCCTGCACCTGCTCGTCGTCGGCCTGCTCGCCCTGGCCGGCGCCCGTGCCGTGACCGACGGCCGCCCGTACTGGGGGTGGGTCGTCGCCGCGGCGATCGTGTGCGCCGCGGTGTACGCGGCCGGGCCGCTGCTGCCCCGCGTCCGCCTCTCCCGGCGGGCCGCCTCCGGGTGGCTGGCCGCCGTGGGCGCCGGGTGGCTGCTGCTGCTCGCGCTGTCCCCCGACGGGGTGTGGGTCGCGTTCCCCCTGTACTTCCTCCAGCTCCACCTGCTCCCCCGGCGCGCCGGACTGGCCGCCGTGGCCGCGACCGCCCTCGCCGCGATCACCGCCTTCGCCGCCCACCAGCACGCCTTCAGCGCGGCCGTGGCCATCGGCCCCGCGCTGGGCGCCGCCGTCGCGGTGGCGGTGGTGTGGGGATACCAGGCCCTGTACCGGGAGAGCGAACACCGCAGACGCCTGATCGAGGAACTCACCGCCACCCGCGCCGATCTGGCCGAGGCCCAGCACACCGCCGGCGTGCTGGCCGAACGCGAGCGGCTGGCCCGGGAGATCCACGACACCCTCGCCCAGGGCCTGTCCAGCATTCAGCTGCTCCTGCGCGCCGCCGAACGTTCCCTGCCCGACCGGCCCGACGCCACCGCCCGCCATGTGGAGGCGGCCCGCCAGGCCGCCGTGGACAACCTCGCCGAGGCCCGCCGGTTCGTCGCCGCCCTCTCCCCGCCCGCCCTGGACGGCACCACCCTGGCCGGGGCGCTGGAGCGCCTGTGCGCCACCACCGGCGCCCGCCATCGGATCACCGCGCGCTTCCAGCTCACCGGCGCGCCGCGCCCGCTGCCGACCGCGCAGGAGATCGCCCTGCTGCGCGTCGCCCAGTCCGCCCTCGGCAACACGGTCCGCCACGCCCACGCCACCACCGTCGAGGTCGCCCTGGGCTACCTCGGCGACCACATCACCTTGGACGTCGTCGACGACGGCACCGGCTTCGACCCCGAGCGGCTGCCCGCCCCCGACCCCGAAAGCGGCGGCTTCGGCCTGGCGGCCATGCGCGCCCGCATGCGCGCGCTCGGCGGCACCCTGAGCATCGAGTCCGCCTCCGGCCGCGGCACCGCCCTGGCCGCCCGGTTGCCCCTGAACCCCGCCGCAGAAGCCGCACAAGCCGAGCCCGAGGCCCGCCCGTGACCGACACTCCCATCCGCCTTCTCCTGGCCGACGACCACCCCGTGGTCCGGGCCGGTCTGCGCGCCGTCCTGGAGACCGAGCCCGGTGTCCTCATCGCGGCCGAATCCGCCACCGGCGAGGACGCCGTCGCCCGCGCCGCCGAAGGCGATATCGATGTCGTGCTCATGGATCTGCAGTTCGGCAGAGGAATGAGCGGGGCCGAGGCCACCGCCCTGATCACCGCCCGGCCCGGCGCTCCCCGCGTCGTGATCGTGACCACGTACGACTCCGACGCCGACGCCCTGCGCGCCATCGAAGCCGGTGCGACCGGCTACCTCCTCAAGGACGCTCCCCCCGAGGATCTGGCCGCCGCCGTGCGCACCGCCGCCGCAGGCCGCACCGCCCTGGCGCCCGCGGTCGCGGAGCGGCTGATGAACCGGCTGCGCACGCCCGGCACCGCCCTGACCCGACGCGAGACCGAAGTCCTCGTCCTGGTTGCCGAAGGCCTGTCCAACCAAGCCATCGCCAAGCGCCTCCACCTGACCGAGGGCACCGTCAAGTCCCACCTGGCCCGCACCTACACCAAACTCGGCGTCGACTCGCGCACCGCCGCCGTCGCCACCGCCACCGAACTCGGCCTCATCCGCCGCTGACCGGCGCGGTCCGGGGCGGGGCGGGTGGGGTCAGGATCCGGCGGCCGACGCGAGCGCGGAGTCGATGGCGACGTCCAGGAAGGCGAGGGTGTCGCGGCGGCGGGCCACCGGGTTGCGGTAGCGGCGCCGCCCCTCCGCGCCGCCGGAGCGCAGGAACAGGCTCTCCTCGATGACGGGATGCCAGCGCGTGTCGAACGTTTTCCGGGCGTACCGGCCGGCGCCACACTTGGAGGTCATGCCTCCGGTGGCGAGGGTGCAGTGCAGCCGGCTGACGCCGAGCACCGCCCACACCGGGAACCATTCGGTGAGTCCGATGGCGAGCGAGAGGGGGCGCGGCTGTCGTTTCCGCTGCCACCACGGCCGCCGGGGTGGAAGTCGCCCAGCGCCACGGAGCCGACCAGGTAGAAGCCGGTGACCAGCCCCGGGGCCGACTCGTCGACGGCGGTCAGGAACGTGTCCACCGTCCGGCGGACCTCGGCGGGAAGATCGTCAGTCGGCATGACGGACAACCTACCCTCCGGCCCGCTGCGGCTCAGCACGGCTCGTCACCGCTCAGAAGGCCACGACGACCTTTCCCGTCAGGCCGCCTTGACGGAAGCGTTCGTGCGCGGCCTTGATCTCGTGCACGCCGAAGGTGGCGTGGACACGGAGCCGCAAGGATCCGGAGTCGACGAGTTCGGTCAGCTCGCTCAGCCCCGCGCCGTCCTCGCGTACCTGGTTGACGGTGGTACGGACACCACGGGAGGACAGGTCGGGGACCGGGCCGGCTTGAGTGGCGATCGACGCGTACCGGCCGCCGTCGGCCACCGCCTCGGTCACAAAGGCCCCGTAGGTGTCGAAGACCGCGTCATAGCGGCGGGCGTGAAGAGCGTGGGGATCGGTGGTGACGAGGTCGGCACCGTGATCGCGCGCGAAGCCCGCCTGCGCGTCCCGGGAGACCAGGGCGTCCACGGTGACGCCTCGGGCGCGGGCGATCTGCAGCGCCAGCCCTCCCACCGCGCCGGCGGCCCCGGCGATCAGCAGCCGCTCCCCGGCGTAGATCCCGAGCCAGTCCAGGGTCTGCCAGGCCGTCAGCCCGGCAAGGGGCAGGGTCGCCGCCTCGACCGGACTCACCGCCCGCGGCGCGACGGCAACCGCCCGCGCCGGGAGCGCGACCAGATCAGCCCATGTTCCCCGCCCGGAGCCGAGCTGGTGCGACATCGCGACGACGCGCTCCCCCGCGCGCAGCCCGCTGTCGCCCCCGTCCACCACGACGCCCGCCAGATCCCAGCCGAGGGTCATCGGCAGCGGCGGCGTTCCCTCACCGATGGCCCCCTCCCGCGTCTTGTCGTCGACAGGGTTGATGCTGGTCGCAACGGTCCTGATCAACACCTCGCCAGGGGCCGGCTCGGGCCGGGGAGCATCGACGAGGCCGAGGACCTCGGGGGTGCCGAAGCGGTCGATCCGTACAGCGCGCACAGCGGGGCCTTTCCCATGCCGACTGGTGACATGGCCTGCAACGCCTGCGGTGATCACGAGATTCCCGCCCTGCACCCGTGTTCAGAACGCCTGGATGCGTGGGCGGCGACAGCGTGGTGGGTACATCGACCTGCTGCGCGAACCGCCCCCCGACGAGACGGAGCTCGGCTTCTGGACGGTACTCGACGAGCCGTTCGTGGCCGTGCTGCCGGCCACGCAGCCGCTGGCCGCCCAACGGGTCGTGGGGCTGGGTCAGTTGGCGGACTCGCCCTTTGCGCTGCTCCCCCGCGCGGTCGGCCCGCAGTTGTACGACCAGATCACCGGCCTGTGCACCGCGGCAGGGTTCACCCCGCGGACAGCCCAGCACGCGGTGGAGTGGCAGACCGTGTGCGCCCTGGTGGAAACCGGTCTGGGCGTCTCCCTGGTGCCGGCGAGCATCCGGCGCATCCGTCTCAAAGGCGTCGCCTTCCGCGGGATCAAGCCCGGCACCGCCCGCACGCGCGTGGCCGTCGCCTGGCGCAGGGACGACCGGAACCCCCTGGTCGGACGTCTGCTGGCGACCGTCAGCCGAGATCGGCCGGACCGGCTCCAGGCGCGCTGAGAAGCAAGCGGGTTCCGGTGCCGGTCACCGGGCAGCCTCCACCAACGCGGACACCAGCCGCGTCATGGCCGGCCGCGGGTCGGGGGCGCCCGGCCAGCTGGTCATCAGGAGGTGGTGGGCGGTGCCGACGATGGCGAGGGCCACGGTGTGCGGATCGATGGTCCGCGCCACGCGGCCGAGCTTCTGTTCGTCCTGCACATAGCGGGTGATGGCCTCCTGGATCGCCGTGAAGCCGGGCGCCCCGCTCTCCAGGGCCTGACGGATGCGCAGGGCGGCCGCGGGGCGGGTCATGGCGAAGCCCGAGAGGGCCGGGCCGCCGGAGCGGAACAGCGCGAGGGCGACGGCGTCGAGGTTCTCCGCCACCGTGCCCTGCCCGGCGAGCCGCGACAGCGCCTGGGCCTTCGCCGCCGTGCGCGCGAACCGGTCGGGGCACAGCTCGGCCACGAACTCGTCGAATCCGGCGAAGTACGCGTGCAGCAGGCCCTTGGCGCAGCCCGCCTCGGCGGTGACGGCCCGGCTGGTGAGCGCGCCGGGCCCGCGCGGAGGGCGAGGGCATCGCCAACGCCTGCTTCGCACAAGGCGACGCGCAGGTGTTCCGCTTCGAGGCGGAGGCGTTCGACTCCGCGATCAGCCGCTACGGGGTGATGTTCTTCGCCGACCCCGTAGCGGCCTTCCGCAACATCCGCCACGCGCTGCGGCCCGGCGGACGCCAGGCGTTCGTCTGCCCGGCCGACGCCGGGCTCAACGGCTGGGCGGCGGCGGTGGCGTCCCTGCGCGACTTCCTGCCGGTCGGCGACTTCGGGAGGCCGGGGCTGCCCGGCATGTTCTCCCTGGCCGACGCGGACAGCATCCGTACCGTCCTCACCGAGGCGGGGTTCACCGGCATCGCCGTCGACCAGGCGCAGGCCCACGGCGCATGGGGACACGGGGCCGAGGACGCGGCGGACTTCCTGCTGGAATCGGGCCCCGGCCGCCACCTGCTGGCCGAGGCCGACGCGAACACGCGGGCCCGCGCCCGCCGCACCCTGACGGACCATCTGCGCGACCATGTGACGGCGGACGGCACGGTACGGCTGCTCAGCACGTCGTGGCTGGTCACAGCGGACCGCCCGGCCGGCCCCTCGGGCAGGCCCTGACCTCTCGGCGTCGCTGACGCCCCCCGCAGGCGGGCGCCGCCCTGTCGGCCACCGCCGACGGACCCCCACCACGGGGCGGGGCGGGTCCCTCAGGTGTCGCCCACCGGCGGGGACTCGGTGAAGGCGCCGGCCGATGCGGCGAGGGCGGCGGTGGTGGCCGCCTGCTCGGGCAGGCGCGGGTCGGGTGGCGTGCGGAGGAGCACCAGCTGGTGGTAGAGGGGCGCGGTGGCGGCGATGAGGAGTCGCCGGGCGTCGGTGTCCGGTGGGAGTTCGCCGCGCCGGACCGCCCTGGCGGCGATGACCTCGCAGCGGGCGTACCGGTCCTCCCACAGCCGCCGCTGGGCGCGGTCGGCCTTCTCGGAGCGGAACGAGGCGGCGATCAGGGCCGCCACGATCGGCGGCTGCGCGGTCAGCGCGTCCTGGATCTCCTGGTTGAGCGCCGCCAGGTCCCCTCTCAGGGAGCCGGTGTCCGGGGGCTGCCAGCCGTCGTCGCCCGCCGCGTCCAGGACGTCGGCGAGCAGGCCGCCGACGTCGCCCCAGCGCCGGTAGACCGTGGCGCGGTGCACGCCGGCGCGGGCGGCGACGGCCTCCATGGTGAGCCCGTCGTACCCGGCCTCGCCGAGCTCCGCGAGGACCGCGTCGAGGACCTGCGTACGGACACGGGCGGTACGGCCGCCGGGGCGGCGGCGCGGCGGCGACGCGGGCCGGTCGCCGGCCGGTTGTGGCGCTGGGGAAGTCATCGCTGGTCATCCGGTTGCTCGGTGGGATGGCGTCGTGGCACCATCTTAAAGTAACAGCTGTCGCACTAGGGTCCGTCCAGTGGCGTGGTCGACGCTCTTCCGGCCCGCGCTCGCCGTCAGCAGGTCCTTCGACGACAGGCCCGTCCGGACACCCGCGTCCGGCGCCCGCGCCTGACGCCCCGAAGCCCGCGACACCCCTTTTCCAGGAAGGAAACGACCGGTCATGCCGCCTGTGCCCGCCGACCCGACCGTGGTGCACCCGATGCCCGAGCAGCCGCGCGTGGTGCTGTTGAAACCGCTGATCACCTCCCCGCTCATCGAGGTCGGGGAGTTCTCCTACTACGACGACCCCGACGATCCGACCGCCTTCGAGACCCGCAACGTGCTGTACCACTACGGGCCGGAGAAGCTGGTCATCGGGAAGTTCTGCGCACTGGGCGAGGGCGTGCGGTTCATCATGAACGGGGCCAACCACCGCATGGACGGCCCCTCGACCTTCCCCTTCCCCATCATGGGCGGTTCCTGGGCCGAGCACGTCGATCTCATCACCGGTCTGCCGGGACGCGGAGACACCGTGGTGGGCAACGACGTCTGGTTCGGCTACCGGTCCATGGTCATGCCCGGCGTCCGCATCGGCCATGGAGCGATCATCGCCTCCGGGTCGGTCGTCACGGACGACGTACCCGACTACGGCATCGTCGGCGGCAACCCCGCCCGGCTCATCCGCCGCCGCTACAGCGACGCCGACATCGACCGCCTCCTCGCAGTGGCCTGGTGGGACTGGCCGCCCCAGCACCTCACCGAACACCTCCGCACGATCATGTCCGGAACCATCGACGACCTGGAAAAGGCGGCGCCCCCGCGCCCCCGCCCCTGACCCAGCCGCGAGCCGACACGTCAACGCCCCCGCCGCTTCAGAACTCCGGCACTTCCGAGCTACCGCACTTTTCGAATCGAGCCCCAGCATGCCTGCTCCGTCCCACCCCGGCCCGTTCGCCGATCGGCTACGCGGCCACGCCGTCCCACTCACCCACCTCGACCCGACGGCACCCCTCGACGACCTGGAACCGCTCCGCGACATCATCGGCGACGCGCGTGTCGTCGCCATCGGCGAGCACTCCCACTTCATCGGCGAGTTCGCGGCCCTGCGCCGGCGCATCCTGCGATTCCTCGTCGAACGCTGCGGATTCACCGTCCTGGCCTTCGAATACGGCTTCAGCGAAGGCTTTCCCCTCGACGACTGGGCCCAAGGAGAGGACGCGGACGACGATCTCTCGGCCCACCTCGCCACGGCGATCCCCATAGGACTGGATGAACCGCTGCGCTGGATCCGCCGGCACAACCGCACAGCCTCGCAACCGGTGCGCTTCGCCGGTGTCGACATCCCGGCGGCCGGCGGGTCCTTGCTTCCCGCCCTGACCCCCGTCGCCGACTACCTGCGCCGGGTCGATCCCGAAACCCTGCCGGCGATCCAGGCGGCGATACGGATCGCCGAATCGTTCGCCGGCGGCTCCGGGGCCGTGGCCGCCCCCGCGTGGGCGCGCCTGGCCACCGCCGAACAGGACGCCCTCAGCGCGGCCCTGACGCGCCTGCTCATCCGCTTCCGCTCCGTCGAACCGCTGTACGTCTCCCGCAGCGACCAGCACACCTACGACATCGCCCTGCGACGCCTCGAAGGCGCCTGCCACGCCGACTACACCTTCCGCGCCATGGCCGAGCTCTTCGCCGGAAACGGCCTGACCGCCGACACCTCGGCCCGCGACCTCTACATGGCCCAGTCGGTCCTGTGGCACCTGCGGCGCTTCGAACCGGGAACCCGCGTCGTGCTCGCGGCCCACAACGCCCACATCCAGAAGACACCCGTCGCCTTCGACGGCCGGCTCACCGGGCTCCCGATGGGGCAACACCTGCACCGCCTGCTCGGCGACGAGTACTTCGCCCTCGGCCTGACCAGCACCACCGGACACACCGCGGAGATGCACCGCGACGAGAACACGCGATTCGGCTTCGCCATCGCCAACACCCCGCTGGGGCCACCCGAGCCCGGAAGCATCGAAGCCGCCTTCGCCGAAGCCGACCTCGGGCTCGCCCTCGCCGACCTCCGCCGGGCACGCCTCCGCCCCCCCGGCGACACCGGCCCCGCCCCGGGCCCCGACCGCCTCCGGCTGCAGAGCACCTACCTGCACACCCCCGTCCTCGACGCCTTCGACGCCATCCTCAACACCCCGACCTCCACCGTCGCCGACGACATCCACATCTGAGGACCCCGGCCTCCGGCCGACACCCGTCCTCGGAACTGGTGCGTGACGAAGCAGCTGGTCCACGGCCGCTGCTCATCACCCGCCGCCGTTCCGACGACGACCGGCGTGGCCGGATCGTCGCCCTCACCGGCCCCGGACGTGAACTGAGCGACCCGCCGCCCCTGCGGGCCGCGCCGGCGCCGTGGAGGCGCGGACGCATTCCACAGGGGCAGAGCACGACCGTGGTGAGGTGATCCGTGTGGAATCCGCCGTCCCGGGGCGGGCGCGTGGCACAGTGGCGGCATGTGCGGCCGCTATGTCTCCACCCGCAGTCCGCAGGACCTGACCCGGCTCTTCCACGTCACCGACTGGCGCCCCGCCGAGACACTGGCACCGAGCTGGAACGTCGCCCCCACCGACGAGGTCTACGCCGTCCTCCAGCGCGCCCCGCGCCACGGCGGCGACACGTCGGTGCGCAGGGAGCTGCGGGCGCTGCGGTGGGGCATGGTGCCCTCCTGGGCGAAGGACCCGAAGATCGGCTCTCGGATGATCAACGCGCGGGTGGAGACCGTGCATCAGAAACCCGCCTACCGTCGTGCCTTCGCCCGCCACCGCTGTCTGCTGCCGGCCGACGGCTTCTACGAGTGGCAGCCGGTCGAGAACGAAAGCACCGGCAGGACCCGCAAGCAGCCGTACTTCGTCCACCCCGCCGACGGCGGGGTGATGGCCCTCGCCGGCCTGTACGCGTACTGGCGGAACCAGGAGATCGAGAACGACGACGATCCGGCCGCCTGGCTGATGACCTGCACCATCATCACCACCGAGGCCACCGACGCGGCCGGTCGCATCCACCCCCGCATGCCGCTCGCCCTCACCCCGGACCACTACGACGCGTGGCTGGACCCCCGGCGTGAGGACGCCGGCGGCCTGCGCGCCCTGCTCACCCAGCCCGCGGACGGACACCTCGACGCCCGGCCCGTCTCCGTGGCCGTGAACAACACCCGCAACAACGGCCCGCAACTCCTGGACGAGGTCGCCACGTAGGGGTGCGGCCGGTGCCGCGGCCGTGGCGGTGCGGCCGGTGACCGCTCGGACGCCGCACGACATGATCAGCCGGCGATCGTGGTCAGGCCGGCGATACCGGCGGCGTAGAGGATCAGCACGGCGATGCTGTCGATGCCCATGCGCAGGTGTTGCCGCTTCGGCCGGAAGATCAGACCGGCGATGTAGACGGTGGTGAGGACGATGCCGAGGGCGGTGAGATAGATGTCGGTGTGGTGTGCGGTGGGCAGGAACAGCACCGGAAGGAACGCGTTGCCGCCGAAGATGTCGCTGACGGCGAGCTGGTAGTCGCCCAGTTCGGTCGAGGTCAGTCCGGTGCTGATTTCCGGCAGGGCGGTGGCGGCGGCCAGCACGGTGGCACCGAACAGGACGCCGCTCAGGCCCTGCCGGGCGAAGAACTCCTCGCCGCTGCGCTCGATCACCACACCGGCGATCAGCGTTGCCGCGGCGGCGGCGGTGAAGACCAGGGCCGCCCGCACGGTGCTGACCCCTTGGTCGGTGGCGGCCTTCTCCTTCTTGCCCTTGGAGTGACCACGCGGCTCCGGCTGGGCGCCGGGGGCGTCCCCGCCCTCCCGCCAGGGCAGTCCCTTGCCGGCCCGGTCGAGCAGCACCAGGCCGATGACCCACAGGGCGGCGATGACCAGGGAGGCGGGGCTGAGGCGGCCGAAGGACAGGTCGCCGGGCAGCTGGCTGCCCATCACGACCACGGCCGGGGTCATGGTGCTGCCGGGGGCGGCGGTCTCCGCCTTCGGCCTGCGCGGCGCCAGGCCCACCGGCGGGAGGCGGAATGAGCCGGGCCCGCGCACGGCGTAGGTCCGGAAACCGGAAGAACCCCCCAGCCGGGGCCGCTCACCCCGCTCCGGCGGCGCATGCCTCCGCCTCGGCCAGGTACCGCGCCACCGGGCCGAGGGTCAGCATTCCGCTGGCGGCGCCGGCGTGTTCCGCGCGGGCCTCGCGCAGGGCCGCCGCGGCCCGTGCGGCCGTTCCGCGCTCGCCGAGGCGTACGGCGGCGCGGGCGGTCAGACACCACAGCGCCTCCTGCATGTGGTCGCGCGGCGGCTCGGGCACCGCGGCGAGGGCCGTACGGGCCTCCTCGATCCGGTCCTGGGCGAGCAGCAGGAGGGGGCGCGCCCAGGGGCGGTAGGGGCCCCAGTCGAGACGCGGGTCGGTGGGCGCCGGCCGGTCGTGAAGCAGGCGCAGCCCCAGCAGGGCGAGCGGGAACAGGCCGCGGTGCAGCCCCGGCATGCCGGCCGTCCGGAGGGCGTCCTCGGCGGCGCGGTAGCGCGCCGCGGCGGTGGCGGCGGTCGGTCCGCCGGGTTCGGTGCTGCGGGCGGCCGTGGCCCGGGCCCGGAACCACCCGGTGAGGACGGGGACGAGGGGCGCCTCGGCGGTGGCGGCGAGCTGTTCGGCGGCCTCGGCGTGCGAGGTGGCGGCGTCGAGGTCGCCGAGGGCGGAGGCGGACTGCAGGCGGACGAGCCGGCCGAGGACGGCGAAGTCCGGCAGCCCGTGCCGGGTGGCCAGGTCGAGGATCTCGGCGCCGATCACGTCCCGTACCGCCGCGAGCCCGGGGCGGCTGAAGGACTGCAGGAACACGCCGTTGAGGGCGAACGCCAGCAGGGCGGGATCGGCCAGGTCCCGCGCCAGCGCCTCGGCCTGCCGTGCCGCCTGCCGTGCGCGCTCCAGCTCGGTCCCGGACAGGTCGGCGCTGCGGCTCTCCACGGCGATCGTGGCCAGGAGGCGGGCGGACAGGTCGGCGGGGCCGCCGGGGCCGAGCGCGGTGAGCGTACGCTCGGCCGCCGCGACGACCGCGCGGGACTGCTCGGGGTCGTCGGCGCGGCTCCAGAGGGCGGGCACGTCGTAGGCGCCGATGATCCGGGCGGTCAGGGATAGGTCTCCGGTGCGTTCCGCCGCCTGGACGGCGGCGAGGCGGTCGCGCCGCGAGTGGACGAGGGCGTCGCCACCCGCCAGGGCGAGGGTGCGGGCCAGCTCCACGGTGGTGCGCGGGCCGAGCCGGACGCCAGGGCCCGCCCACGCGGTACGCACGCCTTCGGGGGGCGCGGATCCGCTGAGGAGGTCCGTCTCCAGGCGCTGGAGGTCGGTGCCGGGGTCGAGCCCGAGCTGATCGACGAGCATCGCGCGGGCGCGGCGGAGGGTGGCCAGCGCGTCGGCCTGGCGGCCCGCGCGGTGGAGCGCGCGGGCGAGCAGCCCCCAGGCCGGCTCGCGCCACGGATGTTCGGCCACGTGGGCACCCAGTGCGGCGACGAGATCGGCCCCCTCCCCGGAGTCGAGGAGGATACGGGCGCGCAGCTCCACGCCCTCCAGCCGCAGCTCCTCCAGTCGGGTCCGCTCGCGCCGCGCCCACGCGGAGCCGGGCACATCGGCGTAGGCGGGTCCGCGCCAGGCCGCGAGTGCCGCGCCGAGGTCGGTCACCGCGCCGGGGTCGCGCCGGGCGCGGGCCAGGGTGTCCTGGAACCGGTGGACGTCCACGTCCTCGCGCGGCAGGCGCAGCGCGTAGCCGGGGCCTTCGGTGACGAGTACGCGCGGCGCGTCGCGGGGTGGCCGGTCGGGCTCGAGGGCGCGGCGCAGCGCGGCGACGAACGTGCGCAGGGCGCCCAGGGCGCGGGCCGGCGGATCGGTCCACAGGTCGTCGACGAGGGTGTCGGTGGTGACCATCCGTCCCTCGGCGGCGACGAGCCGGGCGAGCACCTCGCGATGGCGGGGGCCGCCCAGGTCGACCGGGCTGCCGTCGTCCCGGAGGGCCCGCACGGCACCGAGCACATCGATTCTCATGTCCCCATCCTCCGTGCCGGGGGCCGGCCGCGCCGAACCGTGCTGATCGGCTGCTGATCGCCGTCGTCCAGGGTGATCCCGTCAGTCCCCCACCCGAAGAGAGAGGGCCTTTCATGACGCTCACCATTCCCGGCTTCGACCACCTCCGGCTGCCCGGTGCGGACGGTGTGGAGCTGGCTGCCGCCGTCGGCGGCAGCGGCAGCCCGGTGGTGCTGTTGCACGGTTTCCCCCAGACCCATCTGATGTGGCGACACGTCGCCGAGCGGCTCGCCGACGGGCACACGGTGATCTGTCCCGACCTGCGGGGCTACGGCGCCAGCGACAAGCCGGCGGCCACCGGGCCCGAGGTGTACGCCAAGCGCACCATGGCCGCCGACGTCGTGGCCCTGGCGGCGGCGCTGGGCCACGAGCGCTTCGCCCTCGTCGGTCACGACCGGGGTGCCCTGGTCGCCTTCCGGGCGGGGTTGGACCACCCTGAGACCGTCACCCACCTGGGGATCCTGGACATCGTGCCGACACTCGACATGTGGGACGTCCTGCGCGGCGCCTCGGCGGCGGTCGGCTACCACCTCTTCCTCATGGCGCAGCCGCCGGGCCTGCCGGAGGTGATGATCGCCAACAGCGCGGACGCCTTCTTCGGCTCGTTCCTCGACGCCTGGGCCAATGACCCGACCGCCATGCCGGAGGAGGTGCGTGCCGAGTACCTGCGGGCCAGCGCCGCGGCGGTGACGTCGATCGTCGCGGACTACCGGGCCTCGGCGGGCATCGACGTCACCCAGGACCAGGCGGATCTGGACGCCGGGTCCCAGCTGGCCATGCCCGTGACGGTCGTCCAGCAGGACTGGGGCGCGCGGCTGGGGTACGACGCCGCCGGGGTGTGGAAGGCGTGGGCGCCGGACCTGGACCACCGGCTGACCTCCGCGGGACACTTCATGGCCGAGGAGGCACCCGACGAGGTCGCGGGGGCGATCCGGGACCTGCTGGTCCGCTGAGCGTCCTGTTTCCGCTCACCGCTGGGCCAGGGCCGGGCCCCTGGTCGCCCGCAACTGCGTAGGATCAGGCGGCGAGTTGGCGGTCCGGCTCGTCCGGTCCCGCGGTGAGTGGCCCGTGGTCGGGCCGAGGAGGGACAGGCGTGAGCCGACAGCACGAGGACGGCCAGGTGGCCGCGGCCTCCGCGGCGCTCAAGGCCGCGGGGGTCGCCGACGCGGACACCGCGCGCTGCACGCCCCTGTCCGGCGGGACGTACAACACCGTGGTGGGCGTCGTCTTCGAGGACCACCGGCGGTGGGTGGTGAAGATCCCCCCGCCCCCGTCGGCTCCCGGGCTCAGCCACGAGAAGGAGCTCCTCCGGGGCGAAGTGGCGTTCTACACCTCGGCGGCCACGGCGCCGGGCATCCCGGTGCCCACGGTGTTGCACAGCGAACTCGACCCGTACGCGGCCGGCGGGCCGTATCTGATCAGCACCCTGTGCCCCGGCAGACCCTGGAACGGGCTGTCGGAGACGATCCGGGACGACGAGCGCCGCCGGCTCAGAACGGAGCTGGGGGCGGTGGTGGCCCGCCTCCACACCGTGGCGGGGACCGGCTTCGGCTACCCCGCCGCACCGCTGGGCCCGCCGCCGGCCACCTGGCGGCAGACCCTCAGCGGCGTCATCGACGGCGAGCGGATGTCCCGCACCCGGAAGCGTGTGACCCCGCACCTCCTCGCGGCAGTCGAAACCCTCGACACTCACATCTGAAAATCAGATCTCCTTCAACGGAAACATCTGTTGGACAGATTTTCGGCCACCCCCTCAGGATGTCTCGTGCGGTAGCGCAGTCGTCGCGACACCGGGATGGACTACCGCCTGAGTGGAGGCTGAGATGCCGAGTGAAGAGACTGAAGTGGTCGTCGTCGGGGCGGGCCAGGCGGGCGTGGCGATGAGCGAACACCTGGGGGCCCATGGCGTACCGCACATCGTGCTGGAGCGGCACCGTGTCGCCGAGCGGTGGCGTTCGGAGCGGTGGGATTCCCTGGTGGCGAACGGGCCCGCGTGGCACGACCGGTTTCCGGGGATGGAGTTCTCCGACGTCGCCCCCGATGCCTTCGCCTCGAAGGAGCAGGTCGCGGACTACTTCGTCACCTACGCCGAGAAGATCGGCGCCCCGATCCGGTGCGGTGTCGAGGTGACCGAAGTGCGCCGGCACACCGGTCGGCCCGGTTTCCGGGTCGAGACGTCCGAGGGCTCCCTCGACGCCCGCTTCGTCGTGGCCGCGACCGGACCGTTCCAGCGGCCCGTGATCCCGCCCATCGTCCCGGACGGCGCCGTCCCCGTACAGCTTCACTCCAGCGGGTACCGCAACCCGGAGCAGCTGCCCGAGGGCGCGGTCCTGGTGGTGGGGGCCGGCTCCTCGGGGGTGCAGATCGCCGACGAGTTGCGCCGGTCCGGCCGCCGGGTGTTCCTCTCCGTCGGTCCGCACGACCGCCCGCCCCGCGAGTACCGCGGACGTGACTTCTGCTGGTGGCTCGGTGTGCTCGGGATCTGGGACGCGGAGACGCCTCCCCGGGGGGCCGAGCATGTGACGATAGCCGTCAGTGGCGCCCGCGGCGGCCACACCGTGGACTTCCGCGCCCTGGCCGCCACCGGGATCGAGCTGGTCGGCATGGCCGCGTCCTACGACGACGGTGTTCTGCGCTTCGCGCCGGACCTCGCCGCCAACATCGCGCTCGGCGACGGCAAGTACCTGGCGTTCCTCCGGGCGGCCGACGAGTACATCGAGCGCAACGGGCTCGACTTCCCCGAGGAGCCGGAGGCCCATGTCCTGGGGCCGGACCCGGAGTGTGCGACCAGGCCCCGCCTGGAGCTCGACCTGGCCGGGGCCGGGGTCACCTCGATCGTCTGGGCGACGGGCTTCGCCACCGACTACAGCTGGCTCCAGGTCGACGCGTTCGACGAGAACGGCCGGCCGAACCACCGGCGCGGGGTGTCCTCCGAGCCCGGCGTCTACTTCCTGGGCCTGCCCTGGCTGTCCCGCCGGGGCTCCAGCTTCATCTGGGGGGTATGGCACGACGCCAGGTATGTCGCCGACCACATCACGACCCAGCAGGGCTACCTCGCGTACGGCACCACCGACCGGCCCGGCGGCGCGCCGGCGTTCGGGAAGAACTGAGGAGCACATGATGACCTCCACGAGCCAGGGCCACCAGGCGAAGGCCCCGATCGTCGCCGGCGGACACACCCGCATCCGGCCGTTCAACACGCGCGACACCTATCCCGAGCAGAACCTCGACAACGACCTCTGCCAGGTCGTGGTCGCCGGCAACACCGTGTACGTCCGGGGTCAGATCGGCCAGGACCTCGACACCAGCGAGTCCGTGGGCATCGGCGATGCCGAGGCCCAGGCCGAGCAGGCCATGGCCAACATCAACAAGCTGCTCGAAGAAGCCGGCAGCCGGATGGAACACCTGGTCAAGCTGACCATCTACCTGATCGACCCGCGCTACCGCGAGGCGGTGTACCGCACCGTGGGCCGCTGGACGAGGGGCGTGCACCCCATCTCCACCGGCCTGGTGGTCTCCGCCCTCGCCCGCCCGGAATGGCTGTGCGAGATCGACGCGATCGCCGTGATCCCCGAGGAGGGGCAGGCATGACCTTCTCCCTGGTGGCACGCGACGGTGAGCGGTTCGGCATCGTGGCCAGCTCGTCGAGTCCCGCGGTCGCCGCCCGAGTCGCCCATCTGCGGCCCGGGGTCGGCGCGGCGGCTTCCCAGAACGTCACCGACCCCACGCTCGGCACGAGCCTGCTGGAGCGGCTGGCGGACCACGGCGACGCCGAGCGCGCCCTCGCCGATGTCACCGGCGCGGCGCGGAACGCGAAGACCATCGCGTACCGGCAGCTGACCGTGCTGGGCCGCTCCGGGGCCGGGTTCGCGTACAGCGGCTCGCGGACGCTCGGCAAGCACGCCTCGGCCACCGCGGACGGCGCGGTGGCGGCCGGCAACATGCTGTCCGGCGAGCACATCCCCGGCGTTCTCCTCGACGCGTATCTGGCGGCCGACGGGGAGCTCGAGGAGCGGCTGCTCACCGCCCTGAAGGCCGCCGTCGCGGCCGGTGGCGAGGAGGGGCCGGTGTACTCCGCGGGCCTGGCGGTCGTCGCGGACGTGGACTGGCGGGTGACCGACCTGCGGGTGGACTGGGCCGAGGATCCCGTGGACCGGCTCGGCGAACTCCTCGACGTCTGGCTGCCGCAGCGGGACGACTACGTGCGGCGCGGACTCGACCCCGCCTCCGCCCCTTCCTACGGCGTCCCCGGTGACCGGTGATGGGCGCGCTGAAAGAGGCGGCCCGGCAGGCGGTCGACCGACGGGCCGAGGATCTGATCGGACTGTCCGAGCGGCTGCACGCCGACCCGGAGACCGCCTGGGAGGAACACCGGGCCGCGGCCGCCGTGCCCGAGCTGCTGGACCGCGCCGGGTTCGACGTCACCTCGTCCTACCTGGGCCTGGAGACGGCGTTCCTGGCGCGGTACGGGAGCGGGCCCGTCCGGGTCGCGCTGTGCGCCGAGTACGACGCGCTGCCCGGTCTCGGCCACGCGTGCGGGCACAACCTCATCGCGGCGAGTTCGGTGGGGGCCGCGCTGGGCCTCGCCGCCGTCGCCGATGACGCCGGTCTCACCGTCGAGGTCTACGGCACCCCGGCCGAGGAGGGCGGCGGCGGCAAGATCGAGATGCTCGACCGGGGAGCCTTCGCCGGAGTGGACCTCGCGATGATGGCGCACCCCGCGCCGGTCGACGTGGCCGAGGCCCGTCCGTTCGCGGTCAGCCACTCCAGGATCTCCTACACCGGGAAGTCCGCGCACGCCGCGGCCTATCCGGAGGCCGGAGTCAACGCGGCCGACGCCTTCACCGTGGCCCAGGTCGCGATCGGCCTGCTGCGCCAGCAGCTGCCGCCCTCGGCCCGGGTCCACGGGGTGGTGACCCACGCCGGGGACGCCCCGAACGCCATCCCGGAGCGGACGACCGGCCGGTGGTACGTACGGGCGGAGACGCTGGCCGAACTGGCCGAGCTGGAGCCGCGGGTCATGCGGGCCTTCGAGGCCGGTGCGCTCGCGACCGGGTGCGAGCTGGAGGTCGAGCCGGAGAGCAAGCCGTACGCCGAGTTCCGTGCGGACGAGACCGCCCTCGGGCACTACCGCGCGAACGCCCGCGCTCTGGGGCGGGAGTTCGCGCCGCCCGGCCAGGCGGCGAGGATGAACCGCGCCTCCACCGACATGGGCAACGTCTCGCAGGTGGTGCCGGCCATCCACCCCTACATCGGCATCGGCTCCCTGCCCGCCACCAACCACCAGCGCGAGTTCGCCGCGCACTGCGTGGGCGGGACGGCGCAGCGGGCCCTGCTCGACGGGGCGATCGCGCTGGCCTGGACCGGCGTGGACCGAAGCGCGCCGGCCCGGGCGGCGTCCTGACGGGGCCGGCCGGCCCCTCCCCCCGACCAGCCACTCCCCTGATCAGCCACTCCCTCTGCTCGGTCTGACTCCTGATCGGCCCGACCCCTGATCTGCCTGCCCGCGCCCTGAGGGCGCGGCGCCGGCGGCCCCGGCACAGCGCCGGCCTTGTCCACCCATCTTCACAAGGAGGTGCGTATGCGCACCTGGAACAGCGACCCCACGACGACCGAGACAGAGACAGCCACCGACGTGGTCGCACTGCGCAAGAGCGTCGCCGCGGGAGCCGTGGGCGTGTTCGTGCACTGGTTCGACTGGGCCGCCTACGCCTATCTCGCCGGTACCGTCGCGACCGTGTTCTTCCCGGCCGAGAACAGCACGACCGGACTGCTCGCCGTGTTCGGGGTGTTCGCGGTGTCGTTCGGCATCCGGCCGATCGGCGCCCTGGTGTTCGGGCCGCTCGGCGACCGGATCGGCCGCAAGCGCACCCTGTCACTGGTGATCTTCATGATGTCGGGCGCCACCCTGGCGATCGGTCTGCTGCCCGGCTACGCGTCGATCGGTATCGCCGCCCCGGTGCTCCTGGTGGTCCTGCGCCTGATCCAGGGGTTCGCGGCGGGTGGCGAGTTCGGCAGCGCCGCGAGCTTCCTGGCCGAGAGCGCGCCCCGGCGCCGTCGCGGATTCGGGGTGAGCTGGCTGGAGGTCGGCTCCCTGCTGGGTTTCCTCGCCGGCTCGTTCGTCTTCCTGCTGCTGTCGGCGGGGCTCGACGACCACCAGCTGACCTCCTGGGGCTGGCGCGTTCCCTTCCTCGTCTCCGCGCCGCTGGGCGTCATCGGCCTGATCATCCGCAACAAGATCGAGGACACCCCGGAGTACCGGGCCCTGGCGGCCGGCGACGCCATCCCGCGCAGCCCCGTGCGGGAGCTGCTGCGTTCCCACAAGAGACAGTTGCTCCAGGCCGCGGGCCTGATGGCGGCCATGCACGTGCCCTTCTACGCGGTGCTGACCTACCTCGTCACCTATGAGACCGACCACCTGGGGCACTCGGCCGACAGCGCCGCCCTGCTGTCCACGGTGATCTCGCTGCTGGGTCTTGTGCTCGTGCCGCTGTTCGGCCTGCTGTCCGACCGCGTGGGACGCAAGCCGGTGTTCGTCGGGGCGACGGCGGCCCTGCTGGTCGTGTCCACCCCGGCCTTCCTCCTGATGCGGACCGGGCTCGCCGGGACCTGGGTCGCCGGTCTGCTGCTGGGCGTGATCCTGGCGGCGATCCTCGGCACGTACGCGGTGTGGTCGGCGGAGGTCTTCCCCACCCGTACGCGTCAGAGCGGGCTGTCCATCGCCTACAACGTCACCGCCGCCCTGTTCGCCGGCACGGTGCCGTATCTGATGACCGTGCTCATCTCCGCGACCGGCAGCAGCCTGGTGCCCGGCCCGTACCTGATGGTGTTCGCCGTCGGCGGTCTCGTCGCCGCCCTCTCCCTGAGGGAGACCGCCGGTTCCGCCCTGTTGCGCCCCGAGGACACCGCCGACCTGCCCCTGCGGACACCGGCGGACGACGCCGCATAGGCTCGGAGCCCGCACGGATCATCAGGCACAAGGGCCACCTATGACATCGGCAGTGGGCTTCACCCTCGTTCAGCTCCGCTATTTCCTCGTCGCCGCCGAGCGCGGTTCGATGACGGAGGCGTCGGCGGAGCTGCGCATCGCGCAGTCCGCCGTGTCCGCGGCCATCTACAACCTGGAGCGGGACCTCCAGGTCCAGCTGTTCATCCGCCGGCGGGGGCGGGGGCTGACCCTCACCCCCGCCGGGGAGCGGCTCCGGCAGCAGGCGCGGGATCTGCTGGCCCGCGCCCGCGAGGTGGAACGGGAGGCCCGGGGAGACGGCGGGACCATCTCCGGGCCGGTGGCCGTCGGCTGCTTCGTGACTCTGGCCCCTTACTATCTGCCACCCCTGTTCAGCGAGTGCACCCGGCTCTATCCGGGCATAGAGATCGACGTCGTGGAGGCGGAGACGGACCAGCTCGTCCACTCCCTGACGACGGGACGCGTCGACTTCGCCCTCACCTACGGCCTCGGCCTCTCGGCCGAGGCCGACCTGCGCAGCGAGACCATCGCCCGCGCCCCGGCCTATGTCATCATCTCGGCCGACCACCCGCTGGCCGGTCAGGGCAGTGTCGAGCTGGCCGACCTGTCCGCGGAACCGCTCGTGCTGCTGGACCTCCCCCACAGCCGCGACTACTTCCGCTCGCTGGTGGCCGCCACCGGCACCGCGCCCGATGTCCGCTACCGCACGCAGAGCTACGAAGCCGTGCGTTCCCTGGTGGCCCGGGGGCTCGGCTACTCCGTGCTCAACCAGCGGCCGGCGACCAGCCAGACGTACGGCGGCGGCGAGGTCGCGGAACTCCAGCTCCGCGACGGCGGTCCCCCGCTGGAGGTGAAGCTCGTCTCTGTCGGGGGTATGACCCAGACCGCCCGCGCCCGAGCGGTGATGGACCTGCTGCGGGAGATCGCCGCCCGGTCCGCCGGGGTCTGAGCCGGCCGCCGCCCACCCGGCGGGGGCCCGACGGGTTGCCGTCGGGCTTTACAGGTCCGGGCAGCCCGTCACGGCCCGCGCGTGGGCCAGAATCAGCTCGCGGGCCCGGTCGGGGCGCAGGGCCGCGTTGTGGCTGACGATGTGCAGGCCGTAGCCGTCCTCCAGGGCCACAAGACCGTGCGCCAGGTCGTGCGCGGGCGCTGCGAGGGAGAACTCCCCGGTCGCCGCGCCGACCTCCAGGGCGGTCGTGTAGAGCGCGACCTCCCGGGCGAAGAGGGAGGTCATCAGCTCGGCGTGGCCCGGGCTGCGGCCGGCGCGCCGGTGCAGTTCGTACAGCAGCCCGTGGACCGGATCGTCCGTCATGCTCGGCAGCCCGCTGTGCAGCAGGGCCCTCAGCCGTGCCGCGGGGTGTTCGGCGGGGGCCTCGTCGTAGGCCCGCTGCCGAGAGGCCAGGTAGCTCTCGACCGCGCCCCGGTGCACCTCCAGGACGAGGTCGTCGAGCTCGGGGTAGTAGTACAGGACCGAGCCCTGGGAGACGCCCGCCGCGTCCGCGATGTCCTTGATGCGCAGGCCCTCCAGCCCCCGCTCCGCGATGGCCCGTCCCGCGGCGGAGACGAGGGCCTGTCTGCGTGCCGTCTGGTTGCGTGGTCTGCCCGCTTTCCCCATGGTGGTCAATTCTCTGCTGCCGGGGTCAGTTGTGGCAAGAAGTTCCCGGCAGAAGCATTGACGTCGGGTTCACCTATTGTTTGAATCTCGACTCAAAGAAATCGGCGCGGGCACTCGCTGCCGAGCGCCGGCGCCCCTGTCGCGCCGCCGTTTCCGGGTGGCGCCCCCGAGACGGCCCAGGCCACACCCGATCCGAACGGGCACCGGTTCGCCGACGTCCCACGACGCGATCCCGACGTCCCACGACGCATTCGAAGGCCACAGCATGCAGACGTACGCCCACTGGCGGCAGCGCGCCGCCGACCTCACGCCCCGCACGCGTCTCTTCATCGACGGAGCGTGGACCGACCCCGCCGACGACCAGTGGTTCCCCACCGTGAACCCCGCCACCGGCAGGACCACCGCCCACGTGGCGGCCGGCTCGGCCGCCGATGTCCATCGGGCCGTGGCCGCGGCCCGCGCCTCCTTCGAGGACGGGCGCTGGTCGCGCACCGCACCCGCGGAGCGCAAGCGGGTCCTGCTCGCCCTGGCCCGGCTGATCGAGGAGAACGGCGAGGAACTCGCCCTGTGCGACACCCTCGACATGGGCAAGCCCATCGCGGAGTCGCACGGCACCGATGTGCCCGGCGCGGCGGGCGTGTTCGCCTGGTACGCCGAGGCCGTCGACAAGCTCTACGACGAGGTGGCCCCGGCCCCGCCCGGCCATCTCGCCCTGGTGCGCCGCGCCCCGCTGGGCGTCGTGGGCGCGGTGGTGCCCTGGAACTTCCCCCTGGACATCGCGAGCTGGAAGCTGGCGCCCGCCCTGGCCGCGGGCAACAGCGTCGTGCTGAAGCCCGCCGAGCAGTCCCCGTCGTCGGCGCTGCTGCTGGCCGAGCTCGCGGCGGAGGCCGGCCTGCCGGACGGGGTGCTCAACGTCGTCCCCGGCCCGGGGGAGACGACCGGGCGGGCCCTCGGCCTCCACCCGGACGTGGACACCCTGGTGTTCACCGGGTCCACCGCCGTGGCGCGGCGGTTCCTCGCCTACGCGGCCGAGTCGAACATGAAGCAGGTGTGGCCCGAGGCCGGTGGCAAGAGCCCCAACGTGGTGTTCGCCGACGCCGACCTGGAGGCCGCCGCCGAACGCGCCGCCTGGGGCTTCGTCTACAACGCCGGGCAGGTGTGCTCCGCCAACACCCGTCTGCTGGTCGAGGCGACCGTCGCGGAGGAGTTCACGGCCAGGGTCGCCGAGCACGCCCGCGCCTGGCTGCCGGGCGACCCGCTCGACCCCGCGACCCGTCTGGGACCGCTCGTCGACGAGGCCCAGGTGGCACGCGTCCTGGACGCCCTGCGGTCATCGGACGGCACGCTCGTGTGCGGCGGCACGCGCCCCGACCGCGACGGCGCCTACCTCGACCCCACCGTCGTCACCGGTCTCGGGCCCGACGCCCCGCTCGTCCGGGAGGAGCTGTTCGGCCCCGTCCTGACGGTGCTGCCCTTCCACGACGAGGCCGAGGCCGTCCGCCTCGCCAACGACTCCGCCTACGGACTGGCCGCGTCGGTGTGGACCCGGGACCTCGGCCGGGCCCACCGCGTCGCCGACGCCCTGCGGGCGGGCACCGTGTCCGTCAACACGGTCGACGCGCTGAGCCCGTACACGCCCTTCGGCGGCTTCAAGCAGTCCGGTCACGGCCGCGACCTCTCCCTGCACTCCTTCGACAAGTACACCGGCCTGAAGACGACCTGGATCGCCCACGGCTGACCGCGCCGGCGCGACCGGACCTTCCGCCCACGCCACGCACCACCGGTATCACACAAAGGACGCCACCCTCATGACCCTCGACATCGCAGACCTCGCCCAGCTGGACCGGGCGCACATCATCCACCCCTATCTGCCGGGCAGCGCCACCGAGCGCGTCGTCATGATCTCCGGCTCCGGCTGCCGCCTCACCGACTCCCAGGGCCGCGGCTACCTCGACGCCACCGGCGGCCTCTGGCTCGCCCAGGTCGGCCACGGCCGCACGGAACTGGCCGACGTCGCCCACGCGCAGATGGCGAAGCTGGAGTACTTCACCAGCTTCTGGGAGTTCTCCAACGAGCGCGCCATCGAACTCGCCACGCGCCTCGCCTCCCTCGCCCCCGCCCCGCTGAGCCACGTCTACTTCACCTCGGGCGGCTCCGAGGGCAACGAGGCGGCCATCAAAATGGCCCGCTACTACCACCACCGGCGCGGTGAGAGCAGCCGGACCTGGATCCTGGCGCGCAGCAAGGCCTACCACGGCATCGGCTACGGCGGCGGCTCGGCCACCGGCTTCCCCCTCTACCACGAGGGCTTCGCCCCGATGATGCCCCACGTCTCCCACCTCACTCCCCCGTGGCCGTACCGCACCGAGCTCTACGGCGACCAGCCGCTGAGCCCCGAGCAGGTCACCGACTTCCTCATCCGGGAGCTGGAGGAGCGCATCGCGGAGATAGGTCCCGGGAACATCGCCGCCATGATCGGCGAGCCCATCATGGGCGTCGGCGGCATGCTCGTCCCGCCGGCCGACTACTGGCCCCGGGTGCGTGAGGTCCTCGACCGGCACGGCATCCTGCTGATCTTCGACGAGGTCGTCACCGCGTACGGCCGCGTCGGCGAGTGGTTCGCCGCCCAGTACTTCGGCGTCACCCCGGACATCATCGTCACCGCCAAGGGCATCACCTCCGGCTACGTACCGCTCGGCGCCCTCCTGGTGGGCGACCACGTCGCCGAGGTGCTGCTGCGCGACCACGGCTTCCCCATGGGCTACACCTACAACGGCCACCCCGTCGCCACCGCGGTGGCCACCGCCAACCTGGACCTCATCGAGCGGGAGGGCCTCCTCGCCCGCGCGACCGGCCTGGGCGCCTTCCTCCACGCCGAGCTGGAGGCCCAGCTCGGCGAGTTGCCCGTCGTCGGCGAGATCCGCTCGGTCGGCATGATGCTCGCCGTCGAACTGGTGCGGGACCGCGCCACCCGCGCGCCCCTGCCCCTGCACCCCGAGCGGATGCCCCATGACGTCATCCGCCGCGAGACCGGCGTCATCGTACGGGACTCCGCGCACAGCCTGGTGCTGTCGCCGCCGCTGATCATGACCGAGGCGGAGGCCAGGGAAGTGGCCAGCGCGCTGCGCGGCGTCCTGGAACGCACCGAACCCACCGGTGAGATCCGCGCCGCCTGACGCCTTCCCGGGAGGCCCGGTCCATGACCGGGCCCCCTCGCCGAGCACCATCCGACACGGACCCCATACCGTGGCAGCGCGACCCACGCGCCCCCTCGCAGTCTCTCCGTTCCGCTCCAAGGAGCTGCTCCCCCAAGGAACCGCCCGTGTCCTCCAACCTCTCCACGACCGAACCACGCGCCTCCCGGCCCGCGGCCGGCGCCCTGCAACGCAGCCTGAAGCGCTTCGACATCACGGCCATGGCCATCGCCGCGGTGATCTCCTTCGACACCGTCGGGCAGATCGCCACCGGCGGTGGTGAGGCCGCCACCTGGACCGCGGTCATCGCCATCTTCTTCCTCATCCCCTACGCCCTGCTGTTCGCCGAGACCGGCGCCGCGTTCCCCCAGGAAGGCGGCCCCTACGTGTGGGTCAGGCTCGCCCTCGGCCGTCCCGCGGCCGCCCTCACGACCCTCATGTACTGGGTCACCAACCCCATCTGGCTGGGCGGCTCCCTGGTCTTCCTCGCCGCGGAGACCTGGGACGGCTTCGTCTTCCACCTCGGTTCGGGCACGGTCGCCGACTACACCTTCAAGCTGCTGTTCGTCTGGGTCGCCATTCTGACGGCCGTCGTCTCCCTGCGCCGCGGCAAGTGGATCACCACCGCGGGCGCGGCGATGAAGGTCCTGGCCCTCACGGTGTTCACCCTCACCGCCGTGTTCTACGGGGTGCGGCACGGCTTCCACGGTCTGGCCGACACCGGCTTCACCCCGACGACCGCCGGCTTCCTCGCCCTCGTGCCGATCCTGCTGTTCGCCTATGTCGGCTTCGAGGCACCCAACGCCGCCGGTGAGGAGATGCACGACCCGCAGCGCGACGTGCCCGCCGCGCTCGGACGCTCCGCGGCCGTCGCGGCCTGCTGCTATCTGCTGCCGGTCCTCGCCCTCCTCGCCGTCGTACCCGCCCACCGGGTCACCGGCATCGGCGGCTTCATGGACGGCGCCCGCCTGGTCTTCAGCGTCTACGGCGACGCGGCCGGACCCCTGCTGAAGACCACCGCCGTCATGTTCGTCCTCGCCCTGCTCACCCAGGGCAGCGCCTGGATGATCGTCAGCGACCGCATGCAGGCCATGGCCGCCGCCGACGGGGGCTTCTTCACCCGCGCCCTCGGCACCTTCCACCCGCGGCTCGGCACCCCGGTGCGCACCAACCTCCTCTCCGGGGCCGTGGCCACGGTGTTCATGCTCGCCGCCATGCGGCTGGCCAACGGCGACGCGGCCGACGTGTTCGGCGTGGTGCTCACCGTCGCGGTCACCACCCTGCTGCTGTCCTACCTGGTCATCATCCCCGCGCTGGTACTGCTACGGATCCGCCGGCCGGACGTCCCGCGGCCGTATCGCGTCCCCTTCGGCACCCGCGGCTTCCTGCTCTGCGCGGGGCTCGTCTACGCCTGGATCCTGATCGGGTCCTGGTCGGCGCTCTTCCCCGGTGTCCTGGAGCGGCTCTTCGGCATCGACTACGTCTTCCACGACGTGTGGGGCGTCTCCCGGGCCTCGTTCGAGGCCTTCACCCTCGGCACCGTCGCCGCCCTGCTGATCGTCGGCGTCATCGGCCTGGTGGTGGCCCGCCGCAAGGACGCGCTACCGGGCTCCGCGGGCGAGGGCGGTTCTTAGGCGTACGGCTGATTCGAACCGGTGCGGGCGGCGTACTGAGGGGGCGCGGAGAGTCACGGCAATGACCCGTTCGGACTCCGCACGCCCTGTCGAGGGCCACGGGCCGCGGCAATGATGAGCGGATCGTCACGTGGTCCGGACGACTCCGCGCACCTGCCGTCGGCAGGCGGACACACGGTGGAAGGAATCCACGTTGTTGCTTCTCATCTCTCCGGAGAGCGTCGAGGAGGCCCTCGACTGCGTAAAGGCGGCGGAGCACCTCGACATCGTCGATGTCAAGAAACCCGACGAGGGCTCGCTCGGCGCGAACTTCCCGTGGGTCATCAGGGAGATCCGCGACGCGGTCCCGGCGGAGAAGCCGGTGTCCGCCACCGTGGGAGACGTGCCGTACAAGCCCGGCACGGTGGCCCAGGCGGCGCTCGGCGCGGCTGTCTCCGGAGCCACCTACATCAAGGTGGGCCTCTACGGATGCACGACGCCCGAGCAGGCCGTCGACGTCATGCGCGGGGTCGTCCGGGCGGTGAAGGACTACCGGCCGGACGCGTTGGTCGTCGCCTCCGGCTACGCCGACGCCCACCGGATCGGGTGCGTCAGCCCGCTCGCGCTGCCGGACATCGCCCATCGCTCCGGCTCCGACGCGGCCATGCTCGACACCGCGATCAAGGACGGGTCGCGGCTGTTCGACCACGTCCCGCCCGATGTCTGCGCGGAGTTCGTCCGGCTGGCCCATGAGGCAGGTCTGCTCGCCGCCCTGGCGGGCAGCGTCAAGGCGGCCGACCTCGCCGCGCTGACCCACATCGGCACGGACATCGTGGGGGTGCGCGGGGCGGTCTGCGAGGGGGGCGACCGCAACGCCGGAAGGATCCAGCCGCAACTGGTGGCCGCCTTCCGGGCGGAGATGGACCGGCACGCCCGGGAACACGCGGCTGCCGTCGCCGCCGCGAGCTGACCGCCGGCATGCCGTTACGTCAGACCCGTCGCACACCCGCGACCCGCGGCGAGCGCTTCGCCGTCCTCGACCCGGCGACGGGCGAGGCGTTCGACGAGGCTCCCGACCAGCGGCCGGACGAGTTGGACGCCGTCGTCGACCAGGCCCACGCGGCCTGGCGGAGCTGGCGAGCCGACCCCGCCGCCCGTGCCACCGCGCTGCTCGCGGCGGCCGACGCCGTGGAGGCGGCCGGTGCCGACCTCGCTCCGCTGCTCACCCGGGAACAGGGCAAGCCCCTGGCCGAGTCGTACGCGGAGATCGCCCGCACGGCGGCCCGGCTGCGCTACTTCGCCGAGCCGGCCCCCGGGCCGCGGCCGATCACCGACGGCCGGCCGGTGCGCAGCGAGATCCGCTGGCGGCCGCTCGGGCCCGTGGCCGCGATCGTCCCCTGGAACTTCCCCCTCCAGCTCGCGTCGGCGAAGTTCGCGCCCGCGCTCGCCGCGGGCAACACGGTGGTGCTCAAGCCGTCCCCGTGCACGCCCCTCGCCACCCGGCTGCTGGCGTCCGTCGTCTCCACCGCGCTCCCCCAGGACGTCCTGACGGTCGTCACCGGTCGCGAACCCCTCGGCGCCCGGCTCGCGTCCCACCCGGGGATCCGCCATGTGACCTTCACCGGTTCCATCCCCACCGGACGGGCCGTCGCCCGGGGCGCGGCGGCCTCGCTCGCCCGGGTCACCCTGGAGCTGGGCGGTAACGACGCCGCCATCCTGCTGGAGGACGTGGAGGTGGAGCGGATCGCGGACCGGCTGTTCTGGGCGGCGTTCCGCAACTGCGGGCAGGTCTGCATGGCGGTCAAGCGCGTCTACGCCCCGGCCCGGCTCTACTCCCAGGTGGTCGAGGCCCTCGCGCAGCGCGCGAAGACCGTCGCCGTGGGACCCGGCCTCGACCCGGACTCGCGGCTGGGGCCGGTCAACAACGCCCCTCAGCTGGCCAGGGTCGAGCGCTGCACGGCCGGGGCCCTGGCGGACGGCGCCAGAGCCGCGGCCGGCGGCCACCGGCTGGACCGGCCGGGCTACTTCTTCGCCCCGACGATCCTGGCCGACGTCCCGCCCGACAGCCCGGTGGTGACGGAGGAACAGTTCGGCCCGGTCCTGCCGGTGCTGCCGTACCGCAGCCTCGACGAAGCAGTCGAAAGGGCCAACGACACCGGCTTCGGGCTGGGCGGCTCGGTATGGGGGACCGACCTCGACCGGGCCGAGGCGGTGGCCGACCGGCTGGAGTGCGGGACGGCGTGGATCAACCACCACGCCGAACTGTCCCTCGCCCAGCCCTTCGCGGGCATCAAGGAGAGCGGTGTCGGCGTCGCGGGCGGGCCGTGGGGGCTCTACGGGAACCTCAGGCCGTTCGTCGTGCACCGCCCGGACGAGGCCTGATGGTGAGGTTCGGCGCGGCGGTGCTGCGCTCGTACGAGAGCCCCTTCACCGTCGAGGAGGTGATCCTGAGCGCGGGGCCGGCCGACGGCGAGATCCTGGTCCGGATCGCGGGCTGCGGGATGTGCCGGACCGATCTCACGGTCCGGCGTTCGGCGGGCCGCTCACCGCTGCCGGCGGTGCTCGGCCACGAGGGGGCCGGGGTCGTGGTGGAGACGGGCGGCCCGGACACCGGCCTGAGCGTCGGGGACCATGTGGTGCTGAGCTTCGATTCCTGCGGACACTGCCGGAACTGCAGGGGCGCGGCCCCCGCCTACTGCGACTCCTTCGCCTCGCTCAACCTCTTCGGAGGCCGCGGGGAACACGCGGCGCGGTTCACCGACGCGGCCGGGGGCGCGTTGGCCCCCCGGTGGTTCGGCCAGTCCTCGTTCGCCGAGTACGCGATGGTCCCGGCCCGCAACGCCGTCCGGGTCGATCCCTCGCTGCCCGTCGAACTCCTCGGACCGCTCGGCTGCGGATTCCTCACCGGCGCCGGAGCGGTCTTCAACTCCTTCGGGGTCCGCCCCGGCGACAGCATCGCGGTCTTCGGCGCGGGAGCGGTGGGCCTGGCCGCGGTGATGGCGGCCACCGCCGCCGGAGCGGTGGCCGTGGCCGTCGACCGGCACCCCGGACGGCTGGCCCTCGCCGAGCGGCTCGGCGCGATCCCGCTGCACGCCGCCGCGGCCGACCCGCCCGACCTGACCGGCCGCGTTCAGCGACTGACCGACGGCGGCGCCCAGTACGCGCTGGACACCACCGGCTCCGCCCATCTGATCAATACCGCGCTCCGGGCGCTGCGTCCGACCGGCCACCTCGGCCTGGTGGCGCGGCTCCACGCCGCGCTGCCACTCGAACCGGGGTCGCTGGACCGGGGCCGGAGGATCTCCCACATCTGCGAGGGAGACGCCGTGCCGGGACTGCTGATTCCGCGGCTGATCGGGCTGTGGCAGGCCGGGCGGTTTCCGTTCGACCAGCTCATCCGCACGTACCCGCTCGCCGCCATCAACGAGGCCGAGCGCGACTGCGACGCGGGCCGCGTGGTCAAACCCGTCCTGCTGCCGGACGGCAGGGGCCGATGAGCGAGGTGTTCGCCACCGCTGCCTCTCCGTTCGACCGCCCTGTGGCGGGCGGCCACGGACACCGCGTTCGCATTCCTTGCAGTTCGTCGTAGTTCGTCGTCTCCGCTCGCGCCAAGGGAGGACACATGGCCGGCACAACGCATCGGAACACCGGGGTGGAAGGCGTGGAAGGGGGTGTCGGCCGGACCGCTCTCCTCGTCGCCGCGGCACGGGCGATCGAGACCCACCGCCATGACAGCCTGGCCCAGGACATCTACGCGGAACACTTCGTGCTCGCCGCGCCGGCCTCCGCGGGCTGGCCGGTCCGCATCCAACAGGTCGCGGACGGAGACGCCAACCCGCTGTGGGGGCGATTCGCGCGCTACTTCGGTCTGCGGACGAGGGTTCTCGACGACTTTCTGCTCCGGTCGGTGCGCGCGGGGGGCGCCCGCCAGGTGGTCCTGCTCGGGGCGGGGCTGGATACGCGGGCGTTCCGCCTCGACTGGCCTTCCGGCTGCGTGATCTTCGAGATCGACAGGGAAGGCGTGCTGGCGTTCAAGCACAAGGTGCTCGGCGGACTGTCGGCCGCCCCGAAGGCGGCGCGCGTGCCGATCCCGAGGGATCTGCGCGCCGACTGGGCCGGAGCGCTGACCGACTCCGGCTTCGACCCGGCCGCGCCGAGCGTCTGGCTGGCCGAGGGGCTGCTGTTCTACCTGCCCAGCGCCGCCGAGACATGCCTCATCGACACGATCGACCGGTTGAGCACGGCGAGAAGCGCCCTGGCGTACGAGGTCAAGCTGGAGAAGGACCTGCGCGCATACCGCGACAGCCCGCTCTACACCTCGACGAAACACCAGATCGGCATCGACCTGCTCGACCTCTTCGTCGGCGAGCCACGCCCCGACTCCGCGGCTGATCTGGCGGACAAGGGCTGGTCCACGTCGGTCCACACCCCCTTCGACTTCACCCGCCGCCTCGGACGCGGCCCGCTGCCCGAGGACAACGACGCGCTGGCGGGCAACCGGTGGGTGTTCGCGAACAAACCTCGGTAGACCCCGTCCGCTCTGCATCCGGCCGGCAACCCAAGACCGATTGTCAGTGGTGGGTGAGAAGCTCGGAGCATCGAGTGGGAAGAGGGAGGGCGTCATGTCCGGAAGCCAGAACTACATCAATCACGTTGCTCTCGTACTGGATGCCAGTTCGTCCATGTCGCACCTGAGCCGTAAGGTCGTGGAAGTCGCCGACCAGCAGATTGCATATCTGGCTCGCCGATCGAAGGAACTGGACCAGGAAACCCGCGTCACGGTGTACGTCTTCGCGGACACGGTGGAGTGCGTCATCTACGACAAGGACGTGCTGCGGATGCCGTCCCTGAAGCAGTTGTACCGGGTCGGTGGAATGACGGCTCTGCTGGCGGCCACACTGAAGTCGCAGAAGGAGCTGGCACAGACGGCCCAGTTGTACGGCGACCACAGCTTCCTGACCTTCGTACTGACCGACGGCCAGGAGAACGCGAGCCATCGCTGCCCGGACGCCCCCGCCAGTAATCAGCGCGAACTCGTGCGAGCCGTGGCGGAGTTGATGGTGACTCAGGAGGACAACTGGACGCTGGCCGTGCTCGTGCCGGACCAGATGGGCAAGCGCGAGGCCATGCAGTGCGGTTTCCCGAAGGACAACATCGCCATCTGGGACGCCACGAGCACGCAGGGTCTGGAGGAGGCCGGGCAGGTCATCCAGCAGGCCACCGAGAATTTCATGGTGGGCCGCGCCCGGGGCATCCGGGGATCGCGGGCGGTGTTCTCCACGGGTGCGGAGGCGGTCAACAAGGACACCATCAAGGCCGCCGGTCTCGCCCCGGTGGAGCCGTCGAAGTACCAGCTGATTCCGGTGGCTCGCGAGGCGGCGATCCGGGACTGGGTCATCGAATGCGGGCACACTTTCCGCACCGGTTGTGCGTTCTACCAGCTGAGCAAGTCGGAGAAGATCCAGGCGCGGAAGCAGATAGCGGTGCTGGAGAAGAAGACGGACCGGGTGTACACGGGGCCGGAGGCCCGGGCCCTGCTCGGTCTGCCGGACGCGGAAGTCCGCGTCAAGCCGGATCACAACGACGACTTCACGATCTTTGTGCAGAGCACCAGTGTGAACCGGAAGCTGGTGCCGCACACGCGGCTGCTGCTGATGCTCTGAATCAGCGTCAAACGTCACCGGCAGCACAGTTCGACTGACCAGTCGGGCCATTCGGCGAGTCGTCCCTTGCGGGGCGCTCGCCGATCGCACCGCACTCGGGCGCGGCGCCGAGCCAGAGGACACATTCCACCTGGTCCGGTCAATATTTACTTTTCCGGAATCGATCTGCATAGTGGCGCCTCGACATATTGGCGGGTGAGCCGAGAGGGCCTTTCCTTGTCTCAGATCAACGATGTCGCCGCGCGCGAGGTGGAGCTTGAGCGAGTTCAGGTTTCCGTCATAGGCGAGCTGTTCGACGAGCGGCTGGCCGGGGCGCGGGAGCAGTTGGCGGGCGTGCTCGCGTCGCCGCCCGACGGGGCGGGCGAGGCGTACGAGAGAGAGGTGGCGGCCGGGCGGCTGGCGAGGGAGGTCCGTCGGCTGGAGGGGGCCGAGGACGGGTTGGTCTTCGGCCGGATCGATCTGGCGGACGGTACCGTCCTGCGGATCGGGCGGTTGGGGCTGCACAGGGATTCGGACGAGCTGCCGGTGTTGGTGGACTGGCGGGCCGAGGCCGCGCGGCCCTTCTATGAGGCGACGCCGGTTCATCCCATGAGGCTGCGGCGGCGCCGCCATCTGCGGCTGGCGGGCCGCACGGTGGTGGGGGTGAGCGATGAGCTGCTCGACGGCTCCGCGCCCACCGGACAGGACGTCCTCGGCGACGGCCCGTTGACGGCGGCGCTCCAGGAGAGGCGCACGGGGCGGATGGGCGCGGCGGTCGCCACGCTTCAGGCCGAGCAGGACGCGATCGTCCGGTCGCCGCACCGGGGGGTGACGGTGGTGCAGGGCGGCCCGGGCACCGGAAAGACGGTGGTGGCGCTGCACCGCGCCGCGTATGTGCTGTACGCGTTCCCCAAGGCAGCCGAGCGCGGCGTGCTCGTCCTGGGGCCGAACGCGCGGTTCCTCGACTACATCTCTCAGGTCCTGCCCTCGCTCGGCGAGAACGACGTCGTCCTGGCGACGTGCGAGGAACTGGCCGATGTCGCACCGGGCGCCTCGGACCCCGTCGAGGTGGCGCGTCTGAAGGGGAGTGCCGCACTGGCCGACGCCCTGGCCGCCGTGGTCCGCTCACGGCAGGCCCCGGCGGGCGACTTCGAGGTCCGGGTCGGGCAGGAGTGGATCCGTCTGCCGGACAGCGATGTCGCACAGGCGCGGGAGTCGGCTCGGACCAGTGGCCTCGCGCACAACCGGGCGCGTCGGCTGTTCAAGGAACTGCTGGTCGACGCCCTCGTCCGTGAGCTTGCCCGCAGTGGCGCCGAGACGCTTGAACGCATCGACGCTCAGGTCGCGCAACTGACCGGCCTCGACCTCGACCGGGTCGCGGCGGCGGACCTGCGCCGCCTCGGTGTTGACGAGGCCCCCGCCACAGGTGCCGACGTATTCGACGCCGACGCCGTGCGTGCCGAACTCCTGGACGATGCCTCGCTCGATCAGGCCGTCGAGGACCTGTGGCCGCGGCTCACCCCCGGCGACGTGGTCCAGGCCCTGCTGACGGACGGCGACGCGCCGGCGGCGTACCTGCGGCAGTTCACCGACGACCAGCGGGCCCTGCTGTGGCGAGCGCCCGGCGCGCCCTGGACGGACGCCGATGTGCCGCTTCTCGACGAGGCGGCGAGCCTGGTCGACGGCCCGCCTGAGCACGCCTTCGGACACGTCGTCGTCGACGAGGCCCAAGAGCTCACCGGCATGCAGTGGCGGATGATCGTGCGCCGTTGCCCGGGCAGGTCGATGACACTGGTCGGAGACTTCGCCCAGGCGGGCCCGGCGACGGTGGCCCAGGACTGGACGGAGGCACTCGGCCCGCACCTCGGACGACGCTTCGACCTGCGCACCCTGACCGTCAGCTACCGGACCACGCAGGAGATCCTGGCCGCCACCGAGGACTTGCTCGCCCGGATCGCCCCGGGGCGGCCGCCGATCCGTTCGATCCGGCGCGGCGAGGTGCCCCGAACCCTCGCCGCGGCCCCTGAACCGCTCGTCACCACCCTCGTACGGGAGCTGCGAGCGCAGGCCGCCGCGTACCCCGGCGAGTTGATCGGGGTGATCTGCGCCGACGGCAGGACGGAGCAGCTCGCGGCTGCGGGGATCGAGCGGCATGCCCGGCTGGTGCCGGCCTCCCAGGCGCGCGGCCTGGAGTTCGACGCCGCCGTCGTGGTCGACCCGGCCGGGATCACCGCCGCCCGCCCCGGGGGCGAGCGCGACCTGTACGTCGCCCTCACCCGGGCCACCAAGCGACTGTGCACCGTCACCGTGCCGCCTGCGGTGAAGATCGCGAGATGAGCACGATCCGGGCTTGTTCGCCGGCCTACCCCCGCAGGTCGCCGGGGTCGACTCCGGTCAGGTCGCGGCTGGCGTCCCACAGGCGCGCCGCTGCCGCGGTGTCGGTGAGGTGGCTCCATACCGCTTCGCGTCGAGGGGTGCCGCGCAGGCCGAAGAGGCGCGGTCCCCACAGCTGGCCTCCGCGCACGGCCGGGTCGAGCACCGCCCGGACCGCGGGCCACGCGCCGGCGTGCTTGCCCTGGACGAGGAGGGCGGCGGGTGCGGCGCGCAGCCGCGCGGTGGTGGTGCGCACGTGGACCGGTGGGCGTGACGGGGTGAGGGAGTCCAGTGCGCCGCCGGGGTGGACCACCACGCTTGCCGTCGCACTGCCGAGGGCACGCAGGCGGCGGTCGAGTTCCAGCCCGAAGTACATCTGGGCGAGCTTGGACCGTCCGTAGGTGCGCTTGGCACGGTAGTCCCGGCGGGACTGGAGGTCGTCGAGGTCCAGGCGTTCGGATTTCGCCGCGAAGCTGCCCACGGTCACGATGCGGGCCGCGGGTGCGGCCGACAGCAGCGGCATCAGCCGGGCGGTCAGCGCGAAGTGGCCGAGGTGGTTGGTGCCGAACATCAGCTCATGGCCGTCCGGGGTCTCGCGCCGTGGCGGGTCGTCGAGCGCCACGCCGGCGTTGTGGACCACGGCGTCGAGCCGTTCCACCGCCAGCGATTCCGCCGCTGTGCCGAGCGACCGCAGGTCGGCGAGGTCCAGTCGTACGGCACGTACGTGGGCGTCCGGGACTCGCGAGCGGATCGAGGCCAGGGCGGCTTCGGCCTTCGCCGGGTCGCGGCTGCCCAGCACCACGGTGGCTCCGGTCGTGGAAAGCTGCTCCGCGACGAAGTACCCGATGCCCGCGTTGCCGCCGGTGATCAGGAAGACGCTGCCTTCGGCCCGCGGCAGTCGGTGGACATCCCAGGGCGGGGTGGAGGACGCGGACGACATGGGGGTGGGCTCCTGGTGTCTGAGGGACGAGTCGGTCACGGACGCTCCCGGGAGAGCGGCTTGTGTCCCCCACCGTTCCAGCGGCCACCGACAACTCCCCGACGGATCATCGACAGCCGCCTCGCAGGACCCACAACCCGCCGACACGCAGGGCTGACCCGTCACAGCGGCCGGGTCTACGACCTGACCTGCCCACGGGCGATCGGCTTCGGTGAAGCGGCCGGCCTGATCGCCGAGGCCACCGGCCGTACGGTCCGTCATGTCGACGTCGACCCGCAGGTCTTCGTCGAGCGCCAGGTCGCCGCCGGGGGCGCGCCCGACGTCGCCAGACTCCTCACCGGACTCCTGGTGGCCATCGGCGACGGCTCCGGGGGCGCGCGCTCTCCGACGGCGTGGAACGGGGCCCTCGGCCGGGCACCCAGGACGTTCGAGACCTTCGTCGCGGAGGCCGCCGCCGCGGGCCACTGGGACTGAGGTTCCCGCCGGCACCGAGCAGGACGGCGCAGGAGGCCGTGGTCCAGAATCGGGGCATGGACGTTCCCAAGCTGCTGGAAGCCGCTTCCCTGGTGGTTCCTGAGGAGATCGCCACCGAGAACGACATCACGGTGAACGATGTCTGGGAGTACCTCGTCCGGGACGAGTGGGAAGTGGCTCTGGGGCTGCTGGAAGAGCTCGGTGACGTCCGACCGCTTCCGCTCGTCTTCTGGGAAACCCTGGCCACCGCGGCCGAACAGATGCGGATGGAGAAGAGCGCGGCCTGGTGTTATTGGCGATGCCACGAGACTCGCAACGGCGTCATCCGGGCCGATCTCACCCTCCGCCCGGTCAACGAGACGCGGCGGCGGACACCCATCTCCGCCGTCGGCGTCCTGCGACCGATGTGGAACATCGGAAACCGAACCCCGACCGGCGGACCGGCCCTCAACATCGCCCAGCTCTGGGTGGAGTGCGCGCCCTTTCTGGAGCCCGGTGGGCGGGCCTCGGTACGGCTTGCGCCTCTTGATCCCTCGCAGTGGCAGCGCCTTCAGCCCGGCCAAGTGATCACCATGCACGAGGACCGCTCCGTGGCAGGCACGGCGGTCGTCCTGGAGGTTCAGCGGCCTACGACCACCACGTCCTAGCGGGCCGGGCACCGCAACGCCGTGCGGTGCCCGGGCCGGCGTGGTGGCGCGGGTGGTTCGGTCGCGTCAGAAGCGGGGCTCTCGGCGGAACCACTGGCCGGACTGCCGCTGCGACAGCAGCACCACGATGGCGATACCCATCGCGAACTCGAACAGGCCGGCCGGTTGCCGCTGACCCAGCGCACCGAGTCCCGCGGCGATCATCAGGGAGGCGAAGACGATCGCGGTGACCTTCGCGCCGTTTCCGCTCTTGCCGAAGCAGAAAGCGCATATGACGCCACCGATCACGGGGAAATTCACCCCGAGCAGCCCACCGGCCAGTTCGGGATCGCCGGCGAGAGCCGCGACCATGACGCCGAGAGCGACGAGCCCTGTCATCACGAAGAACAACACCTGCGCCGCCCGGACGGTCCCCGGCATGGTGGTCGGCATGGCGGCCGGCTCGGGAAAATATCCTGGGCCGGGGCCGTATGAGGGATACGGCTGGTAGGCGGTGGGCGGCTGGGGTGCATGGCTCGCGGGAGGACCGTATCCGGCAGGTGGCACCTGACCAGGGCCCTGCCCCGTGTTCCAACCTGGGTTCTGTGGGGTGGACATGACGACGAACCCTATCAGTGACACAGTGCGACGATCACGTCGCACTGAGGTCACGCGATTCCGGCGCCCGGGGATCGCCGGCACACCGTCGGCGCCGCCGACTGCCGCTCCTCCGAACGTCGTCCGCCACCTGGAGGACGGTCACCGTTGCGTCTTCCACGAGATCTACGACAACGGCCCGGGCGACGGTGCCGGCGGGTGTTGGCAGGTGCCGGCGGGCGATGGCGGGTGTTGGCGGGCTGTTAGAGACCTGTTAGGGGCCGGTTAGCGCCCTTCGCCAAGGTCATCGGCGAGCGGCCGCGGCGCGCTGGTGACCGCAGGTTCCAGGGAGAGGACGCATGTCGTGATTTTCGCTGTGGTGGGGCTGGTCCTGGTCGGCGTCGTCAGCGCGCTGAACCTGGTGATCCTCCTGGTGGTGCTCCGCCGGTGGCGGGAGCTCGAGACGGTGGGCGCCGGCGGGCACAGCCATGGCTTCCCCACGACCGGAGCCATCTCCAGTATCCGGCCGGGCGACCGCCTCCCGCGTTTCTCCGCCCGTGCGCTCGACGGCACCGCGGTGACCGAGCGCACCCTGCTCGGCAAGGAGACCCTGGTCGGCTTCTTCTCGCTCACCTGCAAGGCCTGCGTCGAGGCGGTGCCCCTGTTCGCCGGGCACGCCGAGCGGCTGCGGGCCGACGGAGGGACCTCCTTGGCGATCGTCCATGGAGACGACTCCGCCGGCAGCGAGCTGGCCGCGATGCTCGGCGATGTGATGGACATCGTGATCGCCGAGGACTCCGAGGCCGAGCTGTCGGAGCGGTACGGGGCGCGGCAGTACCCGAGCTACGCCTGGTACGGGCCCGACGGCGCGGTGACCACGGCGGGCACGGGCGTCGCCGCCCTGCGGGCCGTGCCGGTCGCCTCCTAGCGCCCCCAGGGCCCACCCCCACAAGCCCCGCGCCGGCGCGGCCGCCGTGTTCGACACCCTTTTGTGGCGGCGGCCCGCCCGTGCGCGGAAACCGATCACACCAACCCCAAGGAGAAGCCATGTTCAAAAGCGTGACCGAGCGTGTCACCCGCGCCGTCGAGGTGCTGCTTCCCAAGGCCACCGCCGACGCCGGCTGCCCGCCGGACCCGTACACCGAGTGCAAGTACATCAACGGGGTCTGCTTCTGCCGCAACTGTTCGACCACCGGCGCCTGCAAGGTGGTCTGCGGCACCTGGTACAGCATGAGCAACAACTACTGCTGATGCGCTGATGTGCTCCGAGCACTGACCGCGCCACGTAACACCGGTTGATCCGCCGCGTGGCCGTCCCGTCGGGGCGGCCACGTCGGCACGCCGAAGCCGCTCGTCGTCTTCGCGCAACCCCTCCCAGGAGCCCCCGTGTTGTACGTATCGCTTGCCTGCCGCCTCACCCTGGTGGCGGTGATGGCCCTGGCGGCGGTGTCCAAGCTGCGCTCCCCAGGCGTCTTCGCCGCCTCCCTCGAAGGTTTCGACTTCATCCCCGCCCGGCTGAGGTCCCCCCTCGCCGTGCTGGTGCCGGCCGCGGAACTGCTGATCGCGCTGGTGCTGGCCGTGCCGGCCACCGTCACCGCCGGATTCGCCATCGCCACGCTGTTCTGCTGCGGCCTGACGGCCGTCCCGGTCCTCGTGCTGGCCCGGGGGAAGAAGGTGACCTGTGCCTGCTTCGGCGCCAGTGAGACGCCCATGGGCGGCTGGCACATCGCCCGCAACTCGGTGCTGCTGGCAACGGCCGGCCTGGGCACCCTGGTGGCGCTGCGCCTCGGCGACGGCGTGCCCGCCCACGCGCCGGGAATCGCGCTGGCCGTGGTCGCGGCCGGGGTGCTCACCACTCTGATCGTCTTCGTCGATGACATCGCAGCGCTCTTCCAGTCCCCGGTTCCGGCCGGGGACCTCGGCCGGTGAGACGGCGCCGCGGCAGGAAAGGACACCCGTGGAATACCTCGTCGCAGGACTCGTTCTGGTCGCGGCTCTCACCGCGGTCAACCTCGCGCTGACCGTGGCCGTGACCCGTCGCTGGCGTGCGCGCGTGAGCGCTCCGCCGGCCGCGCACCACGGCCCCGCCGCCGTCGACGGGGAGCTGGACCTGGGCATCGCGCCCGGAGACCGGATGCCCGCCTTCACGGCGGTCACCGCCGACGGCGTGCCGGTCACCCGCGACGATCTGGCCGGCCGGCCCGCGCTGATCGCCTTCCTGTCGCTGGAGTGTTCGAGCTGCGACGACAGCGTCCCCGAGCTCGGCGAGCGCGCCCGCCGGGTACGCGACGCGGGCGGCAAGGTGCTGGCCACGGTGGTCGGCATCGACGCGGCCGACAGCGAACTGGCCGCCCGCCTCGTGGGCGTCGCGGACTACGTGGTGCCGGAGTTTCTCGACGCGCCCGTGAGCGCCGTCTTCGGGGCCCGCTTCTATCCGGGATTCGCCCACTACGGCCCCGACGGGGTCGCCACCGCCACCAGCATCGGCCTGGAGGGGCTGGGCGAGCCCGCCCAGCCGTCGGTGCCGTGAGCGCCGACCCGCGCCGTACGGAGCCCGACACGGAGCCCGGCAGGGAGCCCGGCAGGGAAGACCTGGCGGACGACGTGTCCGTCGTCCGTGGGATGAAGGCGGCCTACGCGCTGGCCTGGCGGGCCTGCCCCGGCATGCTGCTCCTCCAGGCCGCGATGGCGGTGATCGGCGGCACGGCGCCGGTGGCCATCGCCTGGCTGACCAAGGTCGCGCTCGACGAGCTCGCCGCCCCCGACCCCCGCCCCGGGTCGCTGGTGTGGATGGCGGCGGGCATCGGCGCCCTGGGCATCGCGATGGCCGCCACCTCGGCCGTCACCGCCTACGCGCAGGGACGCGCCCGGCGCGCCATCGGCCTGCACGCCCAGGACCGGCTGTTCGCCGCGGTCAACCGGCTGAGCGGGCTGGCGCGCCTGGAGGAGCCGCGCTTCCACGACCGGTTGCGGCTGGCGCAGCAGTCCGCCGAGCACGCCCCGGACCAGCTGGTCCAGATGGGCCTGTCCACGCTGCAGGGGACCCTGGGCATCGCCGGGTTCCTGGGCACCCTGCTGGCGATCAGCCCGGTGATGGCGGGCGCGGCGCTGGTGGCCGCCGTGCCCGCGATGGTGGCCCATCTGGCGCTGAGCCGGCGGCGCGCCGGGCTGGTGTGGCGGACCAGCCCCGGCATGCGGCGCAAGCTCTTCTACCAGATGCTGCTGACGGACCTCCAGGCCGCCAAGGAGGTCCGGCTGTTCGGGCTCGGGGACTTCCTGCACGGCCGGATGCTCACCGAACTGCGCGCGTCCAACACCGCCGAGGACCGGCTGGAGCGCGGCGTGGTGCGGGTCCAGGTCTCGCTGGCCGCCCTCGGGGCGCTGCTGTCGGCCGGGGGGCTGCTGTGGGCCGTGCGCGCGGCCGCCGCGGGGACGATCAGCATCGGCGATGTGTCGGTCTTCATCGCCTCCCTGGCCGGGCTCCAGTCCGGGCTCGGCGTCCTGGTGCAGGGCATCGCCCTGGGACATCAGTCCGCGCTGGTCTTCCACCACTATCTGACGGTGGCCGGGGTCCGGGACGACCTGGTCGGGCCCTCGCCGGACCGGGAGCTCGCCCCGCTGGCCCATGCCATCGAGCTGCGCGACGTGTGGTTCCGCTACGACGAGAACTCCCCGTGGATCCTGCGCGGTCTGAACCTGACCATTCCGCACGGCAGCAGCGTGGCCGTGGTGGGGCTCAACGGCGCCGGCAAGAGCACGCTGGTCAAGCTGCTCTGCCGGTTCTACGACCCGCAGCGCGGCTCGGTGCTGTGGGACGGCGTGGACATCCGCGACGTACCCGTGGCGGAGCTGCGGCGGCGCATCGGGGCGGTGTTCCAGGACTACATGGACTACGACCTCACCGCCGCCGAGAACATCGGGCTGGGTGACCTCGAGGCGATCGACGACATGGACCGGGTCCGGGCCGCCGCGGAGAGCGCGGGGGTCCACGAGACCGTCGAGCGGCTGCCGGCCGGCTACCGGACCATGCTGAGCAGGCTGTTCCACGCGGGGGACGAGGAGGAGGACGAGGAGGAGGACGGGGAGGAGGCGGCGCGCACCAGTGGTGTCCACCTCTCCGGCGGGCAGTGGCAGCGCCTGGCGCTGGCCCGCGGGCTGATGCGTCAGGGCCGCGATCTGATGATCCTGGACGAGCCCAGCTCCGGACTGGACGCGGTCGCCGAGCGGGCGGTCCACGACCGGCTGCGGGAGCTGCGGGCGGGCTCCACCAGCGTCCTGGTCTCCCACCGGCTCAGCGCCGTCCGCCGGGCCGACCGGATCGTCGTCGTGCAGGACGGCCGGATCCTGGAGAGCGGCGACCACGCCTCCCTCACCGCCTCCCCCGACGGCGTCTACGCCCGGCTCTTCCACACCCAGGCGGAGGGCTACCGCGAGGACCCGGACCCGTCGGCGGGTGCCACCGGGCCGGGGCCGGGAGGGACCGGCCCGGTGCCGACCGCGGTGGGCGCCGGGTGAGCCCGGCCCTGGGCTGGGCCGCGGCCGCGGCGCTGGTCGTCGGCTCCGCGGCGGCGGCCCGGCTGCTGCTGTCCACCGTCACCGTGCGGGGCGGCAGCATGACCCCGGCGCTGCTGCCCGGCGATGTGCTGCTGGTGCTGCGCCACCGCCGCCGGGCCCGGCCCGGACGGATCGTGGTCGTGCAGCGGCCCGACCGCGCCACCGGGTGGCGCGGGCCCGCGGATCTCTCCGGAGCCGCCGGGTGGTACGTCAAGCGCGTGGTCGCGGCGGCCGGGGATCCGGTGCCGGCCTGGGTGGCGGGGGCCGCACCCGACCGGTCCGGGCGGGTGCCGCCCGGCATGCTGGTGCTGCGCGGCGACCATCCCCGCTCGGAGGACTCCAAGCAGTGGGGCCTGTGCCCGGCGGACCGGATGTACGGAGTGGTGCTGCTGCGGCTGCGCACCGGGGGCGAGCGTGCCGCCGCCTGACCCGCCGCGCCGGGTGCGGGCCGGCGCGTCCGGGTCGGGGCCCCGGGCCCAGGCCGGCGCGTGCGGGTCAGGGCCCGGGTCCTGACCCGGGGCGTCCGGGTAAGGGGCCCGGGTCCGGGGCGCTCTTCACAGGCCCGGCCGCGCCGCGCCGGCGGCCCGGGCCGGCAGCCGCAGCTTGCGCCCCATCGTCAGCGAACGCTCCCAGTGCTCCCGGGCGGCGAGCTGGTCACCGAAGTGGGAGTGGGTGAGCGCGATGGTCTCCAGGGTCTCGGCCGTGCCGCCGCGCTCCCCGAGGCGCAGCCGGATCCGCAGCGCCTCCTCCAGCGTCCGGAAGGCCTCCGCGGGGCGGTTCAGCGCCCGCAGGGCGTCCCCGATGCGGGTCAGGGCGGTGGCCATGCCGTCGAGGACATCGTGAGCCCGCCACAGTTCCAGGGCCTCCCGGTAGCGCTGCTCGGCCCCCGCCGGCTCACCGGCCTCCATCAGCGCGTCGCCCATGCTGCTCAGGACCGTGGCGACGCTCCGCGTGTCCCCCGCCCGCCGGTAGAGCTCCACGGCCCGCTCCCCGCAGGACAGCGTCTCGCCCAGCCGCCCCAGCCTGCGGTGGGCCTCCGCGAGCCCGGCGTACGACGAGGCCTGTCCCGTCACGTCGTCCGCCTTCTCGAAGCAGGTCAGGGCCAGGTGCAGATGGTCCAGGCACAGCTCCAGGCGGTGGGCCGAGCCATGGGCCGTACCGGTGCGGCTGTGCAGCCACCCCTGGCCGACCAGATCGTGGTGTTCCTCCGCGCAGCGCAGCGCGAGCCGCATGCAGCGCTCCCACTCCCTGGTCCACCAGAAGCGCTGCGCGTAGCCGAACAGCCCCGCGGCCATCCGCCAGGCCAGGTCGGGGCGCGCGTACCGGGCCGCCAGCCGGATCGCCTCGGAGAGCGCGGGCAGCTCCCGTACGCACCACCGCAGCGCCTGCTCGGCGCCGGCGAAGGCGGGCGGCGGCGGGGCCACAGCCTCGGTCCCGGCCCCGGTCCCGGCCTGCGGCGGCGGCAGCGGGTGGGATTGCGGGGTCAGGACGGCGTCCGCCTCGGCCACCGCGGCGGTGTACCAGACCAGCAGCCTCAGCCGGGCCGCCACCCGGGTCTCCCGCGACTCCTCCGCGGCGGCCCGTTCCAGCGCGTACTCACCGAGCAGGTCGTGGAAGGTGTACTGGCCGGGCGACGGGGTCTGCAGCAGGTGGGCGTCGACCAGCGCCTCCAGCAGGTCGTGCGCCTCCTCCACCGGCCGGCCCAGCAGCGCGGCGGCCGACTCGGCGGCCAGCGTGTGGCCCGACCACAGCCCGAGCATCCTGAAGCCGCGCGCCCGCTCGGCCTCCGCCGGCAGCGGACTGTCCCGCAGCGCGACGTAGCTCATGGCGAAGGCGTCCTGGACGGCGACCCCGCCCGCGGACAGCGCCCGCAGCCGCCCCCGGCTGGAGTCCAGGCGCCGGGCCAGCGCGGCCAGCGGCCAGCCGGGCCGGTTGGCCAGCTGGGCGCCGGCCAGGCGCAGCGCGAGCGGCAGCCCGCCGCAGGCGTCGAGAATCCTCGCCACGGCCTCCGGCTCGTCCCGCGCCCGCCGGGAGCCGCAGAGCGAGGTCAGCAGCAGCCGCTGTCCCTCCGCGTCCAGGGGCTCCAGACGCAGCCGTCCGGCGCCCGGCAGATCGGCCAGGGTGTGGCGACTGGTGATCAGGACCGCGCACCCGCCGCTGCCGGGCAGCAGCGGGGTCAGCTGCGCCGCGTCCCGGGCGTTGTCCAGCAGCACCAGCAGGCGCCGGCCGTCCAGGGCCGAACGGAACCGGGCCGCGCGGTCGTCGGGGTGCTCGGGGAGCGCCTTCTCCCGCATCCCCAGGTCCGTGAGGAACCGGGCGAGCAGGTCGTGGGGGCTGCGCGCGTCACCGGCGCCGAAGCCGCGCAGGTCCGCGTGGAGCTGGCCGTCGGGGAACTGGTCGCGCAGCCGGTGCGCCACGTGCACGGCCAGGGCGGTCTTCCCGACGCCGGCCATGCCGGAGACCACCACGACGCGGGGCACCGGCGTCTCCGGGTCCGGGCGGAGCATGGCGCTCAGCCGCTCGAGTTCGGCCTCCCGGCCGGCGAAGTCCACGGTGTCGGCGGGGAGCTGGGCCGGGCGGGGGCGGGGTCCGCGGGGAGTACGGGGCGGCGCGAGGGGTGTGCCGGTGGCGGTGTCGGATGGGGCGGTGGCGGATGGGGCGGTGGCGGGGTGGGGCACGGACAGCGAGACCTGTCGGGCCGTCAGGATCTCCTGGTGGGTCTGCTGTACGGCTGGTCCGGGCTCGATGCCGAGCTCGTCGATCAGCGTGCGCCGCAGCCTGCGGAAGACGGCGAGCGCCTCGGCCTGCCGGTCGGTGCGGTGCAGGACGAGCATCAGCTGACGATGGAACACCTCGCTCAGCGGATGCTCCTCGGCCAGCCGGGCCAGCTCGGGGGCCAGCCCGCCGTGGCGGCCCAGCCGCAGCTCCGCGTCGAAGCGCCACTCCAGCGCCTGCAGCCGGGCCTCCTGGAGCTGCTGGATCTGCGGCCGCACCTCCGGGTGGCTGAGGGCCGGGTCCGGCAGGTTGGCCAGCGGCGCACCGCGCCACAGCTCCAGGGCCTGTGCGGTCTCCTTGCCGACCGCCGCCCAGTCCTGCCGCAGCCGGCCGGCGCGGGCGCGGTCCAGCCGCTCCGTGAACAGCTCGCTGTCCAGCTCCCCCGCCCCGACGGTCAGCAGATAGCCGCCCGGTACCGCGCGCAGCCGCGGCTCGCCGTCCTCGGCGAGGACGCGCCGCAGCCGGGCCACATGGTTGTGCAGCGAGGCGCTCGCGGTGGCGGGCGGGGACTCGCCCCACAGCACGGCCTCCAGGGTGTCGAGCGGCACCGCGCGATTGGGGCGCAGCAGAAGCGCGCCCAGCAGCGCCCGGCCTTTCGGGCTGCCGATGGGACGGACGGCCGCGCCGTCGTGGACGGTCAGCGGACCGAGTAAGCCGAATCTCATCTGCGCACCTCCTGACACCTCCGGACAACTGGGCTGGTCGGCCCATCAGTCGCGGGTGGAGGCTCAGTCGGCGGGTATGATAACCGCCCGTTCGGGCAAGGGCCGGTAATAGTTCGACCATGGTTCGGGAGCCGGGCACGCTCGTACGCGGCTCGGCACCGATGAGGGCGAGGGGCCGGCCGCCGACCCTGTGCCTGCTAGGCTGGGGTGGACGTGATCGTGTACCGAGGAGCGGTTGACATGGTGGGTGACGACGACATCTCCGGGTGATACCCGGGTGTGAGCGGCCACCGGCCGGTGCGGAGAGCACTGCCGAGGTGGCCCCGCCGTCGTTCCCTTTTTCCGTCTGCCCGGGGTAGAGGTCTCTTTCCTCCCCCTCTCTCATCGCACGAGGTCGCCATGTCCGATGCTGCCGTTGTCTGCTCGAACATCTCTTTCGCCTGGCCCGATGACACACCGGTGTTCCAGGACCTGTCGCTGACCGTGGGCGCCGGCCGTACGGGGCTGGTCGCTCCGAACGGCACCGGCAAGAGCACCCTGCTCAAGCTGATCGCCGGCGAGCTGCGGCCCGTCGCCGGGTCCGTCTCGGTGCTCGGCACCCTCGGCTATCTGCCCCAGGACCTCCCCCTCACCGGGGAACTCACGGTGGCCGAGGTGCTGGGTGTCGCCGAGGTGATCCGGGCCATCGACGCGGTCGAGTCCGGCGACGTCGACGAGAAGCACTTCACCACCATCGGCGACGACTGGGACATCGAGGAACGCACCCGCGCCCAGCTCGACCGCCTGGGCCTGACCGACCTCGCCCTGGACCGGAGGCTCGCCACGCTCAGCGGCGGCCAGGTCGTCTCCCTCGGACTCGCGGCCCAGTTGCTGAAGCGGCCCGACGTGCTGCTGCTCGACGAGCCCACCAACAACCTCGACCTCGACGCGCGCCACAGGCTCTACGACGTGCTGGAGGACTTCAACGGCTGCCTGCTGCTCGTCAGCCACGACCGGGCCCTGCTCGACCGCATGGAGCGCATCGCCGAACTCGACGGTGGCGGCGAAGTGCGTTTCTACGGCGGCAACTTCACCGAGTACGAGGAGGCGGTACGGGCCGAGCAGGAGGTCGCTGAGAAGAACCTGCGCAACGCGGAGCAGGAGCTGAAGCGGGAGAAGCGGGAGATGCAGCAGGCCCGCGAACGCGCCGAGCGCCGCGCCGGCAACGCCGCCCGCAACCTCAAGAGCGCCGGGCTGCCGCGTATCTTCGCCGGCAACATGAAGCGCGGGGCCCAGGAGTCCGCGGGGCGGGCGGGGCAGATGCACGCGTCCCGGGTCAGCGAGGCCAAGGCCCGGCTGGACGAGGCGGGGCGTGCGGTGCGCGACGAACAGCGCATCACCCTGGACCTTCCGGACACCGATGTGCCGGCCGGGCGGACCCTCTTCCTCGGGGAGGCCATGCAGGTGCGCCACGGCGAGCGGACCGTGTTCGCCGGCGAGGGCGTCGACCTGACGATCCGGGGGCCCGAGCGCATCGCGCTCACCGGGACCAACGGGGCGGGCAAGAGCACTCTGCTGCGGCTGATCAAGGGCGACCTGACGACGGAGAGCGGCGAGATCAAGCGCGCCGACGGGCGGATCGCCTACCTCTCGCAGCGGCTGGACGTGCTGGACCGCGACCGTACGGTGGCGGAGAACTTCGCCGCGTTCGCCCCGCGGCGGCCGCAGGCCGAGCGGATGAACCTGCTCGCCCGCTTCCTCTTCCGCGGCGCGCGGGCGCATCTGCCGGTCGGGGTCCTCTCCGGCGGCGAGCTGCTCCGGGCCACCCTGGCCTGTGTGCTGTGCGCCGAACCGGCCCCCCACCTGCTGCTCCTGGACGAGCCGACGAACAACCTGGACCTGGTGAGCGCGGGGCAGCTGGAGAGCGCCCTGGGCTCCTACCGGGGGGCTTTCGTGGTGGTCAGCCATGACGAGCGGTTCCTCGCGGAGATCGGCGTCAACCGGTGGCTCCGGCTGGCCGACGGCCGGCTCACGGGGGCGGCGGCGCCTCAGCCGTAACGGGGCGTTGGTCGACCGGGCCCGCGCCGAGGTGAGTCACCCCGCGGGCCGAGCACCGATCACCCGGGACGGATCCATGCCGCAATCACCCCTGCTCGCCCATGACCTCGTCCGCACCCTCGGCGGGAGGCGGGTGCTCGACGGCGTCTCCCTCGTCGCCTCCCCCGGCCACCGCGTCGGGCTGATCGGCGAGAACGGCGCCGGCAAGTCGACGCTCCTGCGCCTGCTCGCCGGGGCGGACGAGCCCGACGCCGGACGGGTCACCCGCCCGGCCGACCTCGGCTTCCTCCAGCAGGAGATGCCGTTCGACACCGAGGCCACCATCGCCGACGTCCTGGACGACGCCCTGCGCGAGTCGCGCGAGGACCTCGTCGAGCTGGAACGCCTGGCCGAAGAGCTCGCCCGCACCCCGCAGGACTCCCCCGGCCACGCGCCGCTGCTGGAGGCATACGGCGAGCGGCTGGAGCGGGCCGAGGAACGCGAGGCGTGGGACGCCGACCGGCGGGCCGCGCTCGTCCTCGACGGGCTCGGTCTCGGCGCGGTCGCCCACGACCGCACCCTCGGCTCCCTCTCCGGCGGGCAGCGCGGCCGGCTCGCGCTGGCCGCCCTGCTGGTCCGGCGGCCCTCGGCGCTGCTGCTGGACGAGCCCACCAACCACCTCGACGACGGCGCCGCCGCCTTCCTGGAGGAGCAGGTCCGCGGCCTGCCCGGCGTCGTGGTGCTGGCCGGCCACGACCGGGCGTTCCTCGACGCCGTCTGCACCGACCTGATCGACCTCGACCCGGCCGTGGACGGCCCGGTCCGCTACGGCGGCGACTACAGCGCCTACCTGGCGGAGAAGGACGCCGAGCGGCAACGCTGGGAGCGCCGCTACGCCGAGGAGCAGCAGGAACTCGAGGCGCTGCGGCACACGGCCAAGGTCACCGCCCATGTCCTCGCCCCGGGCCGGGAGCGCCGCGACAACGAGAAGATGGGGTACGGTCACCGCGCCGGCCGGGTGCAGAACCAGATCTCACGCCGGGTGCGCAACGCCACCCGCAGGCTGGAGGAGTTGGAGCGCACCCGGGTCGGCGCGCCCCCGCGCCCCCTGCGCTTCCAACACACCGCTCTCGCGAAGGAGTCGGCGGAGGGCACCCTGGTGTCGCTGCGCGACGCACGGATCCCGGGCCGCCTGGCCGTCGGGCGCCTCGACGTGTCGGCGACGGAGCGGCTGCTCGTCACCGGTGGCAACGGGGCGGGCAAGTCGACGCTGCTGGCCGTCCTCGCCGGACGGATCGCCCCCCAGGGCGAGGTCCGGCGGCGGCGCGGGCTGACGGTGGGGCTGCTGGCCCAGGACACCGTGTTCGACCGGCCGGAGCGTACGGTCCGTGACACCTACGAACTCTCGCTCGGCCCCGAACGGGCGGAGGCCGTCCCGCTGCCCTCGCTGGGCCTGATGCACGAGGCGGACCTGGACAAGCCGGTCGCTCACCTCTCGGTCGGCCAGCGCCGCCGCCTCGCCCTGGCCCTGCTGGTCGCGCGCCCACCCGCGCTCCTGCTGCTCGACGAGCCCACCAACCACCTCTCGCCCCGGCTGTGCGACGAGTTGGAGGAGGCCCTGGGGACGGGTCCGGGCGCGATCGTCGTGGCCAGTCACGACCGGTGGCTGAGGAGGCGCTGGCGGGGCCGGGAGATCCGGCTGGACTCCGTGCACGGCCGGAACCGATCCGGTGCACGGACGGGCAAGCACGGCTCTCCCCTCTCACTAACGTCATCACCATGGCCAAGCGAACCATCGCGGAACAGTACGTCGACCTGATCGCCCGTGCCGGGGTGCGCCGTATGTACGGCGTGGTCGGGGACAGTCTCAACCCCGTCGTCGACGCGGTCAGACGGCACGACGCCGTGGAGTGGGTGCAGGTCCGCCATGAGGAGGTCGCGGCGTTCGCCGCCGGGGCGGAGGCGCAGCTCACCGGGCGGCTGGCGGCGTGCGCGGGGTCGTGCGGGCCGGGGAATCTGCATCTGATCAACGGGCTGTACGACGCCCACCGGTCGATGGCGCCGGTGCTCGCGCTGGCCGCTCATATACCCAGCGGTGAGATCGGCACCGGCTACTTCCAGGAGACCCACCCGGACCGGCTGTTCGCCGAGTGCAGCCACTACTCGGAGCTGATCTCCTCGCCCCGCCAGATGCCGCGTGTGGTGCAGACGGCGATCCAGCACGCCGTCGGGCGGCGCGGCGTGTCCGTGGTGGCACTGTCCGGTGACACCGCCGCCGAGGACTCCCCGGACTCGGCACCCGAGCTCGCCATGCCCCTGGACCTCCCGGCCATCCGCCCGAGCGACACGGAGATCGCCCGCCTCAGGGAGCTGGTGGACTCCGCGGAACGCGTCATGGTGTTCTGCGGCCGGGGTGTCGCCGGTGCCCATGCGGAGGTGATGGCCTTCGCGGAGAAGGTCAAGGCACCGGTCGGGCACGCGCTGCGCGGCAAGGAGCACATCCAGTACGACAACCCCTACGACGTGGGCATGTCGGGTCTGCTCGGCTACGGAGCCGCGTACGAGGCGATGCACGAGTGCGATCTGCTGCTGCTCCTGGGCACCGACTTCCCGTACACGGACTTCCTGCCGCGCCATGTGCGGACCGTACAGGTGGATGTGCAGCCGGAGCGGCTGGGGCGGCGCACGCAGCTCGACCTGGCCGTGTGGGGGGACGTTCGCGAGACGCTGCGGTGTCTGACCCCCGCGGTGCGGGAGAAGTCCTCGCGCCGTTTCCTCGACCGCATGCTGGAGCGGCACGCCCACGCGCTCAAGGGTGCCGTGAACGCCTATACGCACAATGTCGACAAGCACACGCCGATCCACCCCGAGTACGTGGCGTCGGTGCTGGACGAGGAGGCGGCCGACGACGCGGTCTTCACCGTGGACACCGGGATGTGCTGTGTGTGGGCGGCGCGTTATCTCACGCCGAACGGCCGCCGTCGGATCCTCGGGTCGTTCGTGCACGGCTCGATGGCCAACGCGCTGCCGCAGGCCATCGGCGCGCAGTTCCTCGACCGGGGCCGGCAGGTCGTCTCCCTCTCCGGCGACGGAGGGTTCTCCATGCTCATGGGGGACTTCCTGACCCTGGTCCAGTACGGCCTCCCGGTGAAGGTGGTCGTCTTCAACAACTCGTCGCTGGGCATGGTCGACCTGGAGATGATGGTCGACGGCCTGCCTCCGTACGGCACCACGTATCCGCAGTCCGATTACGCGGCCATCGCCACGGCGGCCGGCGCGCGCGGCATCCGGGTGGAGAAGCCCGGCGAGGTGCGCGATGCGCTGCGCGAGGCCTTCGCGCATGAGGGTCCCGCGCTGGTCGACGTCGTCACCGATCCCGCCGCGCTGGCCGTCCCGCCGAAGATCACCGCCGACCAGATCAGCGGGTTCGCGCTGTCGGCGAGCCGGACGGTGCTGGCCGGAGGCGTCGGCCGGATGGCCCACCTGGCCTGGGCGAACCTCCGGAACATTCCGCGGCCCTGAGGTGTCGGGCGGATCAGCGGATCCGTGTCGCCCGATCGCCCTGAGGGTGCGGCCCCGTGTCAGCAGGCCGCACCCTCGACGCGCTACTCCGGCTGGGTGACAGCCGTGCGGCGGATCACCACCTCGCCCTGGTCCGTGGCAACCGCGACGGCGTACAGGCCGGGGCGGTCGCCGTTGTACCTGAGGGGCAGGTCGCCGGCGCCGTCGCCGAGCCAGGCGCGCATGTCCTTCGCGGTGCCGCCGACCTCCATCCAGGTGATCCCCTGGGGGGAGTTCTTCTCCCCGGAGCGCGGCTGGGCCGCCGGGTGCTGGGCGAGGTCCTCGATGAGGAAGACGTTGGGGAGCCCCTGTCGCCAGCAGGGAATCGTCTCGGGGACGCGTATCGCGTTGCGCTGCACACCGTCCGTCCGCCTGCGCAGCGGCTTGTCGATGATGTCGGTGCCGAAGTGTTCCGCCATCCGGGCGAGTTCGTCGTGGGAGTCGACGCGCAGGCACCAACCGATGAAGACGTCGCCGCCTTCTATCTGGTCGTAGAACCACCGGGCGCTCGGGTTGGTGTGCGGGGAGTAGGCGTCGATGACGCTTTCCACCTCGATGTACTGGTCCGGCCCGAGCGGCACGATGCGGTTGGCGATGCCGAGGTGGGGGAACCAGCCGCCTTCGTACTGCCCGAACCCGGTGGTCTCGCAGAGTCGTTCGGTGCCCTCGTAGATGTTGCGGCAGCCGAGGGAGATGTGGTCGATGCTGAGCAAGGTTCCGTCCCGGGTCAGTGGGTGAGGGTTTCTTCGATGGCTCCGCCGGGGGTGGCGGGCGTGTGGGGGTGCGGCGGGCTCGTCCGTATCCGGTTGCCGGCCACGGTGACGACCGCGCAGGCGACGAGCGACACCGCGATGAAGTACAGGCCGCTGTCGAAGTTCCCGGTGCTGTCGCGCAGCCATCCCACGACGTAGGGCGCCATGAAACTGCCGATGTTGCCGAGCATCGTGGTCATGGCGATACCGACCGACATGGCGACCGGTCCCCTCAGGTGCGCCACCGGGATCTGCCAGACGATGAAGAGCGCGGCGTAGATCCCGGATGTGAGCAGGACCGTGCCGAGCAGGGTCACCCACAGATTCGAGGCGTTGACGGCGAGCACGGTGCCGGCGGCGGCCAGCAGCGCGCCGCAGGCCACGTGCTTGACGCGCTCGTCGCGCCGGTCGGAGCTGGAGACCCAGGCGAGAGCGACGAAGGTGGCGGGGACGTAGACGAGGCCGGACAGGAGACCTGTCTGCACGAGGCTCAGCTTCATGTGGGTGTGCTCGGCGAAGCCGGCGACGATGAGGGGCAGGAACGAGGTGATGGCGGCGAAGCCGACCCACAGGAGAGCGACGGCCAGCGAGAGGGTGACCAGGCGGAGGTCGCGGAGACGGTCGAGGATGTCGCGTAGGCCCACTCTCGGCTTGTCCCCGGTCGCCGGGTCCGCGGTCCGCAGCAGAGCCGCCTTCTCCTCGTCCGACAGCCAGGTGGCGCTCGCGGGGGAATCGGTCAGGAGCCGCAGCAGCACCAGCCCGATGACGATCGTCGGCGCCCCCTCGAGAAGGAACATCCACCGCCATCCGGCCACTCCGGCCAGGCCGTCGGCGTACTGCATGATGGAGGCCGACAGCGGTGTGCCGAGAATCGCGTAGAACGGCAGGCACACCACGGCGGTGATCCGTCCCCGCATTCTCGGCGGGAACCAGATCGTCAGGTACATGAACATGCCGGGCAGGAGCCCCGCCTCGACGGCACCCAGGGCGATCCGGACCGCGACGAGGCTCTTCTCGCCCTGGACCAGGCTCGTGAGCATGGCCACCACGCCCCAGGAGATGGTCAGAAGGCCGAGCCACCGTCGCGGGCCGAGCTTGTTGAGTGCCAGGTTGCTGGGGATCTGGAGGGCGATGTACCCCGCGGAGAAGATCCCGGTGGCGAAGCCGAAAGCCGCGGCGCTGATGCCGAGGTCCGAGTTCATGGTCAGCGCGGCCGTCCCGAGGTTGACTCGGTCCAGATAGCCCGCGGTGTAGAGCAGGAGAACGAGGGGAGCGAGCCGTCTGGCGGCCTTTCTCAGGGCCTGGCGCTCGACCAGTGAGGTGTCTTTCACGGGGGTCCTTCTCAGTACGGTCGAGATATGAGCGGGTGAGATATGAGCGGGTGAGATATGAGCGGGTGAGATATGAGCGGGTGAGGTGGGCGCGGCCGGGGTCGGCACCGGCGGGGTGGGGTCACAGGCCGAGGAAGGCGCGCGCGTTGGCGGTGAGCGCTTCGGCGGCCGGCCCGTGCTCGGTGGCGAAGCGGACCGGGTCGCTCTGGGCCATGTCGAAGGGGTAGTCGCTGCCGCAGACGACCCCGTCCTTGGACGCGTGCGCGGTCAGCGATCGGAGCAGCTGCGGATCGTGGGTCACGGTGTCGAAGAACAGCTCGCCGAAGACCTGGTCCGGCGGGCGGGTCGAGCGGCGGCGCACATCGGCCCGGCTGTGCCAGCCGTGGGTCCACCGGCCGAGCAGCCCCGGGGCGCATCCTCCGCCGTGCACGAAGCAGATCCTCAGCCGGGGCAGCTGCTCCTTGACGCCCCCCAGGAGCAGTGCCGCGACGGCGGTGGCGGTCTCGACGGGGTTGCCGATGAGGTTGGCGAGGTAGTGTTCCGACCACTCCGGCCGGGGCAGTTGCATGGGGTGGACGAGCACGGTCAGGCCGAGGTCCTCGGCGTCGGCCAGGATGCTCCGCAGGGGGCCCTGGTCCAGGGACCGGCCGGTGAGCAGGGGCGGTATCGCGATCCCGGCCATGCCCTCGGTCCGGGCGAGCCGCTCCATCTCGGCGCGGGCCGCGGCGGGCTCGTCGAGGCTGACCATGCCAAGACCCACGAGCCTGCCGCCGGCGTCGCCGACCACCGCGGCGAGGGCCTCGTTGAACGCCGCCACGTACCCGCCCACCCCGTCGCCGCCTCCGACCGGAAACGCGAACGGTGGCGCGGACAGGACCCGCACGCCGACACCCGTGGTACGCATGTCGGTGAGGATCGCGTCGATGTCGCTCATGGCGCGAGTGGGGATGGACAGCGGGATGTCGCCGAGGTGGAGGGCGCCCTCACGGTCCCGCATCGGCCCGTACGGTGCGCCCGGGGGGAGGTGGAACAGCTCGGTGGGCAGCCAGTGGGCGTGGACGTCGATCACGCCGTCGGCGAGGGGTGTGCTGATCACGCCTGGCGCTCCGGTCGGTCGTCGGTGTCGCCGTGGATGTCCAGGGGCGGGTTGGCGCTGTCGAGGTGTTCGACGGTGGTGAACGCCAGGTGGGTGTCGCCGACGTTCTCGATGTCGTGCAGGAGGTATTCCCCCGGGCCGAAGGTGAAGTGCCGGGTCTCGCCCGCGGAGTAGGAGACCTCCCGGACGGTGCCGTCATGGGTGTGCTGGCGGCTGCGTCCCGCGTTCACCGCGGTCCAGAAGTAGTCGAGGACATGGCGGTGGGCGTGCCAGCGCTCGCCGGGGGCGAGCCTGATCTCCCAGACCCGTACCCGCGATGTCTCGCTCAGCAGCCGGGAGCCGACCCGGCCGTCGTGGGAGTGGGTCTCGAACTCCTCCCGCAGCGCCGGTGACCAGCCCTCGAATCCGGTGGCCACGAGTTCCCCCGCGAGGGGCAGGTCCGTGAGAAAGCCGTTGTCGGTCATCGTTCCTCCGTTGTCGTCGGTCGTTGGTATGGGGTCCTGGGGTGCGCCCGGCGCGTGGGGCGGTGTCATCGCCCGGGGCCGTAGAGGCCGAACCGCAGGCTGGGGTCGCCGGGTGTCCAGGTGTTGGAGAACTGGGAGCGGCTGCCCATGTCGACGACCCGCTCGAGCAGTCGGGCGCTGATGTCGAGCTGGGCCGGCTCCCACTTGCGCAGGGCCGCGCCGATGTCTCCCGCCGCCTCCTCGAGGGCGGCGCTCAGCGCCCAGGCGTCGGCCGCCGCCTTGGCGGTGCCGGCCGCCGCGTGGGGCCGGGCCGCGCAGGCCGCGTCCCCGATCAGGGCCACGCGTCCGTCGGCCATCCGGGAGGCCCGTACGTCCGAGACGACCTGGACGTACGGGGTCTCCGTCTTCTCCACCACCTCGGCCGCCGCGGGGGACAGCATCCGCCGCGCGGACTGCCGCATCTCGTCGACGTACCGGTCCTGGACCTGCGACGGATGGATGGACACGGTGCCGGGGATGCCTCGTTTGTCGATGAGCATCTCGGAAAGCTCGGGGCCCTCGGGCACGTTCCGGTACCAGACGTAGTTGATGAGCCGGTCCCGCGGACCGGTGCCACCCTCGCCGGGGATCGGGTAGAGCGTGATGTGCGAGTGCGGCACGACGGTGTAGGTGATGGCGTTCCGCAGCAGCTCGCGGGTGTCGTCGGTGAGGTCCTTCTCCGGGACGGTTCCGCGCCATCCGATGTAGCCGGAGTACGTCAGGGCCGCGGCGGGGTCGATGCGCTGCCGCGCCGTCGAGGTGATCCCGTCGGCGAAGACCACCAGGTCCGCGGTCACCTCGCGGCCGCTGACGAAACGGACGGTGGCGCGCTGTTCGTCCTGGTCGAACCCGCAGGCGTACTCGCCCAGGCGGTAGTGGTCGGTCCCGAAGTCGGCGAGCAGGGCGCGGTAGAACGTGCCCCACGAGGTGTAGCTCCATGTCGTGCGCTCACGGTGGACGACGTCGTTGTCGGTGCCGAGGTACTGCACCCATTCGGTGGAGGTGCTCAGGTCCTGGGGGTGCTGCTCGCTGCGCTCGGTGAACCAGCGCAGGGTGTCGGGCTGCAGCACGATGCCGCTGCCGCGGCCGTCCAGGGCGGTGGGGGTGCGCTCGAAGACGTCGACCGAGAGGCCGAGGTCACGCAGGAGGAGGGCGGTGGTGAGCCCGCCGATCGATCCGCCGACGACCACCGCGGTGGCGCCGTCGTAGGCGTTCATGAATGTATCTCCTTGGTGGTGTGCGATGCGGCCGGCGCGGTCGCCTGGTCCGGGCCGGCGGGGAGGGGGTCGCACGGGAGGTCCGCTCCCCGGGTCTCGGGGGCGAAGACCAGTCCGATGGCCGCTGTCAGGCCGACCGCCGCGACGCAGGTGGTGGCCAGCCCGAGGTCGCCGTCGAACCAGGAGACGGCGATGACCCCGGCCACCAGCGGGCCCGACGCGGTGATCAGGCGGCCTACGCTGTTGGACAGCGCCAGGCCGGTGGCCCGCACGCTGGCCGGGAACAGCTCGGGGCCGTAGACGAAGGTGCCGGACAACGCCCCGAACAGGCCGAATCCGACGACCGGCAGGGCGAGCAGGAACTCGGCATGGCCGTGCTGGAAGGGGAAGAGGTAGACGACTCCCGCGGTGGAGACGGCGAAGCTGACGGCGAACGCCTTGCGCCGCCCGACCGCGTCGGCAAGAAACCCCCACGAGGCGTAGCCGAGGACACCGCCCGCGTTGAACAGCATGGAGGCGACCGCCACATGGCTGTCGGCGGTGTGCGACGGCAGTCCGTCGACGGCGGCGGCGTGGCGGATGATCTGGGGATACCAGGTCGACACGCTCCAGAAGGCGATCAGCGAGCCGGTGGCCAGGGTCGTCGCGACGAGTGTCCGGCTCAGGAAGGGCGGGGCGAGCAGCCGGCGCAGCACGAACCGGTCCTCCGGGGCGGTGTGGCCCTGGGCCTTCCGGGCCTGGCGAGCCGCGATGACGGTCCTGATCTCCGGGGGTTCGGGAACGTACCGGCGGATGAACCAGACCAGGAAGGCGGGGGCGACGGCGAGGCCCAGCATCAGGCGCCAGCCGTGGCCGCCGAGGAACTCGTACGCGAGCGCGGCGACGAAGAAGCCGCCGGCGTAGCCGGACATCATCACACCGCAGGCGCGCGCCCGGTACCGGTTGCGCCACACCTCGGCCACCAGTGCGGCGCCCACCGGGGCCTCGACACCGGAGCCGAGGCCGGCGACGAACCGCAGCGCGCCCAGCTGCCACCAGGTGTCGGTGAACGCCGCCAGCGCGGTGAACACCGCGTAGGTGATCACACCTGCGGACAGCACCCTGACCCGCCCGAAGTAGTCGGCGAGTACGCCGAACAGGATACCGCCGACCGCCCAGCCGGCGAGGAAGAGGGCCACCGTCAGGCCCCCGTACAACCCGACGCCGCTCGCGTCCGCCCGGATGCCGCTGTGGGGGAGCAACTCGCTCATGGCGGGGCCGAGGACCAGGGCGTAGAGGCTTCCGGAGAAGCCGTCCAGGGCCCAGCCCATGGTGGTTCCCAGCAGAACGAGCCATTGGGTGCGGGTGATGTCCCTCGGCCGTCGCACCTCACGGTGGTGGCCGGTCACTGTGTTCGACATGTGCGGGTCCTTCGTTGGACATGACGGGACAGGGGTGTCGTCGTAACCAGTGGGGGGTGAATCGGGTGGGCAGGCTGATCAGTTGAGGCGGCCGGGGGCGGGGCTCCCGTACCAGTCGACGTCGTCGGCGGCGGTGCGCACCACGACGGTCTTGACCCAGGTGAAGTCGTCGAAGGACTCCTGTCCGGCGTCCCGGCCGGCGCCGGATTCCCTGACCCCGCCCCAGGGGAGGGACGGCTCCAGCCGGTGGTGGTCGTTCACCCACACCATTCCGGCGACGACGCGGTCCGCGACGCGGTGGCCGCGGGCGATGTCCCGGGTCCACACGCCGGCTCCGAGTCCGAACCGGTTGTCGTTGGCCATCGCGATCGCGTCGTCCTCGTCGTCGAAGGGCACCACGACCGCGACGGGGCCGAAGATCTCCTCCTTGGCGACGGTCATCGACATGGTGGCGTCGGCCAGGACGGTGGGCTGCACGTAGAAACCGTCACCGAGTTCGGCCGGCAGGTCGGGGACGCCTCCGCCGGCGGCGACGCGGGCGCCCTCCTGGACGCCGGTGTCGATCAGCCGCAGGACCTTCTCCCGCTGGACCGCGCTGATCAGGGGGCCCAGTTGGGTGTCCGGCCGGGCCGGGTCCCCGATCCGGATGGCCGCGGCGCGGGCGCTGAGCGCCTCGACGAAGGCGTCGTGGACGCCCCGCTGGACGAGGAACCGCGAGCCGGCGACACAGGACTGGCCGGCGGCGACGAAGGCGGCGAACGCCGCGCCTTCGGCGGCCACGCGCGGGTCGATGTCGTCGAAGACGACGATCGGGGTCTTGCCGCCCAGCTCGGCGGTGACGCGGGCGAACCGGGCCGCGGTGGCGACCGCGGCCGCGCGCCCCGCCTCGGTGCCGCCGGTCAGTGTGATCTTGGCGATGTCCGGGTGCCCGGTCAGCCGCTCCCCCACGTCCCGCCCACCGGTCACCACGTGCACCACGCCCTCGGGCAGTCCGGCTTCCCGCAGGACGTCGACCAGCGCGAGCGTGGTCAGCGGAGTCATCTCGGAGGGCTTGACGACCACGGTGTTCCCGGTGGCCAGGGCGGCGGACAGGCTGCGGGCCAGGATCAGCAGCGGGTGGTTGAACGGGGTGATGATGCCGCACACTCCGAGCGGTGAACGCCGCTGGTAGGTGAGGTACGGGCCGTCGCCGGGCAGGACGGCGTCCCGCTGGGCGGCGAGCAGTCCCGCGTTGTAGCGGAACCACTCCGGGACGCGCGAGAGCTGTGCCTTGGTCTCGGTGATGGGCCGGCCGTTGTTCCGCGTCTCCAGCTGGAACAGCGTCTCGCTGCTCGCCTCGATCGCGTCGGCGCACCGCAGCAGGTGGCGGGCGCGCTCGCTGCGCGGCAGGCGCGGCCACGGGCCGGACTCGAAGGCCTCCTTGGCGGCCCTCACCGCCTCGTCCACGTGGTCCGGGGTGCTGTCCGGGACGGAGCGGATCACGGTTCCGGTGGCGGGGTTCAGGATGTCCCGGTGGCGGTGCGCGGTGGCCTCGCTCGATGTCGGAACGGGAATCTGGGTCACCAGGATGTTCGCCTCCTTCAGGTTTCCCGCTTCGGACGAAGCGGAGGTGGGGGCCGTGCGGTGCGGGGACGGCCGGGCGTCCGCGGACATCCGCGGGGATCCACGGACACCTGGGGGCATCCGGCGGATCGGCGCGGCGGCACGGGTGCGGGGGGCCGGAACCGGAATCGGGGTTCCGGTGTCCTGGCCGCGGTTGAGTATTGGGCTCGCGGGAGGCCCGTTTCGATGTATGGGCACACAGAGTCGGAGAAGTTCTCTGTGGGCGGGAACAGTCGCCGACGGGCCGCCCCCCTGCGGCGCGTCGCACGATCCGCGCGCGTCGCCTCGTCCGCGCGGACGTGGCGTCGCCGGCGCACGCCGAACCGCCGGCGCGCGCGTCGCGTCGCCGGCGGGCTTCGGTCAGACGGGTCGGCCGGTCACCCCTGCCGTGCGCCGAGCGGCCGCTGGGCGGGCGGCTCCGGGGAACGGTCCGCGTCCAGGCCGTCGACCTCGATCGCCGCGAGCGCGGCGGTGAGGCGCAGGAGCGCGTCGGGTTGGGTGAGGCTCACCCCGAGCAGCTCCTCGACGCGCTTCAGCCGCAGGCCGACGGTGTTGGGGTGCACGAACAGCACCTCGGCCGTTCGAGCCGTGCTGAGGCCATGGGCGAAGTAGGTGCGCAGGGTGTGCAGGAGTCGGGTGTTGCGGCGCCGGTCGTAGTCGAGGACCGGGGCCAGGACGCGGTCGGCGAACCGCAGCAGCTCGGAGGGGTCTTCGAGTTGCAGCAGCAGCCCCTGGACACCCAGGTCGCCGAGTTCCACCGTACGGTCGCGGCGGCCGCGCAGCTGGGTGAGGGTCAGCACGCCCCGTGTCGTACGGAACGCGGCCGGGTAGTCCGCCAGGTCGGCGCACGGCCGTGACACCGCGACCGTCACCGTGATCGGCAGGGCGCGCACCACACACCGGCGGATGGCGTCGGCGGCGGCCACCGCCTCGGGCGCGGCTCCTGCCGGCGCGGGTGGCGGTTCCCCCGCGGAGCCGTTCCCCCCGCCGTGGTCCACGGGCCACAGCACGACCACGTCGTCGCCGTGGCGGGCCGCCAGGGGGCGAGGGGTCTGCCGGATCGCCAGGGTGTGGACGGCGGACAACACCCGGCGCGGGGCGTCGATCCCCCGGTCCGAGGCGGGCGTCACCGGGTCGGTGTCCGCCCGGACGACGAGCACGGAGTGGGCCCGGTGCAGGTCGTGGCCGAGGCGCGCGGCCCGTGCCACGACCGTGGCCATGGCGGCGGGCTGCTGGGCGAGCAGATCGGTCAGCAGCTCCCCCCGGAGCCGCCATTCCACGTCGACGGCGGTGCGTTCGCGCAGCGTTTCCAGGGCGGCCACCACCGCCGCGTGCTCGATGGCCCGTCGGCCGAGGGGGCCGAGACCGGCCAGGTCTCCGGGGGTCCATATCCGGGCGACGACTTCCTTGGCGAGCACCACCGCGCATGTGGCCCACGGCGTCCCGGAGCCGTCCTCCCGGGTCTCGACGACCCCGGTGGCCGCCGTTTCCCAGAGCGATCGGCGCAGCGCCGAGAAGCCGTCCGCCCCGTCGAACCGGTCGTCCGCGATCGCGCCGCCGGCGTCCGCCGCGGCCAGGGTGCTCCCGTACGCGTCCTCGAAGAGCACGGGGCGCTCGAGCAGCGCCGCGAGCGCCTGGGCGACTCCGTGGACACCCTCGCCGCGCAGGGCGACCTCGGTGAGCTGCCGGTGGATGTCCTCACTGCGCCGCAGGAGGGCGTGCTGCTCGCGCAGTGAGTCGTTGAGCTCTCTCAGCTCGCCGATCGTCTGCTGTTCCCGGTCCCTCAGGCGGGCCGTCTCGATGGCGATGGCGGCCTGGTTCGCCAGCGTGGTCAGGAGTTCCTGCTCGTCGTCGGAGAACTCGTGCACGTCGGCGCGGTAACAGGTCAGCGTGCCGAGGCAGGAGCCCGAGGCCATGAGAGGGACGGCGATGATCGACCGATAGCCCTGTCGTTCGGCGACCCCGCCCCACGCGTAGTGGGTCTCGGCGGTGACATCGCTGAGTGCCACGGCCCGGCCCGTACGGAACGCCCGGCTGGACGGCGCCTCGCCGGACTCCCCGGCCCCGATGCGCACCGGGTGCTTGATGTTCACGCCCTTGATGTAGCCGGCCGACAACCCGCAGGCCCCCTCGATGGCGAGGACCTGGTGGGTCGGGTCGGGCAGCAGTACGGAGCAGAAGTCGTAGCTCATCAGCCGGCAGGCCGTCCCGGCCACGAGGTTCAGCAGTGAGTGGACGCTTCCCGCGCTGTTCACCGCCTCGGCGAGGTCCGCGATGGCACCGAGCCAGGTCCTGAGATCGGTGTGGCCTTCGGTGGCGGCGTTCCTCATGAGGTGACTGTGCCAGTCCACAGTGTCTTCCTCAATGCCTGGGGTCGGTGACAGGCTGAGGCGGGCTCGACATGGCGCTCTCTCCCGATGACTGGTGGTGCAGGAGCGGGCTGCGTGCCCCTCGGACTCCTGGGACACCTCAGGGTCGGCGACCGGTCCGGGTTTCACCATGTGGGGATCCCCAGCGTGCGCCCGGGAAGCTGTGGCTCTCCACATTGAGGGCCGGCCTGGGGGCCGTATCGGGACGGGTGGCGCCGGCCGGATACGGCCTCATCCCCGGTGGGCGCCCGCCGGGCGGGTGGCCTCGAGGAGGTCGCGCAGCTGGGAGCGGGCGGTGATGCCCAGTTTGGGGAAGGTGCGGTAGAGGTGCGAGCCGACGGTGCGCGGGGAGAGGAAGAGCTTCTCGCCGATCTCGCGGTTGGTCAGTCCGCGGGCGGCGAGCCTGACGATCTGCTGCTGTTGCGGGGAGAGGGCGGCGAGCGCGTCGGGGGTGGTGTCGGTCACGTCGAGGCCGGCGGCGCGGGCCTCGGCCCGGGCGCGGTCGATCCACGGGCGGGCGCCCAGGCGCCGGAAGGTGTCCAGGGCCTCGGTGAGCGGCGCTCGCGCCTCCGCGATGCGCCGCCGGCGCCGCAGCCACTCGGCGAGGTCCAGCAGGGTCTGGGCGCGTTCGAAGGGCCAGTGTGCCGGTACCGGGTCGGCCAGGGCCGCCCGGAAGTGGCGCTCGGCGGCGTCGGGGTGGTCGGGCTGTGCCAGCAGGCCACGGGCCCGGCTGATCAGCGCGCGCAGTCGGGGCGAGGCTCCCGCCGCGAGGGCGCGTGCGGAACGCTCGACGATCGCGGTGGCCTCGTCACGCCGGCCGCCGCGCACCGCGGCGGCGGCCAGATCCGCGAGGGCCGGGTAGGAGGCGTGGTAGTGCACGGGTGCGCCGTCGGCCGTGAAGACCGTGCGGAGCTGGTCGTACGCCGCCTCGTACGCGCCGTCCGCGAGGGCCGCGGCGCCGAGGGCCCGGCGGGCGTAGACGGCTACCGAGCGGCTCTCCAGCGGGTCGATCAGGGCGAGCGCCTCCTCGGCCCGGGCACGGGCCGCCTCCGCATCCCCCTGGTAGGCGAGCACGGTGGCGTCCACCGCGCTCGCACAGGCCACGGCGTGGTCGAGGCCGGCCGTCGAACCGAGTGCGCTGCCGCGGGCGCATGCCTCCCGGGCCCGCCCCCACTTGCCCTGCTCGACGTAGCTCCAGGCCGCCGCGCCGCCCAGGCCCTCGGGCAGGGGGCCGCGCGACCCCCAGCGGTCGAAGGCCTCGTCGAAGGCGCGGACGGCCCACGGGGTCTCGTCCAGCAGCCAGGCCATGACCGCGAAGGCGGTGAGCCGGTCGGGGCGGCGGCGCGCCTCGGCCGCGAGGCGAGGGAGCAGGGAAACAAGTGCGTCCCGGTGGCCGAACGGGTCGGACACGGCCCGCACCCAGGTGCGCGGCCAGGCGTGTGACGGGTCGTCAGGAAGACGCCGCAGGAGGTCCTGGAGGCGGTCGCGTTGGGCGTCCTCTCCGGAGTAGAAGCGGACCACCGCGGCGCCGGCCAGCAGGTCCAGCGCGGTGGCGGGCCGCGTGGGGGCCAGTTCCTCGGCCGTGTCGGCGAGTCGGGAGAAGACCACCGTGTGGCGCACGGTCAGTGCCGCGAGCCGACCGACGTGTGCGGCGGCGTCGGCCAGGAGCGCCGCGTCGCCGGTACGCGCGCGTACGGCGGCGGCCAGTTCCTCCACCCACGGGAGGTCACCGGTGAGCACGGCCTCCGCGGCGGCTTCGACCAGCAGCCGGGCGCTGTCCTCGCGCCCGGGGGCGAGTTCGGCGGCGCGTTGCAGGGCCATGGCCGCCGCCGCGTGACCGCCGCGGCGGCGGGCCCGGTCGGCGGTCCGCTCCAGCTCCGCCGACACGGCCGCGTCCGGGGGCGTGGCCGCGGCGGCGAGGTGCCAGGCCCGCCGGTCCGGCTCCTCGTGCAGCAGCTCGGCGAGCGCCAGATGGGCCTCGCGGCGGGCGGCGGCGGAAGCGGCGTGATACACGGCGGACCGGACCAGCGGGTGGCTGAACCGCAGGCCCCGGCCGGTCCGCCGGACCAGTCCGGCCCGCTCGGCGGGGAGCCATGCGTCGTCCTCGGTGTCCGGCAGGGCGGCCGGGACGGCGACCGCGGAGTCGGCGGTGTCCATGGCGGCCAGGAGCAGCAGCGCGCGCGTGGTGGAGGCCGGGAGGCCGTCCAGGCGGGCCGCGAAGATCCGTTCCAGGTGCTCCGTGAGCGGGAGCGGACCGGCGGGCGGTGGGTGGGCGGGCCCGTCCTGGGCGGCGGCCGCCCTCGCCAGTTCGGTCAGCGCGAGCGGGTTGCCGTCGGCCTGGGCGAGGATCCGGCTCCTGATCCGGCCGGCCGGCCGCCACGGTCGCAGATCCAGCAGCCGGCCGGCGGCGGCCGCCTCGAGCGGCCCCAGGACGAGCGTCGGCACGCGCCGGTCGAACCCGGGGAGGTGATCGCCGGTACGGGCCGCCACCAGCATCGTGACCGGTTCCCCTGTCAGCCGTCGGGCGGCGAACGACAGGGCATCCAGGGAGGCACGGTCGAACCACTGCGCGTCGTCCAGCACCACGAGCACGGGCCCCCGGCCCGCCAGGCCCGAGAGCAGGCTCAGGACGGCGACACCGATCAGCATGGGGTCGCAACCCGCCGTGGCCGGCCCCGCTCCGAACGCGTCGTACAGCGCCGCGCGCTGCCGGTCCGGCAACCCGTCCACCTCGGCCGGCACAGGCCGCAGCAACTGGTGCAGGGCGGAGAACGCGAGGCCCGACTCCGACTCGCTGCCCTCGGCGCGCAGGACGCGGGCGCCGCTCGCCCCGGCCCGGGACACCGCGCGGTCCAGCAGCGTGCTCTTCCCCATGCCCGCGTCGCCGAGGAGCACCAGAACCGGGTCGGACGCCGAGTCCACGGCACGGAAGAGGCGCGCCAGTTCCGTATCGCGGCCGACGATCGGATGTTCCCTTTCCGGCTCCGCTCCCCCGCCCGCACGGGGGCCGCCTGCGTGCTCGTCCACGGGGTCTCCAGGGATGGTGGCTCCTCGAGGGCGCCGGTCGCGTCGATCGGGGCCGCTTGCCTTGTCGCACCCAGGCTACAAGCGGGCCGGCCCGGCGCCCGGGGCGTCGGGCGTCCGGCATCCGGCAGGTGCAGTCACCTGACGGATACCGCGCGTGCCGGGGCCGCTCTTACGGTTCCGGGAAAGCCTCCGAATTGCCAGGGAATCCTCATGGAACAGATCGAACTCGGCCAGGTCACCATTACCCGGGTGCGGGAATACTACGGTCCCGTGGAAATGACGCCCGACACCTTCTTCCCGGAAAGCCCGAAGACAGTCTGGGACGACGGCTCCACCTGGTTGACCCCGCATTTCCTGGATTCCGAGACCAATATCGTCAATTCCGCGATCCAGACCTGGCTGCTGCGCAGCGAGGGCATGACCATCCTGGTCGACACCGGTGTGGGCAACCACAAGGAGCGCCCTTACGCGCCGGTCTGGAGCCACCTGGAGACGGACTTCCTGGCCAATCTGGCGCGGGCCGGCGTCGAACCCGAGGACGTGGACGTCGTGATCAACACGCATCTCCACGTCGATCACGTCGGCTGGAACACCTACCTGGACGGGCGGCGCTGGGTCCCCACCTTCCCGAACGCCACCTATCTGATGCCGAAGGACGACTTCGACTTCTGGAACCCGGAGAACGGCCACAAGCCGCTGCTGGGCCGCGGCAACCAGAATGTCTTCGAGGACAGCGTGGCCCCGGTGCACGAGGCCGGCCGGACGCTGCTGTGGGAGCACAGCCACCGGATCAATGCCGACCTGCGCCTGGACGCGGCTCCGGGCCACACCCCCGGCTCCTCCGTGCTGACCCTGGCCTCCGGGTCGGACCGCGCGGTGTTCGTCGGGGACCTGCTGCACAGCCCGGTGCAGTTCCTGGAGCCGGATGCCAACAGCTGCTTCTGCGAGGACCCCGCGGGCGCCCGCGCCACCCGCCGCAAGGTGCTGGGCTGGGCGGCCGACAACAACGCGCTGGTGATCCCCGCGCACCTCGGTGGCCACGGCGCCGCCGAGGTGGTGCGGGAGGGCGGCAAGTTCGCGATCAAGGGCTGGGCCCCGTTCACCCCGTACGCCGAACAGGGCTGAGACCCCGTACGCCGAACAGGGCTGAGCCCCCCCGTACGCCGAGCAGGGCCGAGAGCCCGCGGAAAGGCATCACTGTGAACCACCACCCCGACCCCGTCGTGTCCACCGCGCAGGGGGCCGTGCGCGGCCTGCGCCAGGACGACGGCACGGCCGCCTTCCTGAACATCCCCTACGCCGCCCCGCCCCGGGGCGCCGGCCGGTTCGCCCCGCCGCGGCCGCACGCGCCCTGGGACGGCATACGGGACGCCACCTCGCCGGGGCCCAACGCGCCCCAGGCCGAGCGCCGGCTCGGCAGCGTGGACATGTCCCCGTACTTCGGCGCCGGCTGGAGCCGCGGGGAGGACTACCTCACCGTCAACGTCTGGACACCCGAAGCCGGGGGCGGTGGCCTGCCCGTCATGGTGTTCGTCCATGGCGGCGGGTTCGTCGCCGGATCGACGCGGTCCGCGATGTACGACGGATCCGCCTTCGCCCGCGACGGTGTCGTCCTCGTCACCCTCAACTACCGGCTCGGCATCGCCGGGTTCCTCGACCTGCCCGGCGCGCCCGCCAACCGCGGCCTGCTCGACGTGGTCGCCGCCCTGCGCTGGGTCCGGGAGAACATCGCCGCCTTCGGCGGTGACCCCCGCCATGTCACCCTCTTCGGCCAGTCCGCCGGGGCGACCATCGTCGGCGGCGTCCTCGCCACCCCCGACGCCACCGGCCTCTTCCGCCGGGCGATCGTCCAAAGCGGCAGCGGTCTGGGGGCGTTCACGGCCGAGCAGGCCGCCCGCGTCACCACGGCGGCGGCCGGACACCTGGGCATCGAGCCCCATGTCGACGCCTTCGCGGACATCTCCGACGAGCGCCTGGTCGGGACGGCCTCCCGGCTCGCGGGCATCGACCTGCGAACCGACACCCACCACGACCCGCTGATCGGGCTCAGCCCCTTCAGCCTGGTCCTGGACACCCAGCCCGCCGAGTCCGTCGGCGCCGGCCTCGGCGCGGACGTCGACCTGCTCATCGGGACCAACGCCGAAGAGGGAAACCTGTATCTGGTCCCCGTGGGCACGTACGCCACCTCGACCGCCGGGGACGTCGCCGACACGGCGACGCGCTCGCACCCGGACCCGGCGCGGCTCGTCGAGACGTACCGGAAGGCCCGCCCCGAGGCGTCCTTCGGCGAGCTGCGTTCCGCCGTCTTGGGCGACGCGCTGTTCGGCGCGGGCAGCTGGGCCCTGGCCGGCGCGCACGCCGCCCACCCCCAGTCCGCCACCTTCGGCTATGAGTTCGCCTGGCGGTCGCGGGCCCTGGACGGGCAGCTCGGCGCCACCCACGCGGTCGAGCTCCCCTTCGTCTTCGACCTCGCGCACCTGCCCCGGCTGCGGGGGGCCAACGCCCTGCTCGGCCCCGGCCGGCCCCCGGCCGAGCTCGCCGCCCGCATGCACGAGGCCTGGGTCCGGTTCGCCAGGAGCGGCGACCCCGGCTGGGACCCCTACGACACCGAGCGCCGCGCCACGATGCGCATCGACGCCGAGTGGACCCAGGTCGACGACCCGCGCGGCCAGGAACGACAGGCCTGGATCCGGCCTGTCGCACACACCTCCGCGCACCCCTCCGGGGCCGCGGCGGCGGCACGCTGGGGCGACGGGTAGGGCCCGCGCTCACACGCTCGGCGCCAGGGCCAGGCCCTGCTGACGAGCCGGGTGACGTCGTCGGCGAGGATCTCGGGCAGGCCCTGCTCGACGCCGCGCAGGGCCTGCGCGGCGACGTCGGCGGGGTCGGCCGGCCGGGGCGGGTTGCCTGCGGGCCGGGTGGGCAGGCATCGATCGGGGTCCGCGCTCGTTGTCCCCCATGTCCGCACACGTACGTATCGAGCAGGAGAGCACCTTGGCCACCACAGCCCCGCAAGGCGTCCCCCACCCGTCGCCCGGGTCCGATGCCCTGCCCCTGCCCCCGGAGCTCGCTCCGGAGGCCGTCCAGCGGTGGCGCTCCTCCTCGGGGGCGGTGGTGGACCTGCTGGCCCGGGCGCGGGAACTCGGCGGGGTCAGCGCGGTGCGCCTCGGCCCGCGCCCCACGGTGCTGGTCACCGATCCGGAGGCGGTGCGGCACGTCCTCGCCCTTCATCCCGACCGCTACGTCAAGCGCTCCCACCGGGCCCGGGTCCTGGTCGGGGACGGGGTGCTCTCGGCCACCGGGGAAGCGTGGAAGCGTCAGCGCCGCCTGCTCCAGGCCCAGTTCACCGGGGCGGGGATCCGCCGCTACGAGCAGCGGATCGCCGGCGCCGCGCGCCGCGCCGCCGACCACTGGGCGGAGTGCGCCCGCACCGGCACGCCGACCGACGTCGGCGAGGACATGCGCTTCTTCGCCCTGGACACCATCTGGCGCTCCCTGACCGGCCACCCCCTCGACGAGGCCACGAACCGCGAACTCGCCGCGGTCGAGGCGGTGGGGGCCACCCTGCCGAGCACCCCCTCGGCGTCGGCCGACATGGCCGGGCTGCGCGCCGCCGTGGCCGCGGACCTGGCGAGGATCGACGCCGTCGCCGAAGGCGCGATCGCGGCGGCCCGCCGGGGGGAGGCGGGACCGGAGGGCCCCGGCCTGCTGCGCGTCCTGGTGGACGCCGCGGAGACCCACCCCGAGTACACCGACCGGCTGATCCGCGACGAGCTGGTCACCCTGCTCGCCGCCGGTCACGAGACCACCGCCACGACGCTGTCCTGGCTGTATCTGCTGCTCGACCGCCACCCCGAAGCACGCCGCCGGGCCCTGGACGCGGGGCCGGCGGGCTCGCCGGAGCGCGAGCGGGCCATCCGGGCGCTCGCCTCGGAGACCATGCGGCTGTATCCGGCGGCATGGCTGATTCCCCGTCACGCCACCGAGGACGACGTCCTGGCCGGCTACCGCGTCGAGGCCGGCACCGACGTCTTCGTGTGCCCGTACCTCACCCACCGTGACCCGGCGCTGTGGCCGGAGCCCGAGCGGTTCGCGCCCGAGCGGTTCACCGCCGCGGACGAGGACCGCCCCTCCTCACGGCACGGCGCGTACTACCCCTTCGGCATCGGCGCCCGGGCCTGCCTGGGCGCGCAGTTCGCCATGCGGGAGATGACCGTGCTCCTGGAACACCTGCTGCCCGCGTACGTCCCGTCCTTCCAGGACGCCGCCACGGCCTCGGCCGCCTTCGGGTTCACCGTCCGCCCCGAGGGCCCGATGCCCGCCACCATCGCGGCCACGCCGGGCGACTGACGCCCGGGCGCGCGACGGGCGGCGGGGCTCAGGACGGCCAGGCCCGCAGGGCCAGCTCCACGGTTTCCCGGAGGTGCTCGCGGGGCACGCCGCCCGCCGCCTGGACCGCCACCCCGTAGGCGACGGTGAAGACATAGCGCGCCAGCGCGGCGGGGTCGGCGCCGGGCGGCAGGTCGCCCTCCGCCCGAGCCGCCTCGAAGCGCTCGCGGACCTGCTTCTCGCCCTGCTCGCGCCATTCGGCGAGCAGCTTGTGGGCCGCTCCGCCGGGCTCGCCGGGCGCGAGGGCGCCCTGCACCCCGAGGCATCCGGTGGGGCGGCCAGGGAGGGTGGTGGCGAGGACGGCGCCCTTCAGCACATGCTCCGCGACGGCCCTGGCCGTCGGCTTCCGCACGGCCTCGGAGAGATAGCCGGCCGGCCCTTCCCCGTAGCGGGCGAGGACCTTGCGGAACAGCTCCTCCTTGTTGCCGTAGGCGGCGTACATGCTGGTCTTGGTGATGCCCATGGCCTCGGTCAGGTCGGACAGCGCGGCGCCTTCGTAGCCCTGGCGCCAGAACACGTCGAGGGCCTTCTCCAGCGCCTGGTCGGCGTCGAAGGTGCGCGGGCGGCCTCTCGTCATGTCTTCCTCCGAACATTTCCGAACCGATCGGTGCACATCTTACGGGGCCCACCTCGGCCCACCCGTCCGGGACTTGACGTGACGCGGCGCCGGATTAATCTGTACCGCGCGGTACTTAAATCGCCGCGGTTCGCGGCGCCGTCTCTCCTCTCCCCCACCGAAGGGGTCACTTCTCCATGGCACATCCGCCGACACCACGCTTTCCCCTACGGCTCCGCAGGCTGCGCGCGCTGCTCCTGACGCTGCTGCTGAGCGCGACCGCCTTCGCCGGCACGGCCTCCGGCTCGCCTCCCGCCCCCTCGGCCCCGCCGTGCGTCGATCCGGAGGTGCCCAAGAGCAAGGGCTACGACGCCGCGACGAGGCACGACACGGCCTTCAACCGGGACTTCCGGCACTGCTTCACCACCGTCCGCGGAGTGCAGATGCACTACGTCGTCGGAGGCACCGGACCGCAGACGATGGTTCTGCTGCACGGGTGGCCGGAGAGCTGGTACGAGTACCGCGACGTCATGCCCCGGCTCCTCCCCGGCCGCACGGTCGTCGCGATCGACCTGCCGGGGATGGGCGACTCCACCGGGCGCCCCACCGCGTACACCAAGACCGTGCTCGCCGGTTACGTCCACGACCTGCTCGACCGCATCGGCGCGCGGCGGGACGTGCGGTTCGTCGCCCACGACTTCGGGGTCGGTGTCACCTACGCGCTGGCCGCCCAACACCGCGAGCAGGCGGGCGGGTTGTTCCTGATGGACTTCCCGCTCGTCGGCGAGAACCTCTCCTTCGCGACCGATGTCCGCCCGCTGTCCTGGCACTTCTCGTTCAACGTGCAGGACCCGCTGGCGGAACGGCTGGTCACGGGCCGCGTCGGGACGTTCCTTGACTACTTCTTCCGGCACAGCCAGATCTCCGGGTCCCCGCAGCCGGGGGACGACCCGCCGAGCCCGATCCCACCCCGCTCGCTCGACGAGTACACCCGGGTGTTCTCCCGCCCTCAGGTGCTGCGCACCGGCTTCGGGCTCTACCGCACATGGTCGCGGGACGAGGAGGAGAACAAGCGCCTCCAGCGGGTTCCGCTCACCGTCCCGGTCCGGCTGCTCACCCAGGACGGGCTCACGGACCTGATGCTCCCCCCGGTACGGGACGCAGCCCCCGGGGCCACCGGCACCGATGTGGAGGGAGCCGGGCACTGGCTCCTCGAGGAGCGTCCTGACCGCGTGGTGGCGGAGGTCGACGCCTTCTACCCGGTGCGGTGAACCGACCGCCTGGATGACCGTCGGGCGGCGCCGAAGGGCGCCGGCCGACGGCCGCGGGATCCCCGCACGGATGCTCGCCCCGTCGCCGACCGCCGTCGCGTCACCGACTGCCGTCGTGGACATCGATCCGGCGAGAGTCCCGAACACGGCCGGCCGGGCGGCGGCCCTGCGGCCGCGGGCTTCACCGGGCCGCGCCTGGGCACCTGGCACATCATGCGGCCGCCCTTCCTCCGGGAGGGCGGAACGGCGGGCGAGGGCCGGCTGTTCGCCACCCCGTTCCGGACTTCTAGCCGCAGAACCCGATGACGGCCTCGACGACGGCGTCCGGAGCCTCCTCGGGCAGGTAGTGTCCGCTGTCCTTCACCTCGACGACCTGAATGTCGGTGCCCTTGTCGGGTCCCATCTGCTCGCGCAGGGCCGGGTAGCTCGACTCGCCGGCCAGCGTCAGGATGGGGGTGGTGACCGGGCCGTAGGTGGCCAGGGCCGCGACGTCCTGGCGCATCGTCCGGTACCAGCCGTTGCCGGCGCGGATGGCATCCGGGGAGTCGTAGGCGTGGGCGTAGATCCTGCGCGCCTCCTCCTCGATGGACGCCTGGTCGGCCAGCATGTGTGCGCACAGCCAGTCGATCAGGTGCCGGAAGCGGCCGGCGAGGAGTTGTTCGGGCAGGCCGTGGAGCTGGTTGAACGCGAACCACCAGGGGTAGCCGCCGCGGCCCTCGGTCAGCGCGGCGACCTGCTCGTCGGTGGCGGGCAGCATGGGGATCTCCAGCCAGGAGGCGTCGGGTACTCCCAGGTCGAGAGTGACCAGGCGCCGCACCGCGCCGGGGTGGGAGGCCGCGAGGTGGTAGCCCACCGAGGCGCCGATGTCGTGCCCGGCGACGAACGCCGACCGGTGTCCGAGGTGCTGGATCAGGGCGGCGATGTCGCCCGCCATCGTCCGCTTGTCGTAGCCCGTTTCGGGCTTGGCGGAGCCTCCCATGCCGCGCAGGTCGACGGCGGTCACCCGGTAGTGGCGCGCCAGCTCCGGCATGACCTTGCGGAATTGCCACCACGTCTGCGGCCAGCCGCCGAGGAGCACCAACGGCTCCCCCTGCCCTCCGGTGACATGGTGCAGCACGACGCCGTTGACCTCGGCGTGATCGCTGGTGAAGTCGCCGTCCAGGGACGCGGCCAGTTCCGCGTCGGTGGGAATGGTGTGCACACCGCTCATGACACTCCTTAATTCATGACCGATCATTCAAGTAAGCGGGCATGACGAGCCACCCCGAGGCTCCGGGTGGCCTGTGACAGCGGGCTCAGTCCAGTACGGCGAGGGCCTGCTCCACGGCGTCGTCGAGGAATCGCCGGCGCCCCGGTGTCTTCCCGACCACGCGGATGCCCTGGAGCAGGGTCACGAGGAATCTGGCCAGCGCCGCGGGATTCTTGCCCGCGGGCAGCTCGCCGAGCGCGTGAGCCCGGGTCAGGACCGTCGCGAGCGCGGTCTCCATCATCTCCAGGGTGGACTCCACCCGTCGGCCCACCGCCACGTCGGCAGGCAGTTCGACCGCCGTGTTGGTCAGCAGGCAGCCCTTGACCTCGTCGTCCTCCAACGCCATCTCGGCGTAGTGCCGGACCAGGCCGCGGACCGCCTCCAGCGCCGAGCCCGGCGCGGCCAGACGTTTGAGAAACTCCCCCTGGGTGTCCTCGATGTAGCGGTCGAGCGCGGCGAGGTACAGCTCGCGCTTGCCGCCGAAGGCGCCGTAGACGCTGCCCCGGGCCAGCCCCAGATGATCGACCAACTCCTGCATCGAGGTGGCCTCGTAGCCCTGCCGCCAGAACAGCTCCATCGCGGCCCGCAAGGCCGCGTCCGTATCGAACTCCCTCGTCCTGCCCACGGAGAGCAGGCTAATCGATCGTGACCGCTCGTTCAAGAATTTTCCACGGCGAGGCCGGGAGGTCACCGCACCGCGGATCGCTCGGACGAAACCGACGCCTTCTCCCAGTCCTCGCGGTTCCGCAGATACAGCGGCCGCTTCGCGATGACGGCGTCCATGCCCGCGTGGCCGGCGTCCAGCCGCCACCGGACGGTGCCGGTCACGTCCGCGGCGCAGGAGTCGATGAACGACTGGGCACTTCGGCGCAGCTCGCCGTACCAGCGGCCCTCCAGCGCCTCGCGCACCCACAGCTGCTCGAGGTGCATCTTCTCGCGGATCGTCTCGGAGCGCAGAACAGCGCTCTCCAGATGGCGGTACGAGCGCAGCAGCAGCCACGCCGCCGGCATCTCGCGTATCTCCAGGACCTTCACGCCGCTGTCGAGGTGTTCGAGCCCGGCGTAGCGCCCCAGGCCGTGGGAGCCCACGCGCGGGTTCAGTGTCGCGATCAGTGTGTCGAGCGGCAGAGGGGTTCCGTCGACGGAGACCGGGACACCGCCGGCGAAGCCGATCTCCAGGCGGTCGCGCGCGTCGGTGGCGCCGACCCTGCTCCACTGGTAGAGATCCTCGGGCACCTCGTAGTCCTCGGGGTCGTCCAGGAATCCGGACTCGAACTCGCGACACCAGAGGTTCGAGTCACCGCTGACGACGCGCTCGCCCATGTGTGCCAGCCCGACCTCCTTGAGCTCCCTGATCTTCTGCTCCCGGTCCACGGGGTCCAGGTCGTAGGGGCTGCCGTAGCGTCCGGGGAATCCGAGCAGTTCGAAAGCGCCGTTGAGCCGGCGCAAGGTGTTCTGGGACCGGTTGGCGGTGTGCAGGATCGTGTGGGCTCCGAGCTCCTCGGCGAGGCCCAGGGCCAGCTTGGCGATCAGCGGCCTGCTCAGTGAGGAACTGATGGGGTGGGTGTCGAGGTAGACCGCCTGGGCGGCTATGGCGGGCCGGATGAAGTCCTCGACGAATTCCCGCCTGCCGTCGATGACGTGCAGCCGGACTCCGAGTCGGTCCGCGATCTCCTGCTTGGCCTCGTGCGACTCTCCCTCGCCGAGCTCGACGGTGACCGCGTGGACATCGGTGGCACCCATCGCGACCAGGCGGTTCAGGAGGTAGGTGCTGTCCAGGCCGCCGCTGAACAGCGTCACCACCGGCACGGCGGGGTCGGCGGCCCCGGGGAAGATGCCCGAGAAGGATCTCACGACCTTGCCGCGCATCGGCTGAAGTGTTCCACCCGTCACTTGTATGTCACCTGCACCGTGTTGTTGATCCGGGTCAGCAATCGGGCCAAGTCGTCATGGGTGCGGGTGGCCCCGTAGCACACAAGGGTGTGCCCCAGCCTCCCGCGCCGCCAGTCGATGCGCGCCCCCGGTTCCTGCTGGACCATGACGCGTGAGATCTCCGGCATGGCCTGGAGGTCGTCCGCTCCGTCCAGGCTCAGCAGTTGTGTCGCCTCCATCGGCGGCACCTTGGCGAAGACGAAGGAGACCCGGTCCGGTTCCCACGCGTCGATGCCGGCCGGCGGGTCCTTCTCGCCCAGGGCCAGGCGGGCGGCGATCTCCACGGCGTTCAGGTCACCCGTGCGTGTCAGCAGGTCGTTGACGAGGCCTCCGAGCCGTCCGTTGACCTCGATCACCTGCGGCCCCCGGGGGGAGAGCTTGATCTCCGTGTGGCACACTCCGAGGCTCACGCCCAGGCCCTTGAGGGCGCGTGTCGCGAGGTCGAGCACCGCTTCCCGGTCCCGCGTCGCGAGTGCGGCCGGAAGGAAGGATCCGGACTCCCGGAAGGGAGGGGCCAGGGGGAACTTCCCTGTCACCGCGATGTGTTCCACCCGCCCGCCCTGGACCGCGGATTCCACCGATACGTAGTCACCCCAGGGGCTTTTCCCGGAGCCGCCGGGGATTTCCCGCTCCAGGACGAAGTCCTCGTGGGTGGCCCCTCCCGTGGTCGGGAAGATCTCGGCGCACGCGTCGCGCAGTTCCTCGGCGGTCCGGATCCGGTAGGTGCTGCGACTTCCCGTGCCCACCTCCGGCTTCAGGACCGCGGGGCCACCGATCTCCTCGAAGGCGCGCAGGGCCGTCGCCCGATCGCCGACCAGCCGGGTGGGGACCGCGGAGGCGCCGCACGCGTTGAGCAGTTCGCGCTGGAGGTGCTTGCGCGTGAGGGCCCGTACGACGTCCGGGGAGTGGAAGGGCAGCCCCAGCTCCGCGGCCAGCTCGGCCGTCCGCTCCAGCTGGTAGTCGTTGTAGGTGACGATGGCGTCCGGGGCGCAGGCCCTCAGCCGGGCGGCCGCTTCCCTCGTGTCCAGCCCCGCGATGTCGCACAGGATGCCGAACTCGTCCATGAGCTCTCTCGGCTGTTCCATGGTGCGCGACTCGGGGCACACGAACACCGGGGTCGCGAGGCCCTCGAATGCGGCGGCGACGTCGAGGACGCTCGCGGCGCCCATGTCGTGGACGACGGCGACGCGTCGCATCAGGCCTCCCGGCCGGGGCCGTCGGAGCGTGTCGCGTCGATGCGTGCGGCCAGTTCGCTCAGCACCGGATGGTTGATGATCTCGCGGAAACCGATCGAGATCCCCAGGTCGCGCTGGACGCGCTGCCGGGTCCGGTAGGCGAGCAGCGAGTTTCCTCCCACGCCGAAGAAGTCGTCCTCCGCGCCGATCCGCTCGACCCCCAGCAGCTCCTGCCACAGATCGGCGAGGTAGCGCTGGGTCCCCTCGGCCGGGGGGCTCACCTCCGTGCGCCGGTGGAGCTCGTCGGCGAGCAGCTGTTCCAGCGCGGCCACGTCCCGCTTGCCGTTCTCGTTGGCGGGGAGCATCGGCAGTACCAGGACCCGGCTGGGCACCATGAAGTCCGGCAGCTCCCGCTCCGCGTACCACGTGAGCTCCTGGGGCGTGAGCCCGTCGTCGGCCGCCGCGAAGGCGACCAGGCTCAGGTCGAGGCCGGTACCGGTGACCACCACCACGGCCTCCTTGACGGCGGGGTGGTTCGAGAGGGTGCGCTCCACGTCGGCGGGCTCCACCCGGTAGCCGCGGATCTTCACCTGGTCGTCCTCGCGCCCGATGTACTCGAACACGCCGTCCGGCCGTTCGCGCACCAGGTCCCCGGTGGCGTACATCCGGCTGCCGTCGGCCGCGAACGGGTCCGGGTGGTAGCGCCGCTCGGTCAGCTCGGGCTGGTCGATGTAGCCCCGCGAGACGCCGGGGCCGCCGACGTACAGCTCCCCCGGCTCTCCGGTGGGCACCGGGCGGCGGTCGGCGTCGAGCACATAGAGGCGGAAGCCCTCCAGCGGGCGCCCGATCGGCACCGAGTCCTCGCCGGGGCCGACCGCCTCCACCTGGTGGACGCTGCAGCCGGTGGTCGTCTCGGCGGGGCCGTAGAGATTCCACAGCGAGCCCTTGAAGCCCCCGTCGAGGACATCGCGACAGGCGGCGGCATGCATGACGCCCCCGCCCACCTGCAGCACACGGAGCGAGGAGAACGTCTCGGGACTCTCGCGCCCCAGGTGGTTGAACGCCATCGTGGGGGCGATCATGACGCTGATGCGGCGGCTCTCCAGCTCCCGCCGCACATCGGAGGCGAGCAACTCGGGCATGGAGGGCATCACGACGATCTGCGCTCCGTACGCGAAGCTGCACCAGGTCTCGAAGTGGAAGGCGTCGAAGGACACGCTGGCGATCTGGCTGGTCCGGTCGGTGGGCAGCAGCTCCGGCATCACGGGGTTGCGCGCGAACGCCAGCAGGTTGCCGTGTTCGAGGACGAAGGCCTTCGGCACGCCGGTCGATCCGGAGGTGAACAGCACGCAGGCGGCGTTGTCGGGCGCGGGCCGCGGGCCGGCGGGCCGGGAGGGGCCGGCCGGCTCGCCGTGCCACTCGATGACGTCGGCTCCGAGATGGGCCAGGCGGCCGGCCCAGCCGGGGGCGGTGATGACCGCCTTGGCGCCGGATCGCTCGATCATCAGGTCGCGGCGCTTGTCGGGGTAGCGGATGTCCACCGCCACATAGGCGGCACGGGCCTTGAGAATGCCCAGGATCGCGACGAACAGCTCCGCCGACCGCGGGCGGTACACCGCCACGCGGTCCTCGGTCGTCACCCCGTGCTCTTCGAGGTACGCGGCGAGGGCGTCGGACCGCTCGCTCAACTGGCGGTAGGTGAGGTTCTGTTCGCTGTCGCTGACCGCGGGGCGGTCGGGGTGGCGGGCTGCCGTCGCCTCGAACATGTCGACGAGGCTGCGTGGAGGGTCGGGGACGGGGGCGGTGTCCGGCACTGGGTCCTCCGGGTTCATGACGGACGGATACGGCGGGGAGGTGGTGGGACGCGGGCGGCGCGGCTGTCCTGCCGGGTGGCACGGCTGTCCTGCCGGGTGGCTCAGGCGGCCGCCGGCTCCGGCTCCACCGCGCGCAGCCTGCCGCTGCGCTGGTGGAAGAAGAACGCCTGGCCCACGACGAGCAGCGCGTTGGCGCAGGCCAGGGTGGCCCATACGGCGTGGATTCCGCCCGCGGAGGCGATGGGGACCGCCGCCAGGGCCAGCGCGCCGTAGCACGCCGCGAAGGTGACCAGGCTCGGCACCGTCCGCTTGATCGCGATGAGGCCGAATCCGAAGACCGCCTGGAACGCGTCCGTCACCACGACGACGAGCACGAACGGGAGCATCGCCAGGACGTCGTCCTGGAGGCCGGGGTTCTTGGTGAACAGGGAGGTCACCGGCTCCCGCAGGACCACCAGAAGGGTGCCGAGGGCGAACACCGCGCAGCACGTCACCCAGACGCCGGCCAGGACTCCCCGCCGGACCTCGGGCACATCACCGGTCTTGACGTACTTGGCCGCCAGGGGCACGGTGGCCTGCCCCACGGCGACAGCGGCGGTGAACATCAGGTTGACCAGGGACACCGAGATGCTGTGGACCGCCGCGTCGTCGCTGCTGATCCGGGCCACGGCGATGGCCAGGACGCCCAGCACCGCGAACTTGATGAGCACGGTGGCCGCGAGGGGGATGCCCACCCCCGCGAGCCTGATCACCTCGCGCGGATGCGGCCGCCCGAGGCGCAGGGACCGGCCGGCCAGGACCGTGGACCGGCGCAGGGCGATGTGCGCCAGCGTGGCGTTGGTCAGGCTGGACGCCACCATCGCGATGCCGGCGCCCGGCAGGCCCAGTCCGTCGAACGGCCCGATGCCGCCGACCAGGATCAGGCTCAGCACGACCGCGGCGGCGGTGCCGGTCAGGCCGGCCCGCATCACCAGCTTCCCCTGCCCCAGGCCGACCAGGGTGGAGGTGGCGGTGGCGCCGATGGAGGTGACCAGCGCGCTGCAGGCGAGGATGTACGGGAAGGCGCCCAACGCGTCGAGCGTGGAGTCGGGAACACCACTGAGCCGGCTGATCAAGGGCACCGAAGCCACCGCGAGGGCGCCGAGCAGCCCCACGCAGACGCCCAGCCACATGCCGTTGCGCACCACGGGCAACAGGCCGTCCGGGTCGTCGTCCTTGGCGGCCACGAACGGCATCACCCCGCGCATGGCGCCGGAGATGGCCGCGACGGCGGGGTTGAAGACCGCCACGGTCACCGCGAACGCCGCGAGCGAGGTCGCGCCCTGCCGCCCGAGCAGCGCGGTGTCCACCAGCGAGCCCGCGGACGAGGCGATCATCGTCAGATAGAGCGGAAGGGCTGCGCCCGCGATTTTCCGTGCCTTGCCGCCGCCATCGCGTGGAGCGGAATGTCCCTCAGTCACCACTGCTCACTCATGCCTTTCTTCCCGCCGGGTCGCGATCTTCGGCGAGTGCCCTGTCGATGTCCTCTGCCATGCGTAGCGCGAACGGCCCGGGCCGGTCGTACAGCTGGAAGTGGCCGCCCGGCCAGGAGTGGAACTCCACCCGCGCGGTGCTCTGTGCGCGCCAGCCTTCGAGCGTGTCCCCCGTCGCGAGGGGGTCCTGGTGGCCCGAGTGCACGGACAGCGGCATTCCCAGCGGGGGTCCGTCCGCGTACGTGTAGGTGTCCACGATGGCCAGGTCGCCGCGCAGGACCTCCACCATGTACTCGACGACGTCCGGGCTCTCCAGCAGCTCCTCCGGGGTGCCGCCCAGCCCTCGCATGAAGGCGACCAGCCGTTCCTGCGGCCACAGGTCGCGACGCTCGGTGAAGCGGTCGCTCACCAGCCGGGGGGCGGGGAGGCCCGAGACGCCGAGCCAGATCGGCGGTGTGCCGCACCGCTCCATCTCACGGGCCAGCTCATAGGCGACGAGGCCGCCCATGCTGTGTCCGAAGACGGCCCAGGGCCGGATCTCCCCGTCCAGGAGGGCGGGCGCCAGCGCCCGTACCGCTTCGGCCGCGCTCCGGCACGGCGGGTCCCCGGCGCTCAGCCCGCGGCCGGGGAGTTCGACGGCGCACAGCCGCCACGACGGGGGGAAGAACTCGGCGAAGTCGGCGAAGGCGGCCGCGGAGCCGCCCGCGTGGTGGATGAGGAAGCAGGTCACGTCCGGCCGCGCCGCCCGGGCCCGGGTCTCCCCCGGTCGGGTGCGCAGTTCTCTGAACATCGCCGATGTGGCGCCGGTGTTCACAGGTCCGCGCACCTCTCCCTGAGCCGGCTCAGCGTCTTCAGCCCGGTGAGCACCTGGTCCGTGCCGACCCCGAAGTCCACGAGGCAGGCGATCTCGTCCACGCCCAGTTCCGCGAGCGACTCGACCAGCGGCAGACAGCTGTCGGCGGAGCCGATGAGGCAGCGGGTCCGGGCGTATTCCTCATAGGCGTGGTCCAGCAGTTCGGCGAGCGCCTCCGGCGCCACCTGACCGGGCGCGCTTTCGGGCGACTTGAGGCCGAACAGGCTCATGGAGGACCGCATGTACTCGGTGAGCGGTCCCCGCGCGGTCGCCACCGCCTCCGCCTGGTCGGCGGCGAGGAGCGTGTGCAGCATGACGCTCACTCTCTCCTGTTCGACGCCGTGTCCGGCCGCCTCCAGCGCCTCGCTGTACGCGACGAGGTTGTCCTCCAGGCGCTCCCAGGACTGGCCGAGCAGATGGGTCAGTACGCCGCAGCCCTCGCGGCCGGCCCAGGTGAAGGTCTCCGCGGAGCCCGCCGCGGTGATCCACAGCGGGATGTGTTCCTGGCGGGGCCTGGGGTGGGTGCGGATCCGCCGCGCCTCTCCCCGCGGCCCCTGGCGCTCCACCGCCTCCCCGGCCCACAGGGCGCGCAGCTCCGCCACGCCTTCCCGCATGGCGCGTTTGTTGTCGGCGTAGTTGCCGGGGGCGAGGACGAAGTCCTGGGGATTCCAGCCCGAGGCGATCGCGACGCCGGCGCGGCCGCCGGAGATCTGGTCCACGACGGCCCATTCCTCGGCGACGCGCAGGGGGTCGTGCAGCGGGAGCACCACACTTCCGGCCCGGACGTCCACCCGGGAGGTGACGGCCGCGACGGCCGCCCCGGTGACGGCGGGGTTGGGGAAGGGCGCGCCGAAGTCGTGGAAGTGCCGCTCGGGGGTCCACACCGCCGAGAAGCCCTCGGCGTCGGCGAATCGGGCGGCCTCCAGCAGCAACCGGTACTGCTCGGCGGCGGCGTCACCGTTGGCGAAGAAGAACAGGCTGAATCTCATATGCGCTCCATGACGCTGTCCGGATCCACGGCCGGTGTCTGGGCCATCCCGCCGAGTGCCGCGGGGGTCGCGTCGGGCTCGAAGGCGAGTGCGTACAGGGCGTGGCGGTACAGGCCGAGCAGGCGGGAGTCGCCCGGCTCGGCCGTGTCGTGCGCGTACTTGACCTGGGCCCGGAACCCGGCGGAGGAGTCCACGACGGTGAAGTGCAGCCGCTGGCCGGGCGTCAGCGGATCGGGGCCCACCGCCCGCAGCGGGTGTTCCCCCAGGTGGATCGTCTCCTCGTCGTCCCTGGCGTAGTTGAACACCACGGGCAGGTCGTCGAACGCCATCAGGCCGGGGTCGGCCATGGCCAGGTCGGCGTACGGCAGGGTGCGCACGGTGTGCACCTGGTCGAACACCTCGCGTACGGCGTCCAGGGTCCGGATCAGTGGCTGCGTGGCCCGCACGCTCAGCGGCATGGGGACGACGTTGGCGAAGCCGCCGATCGAGGTGTCCAGCGAGGGGCCGGGCCGCCCGTCCAGCGGCACCGCCGGGCACACCCGCTCGCTGCCCTGGGCCCAGGACAAGGCGGTGGCCACGGCGGTGAGATGCAGGACGAAGGGGGTGACCCGGTGCTCCGCGCAGCGGGCGCCGAGCACCTGGTGCAACGCCGGTCCGGGGCGCCAGGACTGACGGCTGACCCGGCGGTCGGGGGTCGGTGGCCGCGGGGTGGCCCCGGTGCCGCCGGGCGGTGGCAGGAGCCGCCGCCACACGGCCGCCGCCTCGGCCGCGCGCTCCCCGCCGGTCAGCGCGTTGCGCCACGCGAGGTAGCGCAGGAACCCGTCGTCCGGCTGCCGCCGGGCCCCGGGCTCCCGGTACGCGTCGGCGATGGCCTGGCACAGCCGCACCAGGCCGAGCCCGTCGAGCACGAGGAGGTGGACGGTGATCGAGAGCAGGGTGTGCCGCCCGGGCACCTCCGCCACCGCGACCCGCAGCAACGGGTCGCGGCGCGCGTCGATCGCGACCGCCTGCGCCTGGTCGTAGACCCACGCCGGCGCGTCCCGCGCGGGGACCTCGTCCGGGCACACCAGGGGGCGCACGGCCGCGGCGGCCGGGTCCGGCTCGGCGACCGCGGCCAGGCCGTCGGCGCCGACGCGCAGCCGCAGCACGGGGTGGCGGTCGAGTACGGCACCGACGGCGGCCCGCAGGCGTGTGGTGTCCAGCCGTGGTCCGGCGTCGAACACGAAGGTCTTCTGGGTGGCCGCCGACGGTGGGCCGGCCGGCCTCCGCAGGCCGGGTGGCAGGGGGGCGGGGGCGGGGGGGGCGGGCGGCAGCTCCTCCTCGGCGGCTCCCGTGCCGGCTCCGCCGCCGCGCGCCGCCACGACCGCGGTCACCGCCCGGGCCGTGCCGCGGCGGTAGAACTCGGGGACCGTCAGACGGACACCGAAGCGGTCCCGTACGGCGTGGATCAGCCGGGTGGCGAGCAGCGAGTGGCCGCCCGCGTCGAAGAAGTCCTCGTCGGGGCCGAGATCCGGGCGGTCGAGGACGCGTCGGAACAGCGCCAGGACCCCGTCCAGCACCTCGTCGCCCGCCGGGTCCTCGGCGCGCTCACCGACGCCGGACCCGGGCGCGGGCAGGCGCGCCGGATCCACCTTGCCGTTGACGTTCACCGGCAGGCGGTCGACGAGGGTGAAGGAGGACGGCACCATGGCCGCCGGCAGCCGCTCCCGCAGCCGGGCCCGGGTCCGCTCGACCAGCCGCGCGGTGCCCGGCGCGGCGACCAGGTAGGCGTCGATCCGCCGGTCGCCCTCGGGCCCGCCCACGATCAGGGCGACATCGCGGATCCGCGGGTCCTCGCGGAGCACGATCTCCACTTCCCCGAGCTCCACCCGGAAGCCGCGGATCTTGACCTGCTGATCTCCCCGGCCGAGGAATTCGATGTCTCCGGAGCGCAGCAGGCGGGCGCGGTCCCCGCTGCGGTAGACCCGGCCGCCGTCGTCCCCCTCGGGGAACTTCTCGCCGGTCAGCTCCGGCTTGCCCAGGTAGCCGGTGGCCACGCAGGTGCCGCCGATGACCAGCTCGCCCTGCGACCCGCGGGGCAGGTCCCGCCCGTCCCCGCCGAGGACGCGCAGGGTGACGTTCTGGATGGGGGCGCCGATGGGCGCGTGCTGCGGCCAGCCGTCCGGTGGCCCGTTGAACCGGTACGAGGTCACGACATGCGTCTCGGCGGGGCCGTAGTTGTTGACCAGCCGGCAGTCGCCGAGCGCCTTGAGGAACGACACGAGCGCCGCGCTCAACCGCAGTTGCTCGCCGGTGGAGGCGATCTCCTTCAGCGACCCGAAGGCGGAGGGGTCGTGCTCGAACCGGGCCGCGAGGGCGTGCAGGAGGGAGACCGGGAGGATCGCCTTCTCCACGCGCTGCTCCGCGACGAAGGCGGCCAGCGCGTCGTGGTCGTGCTTGGTGTCCTCGTCGGCGATGTGCAGCGATCCGCCCGAGCACAGGGCGGCGAAGGTCTCGTGGAAGGAGGCGTCGAACCCGAAGGACGCCAACTGCAGCCAGCGGCGGTCGGTGGCGTAGCCGGCCGTTTCCCAGTGGATGAGGTTGGCCAGCGCCCGGTGGGGGAATTCGATGCCCTTGGGCACGCCCGTGGTGCCGCTGGTGTAGGTCACATAGGCGCCGGTGTTCAGGTCCACCGCGTCGCCTGCCACGCCGCCTGCCGCGGCTTCGTCGCGGGCCGGGAGCGTGGCGAGGTCGATCTCCACCGCCTGCGCGGCGGGCGCGAAGTCCGCGTCCTCCTTCCGCGCGCACAGCACGATCGCGGCGCCGCAGTCCTGCGCCATCGCCGTGAGCCGGCGGCGCGGGTGGGTGAGGTCGAACGGGACGGGTGTCGCCCCCGCGCGCAACACGCCCAGCACGGCGACCACGACGAGAACACCGCGCTCCATCGCGACGCCGACGGTGTCCCCGTGGCCGACGCCGTGCGAGCCGAGCAGATCGGCGAGCCCGGCCGAGAGGTCGGCCAGGCGGCCGTAGGTCAGCGACAGCCGCCCGTCGGTCACCGCGAGCCGCTCGGGCTCGCGGGCCGCCCGCCGGGCGAACACCGCGTGGACCGCGCGCTCCGGGACGGCGACGACGGGCCCGGTCAGCGCGCGCCGGGTGTTCTCGGCCGCGGCCTCCGGCTCCGCCGGCACGCTCGACAGGGCGGCGTCCGGAGCCCGGGTGACGGTGTCGAGCAGGTGGGTGAAGGCGTCCCGCCAGCCGGCGATCGTCGCCGGCTCGAACCTGAGGCTGTCGTAGACGAACCGGCCCGCGATGGCGCCGTCGCGGTCGAGCCACCAGTCGAGCGACAGCTCGTACGGGCTGGTGGCGCGGTCGAAGGGCAGCGGGCGGGTGTGGAGGCCCGGGGGTCCCGGCGGCACGCTCGCGTCGAGGCTGAGCATGTTGAACAGCACCTGGAAGAGAGGTGCGGTGTCGAGCCGGCCCGCCGGGGTGAGTTCGCGGGCGAGCACTTCGACGGGCAGGTCCTGGTGGTCGAGGGCCTCCGTCACGCGCGCGGTGGTGGCGCGCAGCAGGTCGCGGAAGTCCCCGTCGGTGTCGATCCGCGCCCGCAGCGGGAGGGTGTTGACCAGGTTGGCGACCAGGTCCTCCGTCCCGGGCCGGTGGCGGCCCGACACGGGCATGCCCACCACGAGGTCGCGGCGGTCGCCCACCTTGCCGAGCAGCAGCAGGAAGGCGCTGAGCACGACCGCGAAGGGTGTCGTGCGCTCGGCCTCGGCGAGCCCCCGGACGCGCCGGGTGAGGTCGGCCGACACGGTGAAGTCCAGTTTGCCGCCGGTGTAGTCGCGCCCGGCGCCGCGCGGCCGGTCGCCCGGCAGCTCCAGCCGTTCCGGCGGATCCGCCAACCGCCCCCGCCAGAAGCGGAGCTGGCGGTCGGCCTCGGCGGACCTCAGCCACTCCGCTTCGGCCCGGACATGCGCCGCGAGCAGGCCGTCGACGGGCGGCAGGGGGCGGGGCGCGCCACCGGTGCGCCGCTCGTAGCAGGCGTACAGGTCCCGGAGCAGGATGCCGGTGGACCGGGCGTCCGCGCCGATGTGGTGGACCGCGAGGGCGAGCACATGGCGATCCGGGGCGGTGCGGAAGATCCGCGCGGCGAGGACGGGCGCGTGGTCCAGGGGGATGCGCCGATCGAGGAGCACGGCGATCTCGCGCCGCAGGGAGTCCTCGTCCGGGACGTCGATCAGGGGCACGTCGAGGGCCACGTCGGAAGCGATCACCTGGACGGGCCCGTCCTCGGACATCCGGAAGGCGGCCCGCAGGCTCTCGTGGCGTGCCACGACATCGGTCAGCGCGGCGCGCAGCGCCTCGACGTCCAGCGGTCCCGACAGGTCGGCGAGCACCGGGACGTTGTACGCCTCGGCGGCACCCTCGATCTCGCTGAGGAAGAGGAACCGCTCCTGGAGGGGTGTCACGGACACCACCCCGCCGTGGGAACCGCCGGGGGCGGTGAGCGGCTCGGGCGTGGTGGGGGGTTCGGGCGCGGTGGGGGGTTCGGGGGTGGCCGCGCGTACGAGCCGGGCGAGGTTGCCGGGCGACGGGTCCCGCAGGAAGGAGCCGAGCGGCACGGCCTGCGCCCACCGGGCTCGCGCCAGGCTGACGATCCGGGTGGCCAGGAGCGAGTCCCCGCCCAGGGCGAACAGGTCGTCCTCGGGCGCCACCCCGGGGACGCCGAGGGCCTGGGCGAATATCCGGCGGGCCGTTTCCTCGACATCCGCCTCCTCGACGCCCGTTTCCTCGACGCCCGCTTCCTCGACACCCGCTTCCTCGACACCCGCTTCCTCGACGCCCGGGCCGGATCGCCCCCGGTGTGCCTCGGCCGGCGCGGGCGCCTCGTCGCGGTCCCGTACCGGGTCTAGCCAGTGCCGCCGCCGGTCGAACGGATACGGGGGCAGGTCGACGAGGCGTCCGGGGCCGGGAGGGGTGACACACGCCTCGTCGATCCGCAGCCCCGTGACCCACGCCTGGGCCAGGGCGGCGCGCAGGGCCTCGTCACCGGGGCGCGTGTCCTCGGCGGCGGCGACGAGGCAGGCGCCCTCGAAGACGCGGGGTACGACCCGGTCCCGGGCGGAGACCGGGGCCGGGGCCAGGGCCACCACCGCGGCCACGCGCGGCGGCAGGGTGCGAGTGCCGGGTGCGGCCGGGGCGCCGCCGAACACCGCCGCCAGATCCGGGCGACGGCCCGGCGCGCACAGCTCCGCGCCGTCGGCGTCGTACCAGGGGACGCGGGCCGGACGGGCCCGCACCCCGTGCAGCGCCTCCTCCACGGGCCGCCCCGCGGCCAGGGCCGCCAGGACGTTGGCGACCTCCTGTTCGTCGAGCACCCCGGTCAGCACGGCGGCGGCCGCCCGGCTCTCCCGGTCGGCGACCACCGCGCCCGGGCGCACCCCGTGCTCGGCCCACACGGCGGCGCAGCCGAGCGCGACCACCACGGCCGGGTGGCGCGCCCCGAAGGCGTCCGTCAGCCGCTCGGCGGCGCGGCGGAAGGCCGGCTGACGGTCCAGCAGCGACCGGTACGCCGTGGGGTCGAGCTCGCGGTGGTGGAGCGTGAAGGCCACCGGTCGGTCGGCCGTGTCCGGTCCGGCAGCCGTGCCGTCGAGGGTCACGGGCTCGCGGTCCGGGCGCCACAGCAGGGCCCGCCGCAGCGGGTGGGCCCGGCGCCGGGTGAGCAGCGTGGCCGCCGCGTCGGGCACGTCGCGCGGGTCCAGGGTGGCCAGTCGGGCGCGCAGCAGGGCCTCGAAGGCGTCCAGGGCCGCCGGGGTCCTCGCGGTGAACGGGAGGGGGGTGAGGGCGGGCTCGCTCTCGGCCGCCTCGCCGGGCGGCGGCGCGGATGGGGGTGGCGCCTCTTCGACGAGGACGTGCACATTGGTGCCGCCGACGCCGAAGGAGCTCACACCGGCGAGCAGGGGCCCCGGCGCCGTCCACGGCCGCAGGGTGGTGTTCACCCGGAACGGTGAGGACGTGAAGTCGATGTGCGGGTTGGTGCGTTCACAGCCGAGGGTCGGGGGCAGGGTGCGGTGCCGGAGCGCCAGGATCACCTTGATCAGTCCGGCGATGCCGGAAGCCGAGTCGAGGTGCCCGATGTTGCTCTTCACCGATCCGATGGCGCAGAAGCCGGTGGCGTCGGTCGTCTCGCGGAAGGCCTCGGTGAGGGCGCTGACCTCGATGGGGTCGCCGAGCGCCGTGGCCGTGCCGTGGGCCTCCACGTAGGAGACCTGGTCGGCGGTGATGCCGGCCAGCTGGTGCACCGAGGCGATCAGCTCGGCCTGGCCGGTGGGGCTGGGCGCGGTGTAGCCGCTCTTGCGGTCGCCGTCGTTGTTCATGTCGCTGGCCCGGATGACCGCGAGGATCCGGTCGCCGCCGGCCCGCGCGTCCGTCAGCCGGCGCAGCACGACGAGGCCGACGCCACTGGCGAAGACGGTGCCCCGGGCGTCGGCGGAGAAGGGTCGGCAACGGCCGTCGGGTGAGCCGATGCCGCCCTCGACGTAGGGGTAGCCGAGGTCCGCCGGTTTGATGCCGGCTCCGCCGGCGAGGGCCGCGTCCGTCTCGTAGTCCAGCAGGGCCCGGCAGGCCTGGTGCACCGCGGCCAGGCTGGACGAGCAGGCGCAGTCCACCGCCACGCTGGGCCCGGTGAGGCCGAGGCGGTAGGAGAGGCTGGTCGCGGTGTGGCCGCGGTCGTTGCCCATCAGCACCCGGTGCCAGCCGAGGGTTTCCACCGCCTCGGGGTGGCCGAGTACGTTGCGCAGCAGGTAGTCGGAGTGGTTCAGGCCGATGTAGACGCCGATGCGTTGGGCCCGTCCCGCCCGGCCGAGCCCCGCGTCCTCGAGGGCGTGGACCGCCGTCTCCAGCAGAAAACGCTGCTGCGGGTCGGTGACGGCGGCCTCCGCGGGGGTCATGCCGAAGTACTCCGCGTCGAAGAGGGAGACGTCGGCGAAGCGTTTGCGGGCGGCGACGTAGGACGGGTCCCGCAGCGCCCGGTCGAGCAGCCCGGCGCGGCGCAACTCCTCGTGGGGGACGTCCTCATGGGGGTCGGCCCCGTCGCGCAGCAGCTCCCAGAACTCGGCCGGCGAGTCGGCGCCGGGGAAGCGGCACGCCATGCCGGTCACGGCGACGGCCGGGTCGTCGTCTTCGTGGTCTTCGGGCAGGTCGGCGGTCATGGTTCGGTCTCCGCTCGGTGCGGTCGGTCCTCGGTGCGATAGGTCCTGGGGCGTGGGCGGCGGGGCGTGGGCGGCGGGGCGGGCGTCAGTCGCTGTCGGCCGCGCCCTCCGCGGCCCGCAGCCGCTGTTTGCGCGCCACCTGCTGCCTGCGCTGCAGCCGCGCCGCGTGCCGGCCCCGCGGGTCGGCGGTCCTGGGGTGGCCGGAGGGCGCGGCGGGGTCCGCCCGACCGCTCATGTGGGCCGCGTACGCCCGGACGCTGGGGTAGCGGAAGAGGTCCACGATCCGGGCGTCGGCGTCCACCCGCTCGCGCACCTTGGTCAGCAGATGGGCCACCAGGATCGAGGTGCCGCCGGACCGGAAGAAGTCGTCGGCGGGTCCGACGGCGTCGCTGCCGAGCACCTCGCGCCAGACCTCCAGCAGCCGCTTCTCCGTGTCGTTCGCGGGTTCGGTCACGACCTGTTCGACGCCGCCGAGGGGCACCGGCGGCAGGGCCCTGCGGTCGATCTTGCCGCTGGGCGTGATGGGGAGGGCCGCGGCGGCGGCGAAGGCGGCCGGCAGCATCTGGTCGGGCAGCAGGGCCGCGAGCGCCCCGCGCAGGGCCGTCTCGTCGAGCACGGCCCCGGGCCGCGGCACGCAGTGGGCCACGAGCGCGGCGCGCCCTTCCCCGCGCTGCACGGCCACGGCCGACTCGGCGACCCCGGGGAGCGAGTTGAGGGCCCGCTCGATCTCCTCCAGCTCGATCCGGTAACCGTTGACCTTGACCTGGTTGTCGATCCGGCCGAGGAGTTCGAGGTCTCCGCTCGGGAGCCTGCGGGCGACATCGCCCGTCCGGTACGCGCGCCCCTGACCGCACAGGGCGGGGAGCGCGGGGAAGCGCTCCTCGGTGAGGTCGGGGCTGCCGGCGTAGCCGCGGGCCACGCCCGCGCCGGCCAGCACCAGCTCCCCGTACATCCCGACCGGGACCGGGTTGAGCCGGGCGTCGACCACGTGGGCCGCGGTGTTGGCGAGCGGCTTGCCGACGAGGATCCGCTCGGGCGGTTCGGCGGGGACCTCCCAGCAGGTGGACCACACCGTGGTCTCGGTCGGCCCGTACATGTTCAGCACGCGGGGGATGCCCAGGTCCTTGAGGCTTTGGGCGAGGGTGTGGTCGAGGGCTTCGCCACCGACCATCAGGAGTTCGAGCCGGGCGAGCGCCCTCGCGCCGTCGGGAAGCCCGAGGACGCCCCGCAGCATGGTCGGGGTGGCCTGCAGGGCCGTCACGCCCTCGGTCAGGATGAGCTCGGGCACGCCGAGCGGCTCGGGCTGCCCTTCGGCGCGCGTCATCAGCCGCAGGCTCTCGGAGGACTCCGCGAGCACCACGCGGACGCCGCGCGCCAGGGTCCAGAGCAGTTCGACGACGGCGATGTCGAAGGTGACGGCCGTGACGGCCAGCCAGACCGGCTCCGGGGGCAGCGGGACGGCCTCGTCGAGCGCGACGAAGAGGTTGGCCAGGTTGCGGTGGGTGACCTCGACCCCCTTGGGCCGGCCCGTGGAGCCCGAGGTGAAGACGATGTACGCCGAGTCCTCCGGGGCGGTCGGCCGCCCGGCGTGCGCGGTGGTCGGCCGGCCGGCGTCCGCGGCCGTGCGCGTCGGGTCCGGCGCGGGCAGGCGCGGTCCGGAGAAGTCCGGGCACCTGTGCGCGTACGCGTCCCCCAGGACGAGCGCGGCGCACTCCGCCGATTCCAGCATCGCGTCGACGCGGGCCTGGGGGGCCGCGCCGTCCAGCGGTACGTAGACCATTCCGGCGGACATGATCCCCAGCAGTACGGCCAGCAGCTCGGCCGAGCGCGGCACCATGACGCCCACCCGCTGTCCCGGGCACAGCCCGGCGGCCCGGAGGCCCGCCGCCACCGCCCCGGCGCCGTCGGCCAGCTCGCCGCGGGTCAGGCTCCGCCCGCGGAAGGTCAGGGCGGGGGTCCGCGGGTCCTCGGCCAGTCGGCGGAGGATGCGCTCGTGCACGGGCTCGGGCGGCACGGGGCGGCGCGTCCGGGCGTTCCAGCGCTCGACGAGGTCCGCGCTCTCCGGGTCCATGAGGGAGAGGTCGGCGAGGGGCGCGTCGGGGGTGGCGCACATGTGGTCCACGAGCCGCCGGAAGCAGTCGACGACGCGCCGCGCGTCGTCCCCGTCCAGCAGGGCGTCGTTGTGGACCAGCAGCCCGTCGAGCCCGTCCTCGTCCTCGCGGAGCTTGAACATCAGGTCGTACTGGGCGGAGTAGAAGGGCGTCGGCGCCGGGGCGACGTCGACGCCGGGCAGAGTGAGCCGCTCCCCCGGATACGTCTGCAGGATGAAGATGTTCTGGAACACCGGGGAGTGGGAGCTGCTGCGCTCGGGTGCCACGGCCCGCACGACCTGGTCGAAGGGGAGGTCCTGGTTCGCGAACGCCTCGAAGGTGGTGCGCCGTACCGCCGCCAGGAACTCGCGGACGGTCTGGCGTTCGTCGATCCGGGTGCGGATGGTGATGGAGTTGAAGAAGAGGCCGGGGGTCTTCTCCAGCGCGGGGTAGGGCCGGTTGGCCAGGGGGCTGCCCACCGCGATGTCGTCCTCGCGGGTCATCCGCGACAGCAGCAGCGAGTAGGCCGCGATCAGCACGGCGTAGAGGGTGTTTCCGGTGTCGGAGCACAGCCGGCGGGCCCGCGCCAGCAGGTCGGTGTCGTAGCGGAAGGCCAGCGCCGAGCCCCGGTAGCTCTGGATCGTCTCGCGTCGGCGGGAGGGGACGAGTTCCAGCAGCGGCGGAAGGTCCGCCAGGGCGTGCCGCCAGTGGTCGCGCTGCCGTTCCGCCAGCTCGCCCTCCAGCCACTCGCGCTCCCAGACGGCGTAGTCGGCGTACTGAACGGACACTTCGGGCAGTTGGGGGCGGCGGCCCTCGACCCTCGCCGTGTACAGCTCGGAGAGTTCCTTCTTGAGGATTCCGGTCGACCATCCGTCGGAGACGACGTGGTGCTGGGTGACCACGAAGGTCCAGTGGGAGTCGCCGGCGCGCACCAGGTCGAAGCGGATCAGGGGGGCGGAGGAGAGCTGGAAGCGGGTGGCGACGATCGAGAACATCACGTCGTCGTGCGTGTCCGGGCCGGCCTGGTGTTCCACGAAGACGGCGGGACACCGGTCCCGGATGTCCTGCACCAGCCCGGAGCCGGTCTCCACGAGGGCGGTCCGCAGGATCTCGTGGCGGTCCACGAGGTCCTGGGCGGCCCCGCGCAGCGCGCCGATGTCCAGGTCGCCGCGCAGCTCGAGGGCGAAGTACATGTTGTAGACCGGGAGGTCGGTGGCCGTCTGCTCGACGAGCCACAGCCGCTGCTGGGCGTAGGAGGCGGGGATGGGGGCGCCGCGGTCCACGGGCTCGATGCGCACCGCGCGGCGGGCGGCCTCCTCCTCGGATTCGCGCAGGAACTGGAGGATGCCGTCCCGGTTCGCCCTGATGGTCTCCTTCAGTTCGTCACTCAGGGCGCCCTCGGGGGCGGAGACGGCCAGGCGGTCGCCGTGGGCGGTGATCCGGACGCCCTGTCCCAGCAGCCGTTCGAGCAGGCTCGTGACGTTCACAGTTCCACGGTTCCCATCCGGTCGTCGGCGGTCGAGGTGAGGGCCGCGTAGAGACGCATGGAGGTGAGTCCCTCGTCCACGAGCGAGGCCATGCCGGCCAGGGTCTCGGCCTCCAGCAGATCGCCGAGGGACACCCTGACGTCGAAGCGCTCCCGGATCCTCACCATGACCTGGGAGGCCACCAGCGAGTGGCCGCCCAGGGCGAAGAAGCTGTCGTCGGGCCGGACCTCGGGGACGCCGAGGACGTCCCGCCAGATTCCGGCGAGTTCGGTCACGGTGTCGGCGGGCGTGGCGGCCGCCGGGGCGGGGCTCGGGAGGGTGGGGCTTGGGCCGCCGGGCGCGGTCGGGGCGCATGTCGGCGTGGCGGGTGCCGGGGCGGCGGGTGTCTGGGCGGCCGGTGTCGGCGGGGCGGGTGCCGGGGCAGCGGGTGTCTGGGCGGCCGGTGTCGGCGGGGCGGGTGCCGGGGCGGCGGCGCCCCAGTGGCGTACCGCGTCGAAGGGGTACAGCGGCAGCGGGGTGCGGCGGGCCGGCGCGGGGCCGCGCAGGGTCTCCCAGGACACCTCGGCGCCGCGCTCCCAGCAGTGGGCGACCAGCCTCAGCCAGTCCTCCCAGGTGGCGACCGCGGCGGCGACGTTCGGCACCCCGGCGGGGAGGGCGGCCTCCGCCGGTCCCATGACGGCGGACCGGGTCACCTCCAGGAGGTGGTCGGCGGGCGGCACCGCGCCCGCCGGCAGCGTCGTGTCCAGGGTCAGGGAGCGCAGTTCGCAGGTGAGCGGCGACATCCGCGCTCGGGCGAGTTCCTCCTGGATCCGTGCCAACAGTTCGTCGCAGGCGCCGAGGTCCCCACCGGCCAGGGCCGCCTCCACGGCCTGCGCGTGGCGCAGCGCGCAGCGCAGTGCCACGTCCCAGGGCAGCGCCCCGGCGAAGGCGAACGCCGGGTACTCGCCACCGTCCACCGCCACCAGCGCGTCGGGCACGGCCCCCAGGGCGGCCAGGGATTCAAGCGCGCCACAGGCGGTGCGGAACTCCTCCCCCGCCGAGGCCGCCCGCTCCTCCAAGGCGGCGGGGCCCGGGCGTTCCCGGGCGTCGCGCAACCGCGGCAGGCGGGCGAGGGGCGACGCACCGGGGGCGTACGGGGCCTCGCCGCGGAGGTCGACACCCAGCACCACGGGCCCGCGCGGCAGTGGCGGTACGTCCTCGCGCAGGGCCGAGGCCAGGGCCGCCAAGGTGGGGGCCACCCAGGCCCGGCGCAGCCGCCGGTGGACCCGGCCCTGCTGGAGCGTCAGGGCCACATCGCCGTACGACGGGGGGTGCGGCGCTGCCGTGACGGCCTGCGCGAGCCGCTCACGGAGGCGGTCGAAGGAGGCGGGCGCGTGGGCCGACAGGGGGAAGACCTGCGGCGTCCACGGCTCGGCGCCGGCGTCGGCCCCGGTGTGCCGTGGCGTGGCCGGCATCGTGGGCGGCTGCTCCAGCACGATGTGGGCGTTGGCACCCCCCATGCCCAGGGCGGTGACCGCCGCGCGGCGGGGGTGGGTGGTCAGGGGCCACGGTCGCGTCCGCGTGTTGATGTAGAGGCCGCTGCCGTCCAGGTGGATGTCGGGGTTCAGCTCGTCGTGCCCCACCGTGGCGGGCACCACGCCCTCGCGGACGGCCAGCACGGCTTTGATGATCCCGGCCATGCCGGCCGCGGTGTCCAGGTGTCCCACCGAGGACTTCACCGCGCCCACGGCGCAGGGGGTGGTGACGCCGAGGTGTTCGCGTGCCTCCCTGAGCGCGGCCAGCTCGACCGGGTCGCCCAGCGGGGTGCCGGTGCCGTGCGCCTCCACGTAGCCCACGGTGGCGGGATCGATCGCGGCGTCGGCGAGCGCCGCGAGGACCACGTCCCGCTGTCCCCGCACGCTCGGCGCGGCGAAGCTCTGCCGGTCCGCGCCGTCGTTGTTGAGCGCGGATCCGCGCAGGACGGCGTGCACGGTGTCCCCGTCGCGCAGGGCGCGCGCCAGGCCCTTGAGGACGAGGACGCCGACGCCGCTGCCGGGCACGGTTCCCGTGGCCGCCCCGTCGAAGGGCCGCAGCCGTCCGTCCGGCGACATGGCGCCGCCGTCGACGGCCTGGTAGCCGTGGTGTTGCGGGAGCCGGAGCGACACGGCCCCGGCCAGGGCGACGTCGCACTCCCCCGCCAGCAGGCTGCGCCTGGCCAGGTGGACTGCGGTCAGGGCGGTGGAGCACAAGCTGTTGACGTAGACACTGGGGCCGCGCAGGTCGAGGTGGTAGGACACGCGCAGGGGCAGCGCGGCGGGGGTGTCCGACACGCCGCGGTGCGTCCTGGCGCCGCTTTCCGGCTCCGGCAGGAGGGCGGCGTAGCGGTTCTCGCCGGCCCCGCAGAAGACCCCGACCCGCCGGCCGGCGCCGGGGTCGGCGAGGCCCGCGTGTTCCAGCGCGTGCACGGCCTCCTGGAGGAACAGCCGGTGCTGGGGGTCCATCGCGGCCGCTTCGGCGGGTGCGATGCCGAAGTACGCGGCGTCGAAGAGGTCGATGCCGTCGAGGAGCCCGGCGACCGGCACGTACCGCGGGTTCGACAGCGTGGCCTCGGGCACGCCCCTGGCCCGCAGTTCCTCGTCGGTGAGCCTGACCACGGAGGTCTCGCCCGCGAGGAGGCCGGCCCAGTACGCGTCCGTGTCGTCGGCTCCGGGGAAACGGCAGGCCATACCGATCACGGCGATGGACTTTTCTTCCTGCTGAACCGTCATACGCGTCCCTCGTCGTCCTCGAAGCGGCGGCTGAGCGAGCGCGCGACAGCCGCCACGGTCGGGTACTTGAACAGGTCCGTGATGGGGATGTCGGCCGAGATCCTCTGCCGGAGCAGCCGGTGGAGGCGGATCAGCGTGAGCGAGCTGCCGCCCAGTTCGAACAGGCTGACGTCGCGCGGCACCCGTTCACCGCCCACTCCCAGCACTTCGGCCCACAGCCCGGCGAGCCGCTGCTCCAGCACGGTGCGGGGGGCGGTGTGGGCCGCGACCTCCTGCCCTTCCTCGGGCCGGGGCAGGGCTCGGGTGTCCACTTTGCCGGTGGCGGTCACGGGCAGTTCGGCCAGGCGGAGGAGGTGGGTGGGCATGAGTTCGGCGGGGAGGCGGTCGGCGAGGTGGGCGCGCAGCTCGGCGACGCCGATGTCCCCCGATGACACGAAGTGGACCAGCAAGGTGTCATCGCGCTCGGGGCCGACGGTGACGACGGCGTCGTTCACCCCGGGGTGCTGGAGGACGAGGCCGCGGATCCCGTCCAGTTCGACGCGCAGACCTCGCACCTTGACCTGGGCGTCCTCGCGGCCGAGGAACTCCAGGACGCCGTCCTCCCGGCATCGGGCCAGATCCCCGGTCCGGTACAGCCGCGCGTCCGGGTGATCGTCGAAGGGATGGGGGAGGAAGCGCTCCCGGGTGAGCCGCTCGCGGTTGGCGTAGCCGAGGGCGAGCGGCACCCCGCCGAGGTGCAGCTCCCCCACGAAGGCCGGCGGCAGCACCTGGCCGCCCGGTCCGAGCACATACGCCTGGGCGCCGGGGATCGGGCGGCCGATGGGCACGGACGGCCCGTCGGCCGCGCCCGGCGAGGCCTCGTGGAAGGTGGCCTCGATGCCCGCTTCGGTCGGGCCGTAGAGGTTGACGGTCCGGGCGCCACAGGCCCGGTGCACGGCGTCGACCACCCACGAGTCGAGTGGCTCCCCACCGGAGAACACCCAGCGCAGGGCGGTGCACTCCGCCAGCCCCCGCTCCGCCAGCACGGCCTTCAGCAGCGTGGGGACGAACTGCACCACGGTCACGGCGTGTTCCCTGATCTGCCGCAGCATGGAGGCCGGGTCGCGGTGCGCGGCAGGCGGGGCGATCACGGCGAGCGCGCCGACGGTGAGCGGAGCCAGGTACTCCCACAGGGAGGCGTCGAACACGGGTGGTGTCTTGAAGTAGAAGCGATCCTGGGGACCGAAGCCGAAGTCGCGGCGCTTCCAGTTCAGATTGTTCGCGAGCGCCCGGTGCGGCACCGTCACGGCCTTGGGCATGCCGGTGCTGCCCGAGGTGGTGATGAGGTAGGCCGGGTCCCCGCCGGAGACGGGGACGTTCTCGAACTCGATCCCGGTCCCGGGGCCGGGACCGGGGCCGGCCGCGCCGGCGTGGGGTGCGGTGTCGTGTGATGCGGTGTCGGCGTGGGACGCGGTGTCGGCGTCGAGGTCGAGGTCGAGGTCGACCAGCGGAAGTGTCGCCGGCAGCCCGGGGGTCCCCGTGGCCCCCTGAACCACTGCCGCGGCGGCCCCCGCCTCGGACACCACGAACGCGCGTCTGCGCGCGGGCTGCTCCATGTCCACCGGCAGAAAGGCGAGGCCACAGCGGAGCACGGCCAGTGCCGCGGCGACGAACCCGACCGACCTGGGCAGGCACAGCGCCACCGGGCTCCCCCGGCGCAGCTCCAGGCCGGCGAGGCGGGCGGCCAGGTCCCGGCTGATCGCGTCGAGTTCCCCGTAGGTGACCTGGCGTCCCTGCTCGATCAGGGCGACGGCGTGGGGTGACCGCTCCACCTGCCGCTCGAACAGCGCGGGAACGGACTGGTCGGGTTCCGACACGGCACGGGGGTTCCAGGTGTCGAGTACCCGGGAGCGGTCCTCCGCCGCGGCCAGCTCGACGGCGCGGACGGGGCCGTCCCACCCCGCGAGAATTCGCCTGAGCACCGTCTGAAAGGCCCGGGCGATACGCCGGGCCGTGGCGGCGTCGTAGAGCCGGGTCTTGAAGTGGAGCCGGCCGCTGATCTCGGCCCCGACCATGTCGACGGAGAGCAGGAGGTCCGCCTTGCCGTCACGGGGAGCCAGTCGGATTCGCTCGACCTCGATGTCCGGAAGCCGGAGTTCGGGCCCGGGCGCGTCGTTCAGGGACAGCATCACGGGAATCCCTGAATGCCCTCCCCGGGCCTGGAGCGCACGCATGCACGCCCATAACCGGTCCAGAGGAGCTTCTTGGTGATCGAAGCACTCGAAAAGGGAATCCTGAACCGCCCGCACATATCGCTGCAGGCTCAGTTCCTCATGGGGGATGCTCCGGAAAAGGAGCATATCGGTGAACAGACCGACGGTCCCGTCGTATTCGGCTCTACGCCAGTCCACGGCCGGATAAGCGATCGCCAGGTCCTCGGACCGCAGAAAATGCTGCATCGTTACGGAGAGAGCGGAGAGCAGAAGGGAGAACGGGGTCACGCGCAATCGCTCTCCGGCCGCCACGAGATCCTCGGGCAGCTCGACCGGAACGGAGGAAGTGCGCAGCGAAGGGCCCTGGGAAACACCGGGGTCGTGTCGCGCGGGGGCCGCGATGGCGTTCATCCCGTCGAGATACTTGCCCCAGAATTCCGCCTGCCGGCGCCCCTCCGGGGAGGCGAATCGCTCCTGCTGTTCGGCGAGGTAGTCGAAGTACCCAGCCGTGGGCGCCGGCCGAGCCGGCCGGCCGGCCTCCGGCGGGCCGGCCGCGTACGCCTCCGCCAGGTCCCGCGTGAGCAGGGGGATGGAGGCGGCGTCCACAGCCACATGGTCGAAGACCAGCAGCAACATGGCGTCCTGGGGCGCGGCCCGGAACAGGTGGGCGCGCATCCGGCACCGCGCGTCCGGCCCGAAGGGCGCCTGGGCCGCCTCGGTGATGCGTCCGTCGAGTTCCCCCGCGGTCACGTCGTGCACGCTCAGCACCTCGGCCGGAACGCCGCGGACCCGCTGGCGCGGGGCGCCGTCTTCCGATTCGCCTATGGACACCCGTAACAACGGATGGCGTTCCAACACCTGCCGAAGGGCGTCTTCCAGCGCGTCCCGGGAAATGATTCCTTTGAGACGGAAAGCCACCGGCACGTTATAGAGATCGCTGTCCTGATTCAGCTGCTGCGCCGCCCACACTGCTCGCTGCTGCTGACTGAGCGGGGCCGATCCCTGCTCAATGGGCCAAAGAAGATCATCATCAATCAGAACGTGCGTCAACAGCTTTCCCCCGCTCGTCCGGACGGCCCTCCGTCAGACCGCTGCCGATGGGCGGCCGATTGCGATGCGAAGGCCTGTCAGTAAATCTGAAATCTCATCCGTTCCAAGCGGTAACCAGGACAGCAGCAACGTCCACAAAAGGCAAGTGACCTACATCACGGGGGGCTTTTGGATTGAGCACCCCGGCGTCCGATACAAGCCATCCGGGCGCAATGATCCCCGGATACCGCCATCGCCCTGTTCACTCACTCTGGTCCGAAGGCGAGCGGGACGGGAATTGCGGTGAGTCCGGTCGCCGTAAGCGCGGACAGGCCGCCGCCGACCGGCTCGGCCGGAACCCCGCCGGCGCGGCTCAATGGCTGATCAGCAGGCATGTCCGGGATCCGGACGTGATCGTCTCCGGATCCGCTCACCCCTTCCTCTCCCTTCTTCGCGGACGCCCGCACGGATGACCGGCCCGGACCCGGAGTACCCGGCCTCGGCACCGGGGGCGGCCTGGCGTTCCGTTCGTGCGACGGCCGGCGACATCTTCCTGCCATCGGCGACGAGCCGCGAAACGTTACCGCCTTGACCGGTGACGAGACCGGTGACAGGATCGTCACCTGCTGAAGCGGTGACACCGGCTGAAGGGGAGGATCCATGACCCAGATCGGTGACATCGAGGTCGTCGTCTTCGACGTCCTCGGCACCCTGGTCGACGAATCCAGCGGGCTGCGGGCGGGAATTCGCGAGGCGGCGCCAGGGGCTGACGACGCGTTCGTCGAGGAACTGCTCACCGTGTGGCAACGCCATCGCGACCTCGCGCAGCGACGCGTCGCCGAAGGGCACCGCGCGTACGTCAACCCCGACGTCATCGACAGAGAGGCTGCTCAGCACGTGGGCGACCGAGCCGGGCTCACCGACCCGGCGGCCACAAGCCGGCTGGCCGCGGTGGGGTGGCGGTTGCCGCCGTGGGCCGACACCGTGGCCGGCCTGGCGCGGCTCACACGGCGGTTCCCCGTGCTCGGGCTCTCCAACGCCGGCCGCACCGCTCTGCTGCGGCTCGCTGCGCATGCCGGGCTGCGCTGGCACCAGGCCCTGTCCGCCGAGGACGTCCTGGCCTACAAACCGGCGCCGGAGGTGTACCGGCTGGCGATCGACATCGCCGGGTGTCCCCCGGAACGCGTGCTCATGGTGGCCGCCCACGCCTGGGACCTCCGCGGGGCCCAGGCCATGGGCATGCGGACCGCCTACGTCCATCGGCCGGGCGGGGATCCGCCGACGGACTCCGACGCCTTCGACGGGCTGGACGGCCTGGCCACCGCTCTCACAGGAGAGTAGCCGGGGCGGACAGCACGCTGTCCGCCCCGTCGGTGTGTCGTCGGGGTGGTCCTCGGCGACGATCCTGTAGCCCCAGCCCGTCACCCAGCCGGCGAACGCGCCTGCGAGGGCGAGGGGGTAGCGGACGCTGCCGCCGGAGCGCGGGAAGAGGGTGCCCAGTTCGATCCAGGACGGCGAGACGACGACGAGGGCGGCGGGGCCCTGAGTGTGGCGAGGGTCGTGGGACCGATGTGTCCGCCGGCCTCCCGGCCAGGAGACCGCCCCCGGAACCGAGCCGCGTGGGTCGCGTGGTCAGCGGCTGGTGAAGACGGTGTCGTGCCAGGGCTTGCGGGCCCGGCCCGTGATGTCCGTCATGACGTGCTTGATGTTGGTGTACTCGTCGAAGGAGTACGCGGACATGTCCTTGCCGAAGCCGGAGGACTTGTAGCCGCCGTGCGGCATCTCGCTGACGATGGGGATGTGGTCGTTGACCCACACGCAGCCGGCCCGGATCTCCCGGGTGGCCCGCCCCGCGCGGTACAGGTCGCGGGTCCAGGCGGAGGCGGCGAGCCCGTACGGGGTGTCGTTGGCGAGGCCGATGGCCTCGTCGTCGGTGTCGAAGGGCAGGGCGACGAGGACCGGGCCGAAGATCTCCCGCTGGACGACGGCCGAGTCCTGGGCGGCGTCCGTGATCAGGGTGGGTTCGTAGTAGGCGCCGCGGGCGAGCGCGCCGCCCGGGGCCCGGCCGCCGCACACCACGGTGGCGCCGTCGGCGCGGGCCGCGTCCACCATGGCGGCGACGCGGTCGCGCTGCTGGTGGGAGATGAGCGAGCCGAGGTCGGTGGCCGGGTCGTCGGCCGGGCCGAGGCGTACCTCCCCCATGAGCGCGGCGACGCGCTCGACGAACTCCTCGTACCGCGGGCGCTGCACATACGCGCGGGTGGCGGCCGTGCAGTCCTGGCCCGCGTTGATCAGCGCCCCGGCGACGGCGCCGCGGGCGGCGGCCTCGAGGTCGGCGTCGTCGAAGACGACGAAGGGGGCCTTGCCGCCGAGCTCCAGGTGGACCCGCTTGACCTGTCCGGCCGCCGCGGCGGCGACCTGCCGGCCGACGGCGGTGGAGCCGGTGAAGGAGACCATGGCCACGTCGTCGTGGGTGACCAGGGCCTGGCCCGCGGTCGGGCCGGTCCCGGTGACGATGTTGATCACGCCGTCCGGGATGCCCGCCTCCTGGGCGGCCTCGGCGAACATCACCGAGGTCAGCGGGGTGAGTTCGGACGGCTTCAGCACGATCGTGTTGCCCGCGGCGACGGCCGGCAGGATCTTCCACGCGGCCATCTGCAGCGGGTAGTTCCAGGGTGCGATCGAGCCGACGACGCCGATCGGTTCGCGGCGGATCGCCGAGGTGTGGTCGCCGGAGTACTCGGCGGCGGCGCGGCCCTCCAGGTTGCGGGCGGCGGCCGCGAAGAAACGGACGTTGTCGATGGTGCCGGGCACGTCGAACTCTTGGGCCAGCCGGATCGGTTTGCCACCCGAACGGCTCTCGGTGCGGGCGAGATCCCCGGCGCGGGCTTCGAGGACGTCCGCCCAGCGCAGAAGTGCGCCGGCGCGCTCGCCTGGGGTGGTCCCCGCCCAGCCGGGGAAGGCGGCGCGGGCGGCGGCGACCGCCTCGCCCACGTCCCGCGGGCCCGCCAGGGTGCCGGTCGCGACGGTCTCACCAGTGGACGGGTCGGTGATCTCGTACGTCTCGCCCGAGGTTCCGTCGCGGCGCTCGCCGGCGATGAACTGCTGGCCCTTGGTGTCGTTTTCCATGGTGCTCCAGGTGTGGTGGTGGTCGGGGCCGGGTCCGGCCGTGCGGCAGCCGGACCCGGCCGGGGCGGTGGGCCGGTCCCGCGGGCGGGGTCTCCCGCGGGCCGGGGCTCACTGCCCCCAGATGTCGCCCAGGGTGTAGCCCTCGGCGAGGGGATCGGTGGGGTCGAGGACGTACTGGTGGAAGCCGGTGATCCAGCCGCGGCCGCTGATGGCCGGCCGGACGGCCTGGTAGGGGCCGACCGCGGTGGTCCCGGTGAGCCGGCCGGTGAAGGTGGTGCCGAGGATCGACTCGTGGACGAAGTCGGTGTGCGGGGGCAGCGCGCCGCGCGCGTGGAGGGCGGCCATGCGGGCGCCGGTGCCGGTGCCGCACGGTGAGCGGTCGAGCGAGCCCGTCCAGGTCTCGGGCGCGTTCTGGTCCGCCCGCCCGTTGGGCAGGACGACCGTGTTGCGGCCGGAGACGCCCCCGCCGGGAGCCGGTTCGTACAGCATGACCAGCGCGATCTCGTCGATGTCCGGGTTGACCGGGTGGCGCACCCGAAGTTCCCGCTGGGCCACGGTGCGCAGCACCGCGCCGGCCCGCGCGAGTCGCCCGGCCTGCGAGCGGTGGACCGACCGGCGCGGCTCCCGCAGCAGGAGGCGACGCAGCCCCTCCAGGTGTTTCTCGCAGTACTGGAGGCGTTCGGCCATGGTGGCGCCCTCGACGCGCAGATGACTGCCCATCATGACGCGGCCCGGCTCGCCCTCGGCGTGTACGTCGACGGCGTCGAGGCGGCCGTGCCCGCTCGGGAAGGCGTCTGTGCTCACGCGTCCACGACCTCCACCCCGGCGGCGCGCAGCAGCCGGGCGAACTCGGCGCGATGCTCGGGCGCGAGCGGCAGGACCGGGCGGCGGGTGGGGCCCGCGCCCACGCCGACCAGCTCCAGGCCGGTCTTGATGCCGCAGGCGTAGTTGTGGGTCTCCAGGAACCGGCAGATCGGGAAGATCTTCGCCCAGAGCTCCCTGCCCGCCGCCAGGTCGCCGCGGACGGCGACCGCCTCGTAGAGGTCGGCGCACAGGCGCGGGACGACGCTCGCGGTGCCCCAGACGCCGGCCTTCGCGCCGCTGGCGAGGGCGGCGAAGGTGAGGGTGTCCCAGCCGTTGAGTGCGGTGATGTCGTCGCTGTGCCCCTGCTGGACGGCGGAGAACCAGGCGAAGTCGCCACCGGTGTCCTTGTAGGAGGACACGGAGGTCTCGCGGGCGAGTTCGGCGAGCTGCCCGGGGGTGAGGTGGACGCCGGTGGCGGAGGGGATGTTGTAGTACATCACCGGGATGTCGGTGGCCTCGGCGACCGCCGCGAAGTAGGCCTTGAGCTCCTCGAAGGTGAGGGCGTCGTAGAACGGCGGGACGACCATGACGGCGGCGGCGCCGGCCTTCTGGGCGTGCACGCTCAGCTCAACGGTGTCGGCGGTGCTCAGGGCGCCCGTGCCGGCGACGACCGGGACCCGGCCGTCCGCGGCCTGGACGTACAGCTCGGTGAGGCGCTTGCGCTCGTCGAGCGTGAGGGTGGTGAACTCGCCGGTGGATCCGCCGGGGACCAGGCCGTGGATGCCGCCGCCGATGATGTGGTCGGCCTGGCGCCTGACGCCCGCCGCGTCGACCGCCGAGCCGTCGGCGGTGAGCGGGGTGGCGACGGCGGCGAGGATGCCGGTGAACTGGGTGGTCACGGGAGTGCTCCGGGAACGGGGAGAGGGGGATCGGTGAGGGGCGGCGGGTCACCAGCGGGCGAAGCGGCGCGGCGAGAGGGTTTCCGCGAGGTCCGGGACGCGGTGGTGGGCGATGGCCGCGCCCCCGGGCTCGCCCCAGCCGCGCGGCGACTCGGTGGCGGCGCGCTTGATGGCGGCGCGCTTGATGGCGGCGCACTTGATGGCGGCGACCCGGCGCGGGTTGACCTTCTCCTCCAGGCCGCCGAACTCCATGGTCCCGGCGAGCCGTACGACCCCGTCGAGCGGAGTGACGGCGACGCGGGCGTCCTCGAGGGTGAGGGATGTGCGCAGTTCGACCGGCGCGGGGGCGTAGTCGACGCTGTAGCCCTTGCCGGGGCGGATGGGCGGCGGCACGCCGAGTTGCCGGGCCATCCGGCCGGTCCCCACGCCGGCGGCGAGCAGCACGGTGTCGCCGGTGACCTCGCATCCGTCCTTGGCCAGTCGATGGGCGCCGGCCAGGCCTGTCGCGCCGGCTCCCACCACAGTGATCCGCATGGGGTCGGGTACCTCCTGGTCGGGCGCGGGGGGGCGCGCCTTCGCGCCGGGGGTGTCGGGGGTGGTGGACCGTTCACTCCCGGGCGTAGATTGTTTGACAATCTGCGATGTGCAGGACCGTAAGAGCCCGGCGGGCCACCGTCAATAGGCCGGCCGAAATCCGCGGCAGGCCCGCGGGCGGTGCGAAGCCGCCGTGGACATGACCGCGTACGCCTACGATGTGTCCGACAATCAGCGGAGGTTCGATGAGTGAGCAGGCACGCCCGGTGGCGTCCGGCCCCCGTCCGGTGGCCAACCAGACCCGCCGGGACGCCGTCGTCGGCGAGCTGCGACGTGCGATTCTGGCCGGAGAACTCGAACCCGGGCAGCGGCTGCGCGAGGTCCGGATCGCCCAGCAGATGGGTGTCAGCCGCCCGACGCTGCGGGAGGCCGTCTACCAGCTCATCCACGAAGGGCTGCTGGAGCAGCAGCCCTACCGCGGCGTGGCGGTGACGACCGTGGACGAGAAGTTCCTGACCGATGTCGCCGAGGTGCGGGTGGCACTGGAGAAGGTGGCGGCGCGGGCCGTCGCCGACGACCCGGACGGCTCACGCAAGGCCCGGGTGCGGCGCGCCTGGGAGGCGTACCGCGCGGCCCACGCCGCGGGCGACGCGGAGCGGCTGCACGAGGCCCACATCGAACTCCACCGCACCGTCTGGGCGGCGTCGGAGAACATCCTGCTCATCCGGATGTGGCCCACCGTGGAGGCCCACACCAACCTCGCCATCTCCGTCGACGAGAGCGAACGCGCGGACCCCGACCGGGCGCTGCACGTCCACGAGAGCCTGATCCGGGCGATCCTCGAGGGCGACGGGGAGACCATCGACGCCGAGGTCGAGGCCCACACCCGGCGCAGCGCGGACGAACTGGTGGAGATGCTGGCCACCCGGCGGCGTGGGGCCGCCCCGAGCGCCTGAGTGGTCGGTCACCGGCCCGCGCGGGCGGACCCGCCGTGCTCCGCGAGGCGGCTGCCGGAGAGGCGGCTCTCAGCGAGGCGGCTCTCAGCGAGGTTACTCTCAGCAAGGCGGCTCTCGACGACGCGGCGACTCTCGACGAGGCGGCTCTCGGCGAGGTGGCTCTCAGCAAGGCGGCTCTCGACGACGCGGCTCTCGACGACGCGGCTCTCGGCGAGGTGGCTCTCGACGTGGCGGCGGAAGGCGTCCGTCGACGGGTGGCCGGGACGCGCGGGCCAGGCCAGATGGACCGTGACGGGGTCGGCGTCGCGCACGGGCAGATAGCGCACGCCCGGATGCGGGTGCTGGTGGACGGTCCCCTCGGCGGTCACCCCCACCGCCGCACCGGTCGCGATCGTCGTCAGCCACTCGTCGACTCCGGGCACGGTCACCGTGCGCGGCCGGCGGCCGGCCGGCCACAGCTCGGCGCTGGTTGTGGCGGCCGTCGCGCACAGCGCCACCGTCTCGGCGCCCAGGTCGGCGAGGGCCACCTCCGCCCGGTCGGCCAGGGGATGCCCCACCGGTACGGCGGCCATCCGCCGCTCATGGGTCACCGCCCGGTGCACGAGGTGCGGGTCGTCCGGCGCCGGCCGCCCCCGCAGGAACACCAGATCCGCCTCGCCGCGGCGGAGCAGCGCCGCCGGATCGTCGGCCCGGCGGATGTGCACCGGCACCTCGGGGTGGCGCTCGCGCCAGTCCCGCAGGAGCGGCACCGTATGGCTGCCCACCGCCGCCCAGGCGAAGGCGAGCCGCAGCGGGCGCGGCGCGAGCTGGCCGGCCGCATCGGCGAGGGCGTCGTCGAGCTGGCCCAGGATGCGGTGCGCGCTCTCCCACAGCCGCTCGCCGGGCCCGGTCAGGCGCAGGCTGCGCGTCGTACGCTCCACCAGAGGCACCCCGAGCCGCTGCTCCAGCTGGGCCAGGGTGCGCGAGAGGGCGGGCTGCGTGATGTGCAGCGCGCGGGCGGCGCCGGTCAGCGTGCCCTCGTCGCCGATCGCCGCCAGGGCCCGCAGATGACGCAGCTCCACATTCATGACCGGCAAGCATAAGCACTGCGCGGAAAGCATTTCACCGGCCACGCGGCCCCCGCCTAGCGTGGCCACCATGACGAACCGCCAGCAGAACATCCTCCTGATCGGCGCAAGCGGCACCCTCGGGCGCGCGCTGCACGAGACCCTCACCGCCCGCGGCCACACGGTCCGCACCGTCGGCCGCACCTCGGGCGACCTGCGCTTCGACATCACCGATCCGGCGCGGATCGGGGCCCTCTACGAGGCGGCCGGGCCGGTCGACGCGGTGGTCAGCGCGGCCGGCTCGGTGCCCTTCAAGCCGCTGGCGGAACTCGGCCCGGACGACTGGCAGGCCGCCTTCACCGGCAAGGTGCTCGCCCAGGTGGAACTGGTCCGCCAGGGCCTCGCCCATGTCGCCGAGCGCGGCTCCTTCACCCTGATCACCGGCGTTCTCGCGCAGGAGCCGATCGTCACCGGCGCCGCCGCAGCGCTGGCCAACGGCGCGGTCGAGGCGTTCGTCCGCGCCGCCGCCGTCGAGATAGCCCCCCAGCGGGTGAACGCGGTGTCCCCGAACGTCTTCACCGAGTCCCTGGACTCCTACGGCGACTTCTTCCCCGGCATGGGCTCGGTGCCGCTCGAGGACGTCGCCCGGACGTATGTGCGCTCGGTGGAGGGGGCGCAGACCGGGCAGATCTACCGCCTGTGACGGGCCGGGACGGCCGCCCGCGTGGTGGCCGCCCCCGCCTCCGCCGCCTCTCGCGGGGCGCCTCCGGTGTTTCGTATCCGCCGCACCAGGGGACCCGACGTGTCCGCCGGTTCGGTTTCCTCCGGGAGCCGCCGGCGCACACGGCTATGTCATCTATGTCATGTCGAGAGGAGTCACGATGAGCACGGTCCAGGAGTCCGTCGAGGTGGAGGTGCCGGTGCGGACCGCCTACAACCAGTGGACGCTCTTCCAGGAGTTTCCGCGGTTCATGGAGGGCGTGGAACGGGTGGAACAGGTGGACGACCGCCACAACCACTGGGTGACCAGCGTCGCCGGTGCCCGCAGGGAGTTCGACACCGAGGTTATCGACCAGCTCCCGGACGAACGGGTCGCGTGGCGCACGACCTCGGGCGACATACAGCAGCGGGGCCTCGTGACCTTCCAGCCCCTGGACGAGTCCCACACCCGCGTCGATGTGACCATGGACTTCCAGCCGTCGGGCATGTCGGAGAAGGCCGCCGACATGCTGGGCGTCCTCGACCGGCGGGTCAAGGGAGACCTGCGCAGGTTCAAGGAGTTCATCGAACACCGCGGGGAAGAGGAAGGCGGCTGGCGAGGCCGGATCACCCCCGGGTGACCGGGCGCGAAGCGTCGAGGGACACCCCCGTCGGACGGCACGGTCGTGCGTCCGCGGGGGTCGCCTCGTTCAGGGGGCTGCTCGTTCAGCGGGGTCGGCTGGTTCAGCGGCGGTCGCCTCGTTCAGCGCACCCTTCGCAGGGCCGTTCTGTCGAGGGCGCCGACCGAGGCGTAGCCGTCGATGGCGAGGGTGAGGTCGGTCTCGGCGAGCAGGCAGCGCAGGACGTGCTCGATGCCTCCCTGCCCGCCGACGGCCAGCCCGTAGGCGTAGGGCCGTCCGACGGCGACCGCGCGTGCGCCGAGGGCGAGCGCCTTGACCACGTCGGGGCCGCCGCGTACGCCGGAGTCGAAGACCACCGGGGTGTCGCCGGCGGCGTCGACAACACCGGGCAGGCAGTCGAGGGCGGGCAGCCCGCCGTTGGCCTGGCGGCCGCCGTGGTTGGAGCAGTAGATGCCGTCGACGCCGCCGTCGACGGCGCGGCGCGCGTCGTCCGGGTCGCAGATGCCCTTGAGCAGGAGGGGCAGTGAGGTGAGGGAGCGCAACCAGGCGAGGTCGTCCCAGGACAGGCGCTGGTTGCCGAACAGCGTGGCCCACAGTCCGGTCGCGGCCTGGGGGTCCTCTTCCGGGGGCGCGGCGAGCCGGGAGCGGAACACCGGGTCGCTGAGGTAGTTGGCCAGGCACTCCCCCGCGAGCTGCGGGAAACTCGCCAGGGCCAGGTCGCGGGGGCGCCAGCCGAGGGTGAGGGTGTCGAGGGTGACGACGAGAGCGGCGAAACCCGCGGCTTCGGCGCGGTGGACCAGGCTCTCCGTCAATTCACGGTCGTTCGGCGGATACAGCTGGAACCAGCCGGGGGTGTCGCCGAGCGCGGCGGCGACGTCCTCCATCGGGTCCTGGGAGAGCGTGGACGCGATCATCGGAACGCCCATCGTCCCAGCCGCCCGCGCGGTGGTGAGATCGCCGTGGCCGTCGTCGCCGCACAGCCCGATGACGCCCACGGGGGCGAGCAGCAGCGGGGTGGGCAGGCGGCGGCCGAACAGCTCCACCGACAGGTCCCGCTCGGCCGCGCCGGCGAGCATCCGCGGCATGAGCCCCCAGCCGTCGAACGCCGTCACATTGGCCCGTTGGGTACGTTCGTCACCGGCGCCGCCCGCGACGTAGGACCACAGCTCCGGGGACATGGCGGCCTCGGCCCGCCGCTCCAGTTCGGCGAAGGACATCGGCAGCGAGGGCACACGGCCGGTCAGTCCGTCGAGGTAGATGGTGTACTGCCAGTCACCGTGATTCGGCATGCGGGCCTTCCTTGGTGGGGTGCGGTGGTGTGCGCGGTGGCACACGCGAAGCATGCCCGCCGGGTCCTCCGCTGGTGACCAGGTCGCGGAACTGGGCGGACGATCGAGCCACCGGACCGCGCTACGGCGTTCCTCCGCCCGGCTGCCGACGCCGACTAGCCGACGACTAGGCGGGCAGCGGGCGGTCGTCCACCACGTGCTTCATCACGAGGGTGGAGGTCAGGCGCTGGACCCCGGGCAGCCTGGCCAGCCGCTCGTCGTAGAGCAGCTGGAAGGCGGCCAGGTCGGTCGTGGCGACGCGCAGGAGGTAGTCGGGTTCGCCGAACAGCCGCTGGGCCTGGAGGACATGGGGGACGGCGGCCACGGCCTCTTCGAACGCGCTGACGGTGTCGGGGTCCTCCCAGCGCAGCGTGGCGAAGACCAGGGCCTCGAAGTCAAGACCCACGGCGGCCGGGTCCACGACGGCGCGGTAGCCGCGGATCGCGCCCTCACGTTCGAGGTCGCGGAGGCGGCGGTGGCAGGGCGACACGCTGAGCCGCACCCGGGCGGCCAGCTCGGTGACCGTGAGACGGCCGTCCATCTGCAGCTCGGCAAGAATCTTCCGGTCCAGGGCATCCATGGAGAAGATTCTCCCCCACATTGCGCGATCCCGAGGCAAACACGGGAACATTTTCGGCCGTATCCGACCTAGCGTTCCTCTCGTACGGAGCACGTGAGAGGGATCGATCCATGAACACGACGACGCTGGCGGCTTTCCTGACAGTGGATCTTCTGCTGGTGTTCACCCCGGGCGCGGACTGGGCGTATGCGATCGCGGCGGGCCTGCGGGACCGGTCGGTCGTCCCGGCGGTAGCCGGGCTGATCGCCGGATACGCCGGATACACGCTGCTCGCCGTGGCGGGCCTGGTGGTAATCGTCGCGAGTTCGCCGACCCTGCTCACCGCGCTGACCGTCGCCGGGGCCGGTTATCTGGTGTGGCTCGGGTGGGGCGTGCTGAGGCGGCCGGCCGCGTTGGCCGCCTCGGAGGAGACCATGGGCTCCTCGCGCTTGCAGATCATGCTGAGGGGGGTCGGGATCAGCGGTCTGAACCCGAAGGCGCTGCTCCTGTACTTCTCGCTGTTCCCGCAGTTCATCGACCCGGCCACCGGGTGGCCGGTCGCCGCGCAGACCGGACTGCTCGGCACGCTCCACATGACCGCCTGCGCCGTCGTCTACCTCGCCGTGGGCGTCCTGGCACGGACCGTCCTGAAGACCCGGCCCGCGGCGGCGCGGGCGGTCACCCGCGCTTCCGGCACCATGATGATCGTCATCGGCGGGGTGCTGCTGGTGGAACGCCTGGCCCTGGCCGGGTGACGAGCCGTCACGTCCGCGCCCGCCGCCGGCAGGGGCGGCGGCGGGCGCGGTCTGGCCAGGCCCTTCCGGGACGCGTTGAACTCGTTCTGGACGGCCGCGACCGGGGCGATGGCGCGGGCCTCCGCCAGGTGTTCGGCGTCGATGTTGCCAGCCCCAGGCGGCGGATGAGGCCCTCTTCCCGCAGCGCGGCCAGGGCCGAGGACGTTGGCCCGGACGGAGCCGTCGGGGGGATGGGTGGGGCGGCCGGCCCCCCTCGTGGGACGGGCTGGTCGAGGGGTGCTCCCCGTCTCCGGGCGGGGGCGCTCCGCCCTCGCCTCGGGACTCAGTGGGAGATCCGCGGGCTCAGCCGGACATCACGCGGCCCGGCCGGGTAGTCGGGCAGGGCCACGGTGCTGACCCTCTCCCCCAGCTTGAGCATCGTGTTCAGCAGCAGGGGGCGGGACAGCGCGGCGTTGCGGAGGCGGATGGCCGTGGCGGTGGCGGGGGCGAGGAACTTCCCGGTGCGCCCGCCACCCGCCTGGCAGCCCTTGGCGTACTTCCGGAGCCTGTTCTCGTACCGGGTGAAGGCGGCCCGGTGGTCGCCCCGGGCGCGGGCGAGCTCGCCGACCAGCACATAGGCGGCGACCACCGCGGTTCCCGTGCCCATGCCGCCGATGGTGGCTCCGCAGGCGGCGTCGCCGACGAGGCACACCCGCCCCCTGGACCAGGTGTCCACGTCCGCGCGGCTGATCGAGTCGAAGTACAGGTCGGGGGCCTCGCGCAGCGAGGCGAGCAGACGGGGCACCTCCCAGCCGAGGCCGGAGAACGCGTCCTCGATGAGGCGCTTCTGCTGTTCGGGGTCGTGGCGGTCGTACGCCAGCCGGTGCGACGCGAACACGAAGAACGCGCCCGCCCGTGTTGGGTCGCGGTGGTCGGCACCGACGGAGGCGAGGCGCCCGGGCGCGTTGTACGCCACCGAGCCCTTCCCCGGTCCGAGGTCGTTGGCCAGCTGCCAGGTGGCGGCGTAGTAGCCGAGGTGGCGCACATGGTTCTCCTCGGGGCCGAAGGCGAGGCGGCGGACGTTGGAGTGCAGTCCGTCCGCGCCGACGACCAGGTCGAAGTCGCGTGAGGCCGCCCGCTCGAAGTCGACCTGCACACCGGTGGGCGTCTCGGTGAGACCGGTGATCGAGTCGCCGAAGAGGTACTCGGTGTGGGGGAGGCTGCGCTCGTGGAGCAGGCGGGCCAGGTCCTCGCGGAGCACCTCGATCTCGCCGCCGGCGAACTCCGCCGGCAGGCGCAGCAGTGTGCGGCCGCGTTCGTCGACGAAGCGCATCGGGCTGCCGCCGGTCCGTAGGCGGCGCAGCTCGGGGAGCAGACCCATGCGTTCGAGCACGGTGAGGTGCGTCGCGCCGCGGAAGTCGACGGCGTGGCCGCCCCGGCGCAGGGCCGGGGCCAGTTCGACGACGGTGGGCTTGAAGCCGTGGCGCCCCAGCCAGTAGGCGAGCGCCGGACCGGCGACGCTCGCGCCGGAGATGAGGACGTTCCTGTTCATGGGCTCGGATTCCTCCACTTGATCCACTTTCTGCACTTGCTGCGCTTGCTGCACTTGGTCCGCCCGAAAACTGTGTCCGATGGACACTATTGGATGACTGTGTACCGTAGACGCGGTTGTTTCGGCAAGGCCGGGCAGGAGGGACGGCAGACACATGGAGGGCGAGCACGCCGAGGTGGTGCGGCTGCTGTGGGGTCCGCACCCCAAGCCCACGCGGGGCCCCAGGCCGACACTCGACCTGGACCGCATCGCTCGGGCCGGGATCGAGGTCGCCGACTCGGAGGGGTTGGCGGATGTGTCCATGCAGCGGGTCGCCGCGCGGCTGGGCGTGACCAAGATGGCGCTGTACCGGTATGTGCCGGGCAAGGCCGAGCTGGTCGCACTGATGGTGGAGGCCGCGATCGGCCCCTGCCCGGCGGCGACGGCGCACGGCGGTGGCTGGCGGGAGCGGCTGGAGGAATGGGCCCGGCACCTGATCGCCGCCTTCGGCCGGCACCCATGGGTGCTGGACGCCACGGTCGGGCCGCGGGTCATGGGGCCGGCGGAGCTGTCCTGGCTGGAGGGTGCCGTGTCCGCCCTGGACGGCACGGGGCTGACCGGCGCCGAACGGATGGACGCGGCCGCCCTGCTGGTCGGTCATGTACGCGCGATCACCCAGCAGGCCCGCGCGGCGGGCCCCGCCGGCCGCCCCGAGGCCCAACTGGGCGCCGTCCTCGGCGAGCTGATGCGAACCCACGGCGAGCGGTTTCCCCAGCTCACCGCGGCCCTTTCGGCAACCGCCGCATCCAAGGGGCAGGACCAGGCCTGGGAGTTCGGCCTCCAGCGCATCCTGGACGGCTTGGCCGCGCTCATCGACCAGCGCGCGGGCTGACACGAACGGCACGGGGCCACACGCGCTGACACGAACAACACAGGGCGGGGGCGCCGGAGCGATGATTCCGTTTATTCCCATCAAATGCGCCTGTTGGATTTCACGCCGAATTGCTAGCATCTCGGCATGTCGAATCCACATTCCGCCGCTGACCGCAGAGAACAGGACATCCACGCGGGCCAGGCATCGTACAGCAAAGGGCTGCTCACCATATACGACTTCATGGTGTTAGGTCTGAGCTGCCGCTTCGCCTGGGGCTGCACCAAGACCGAAATCATGCGCAACTATCAGAGCGCCCTGGGTGCCCGCCATCTGGAAATCGGTGCGGGGACCGGATATTTTCCGGACAAGGCCCGGTTCCCGGTGCCCCGACCGGAGATCACGCTGCTGGATCTCAACCCGAAGACGCTGGCCTTCTCCAGCCGGCGGTTGGCGCGGCTCCAGCCGAGGACCGTCCAGGCCAACGCGCTCGACCAGCTGTCTTCCTGGCAGGGGGTGTCCGCGGGCGGCTTCGACTCCGTGGCGCTGAATCTGCTGCTGCATTGCATTCCGGGCACCATCGCCGAAAAGGCGGACGTGATCTTCGCGAATGTGGCGAAGGCCGGTCGGTCGGGGGCCCGGGTGGCGGGGAGCACCGTTCTGGCAAAGGGCGTTCCGGTGTCCCGCGCGGCCCGGGCACTGATCCGCGACTACAACAAGCGGGGCTCCTTCCATAATGCCGACGACAGTGTCGGCGATCTGAAACTGATGCTCGGCAAGCATTTCGCCGAGCACACACTCACCGTGCGCGGTTGTATGGCGCTGTTCTCCGCGGTCGTGCCCTGAGAAATTAAGAGCCGAGGGGGGCGGTGGACCGGGCTTGGGCCGGTCCACCGCCCCCGTTCTTTCCCGGTCAGCTCCGCAGCAACTCCTTGACGAGGTGTTCGGCCAGTGCCGCGGGCGTGGGGAAGTCGAAGGCGACTGTGGCCGGCAACGTCAGCCCGGTGACGACGGCGAGTCGCCGCCGCAGTTCGACCGCGGTGACCGACTCCAGCCCCAGTTCCCGGAGGCCGTCCTTCGGGCCGATGCTGTCCGGACCGTCATGGCCCAGCACGGCTGCGAGCTGCTCCCGAACGGCGCCGAGCAGCAAGTCGTACCGCCCCTCGTCGGACAGCGCGGCGAGCCGCTCCGGCCGTATCGTCCGCTCGATCCCCTGTTCGCCCCGCCCGTTCCCCATGGCCGACGCGCGACGGTCGCGGATCTGGGGGATGGCGTCGAAGAGAGCCGTCGAGGGGCGCTCCGCAAGGTAGTCCGCGACAGCACTCCACTGGACGTCGGCGAAGGCGAGGGATTCGCCGTCGCCTTCCAGCAGCGCCCGCTCCAGCACCGTCCCGGCCAGTCGCCGGGGCAACGGCTGCTGCCAGCCCCCGAGGACGGATCCGAAGCCGTCCACGCCGGGCCCCTCCGCTCCGGGTTCGTCCGCGTCCGTCCCATCGGCGCCCGTCCCGTCGGCAGCCGGCCCGTCAGCGCTCTCGGCCCATGGGCCGAGGGCCAGCAGGGACGCGGCCCGGCCGTGCGCACGGCGGCGTTCCACCAGCGCGTCCAGCGCGGCCGCCGCGGGCGCCTGCCATCCGTGGTCCGGGACGCCCAGGAACCCGGCGAACGGCACGCACACCACGAAGGACCTCAGGTCCATGTCCCTGGTGAGCGCGTCGAGGTGGCGCGCCGGCGCGGTGAGCGCGTGGGTCGGCTCGTCAGGGCCGGGCAGGCCTCCGCCCGCGGACCCCCCGGGCGGCGGCGGGGAACCCGCCGGGCGGCCGCCGGTGTTCGCCGCGGTGACCGGCACGAAGCACAGGACGCGGCGCAGGGGACGCTCCCCCGGCACCTTCGCCAGGACCTCCGCGAGCGCCGCCCGATCGGCCAGGTCGCAGGAGAACACAGTGACCTCCGTTCCCGCCGCGTCGACCGCCGCCCGGGAGCGCACCGCGTCGGGCTCCTCGCCCTCCGGCACCACGACCAGCAGATGCTCCGCGCCCCGGCTCGCCAGCCACCGCACCATCGGCTCGGCGGCCGGGTCCGCACCGCCCACGATCAGCGTGGTGCCGTCCAGCTCAGGGCTGCCGCCGTCCCGGCAGGGCGCGGCCGCCAGCCGCCGCGCGAAGACGCCGCTGTCCCGGACGGCCATCTGGTCCGCGCCCGCCCCTCCGGTCAGCACCCGCGCCAGGGCGGCGGCCGCCGACGAGCGGGCCCCCGCCGGCAGGTCGATCACCCCACCGCGACCTGGCGCCCCCTCGATGCCGAGGTTCTGAGCCAGACCCCAGAGGGCGGCTTGGCGGGGGTCGGGCGCAGGGTCGCCGGGCGCGGTGGAGACGGCGTTGTGGGTGATGAGCCACACAGGGGCGGAGACGTGGTGTTCGTCGAGGGCGCGGAGGAGGTGGGACGTGACGGCGAGAGGGTCTGTGCCACGGGTGAGGGCGAGCAGGGACAGCACGCCGGTCACAGGCTGATCCGGCGGACTCGTCAGGCCGTGCAGGGTGTCCTGGAGCTGTCGCCGAACCTCTGGGCTGCCGAGGTCGGCGATGGGCAGCGACACGGCCTGCGCGCCGTGGGCGGTCAGTGCTCGCGTGCACAGTTGTACGACAGGATGGTCGAGCCGGTCATGGGGCGCCGCCACCAGCCAACGCCCCGACAGCCCGACCGGGCCGTCGGCCACCACCGGAGCCCACACGACCCGGTAGTACCAGGAGTCGGCCTCGGCCTTCTGACGCTGCGCCCGCCGCCACGACACCAGAGCCGAGACCATGGGCTTCAGCGTCTCGATATCGGCGGTGCCCTCCAGCCCCAGGGCCCCGGCGAGGCCCGGCAGGTCGCCGGACTCCAGCATCTCCCACAGCCGGGCATCCGCGTCCTCCCGCGCCCCGCCCGGGTGGGTCGACCTGGCTTCGGGCGACATCGGCTGCGGCCAGTAGCGCTGGTGTTGGAAGGCGTAGGTGGGGAGGTCGATCCACGGGTGGTGGGGGGTGTGGCAGACGGTGTCCCAGTCCACGGGGGTGCCGTGGACGGCGAGTTCCGCCAGGGAGAGCATCAGCTGGTGGTGTGTGCCGTGGTCACGGCGGAAGGATCCGGTGACCACGG